>CAYWHA010000026.1:0-79610 GCA_964457555.1 uncultured Solibacteraceae bacterium
AATCGTCGGTGGCGCGCACCGAGTTGTTGGCGTTCTGGAAAAAGATGGAGCTGTAAGCTTCGCCGTCAATTGACGAATCGTAGCCCGCTTCCACCAGCGCGTAGGCCTTCTTCTCTTCCTTGGCCTTGCACGCAATGAACTTCTCCACATCCGGGTGATCGGCGTTTAGAATCACCATCTTAGCGGCTCGCCGCGTCTTGCCGCCGGACTTAATTACGCCCGCGAACGCATCGAAGCCCTTCATGAACGATAGCGGTCCGGATGCCTTCCCGCCGCCCGAAAGGATCGCGTTCTCCTCGCGCAAAGCCGAGAGATTCGTGCCCGTTCCGGACCCCCACTTGAACAGCATGCCCTCAGTCTTCGCCAAGTCCAGAATCGATTCGAGCGAGTCCTTCACGGAGACGATAAAACACGCCGAACACTGCGGCCGCACTACCCCAGCCTCCAACTTGCCAATCCGCCCCTTCTCCTGGTCGTAAACCCAGCCGTACCCGCGCGCTTCCGGCACGCCCACGTTGAACCACACCGGTGAGTTGAAGCACGCCTTCTGCGTCAGCATCAGGTGCGCCAACTCCATCCGGAAGTTCTCCCCGTCCTGGTCGGTCTTGAAATAGCCGTCCTTCAACCCCCACCCGGCGATGCTGTCCACCACCCGCTGCACCAGTTGCGAGACCCCAGTTTCGCGGTCCGGCGAGCCCAGTTTCCCGTGGAAGTACTTGCTGGCCACAATGTTAGTGGCCGTTTGCGACCAGTCCATCGGAACTTCCACGTCGCGCTGTTCGAAGATCACCGCGCCCTTGTCGTTGCCGATGGATGCCGTTCGCGTTTCCCAACGGATTTCGTCGTACGGAGTCTTGCCGGCTTCAAGCCGGGCCGTAAAATAGCGCGGGAACGATACCCCCGCCCCTGTCTTGATCTCGTTTCTTTGCTTCACTGATTCCATTTTCTCACTGGCGCTGGATGAGAGCTGGTTCACGACACCCTCCCGGTCCCCTTTTCGAGGACTCGCATTCGTAATAGTGCCCCAAGATGTAGTGTGCCGTCAAGGAAAATATCTATATGCAGGGTCTTAAAGTTACGAAATCCGGGTAGGACGGGCCTCCTGGCCTGTCTTCTTCGGCCTTCTTCGGCTTGCTTGCCGCCTTGCCAGCGATTAATATTCGGTTATCCTGCTTTCCAAGGAGTCCCCGTGCTTCGAAAGCTCTCGATCGTCGCGTTCCTCCTTCTGCCCGCGCTGGCGCAAAGCCAGGTCAAACTGCTGCGCCATCCCTCCTATTCGAAGGGCAAAGTGGCCTTCAGCTACCTCGGCGATATCTGGGTCGCCAACGAAAACGGGTCGGAAGTGCAGCGCATTACCGACCACAAGGCTCGCGACATCTACCCGCGCTTCTCCCCGGACGGTTCCATGATCGCCTTCTCTTCCAACCGCGAGGGGAACGACGACGTCTTCGTGGTCCCCGCCACCGGTGGCAAACCGCGCCAACTCACCTTCCATAACGCTGCCGACGATGTGGTCGGCTGGACCCCCGACGGCAAGCGCATCGTCTTCACCTCCGCCCGTGGCAACGGCGCCTTCCCCGGCACCCGAACCCTCTGGACCGTCTCGGTGGACGGCGGAACGGAGCAGCCCATCGACCTCGATTGGGGCTCCTGGGCCAGCTATTCCGCCGACGGATCCAAGCTTGCCTTCACCCGCCATCCGGGCGTCTGGTCCCGCAAGCATTATCGCGGCAGCTACGCCGTCGACCTGTGGCTCATGGACGTCGCCGCTTCGAAATTCACCCAGCTCGGCGACCCCGATTACAAGGGCAACTATCTCTGGCCCATGTACGGCCGCGACGGCTTCATCTACTACGTCGCGGATCAGATGCCCAACGAAAAGTCCATCGTCTACGGCGGCCCCGAGGTCATGAAGAGCGTCAACAACATCTGGAAGATCTCCGAAAAGGGCGGCAAGCCCGTCCAGGTCACCCGCCACACCGACGGCAACCTCTACTTCCCCTCCATCTCCGCCGACGGCAAGGTAATCGTCTACGAGGACAACTTCGGCCTGTGGAAACTCGACGTCGCCAGCGGCAAGAGCTCCGAAATCAAAATCGACGTGAAGTCCGACGTAAAGGACGACGAAACCCAGATCGTCACCTTCGTCAACGAAGCCGAAGGCTTCAGCATCTCGCCCACCAACAAGCGCGCCGCCATTGAGGAACACGGCGAAATCTTCACCATCGCCACCGATCGCGGCGAGCCGCAGCGCGTCACCGAGACGCCCTGGAAAGAGGAGAACCCGCGCTGGTCGCCCGATGGCAAGTGGATCGCCTTCGTCTCCGACCGCACCGGCTGCCAGGAGATTTACATTTCCGACGAGCTCGGCAAGACCGTCAAGAAGCTCACCGACGGCGATGGCGAAAAGACCTCCCTCACCTGGGACCCGCTGTCTTCCAAGTACCTGCTCTGGACCGGCGCCGGCAACAAGCTCTATCGCACCGAAATCGACACCGGCGCCACTGTGGTGCTGGCCTCCAGCGAAGCCGGCAATATCTCCGGCCCGCAGGTTTCGCCCGACGGCAAGTGGCTCCTCTACTCGGCCGAAGACAAGCTCCTGCGCTCGCACGTCTACATCCAGCCGCTCGACGGCAGCGCTCCCGCCCGCACCGTCAGCTCCGACGAATTCCTGCTATCGCGCGGCGCCAGGTGGACGCCCGATGGCAAGAAGATCCTCTTCGTGGCCGGCTTCGGCTCCCCCTCCATGGCTTCCTTGAACCGCACCACCATGTCGCTCTACAGCGTGGCCCTCACCAAAATCGATAAGGACCCCGAGGATGGCAAGGACGTCAATACGGAGGCTCAGGCCGCTGCTTCCGCTCAGGAAACGCCGGCCGCCGGCCGTGGAGGCCGTGGCGGAGCCTCGAACGCCGCCGCGCCCCCGGCCGAGGTGAGAATCGATTGGGACGGCATGGACCGCCGCATCAAGCAACTCACCAACATGCAGGTCTCGGCCGTGTATCCTTCGCCCGATAGCCGCACCTACCTGTTCTCCGCATCCGCCGCTGCCGGCGCTGCCGGCGCGGGCGCGCCGGGCGGTGGCGGGCCCGCTCTCTACACCATGGGCGACGATGGCACGCGCATCACCCGCCTCAACACCGCCCCGGCCGGCGCCGCTGGCGGCGGAGGACGCGGGCGCGGCGGCTTCGGCGGCGCTTCCGAGCCGCAATGGGCGCGCGACAGCCGCGGCATTTACTTCATGTCCGGCGGCGGAATCTACAATCTCTCCATCCCTGCGCCTCCCGCCGATACCGCCGCTGCTCCATCTGCCGGCGGCGCGGGCCGCGGCGGACGTGGCGCTCCGGCCGCCGCCGCTCCAACTGCCGCCACAGGCGCAACCGCGGCCGCCGGACCCTCCCCGCGCCGCATCGATTTCACCGTCCGCATGGAAGTCGATCTCGCCGCCGAACGCAAACAGGTCTTCGAAGAAGCCTGGAACGTCATGAAGAACCGCTTCTACGATTCCAAAATGCACGGCGTCGATTGGGCCGCCGCCAAGGACCGCTACGAGCCGCTCCTCGAGCACGTCGCCGATACCGACGAGCTTCAGAACGTCATCATGGAAATGATCGGCGAGATGAACGCCTCCCATACCGGAATCTCCGGCGGCGGCGGCTTCCCCGGCCAGACTCCCGCGCCCGAGCGCGCCCAAACCCGCTATCCGGGCTTCGACCTCGCCCCCGATCCCTGCGGCTACTTCAAGGTCTCCTACATCTACAAAAAAGGACCCGCCGATCACGATTACATCAAGCTCGCCGTGGGCAATTTCATCCTCTCCGTCAATGGCCGCGACCTGAAAACTACCGACAATTACTGGCGCGTCTTCAACATTCTCCCCGGCAGCAAGCTGGAATTCCTGGTCAACACCACCCCCACCCCCGATGGCGCCTGGAAATTCACGGTCGATCCCCTAACCTCCACGCAGATGAGCGACCTGCAGTACGAACTCTGGGTGGAGGGCAACGAGGAGCGCGCCAATAAGCTCTCGGGCGGCCAGATCGGCTACCTGCACATCAAGGCCATGGACCAGCCATCGCTCGATAAGTTTCAGCGCGACCTGCTCAAGAACCAGGACAAGAAGGCGCTCATTATCGATGAGCGCTTCAACGGCGGCGGTGGAATCGATCAGGAACTGCTCGCCATCCTCGTACAGCGCAAGCAGTACCAGGCCACCACCGGCCGCGATTCCCTGCCCGCCCCGCGCCCCGGCCAGACCTTCTTCGGCCCGCTGGCCGTGCTCCAAAACGAGCGCTCCGCGAGCGACGCCGAAATGTTCCCCGACGGCTTCCGCACCCTCGGCCTCGGCAAGATTGTGGGCGTGCCCACCTATGGCGCCGTGATCGGCACCGGTTCCTTCCGACTGCTCGACGGATCTACCATCCGCACCCCCGGCGCCGGCGTCTTCACCGCTTCCGGCAAGGACATGGAAAATTACGGCGTCCCCCCCGACGTCTACGCCGATAACACGCCCGCCGATTACCTGGCCGGCCACGACCGCCAGATCGAGAAAGCCATCGAAGTCCTGACCGCCCAAATCAAATGATGAACCCGGCGCCGCTTCACTCCAGGAAGGCAGCGCCGAAAGCCCGAAGAAGGCAGATCAGGAGGCCGGCGCCATTAGGCCCTCCCGACGGGCTGAGCGATGTTCATCTCCCGTGAGAGACAACGCCGATGCAAGCCAGCAGCGTCGGAGCCCATGCCACCGGCTGCTCGCCCCCGGGGCTGCCCCGCACCCGTGCTACATTTTGGGTTGAAGCACTATCCCATTTTTCTCGACTTGAAGGACCGGCCCGTGCTGGTTGTGGGGGCGGGGAAGGTGGCCCTGCGCAAGACCAGGGGCCTTATTGAAGCCGGCGCCCGCGTGACGGTGGTGGCGCCGGAGTGGGAGGCGGATTTCGAAACCCTGCCCGTCCGCTTGACGGCGCGCCGGTTCCGGGCGTCGGATCTCTCCGGGGCCGCGCTGGTCTTCGCCGCAACCAACGACCGCCTCACCAATCACCGCATCGGCATCGCCGCCAAAGGCAGGGGCATTTTCGCCAACATTGCCGATTCCGCCGAGGAGTGCGGTTTCCTTGTCCCGGCGCGCGTCGAACGCGGCGGCGTGCAACTGGCAATTTCTACGGGCGGTGAAAGCCCGCGTCTCGCCGCCGAAGTGCGGAGGAAGATCGAAGAGGCGCTGCCATGAGCCTGCGGACACCAGCGCTCTGGTTGATGGCCGCGGCCTCAGCCCTGGGCGCGGTTCGGGATTTCGACGTGGTGGTCTACGGCGGCACGGCAGGCGGCGCGGTTGCGGCGGTGGCAGCGGCGCGCGAAGGATTGAAGACGGCGCTGCTCGAACCGGGCGGCCATCTGGGCGGCATGGTTTCGGGCGGCCTCGGCTGGACCGACTACGGCAAGAAAGAGGTCATCGGCGGATACGCGCTGGAGTTCTACTATCGCGTGGGCCGGCATTACCAGATGCCGCTCTACGGGCAGGACCTCGCATGGGTTCACGAGCCGCACGTAGCCGAGGATATCTTCCGCTCGATGGTGCAAGAGGCCGGCGTCGCGCTCTTCGAACACCAGCGCCTGCGCGAAAAGGACGGCGTGCGGAAAGAGGGCGCCCGCGTGACAGGAATCGCTACCGAGAGCGGCGACCGGTTCACGGCCAAGGTCTTCATCGACAGCAGTTATGAAGGCGACCTGATGGCGCAGGCGGGGGTGACTTACACGTTCGGGCGGGAGAGCGCTTCCCAGTACAACGAATCGCTGGCCGGCGTGCGCGACCGAACGCCCTACCACCAGTTCCTGGTGGATGTGCCGGCCCGTGACGACGCCGGCAACCTGCTGCCCGAGATTTCCTCGCGCCAACTTCCGCCGCCGGGGACCGCCGACAAGGCCGTGCAGTCGTACAACTACCGCATGTGCTTTAGCGGCGTGGCGGCGAATCGCGTACCGTTCGCCAGGCCGGCCGGATACGATGCGGCGCGCTACCAATTGCTCGCCCGGCTGATCCGCGCCCGCGTGCAGGCTGAGGGGCGCGCGCCGGAGTTGAGTTCGCTGCTGAAGATCGACCGCATTGAGAATGGCAAGGCCGACGTCAACAACAACGGCGCGTTTTCCACCGACTACCTGGGCGGCAGTTGGGGCTATCCGGACGCAAGCTACACCGAGCGGGCGCGCATCTGGCAGGCGCACAAAGACTACCAGGCCGGGCTGTTCTATTTCCTGGCCAACGACCCTCAGGTCCCTGAGACGCTCCGCCAGGAAATGAACCGCTGGGGCCTGTGCAAGGACGAATTCACCGACACGGACAACTGGCCGAACCAGTTGTATATCCGCGAAGCGCGCCGCATGGTGGGCGAATACGTCATGTCCCAGAAGGATCTGCAAACCGAGCGCACGAAGCCGGACGCGGTCGGCATGGGGTCTTATAACAGCGACTCGCACAACGTGCAACGCATCGTGGGGCCGGACGGCAACGTGCGCAACGAGGGCGATATGCAGGTGGGCGTGCAACCGTACCAGATCCCTTACCGCGTCATGCTGCCCAGGCGGGCGGAGGCCGTCAATCTGCTGGTCCCGGTGGCTTTTTCGGCCAGCCACGTGGCCTATTCCTCAATCCGCATGGAGCCGCAGTACATGATTTTGGGACAGGCCGCGGGCGTGGCGGCGAGGCTGGCGATCGAGAGCGGCAAGCCGGTGCAGGCTATCGATGTGGCCGCGCTGCTGGCCACGCTGCGCAAGCAAGGCGCGGTTCTCGAATACACGCCCTCCGCGCAAGCCCCGGCCTTGCAAACGTTCCCGAAGCTGGTCCGCTGACGTATCAAGAGCCGGAACCGAAGAAGGCAGACCAGGAGGTCCGCCCCACCGGGCTTGACAGCACATATCCGCTACTGATATATCTATCACTGTTATATGAAGAGGCCCGAATTGGAGCTTCCGGATGAGGTTCGCGCCTTGATTCCCATGACGCCGGCGGTGTTTTATACGCTGTTCGCGCTGGCGGGCGAGGAGCAGCACGGATACGCCATCATGCAGGCGGCCGGCGCGTTGTCAGGGGGCGCCGTCTCGATGGGGCCGGGGACTTTGTATTCGACGATTCAGCGCCTGGTGAACCTCAGCCTGATCGAGGAGACGACCCAATGGAAACGCCCCGAGGAACTGGAGCGGCGGAGGCGATTTTACCGCCTGACGGCTCTGGGCCGGCGGGCCTTCGAGGCGGAGGTAGAGAGAATGAATGGAGTGGTGCGGCAGGTACGGCTTAGCCGGCTTCGCGCGGCGGAACAGGAGGGGCGGTGAATCACGCGATCTCCGCCAGCGAATCGGCATACGCCTGGATTCTGCGGTGGTATCCGCCGGAGTTGCGCGCGGAATACGGCGAGGAGATGGCCGGCGTTTTTTCGGAGAGTCTGGAAGATGCGTGGCGGCGCGGGTCGTGGCGCGGTGTGGCGCGCGCCTGGATGGCGGTGGCGCGCGACTTCGGTGGCATCGCGCTGCCGTATTGGCTGGCGCGAGCCGCGCCCGTGACGCTGGCGATTGTTGCCTCGGCGATCTTTTATGGCTCCGTGCTGCTGGCGATCGCGCCCGTGCGGCACTGTCATAAGTAAACGCGCGGCTGTCCATTAGGAGGATGCCTGCCAAAACCCGTAACGCGCGACTCGAATGCGCGTGAGATCGGCATCTATCTCGCGATCGCGTTCGCCGCTTCCTGGATTCCGTGGTCGATTGGTATCCGCGCGAAGGTGTCGGACAACATGCTCTTGTTGGGCTCGGCCGGTCCGGCGATTGCGGCGGCCGTGATGGAGCTGCGCAAGCGTCGCGGCGGTCCTGGGCGGCGGCGGTTCCCGGCGGGCGCGGTGGCGGCGCTGGCGGCAGCGCTCTTCGTGAAGCAGTTCCTGTTCGCGGGAATGCTGGAAGAGCCAGGCTGGAGGGGATGGCTGCTGCCAAGTTTTCAGCGGAAGCATTCGCCGCTGACGGCGAGCCTGCTGGTCTGGTTGCCGTGGGCGTTATGGCACGCTCCGCTCGATTTTACGGGCAGCGTGGGGCGCTCGCTGGCATACTACGTGGAAGTCCGCGTGGTGTTCTTCATCGCCATCTCCATCCTGCTGACCTGGTTCTACAACCGTTCGGGCGGGTCCGTTCTGGTCACGTCCCTTTTCCACGCCGGGTTCAATGCGTTCCCCTTTGTGCTGCCGTATTCGCCGCCCTTGCTGGCTCTGCTGTTTGTATGGGCCGGCTGGGCTGTAATTGCGGACCGGATGTGGCGCGTCAGTTCGGCGCCGGCCTCTCCACGCGATCGATAACCAGGAAATCGCCGCTCCCCTTGGCCGGTTCCATTCTTAGCCCGACGCTTCGCACGGCAGCAAAGATCAGGTCGCTCATGTCTGCCGGGGAAGGCGCAGTCCCGGCAGCGTCCGCGAGAGCGGCATCGGGAGGCGGCGTCTCCACGTGGATATCGAAAGCGCCCGCGATCCCGGTCTTGTCGATGACGTCCCGGTCCAACAGCAGCGAGATCTGGGCGCAGAAGTTCGAGAGGGTCGTGCCGTACATGTAGGACCCGTCATTCGTTATGGATCGGGTAAAGACGCCGCAGGGATGGAGACCGGCAGGCCTATCGGACCGCGGAAGATCGGGTGAGAAGCACTTTCCGGGCTGCGCGGTTTGAAGCTTGGGACCGCCCTTGGCGACGGTCAGATCATAGACCGCGACCTCTTTGGCGGCGTGATGGACCTCTAGGAGAAGCCGGTCCTCGAGGAGCGCCTGGAGCATGGGACCGCGCATGGTTTCCGGGCTTTGCGGGCCCGCCGCTTTCGCGCTGACATCAAAGCGCTCGGAATCGATCCACGCAGGCCCTCCCGAGATGGGCGTCTGGCGTCCGCCGGGGGGCCTGCGTTTGCCGCCGGCGTATTGGATGTACGCCATGCGGATGAGATCCATGCCGGTGAGGCATCGCAGGTCCAACCGTCCGGGATCGGAGCTGACGCTCTGGCCACTACTCCTGCCCGCATCCCCGCAGGCAGCGCTGCGCTTGATGGAAGCGACGTCAAACACCGGCGCGGCCATCAAGCCGGCGACAACCGGCGCGGCTAAGAACAGGGTTCGTGCGAAACGATTCACGGCGATTCCTTTGGCGCAGCCTATTGAAGCCGGAAGATGAACTGCAAAGTGGCCGGAGCCTCCACCGGCTGGCCATTCTGGCGGGCCGGCTGGAATTGCCATTGGGCCGCTGCCGCGAGCGCCGCGGCATCCAGGCCGGGGTCGAGCGATTGCGCGATGCGGATATCCTTAGGGACGCCGTCAACGCCGACCGTGACGGCCACTAATACGGTTCCCTGAACCCCCCGCGCACGGACTTCCAACGGATACTCCGGCTCCACCTTGCGTTGCAGACGGGGTAGAGAAGTGGCGCTCTGGAAGAGATCGGGCGCTTCCTGCATCGTCGCCTGCGCGCTCGCCGTAACCACCGACTGGAAGACGGCAGTCCCCGCCGGGCCGTCGACATCGACCGGATAGAAGGAGACGTTGGCTTGCAGGGCTGCGTCGATGGTGGCCTGCAATTGCGCGCTGTCCCGGGTTCCGGCGCGCGGCACGCCGCCGCCGAAGTAGACCAACGCCTTCTTTCCAGGCAGGTTGCCGAGCATCTTGACGGCGGATTCGAGCGAAGCCAGCGGGCGGTCCTTGAACTGATTATTCTGCGCCCACTGCGTGTCGTCGTTGGAGCTGGTGTGCACAGGCAGAGACCGGAGGGTCCGGGACAACCGATCCCGATCCGCCGTGAAATCCTGAAGAACCTTCAGCTCGCCGGTGTAAGTCATGACGGCCACTAAGTCGTCAGCGGTCACCTGGGCGTTGAGGAACGTCTGCGCGGCGTTCTGCGCGCGGATCTGGTAGTCGGCGGACGTACCCTCGACGTCGAGGTACAGCACCAGCAGGCGCTTGTCTTTGTACTTGATCTCGCCCGGACTGGCCGGGGCGATGGCGGTTTGCCCGGCCGGCGCTGCGGGGGCGGCCTGCGCAGTCTGCGCGATCTCCACCGGCACGGCTTGCTTCGACGCTTGCACCGGCGCCGCAAAGTCCGCGTGCAGCGCTGGGCGAACGTTCTGCGCGGGGGCCAATTGCGTCACCGAAGCTAAGTACAGCAGCGGCAGACTGCACGCGACGAGGGCCGCCCATCGCCTGCGCGTCAATCCAAGCGGAATCTGCCGGGTCTCGTCCAGAATCCGCTCGATTCTCTTGCGCACTTCCGCCGTTCTTGCCATGGCCATCGCCTCCCACACCATACGGCCATGGCCGGTCCGCACGGCCGCTGCCATATCCAATAAGGCTTCCGCGTAGGGTTCGCGAGCGCCGGTTTCAAGCAGCGCCGCATCGTCGCAAGCCTGCTCGGCAAGCAGGGCCAACCTGCGCTCCATCCACCAGGCCAGCGGGTTGAACCAGAAGACCGAGCGGTTGAGCGCCGCCAGCGCCGCAATGGCCCAGTCCGCGCGGCGTATGTGCGTCCGCTCGTGCGCGAGCACCGCCGCAAGCTTCGCCGCGTCCCATTCCTTCCAAACGGCCGGCAGCAGGATCTTCGGACGCAGCCAACCCACGGTCATCGGCACGGAAATCCATCCCGATTCATAAACCTCTCCTTCGCGGCGGCTGGCGCTGACCAGGCGGCGTGTGAAGAGATAGCCGTATGCCAGCCGCAGCAGCAGGACCAGGGCGACGGCGAAATAAACGGCGGACGCAACCGCCGGCCATGCGAAGTGCGGCAGCCGTCGAGGGCGAGCCGGCTGCCTCGCGGCGGGCTGAACCGCCAAAGGCGTCAGCGGAGAGGGCGCTTCGAATTGGAAATTCGGCGCGGGAGAGACCGGCGCCGCCCGCTCCGCGCGGAGCACGCGCAGCGGAATGGACGGCAGCGTTGGCGTGAGCGCCGCTAAGAGCAACATGCCGCCCGATACCACCGTCAGTGCGGCGTGCCGGGCCGCGGCCGTCTTCACGCGAAACAGCCACACCCCCAACAGGGCGAGCGCCGCCAGGCACAGCGAGCGCGCCGTTACGTCAGCCAGATAATACAGGAGTTCCATTTCATGCCTCCCCGCCGCCCTTTTTCCGCCCGGCGATGCGCTTCGCAAGCCGCTGCAAGTCGCGCTCGTCCACCACGTCGTTATCGACCATCCCCACCAGCAACTGCTCCACCGAGCCGCCGCAGAACCGGTCGATGATCTGCCGGATCGCCCCCGCCGCCACGTTCTGCGGCGCGTCAACCCCCTTGTAGACGTTGGTTCGCCCTTCCACGCCGTGCGTCGCGTAGCCCTTCTCTTCCAGACGCTTCAGGATGGTGCGCACGGTCGACTCCTTCATCGGGTGCCGCCCGGCCAGCGCCTCGCGGACGTCTTCGGCGGTCGCCGAGCGGCGATTCCAGAGAACTCCCATGAACAGGTGCTCCAGCTCGCTGAGGGCCTTGCGGGGCTTCCGTGCGCTAAACATTGTCACGCTACAAAATGTAGCGATAAGCCGCGCGGATGTCAAGAGGCATTTCCCCGGCCGGTTATTTTCCCTTTACGGCGAAATCCCAGACCCGCATATCGACTTTGCCCTGGGTGTATTGCACCACGGCGTATTCGCCGGCGGGCAAAGGCTCTTTGGGCCAGATCTTGAACAGCCCGTCCATCAATTCGAGCTGCAGGGTAGGGACCAGTTCGAATTCCTCGTCCGCCTCGTCCATCATGTAGCTGATGGTCTCGGCGACGCGCGCCGTCCCCTTTGTCCTGAGGCGGGCGATTCCGAAAGGCTCGGTCTCGGAAAGCTGGATGTAGAACTCCTGCTCCTGGTTGGCGAAAACGTTCTCGGAATGCAGTCCGTCCACTTCCAGGGTGGCTGTCTTGGTGGTCTCCGGCGGCAAGGGTGACAGGTGTCTCAAAATCGAGCGGCCAACCGGCTCCGTTCGTTTCTTGGTATCGGCCTGTTTGATCTCTTTGGCCTGGGCGCCGTCCATCCAGTAAACCCCGGGGTCCCGCGGGATGCGCTCCGCTTCATCGAGGAGCTGGCGCTGGGCCTGCTTCTCTTCGGTAACCAGCTTGGCCTCCTTTTCCAGTTCGGCCTGCCGGGTGGCGGATTCGGCCTCGGTGCGTTTCAAATCCACCATATCGAGCGGCACATCCTCCCACTCGCTGCGCTCGACGCTGTAGAAGTGCACGCGGTCGGCCTGGACCTGGTATTCCCGCACCAGTTGATAGCCGCCGTCCTTCAGATAAAGCTTGACGTTCGCCGCCCAGGCGGTGAACGCCAGAACCAGCACGAAAAGGAAACGCCCGCGCATACCCCTATGGACTAGTCTAGCTCCGGCCGGGCGGCGAACGTAAGAGAGGTAGAGCTAATGGCGGGCTGTTTCCGCCGTCAATCATTATTGGTGGCCGGCGCGACAATTCCCGAACCCGGGCGCCGGTTTCCGCGTATATCGGAAGGAAGAGTTGCCACCCGCGCGTGCGTCGGCTACCGTCGTGCGGCGATAATAGGCATTCGAGGTTCTATCCGCTTATGTATATCGTCAGACCCTTCGCAGCCATTGCGCTGTGCGTCCTCATGGTTTTCCCCGCATTCGGGCAAATGCAAATGCCCTGGAACGGCGGCGCTCAGATGCCCACCATCCCGCAGGTCACGCCCGGGCCGATTACCTACCAGACGCCGGAGATGGCCGGCTACGAGCGCCCCATGTTTTCATGGTTTTCGCGGAACTACCTGCCGCGCTCCGTCCGCAACGTCACGTGGGCCGATTCGCCCAGGATGGACCGTTTGATGCGGGCCGGCAATGTCTATCTCTCCCTGCGCGATGCCATCGCCTTGGCTCTCGAGAACAACCTGGATATCGAAAACGCCCGATTCAACCTTCCCCAGGCCTATGCCAACCTGCTGCGCGCCAGCGCCGGCCAAATCCTGACGAATGTCTCCAACAGCGTTTCCAGTGGGCCGTCCTCCGCATCGAGCGGCGTGCTGGCGGGCGCCAACGGGTTCGGCACCGGCGGAACCAGCAGCAGCGCCTCGGGCACGCAGTCGGGCGTGCTGAGCGGATTGAACGTGCAGTTGGCCGGTTCGGCGATTCCGGCCCTCGATCCGGCGTTTTTCGTGTCGGGCGGCGCCTCCCACTCAACCCAGCCGCTGACCAGCACCTTCGTCACGGGCACGAACTATCTGATCACCAACATGCAGACCTGGACCTATGGCGTTCAGGAAGCGTTCATCGAGGGCACTACCGTTACGCTAGGGAAGAGCGACATCCTGGGCTATTGGCAGAATTCTCCTAATAACAACCTGAACCCGTCAACCAACTCCTCGTTGTCGCTTTCGGTTACCCAGAACCTGTTGAGAGGCTTCCGGCCCTCCATTAACAACCGCGAGATCCGCATCGCCAAGAACCAGGTGCGCATCTCCGATCTCACTTTCGAGAACCAGATCATCGCGACCGTGGGCAACGTGGTGGGCCTTTACTGGGACCTGGTGAACGATAACGACGTCCTAAAGGTGCGGCAAAAGACCCTGGACCTGGATACCACGCTCTACGAAGACAACAAGCGGCGGGCGGATCTGGGCGCCATCGCCCCCATCGACATCATCGCGGCGGAAGCCGAGATGAAGGGCGCGCAGCAGGATGTACGGACCGCGGAATCCGTGGTGCTCCAGCAGGAGACCATCCTGAAGGGCGTGTTGACGCGCAACGGGCTGGACAATATGGCCATCGTCGGCGCTCGCATCGTGCCCACCGACCACTTCGAAATCCCCGCGCAGGATGCCGTCCGGCCGATTCAGGAATTGATTGCCGACGCTTTTGCCAAACGTCCCGACCTGGAACAAAACGCCATCGGCCTGGAAGACACGCGCATCGGCATGACTGGCGTGAAGGACGCCCTGCTGCCCACGCTGAGCGTCAGCCTGGCCGCGTCCAACACAGGTTTGGCGGGCCAGATGAACAGTTTGAACGGATCGTTGCCTCCCAACGCCCTCTTCCTAGGCGGCTATGGCACGGTGCTCGATCAGTTGTTTTCGCGCAAATTCCCCAACTACAGCGCCAGCTTCGCCTTGACAGTCCCCATCCGGAACCGCTCCGCTCAGGCGGATTTGATCACCCAGGAATTGCAGTACCGCCAGGCGCAAATTCAGGATAAGCAGCTTCACAACACCACCAAGCTCAATGTGATCAACAACCAGACCGCCCTGACGGAGGCCCGCGGCGCCTATGAGCTGGCCGTTGAATCTCGCCGGCTCCAGGAACAGACGCAAACCGCCACTCGGCGCAAGTATGAACTGGGCACCGCGACCATTCTCGACGTGGTGACGGTGCAGCAGACCACCGTCGCGCGCGAATTGAGTGAGGTGACCGCCCTCAACACTTACATCCACGCGCGCCTGAACCTGGATAACGCCATGGGGCGGGTCCTCGACGCCTACAATGTCAGCATCGATGACGCGAAGAAGGGCGTGGTCGGCCGCGAGCCGGATCCCATCCCGGCCGTTCCGCCTAGCGCCGCCGCCTCCGCTCCGGCAGGCCCGTCGGGCGCAGCCATCGTGAGGCGGTAAAACCTTGACGCGGAGACGCGGAGACGCGGAGAAAGTCTCAAACGGTTGGGCGGCGAACAGAGGGGACCTCCGCGTCTCTGCGTCTCCGCGTCAAAGTTCTGGTACACGCTAATACCTACCGCCTTCGCTCGTCCTTTAACTGGAAGAGCCTGATAGGATGAAAGCGCTAGCCGCTGAATCTATGGAGCCGGCCAACCAGCTCGTCACAGACCTGGAACAGGTCTTCCGCGACAATCACGCCATGGTGTTCCGGGCGGCGTACCGCATTACCGGCAATGCCACCGACGCGGAAGACGTGCTCCAGACGGTGTTTCTCAGAATGCTCAAGCGCGATTCCGGCGCGGTTCCGGTCGACAATATGCCGAGCTTCCTGCACCGCGCGGCCGTCAACGCAGCGCTCGATATGGTGCGCGCGCGGCAGAATATCCGCAACGTGCCGCTCGACGAATTGGAGCCGGTGCTCGCCGAATCGTCCCATCGCGGTCCGGAGCGTGTGCAAAATTCCACCGAAATCCGGGAATGGCTGCGCGGCGCGCTGGCGCGGTTGAACCCGCGCATTGCCCAAATGTTCGTCCTGCGGTTCTTCGAAGGAAAGGAAAATCCCGAGATCGCTCGCCTGCTCAACACCACGCCGGGTACGGTGGCGGTGACCCTGTCGCGCACCCGCGACCGGTTGCAGCAGGATTATCGTTCCTACGTGGGAGGCGAAGCATGACCCCCGAAATGAATCCCATGGATCCCGCACTGGAGCGAGCCGTGGCCGAGATTTGCGACGAACCCGTAGACGCCGCGGTGGTGGAAGCCGCCGCCGCCAGGGTTTGGGCGCGCCTTGCGGAAGCGGCGGAGTGCGCCGGTCCGGTTGCCGTTCCGGAACCGGCTCCGCATATCCGCTCCTGCGCCGATTTCCAGGCGCTCATCCCCGATTACCGCGCAGGCCGGCTGACGGATGCGCGGGCGCTCCTGCTGAAGGACCATCTTCACCAGTGCGTAGCCTGCCGCAGAGTTTTCGAAGGCAAGGTTACGCCGTTCCATACGCGTCCGGCAGCCGCGCCGCGCCGCTATTACGCGGCTCGCTGGGCTGCGGCGGCCGTGGTGGTGGCCGCGGCCGGCGTCTCCATCTGGTTCGCCGTGGATCGATCCGGCGCGCGCTCCGGCCGGGCTTACGTGCAGGCGGTGAACGGTTCCCTGTTTGAGATTTCCGGCGCGGGCATACGGCCCCTGATCGCCGGCCAGGATCTGCCCGGCGGCGCGGAGATCCGCACCGCTAAGGATTCCGACGCAACCCTCCAACTGTGGGACGGCTCGACGGTAGAGCTGCGCGAGCGCTCCGATCTGTCGAGTTCGCAAAGCGGGAAGGATATTACGGTCCACCTGGACCGCGGCAGCATCATCGTGCAAGCTGCTAAGCGGCGCTCGGGGCATCTTTATGTGGCCACTGCCGATTGCCGCGTGGCCGTCACCGGGACGGTGTTCAGCGTCAACGCCGGCGTGAAGGGATCGCGGGTTTCCGTGATCCAGGGCGCCGTGCATGTGGCGCAGGATAACCAGGAGAAGGTGCTCAATCCGGGGGATCAGTCCGTAAGCGGATCGAGTCTGGAGCGCGCTCCCATCCTGTACGATATCTCCTGGAGCCGCAACGGCGCACGCCTTAACCCGAAGCCGGTTTCTTCGGCGGCGGGAAGCGTGAGCCCGCTGCTCGATCGCGCTCCCGCATCCACCGTGGTGTTCGCGATTCTGCCTAACGCGGCGGATGCCATGCGGAACGCGCAGGATTCGCTGCGCCAGGCCGCCGAAGAGAACCCGCAATTGCGCACGTGGCTGGGCAGCCGGACTGCCGGCGTGGATCCCCTGTTTGCCCGCCTCGAAGCCGCGGGCGATTACCTGGACCAGGCCGCCCTGGTGGTCTTCGAGGGGGCGGATAAGCAGCCGCAGCCGGTTTTTCTGGCGAGCACGCGACGCCCGGGCCTCGGCGATTTCCTGAAGAAGGCGGGGCTGCCGGTCGCGGTCGAGGAACGGCCCGGCCTGGCTGTGTTCGGCGCCCAGCGCGATGCTGTGGAAGCTTTCGCGCTCACCCTCGACCAGCCGCGCGGAGCCTTCCAGTCGTCGCCCTGTTACGCCCGTCTCGCCGAAGCGCAAAGTGAGGGCGCAGGCGCCGCGCTGTGCGCCGATCTCGGACGCCTCGGCCAGCCAATCCAGGGCGCGCGCTACTTCATGGGCCAGGACCGGCAGATCAGCGGGCAGACCGCCACCCGCTCCACCATCGGCTTCAACGGACCGCGCACGGGCATCGCCGCATGGTTGTCCGCGCCCGCTCCCATGGGATCGCTCGACTATATCACCGCCGATGCAACCTTGCTGCTGGCTTTCGTGGTGAAGGATCCCTCGGCCATTGTGGATCAGCCGCTGGCGCTCGAGCAGCGCTCGCAGGCGGGCGCCGACCGGACCCTCGCCCAGGTCGACCGGCAAACCGGCATCGACGTGCGCAAGGACCTGACGGACAGCTTGGGCGGTGAATTCGCCCTGGCGCTCGATGGCCCGGTCCTCCCGACGCCTTCATGGAAGCTCGTCGCCGAAGTCTACGACCCGGTTCGCCTGCAGGCGACGCTTGCGAAGGTGGTGGAGTCGTGCAGCCAGGCCGCCGTCAAGTCCGGCGGAAAGCCGTGGCGCAACCTGACGGAAACCGCCGACGGCCGCACGTTTTACACCATCGGGACGTCCGACGGCAACCCATTGACCCAGGCGAGTTACACGTTCGACGACGGCTACCTTGTGGCCGGACCCTCGCGCGCCGTTTTGAACCAGGCATTGCAAGCCAAGGTAACGCGGACTTCCATCGCCCGGTCCACCAAATTCATGTCCATGATGCCGCGCGATTCCTACGCGAATTTCTCGGCCGTGTTCTACCAGAACCTGGGCACGACGCTCGCTCCCATCGCCGGCCTGCTCAGCTCGCTGACGCCTCCGGGCGCCGCGGGACGGGGAAATGCACTTCCGAACCTCTCCAATCCAAAGCCGACTTTCATTGCAGCCTACGGCGAACCGGATCGAATTACCATAGCGGGCGCCGGGAACACACTGGGACTCAGCATGGCGCAGCTTATGAGCGGCAGCCTGTTGGGAATCGCCGGCCAGGCGATGCCCGTCCTCCAACTGCAAGGAACACGCGCACGGGAAAGTGCGTTTAGATAGAAGAATGGAACCGGTCATCGAACTGGATGGACTGGAGGTGTGCTTCGGTGGCCGCCCCATCCTCAAGAAACTGAAGGCGACCCTCACCGGGCGTTCCATCGGCCTGCTGGGACCGAACGGCGCCGGCAAATCCACGCTCCTCAGCACGCTGCTCGGCTTCTATCCGCCTTCCGCGGGGACGGCGCGGGTCTTCGGGCGCGACGTACGCACGCATGCGCGCGAAGTGCGCGGCCTGATCGGCTACATGCCTGAGAACGACGCCTTCATCGCCGGCATGAGCGGCGTGCGCTTCGTCCGGCTGATGGCGGAGCTGGCCGGCCTGCCGCGCGAACATGCCATCGAGCGCGCCCACGAAGCGTTTTTCTACGTCGGCCTGGGCGAAGTCCGCTACCGCGCGCTGGGGACCTATTCGCTAGGCATGAAGCAATCCGCCAAGCTTGCGCAGGCCATCGCCCACGGACCCAAGCTGTTGTTCCTGGACGAGCCGACCAACGGCCTCGATCCGCCCGCCCGCTCGCGCATGATTCAACTGATTCAGGAAATCCGCGACCGCGGCGACCTCCGCCTGATTCTCTCCTCGCACCTGCTGCGCGACGTGGAGGAGTGCTGCGACGAGGTTCTCATCCTGAAAGACGGCAACATCGCCGCCTTCTGCAACCTGGAGGAGGAGCGCCGCGCCAACCGCCGCTTCCTGGAGATTGAAACGCGCGGCGAAAACAATGGCGATTTCGTGGCCGCCCTGGAGCGGCAGGGCTGCGAAACCGCGCCCGGCGCGCAGGGGCGCATCAAACTGGTCCTGCCCGACGGCCTCGAAGTGCGCCAGATCTACCAGATCGCCGCCGCCCAGAACGTGCAGGTGCGCCGCCTCAATCATAAACGCGATTCCCTGGAGGACATTTTCCTCAAAGCCATGGAGGCCTCCAATGGCGGTTTATAAGAAGACCTACCGGCCATACGACGGCCGTTTGACCGGGCCGTTCGCGCGGCTCCTGGTGATCCCGCGCTACGCCTTCGAAGATTTGCACCGCTCGAAGTTCCTCAACACGTTTTTCATCGCGACGTTAATTTACCCCTTGATTTGCGCCCTCATCATCTACGTGCAGCACAATGCCAGCGCACTGCAATTGCTCAACGTGCAGAACGCGCGCGGGATGATCTCCATCAACGTGACGTTTTTCCTGTCGCTGCTCGGCTGGCAGAGCGTCATGGCGCTGTTCATGGCTGCGTTCGTCGGCCCGGGCCAGGTCTCGCCGGACCTGGCGAATAACGGGCTTTCGCTGTATCTCGCGCGGCCGTTTTCGCGCCTGGAATACGTGCTCGGCAAAATGTCCATCCTGGTGGTCCTCATGTCGCTGATGACCTGGATTCCCGGCCTCCTCCTGTTTCTACTGCAAGGTTACCTGGAGGGCTGGAGCTGGATGACCGATAACGCGCGCATCGCCTCCGGGATTTTCTTCGGCTCGTGGGTCTGGATTCTGCTGCTTTCGCTGCTGGCTCTGGCGCTATCGGCCTGGGTGAAGTGGAAGCCCGCCGCCGGCGCCCTGATGTTCGTCCTGTTCTTCGTCACCTCCGCTTTCGGCGCCACCATCAACGCCGTCGAGCGCACGCACTGGGGCAATCTGGCCAGCATCAGCTACCTGGTGGGATCCATCTGGGTGCAGCTTTTCGAGGGCGCCAACAAGACCACCAACGGCGCGGTCTTCTTCCGCTCGCCCATCGGCGAAGAGGTCCCCCTCTGGTATTGCTGGGTTGGATTGACCGTGATCGTGCTGGCCTGCCTCTATATGCTGGCCCACAAGATCCGCGGCGCCGAGGTGGTGCGATGAGCGCAGGCCCTCCCGTGACCCCCACCCTCATCGCCTTCGACAACGTCTCCCGCTTCTACGGTGAGGTCCTCGGCGTCAACCGCGTCAGCCTCTCCATCCCGCCGGGCGTCACCAGCCTGGTCGGCCCCAACGGTTCGGGCAAAACCACGCTCATGAACCTGATGTCCGGCCTGCTCCAGCCAACCGACGGCAAGATCGAGGTCCTTGGAATATCCCCCGGCAATCCCGAGCGGCTTTGCAAGATCCTCGGCTACTGCGCCCAGTTCGATGCGTTTCCCAAGGGCCTGACCGGCTACAAGTTCATCTATTCGTACCTCGCGGTTCACGGCATGAGCCACGCGGAGTGCGATGAGCGCACCCGCGCTGCGCTCGAAATGGTCGGCCTGACCGGCGCCGCCGACCGCCATGTTGGCGCGTATAGCAAAGGCATGCGTCAGCGCGTGAAGCTGGCGCAGGCCATCGCCCACGATCCGAAAGTCATCGTGCTCGACGAGCCCCTGAACGGTCTCGACCCCATGGCGCGCGCCGAGGCCATCGCCCTCTTCCAGCAATGGGGCGCGCAGGGACGCCACGTCATCGTATCGAGCCACATTCTGCACGAAGTGGACCGCATCTCCGACCAGGTGATCCTGCTCAGCCAAGGCTACGTCGTGGCCGAAGGACAGATTCAAGGCGTCCGCAGCGAGGTGAAGGACCAGCCCATGCAGATCCTGGTCCGCTGCGACCGCCCGAGCGTCCTGGCCGCGCGCCTGTTCCAGCAGGACCACATCGTCGAGGCCATCATTCAAGGCGACGGCAGGAACCTTTTGCTCCGCACCAAGGACGCCGACAGCTTCTACCTGCTGCTGAATCGCGTGATCCTGGAGACGGGACTGGAGGTGGAATCCGTGGCGCCGGCCGACGACGACGTCAACTCGGTCTACCAGTACCTGATCGGCGCCGAAGGGGGCAGCGTATGAACAGCCTGTGGATGCGCCAGATGGCCGGCGTGATGCGTCTCGAGCTGAAGCGGACGGCGTTCTCCAGGCGCGGCTGGTGGATCTATTGCCTGGCGGCCGGACCCGTCTTCATCTCACTGCTGCACTGGCTTGTGGAATCGCAGCGCCATTCCACCAGCCACACCGTGGGCGAAGATAGCGTGATCTTCGCCGGCATGTTCCTGCTGTTCTTCCTGCGCGGCTCCCTCTTCTTCGGCTGCATGGGCATTTTCTCCAACCTGTTCCGCGGGGAGATGCAGGAAAAGACGCTGCACTACTACTTTCTGACGCCCATTCGCCGCGAGTTCTTGGTGGCCGGCAAGTACGCCGCCGGGTTGACGGTGTCGCTCATGCTGTTCGTACCCAGCACGGCGCTGACGTTCCTGCTGTTAGGCCGCCATTTCGGCCCCGCCTGGACCGATTACCTGGTCCACGGCCCCGGCCTGAGCCAGTTGGGATCCTACGTTCTGGTAACGGCTCTGGCCTGCGTGGGCTACGGCGCGGTGTTTCTGGTTTGCGGCCAAATCACCAGGAACCCCATGATCGCTGCCGCGGTTGTGTGGGTGTGGGAAGGGATCAATCCCTTTCTGCCGTCGCTGTTGAAGAAGGTCAGCGTAGTCTTCTATCTGAAGAGCCTTTGCCCGGTGGAAGTCCCCGTTCCGCCGCCTTTTTCGATCATGGCCGTCGAGACCGACCCCGCCGCCGCGTGGGTCGCCGTCCCCGGCCTGCTGGCCGTAGCTCTGATCCTGCTGGTCTACGCCGCCGTCTCCGCGAGGCAGGGCGAAATCAGCTACGGGGAGTGAGGGTGGGGCGGACCTCCTGGTCTGCCTTCTTGGGGATGAGCGGCGTGGGACAACAAATCGGGACGGCGAGCCCCGTTTTGACAGGGGATCGGACCTCATCTCGAAACCTACCCCTTTTGGGACAGCATTTAGTTGGGAGGGCCCGGCCCAGTTAGATAGCGTCCAAGTTCTCCTCGCGCACGCATATTGATGCAATCTCTTGGTGTGAACTTGGAAAAATCGTTATCTGAGCGGGTGGGGGCATCCGCCGGCGTGTCGCCCGGGAACGGACACCCGGAACCTGGAATGGCGTCCATTCAACTGTCTTTCGCAGACGGAACGCGTCTCGAGGCCGAGTATTGGCGACTGATAATAGACGGCAAAGCGGGAATAAGCAGCTTTGACCATCAGCAGAAGTACGGCGTGCCCGCGCCTATTGATGCGCTCAATTCACTGGGCCAAACGCTTCAGGGCAAGGTGGTGACGGGTGCGGCTCTCGACCAAAACACTGGCGACCTGCATTTTGAGTTTGGAGGAAACATCGTGCTCCAAGTGTTCAACTTCACGGGCTACGAAATTTGGCATATCCACTTCCCGGATGGGACCGGAGAGTACTCCAACTATGTGAGGTGATCCGCTGAAAGCGTTGCGCAACGGACCTTTGTGGAACGGGAATCTCTACGCGAGTTTGAGCCGCCTCAGCTTCATTCGGTCGGCGCGAACATGGGCTAGATCGTACTGCGCCTGTTGGACAAGCCAGCTTTCGGCGCTCCCACCAAACACTTTGGACAGCCTGACAGCCATTTCGGGAGATATGCCGCGCTTCTCGTTCACCAACTCCGACAGCGTGGTGCGCGTCACCCCGAGGGCGGCGGCGGCGTCCGTGATGCTCAAGCCCAGAGGCTCAATGCACTGGCGCAACACAAAACCTCCAGGGTGGGGGGGATTCTTCATCGGCACGGCGTAGGCTCCTTTCAGTGGTAGTCCGTATAATCGACGTCAAAAACGTCGGGATCGACAAAGCGGAAAGTCACCCGCCAGTTTGCGCGCACTGTCATCGCCCAAGAGCCTCTAAGCTCCCCTTTGAGCGGATGCAACCTCAAACCGGGCATGTCCATATCGGTCACGGAGCGGGCCGCGTCGAGCCTCGCAAGGATGTCGCGCAGCCTGACGGCGTGCTCGGCGAAAACACCGCGCGGGTCGTCGTCTTCATAAAGGCGCTTCAGGCCCTTGTGGCGTATCGACCGAATCAACTCTCACCGTAACGCGTTACGTTACGCATGTCAAGCCGCCGTTTGTCTTGGCCGGCGTTCCCCGACACGCCGCCGCGTCTGTGAAAATGGTATGCTAACCTACCGATTCGGTAGGAGGATTGCCATGCCCGCGAAAGCAGTCAAACCGCCCGTACGCGCCCGCCGCGCCAAGGCGGAAGTGCAGCAGGAATTCGACGAGATTCAGGAACAGGTGGAAGCCGCCCGCGAATCGGCCGACCCGAAAACCGAAGAATCCGCGCGCCGCAGGGACGCCGAGGTGCGTCAGGCCGTCGAGGCGGTCACCGTCGATGCCGTCGTCCAGCGGATTTCGAGCCTCGGCCTCGATATCGGCCGCGCCCTCTCGGACGTCTCGGGAAAGCTCGCCGAAGAGACGCAACTGCTCGCGTCCGTGCGCGAAGCCGTCGCTCTCGAACGCAAGGAGCTTGAGCGCCTGCACAAGATCGACGTGGCTGCTACCGCTCTCGACCAAATGGTCCAGGACTACGCCCTTCAAAAACAGCGGTTGGAAGCCGAGATCGCCGCCCAGCGCGCCGCCTGGGAGGAGGAGTCCGCCCGCGGCGAACGCGAACGTAAGGAACTCGAAGAAAACCTCAAGAAGCAGCGCCAGCGCGAGATCGAGGACTACGAATACAAGAAGCTCCTGGAGCGGAAGAAAGCGCAGGACAAGTACGACGAGGATGTGCGCCTCACCGAAAAGAAGAACGCCGAAAAGCAGGAGACGCTGGACAAAGGCTGGAAGCAGCGGGAAGCCGCGCTGAAGGAACAGGAGGAGGAATTGGCCCGTCTGCGCAAGGAGTCCGAGGCCTTTCCGGCGCGCCTCCAGAAGGAAGCGGCCACCGCGGCCGAGCAGGCGCGGCGCGAAACCGAAACGCGCCTCCAGCAGGAGACCCTCGGTTTGCGCAAGGACGCGGAATCGGAAAAGCGCCTGGCTGAATTGCGCATCAAGACGCTCGAAGAGGCAGGCGCCCGTCAGCAGGCGCAGATCGCCGCGCTCGAAAAACAACTCGCGGACGCCAAACAGCAGGTGCAGGATATCGCCGTGAAAGCCATCGAAGGCGCCAGCGGCGCGCGCGCTCTCTCGCATATCAACCAGATCGCCATGGAGCAAGCCAAGAACCGCCCGCAGAGCTAAACACCGGGACCGCCCGTTGGCGGGTAGAGGTCGGGCGTGCCCGACCCCAAGGGCGATTGCGCAATTACTTATGGAGAATAACCCTGGCAAGTTCGTCGCGGAAGTGCGCCGCGAACTCGTCCGCCTCCGCGCGGAGCTGTGCCGGTCGCTAAGAAACCCGCATCCCGAAGGCGCCGGACTCGCCGAGCAAGGGTTTGCGGAATGGACCGGCGGCTTGCCTGTGGAAGACGCTGGAGCGCTCGTTGACCGCGGCGCCGGTAAGCCGGTTCGGTGGGTCCCAGGCAAGGGTTGGGTGGCGGGGCGCCATTTTCTCGGTCTGAGCGGCCGGCATTAGCACCCGACAACCCCAATTCCGCAAATCCGATTTGTTACGCCGATTTGACATTCCCCCTCCGCTCCCGCTACGCTATATATGTTGTAAACAAGAGTCGGAGAACGTGTGTGTCAATGAGTACCGAGTTCCCCTCCAAGAATGGCATTGTTCGCAAGTGGCATGTCATCGACGCCCAGGACCTCATCCTCGGCAAGGTCGCTAGTAAGGCGGCCATGCTGTTGATGGGCAAGACGAAGCCTTGCTATACGCCGTTCCTGGATACCGGCGATCACGTGATCGTCCTCAACGCCAATAAAGTCCGGTTCACGGGCCGAAAAGAAGAGAATAAAATTTACCGCCATTTCACCGGCTATCCGGGCGGGTTGGTGGAGACAAGCTTGAAGCGGGTGCGCGCCGAAAAGCCCATCCGTATCGTGGAAGACGCGATTTTCGGCATGTTGCCGAAAACCAAGCTCGGCAAACAGATGATTAGAAAACTCCAGGTCTATGCGGGTGACAAACATCCGCACGCGGCGCAGAAGCCTGTCGCGCTGGTCGTAAAGTGACGGAAGGGTTAGTTTAGTGGCAGCGACGATCGTTCAGTATTTGGGCACGGGCCGCCGTAAAAGATCGGTGGCTCGCGTGTTCCTGCGGCCTGGAACGGGAGAAATCCACGTCAACGGCCGCGCATTTGAGAATTATTTCCAGACAGAGAGCGGGCGCGCCGTGGTGCGTCAGGCGCTGGCGGCCACTGAGACCGCCGACAAGTTCGACTTGCTGGTCCTCGCGGCTGGCGGAGGCATCGCCGGTCAAGCGGGCGCCGTCCGTTTGGGCATCGCCCGGGCTCTGGTGGAATTCAACGTGGAACTAAGGCCGCGGCTGAAGAAGCTCGGCTTTTTGACCCGCGATCCGCGGCAGCATGAGCGGAAGAAGTACGGGCAGAAAGGCGCGCGCAAGCGGTTTCAGTTCTCCAAACGCTAAGGTCTCCCGTGAAGTTCGGAGGGTGGGCTGCTC
Organism: uncultured Solibacteraceae bacterium; assembly: GCA_964457555.1. Classification (GTDB taxonomy): domain Bacteria; phylum Acidobacteriota; class Terriglobia; order Bryobacterales; family Bryobacteraceae; genus BOG-224. The sequence continues at coordinate 25,088 of CAYWHA010000026.1, forward strand.
AACGGCCCGCTTTTCCGGGTTTTGCATATCCGCAGGGGCCGGGCGATTCCGGCCCCTGCTTTACGTAACGGCCTTCCCGTCCGCTTCGGTCGCGCAAATCTCGCTTTGGGCCGCGCGGCGGACGTGGCGGAAGGTTCTCCCGGTGGGCGTCGTCCCCCCGGCCGTCTAGGAGGTAGTTTGCCCGCAATATCGATGAAGGAATTGCTCGAAGCTGGCGTTCATTTCGGGCACCAGACCAGGCGCTGGAATCCGAAGATGAAAGAGTACATCTTTGGCGAACGCAACGGAATCTACATTATCGACCTGCAGAAGACTCTGAAGATGTTCAAGGACGCCGCACGTTTCGTCGGCGAAATGGCGGCGCAAGGCAAGAACGTTCTCTTCGTGGGCACCAAACGCCAAGCCCAGGAAGCCATCAAGGAAGAAGCCACCCGCTGCGCCATGTACTACGTCAACCAGCGCTGGCTGGGCGGCCTGCTCACCAACATGCTCACGGTGCAGAAATCCATCAAACGCCTGAAGGAGTTGGAAGCCATGGCGTCGGTGGAAGGCGGTTACGCCGGCCGGCCCAAGAAGGAAGTCATCCGGCTGGAGCGCGAACGCAAGCACCTGGACCAGAACCTGGCAGGCATCAAGGACATGCCGGGCCTGCCCGACGTGGTTTTCGTGATCGATTCCAACAAGGAAGCCATCGCCGTCAAGGAAGCCCGCAGGCTGGGCATCCCGGTGGTGGCCATCGTCGATACCAACTGCGACCCCGACGAAGTCGATTACGTCATCCCCGGCAACGACGACGCGCTCCGCGCCATCCGCCTCTTCGCCAGTAAAATCTCCGACGCAGTGATCGAGGGCCGCGCGCTGGCCACCGAACAGGATTTCACGGCCGACAAGATCGTCCTCGATGAAGCTCCCGCCGAAGAGGGAATGACGGACTACACCCAGTACGTGGACCCCAAGTACGCCGAGAAGATCATGGCGGAAAGCCTGAGCCTGGAAGCCGAACCGGGCGAGGCTGCGCAGCCGCGCAAGGGTCCCGCGTCCGAAACCGCCGAGCCGGTTGCGGAGCCGGCGCCGGCCGAAAGCGGACATTAGATAGAGATGTGGGGCGGGCGCCTTCGCCCGCTCCAGACCCCATGGTCCGGAGCGGCCCGGGGGACCGCCCCACGTTGACACTTTGCTTGATCGGAAGATCTCAATTATGGAAATCACCGCGGCACTAGTAAAAGAACTGCGCGAGCGCACCGGCGCGGGCATGATGGAATGCAAGAAGGCCCTGATCGAATCCAAGGGCGATTTGGCCGAAGGCGAAGTCGTCCTCCGGAAACGCGGAATCTCCGCGGCGGGCAAGAAGTCCGGCCGCGCCACCCATCAGGGACTCATTGGCACGTACATTCACGCCGGCGGCCAGTTGGGCGTGATGGTGGAAGTCAACTGCGAGTCCGACTTCGTGGCCCGCACTGACGATTTCAAGGATCTGGTTCACGATGTCGCCATGCACATCGCGGCGGCCGATCCGCGCTATTTGCGCCGGGAAGACGTCCCCGAGGCGGTCCTCGAACAGGAAAAAGAGATCGCGCGCGACCGCGCCCGGGCCGAAGGCAAGCCCGAAAAGGTCCTCGACCGGATCGTCGAGGGACGCCTCGCCAAATTCTACGAGGAATCCTGCCTCATGGACCAGCCTTTCGTCAAGGAAGCCACGCTGACCATCGATCAACTCGTCAAGACCAAGATCGCCAAGCTGGGCGAAAATATCGCGATTCCGCGCTTCGTCCGCTTCAAGGTAGGCGACGCGGCGCCGTCCGGGCAGTAACATGCCGGCCTACAAGCGCATTCTGCTGAAGTTGAGCGGCGAGGCGCTGGCGGGCGGAGCGTCGTTCGGCATCGACGCGGCGCGGGTCAAACAACTGGCGTGCGAGGTGGCTGAGGTGGCGGCCGCGGGCGTGCAGGTGGGCGTGGTGGTGGGCGGCGGCAATATTTTCAGGGGCGTGGCCGCCGCGGCCCAGCGCATGGACCGCGTCACGGCCGACCAGATGGGCATGCTCGCCACCGTGATCAACTCCCTGGCCCTCTCCGACGCGCTCGAACAAATGGGCGTCCCCACGCGCGTGATGAGCGCCATCGAGATGCGCCAACTGGCCGAGCCCTACATCCGGCGGCGCGCCATCCGCCATCTGGAAAAGGGGCGGATCGCCATCTTCGCGGCCGGCACGTCCAACCCCTATTTCTCCACCGACACCGCGGCCACTCTTCGCGCCCTCGAAATCAGGGCGGAGGTGATCGCCAAAGGCACCCGCGTTGATGGCGTGTACGACAAGGACCCGCTAAAGTTCCCCGACGCCGTTAAGTATCCGGAAATCAGCTACCTTGAGGTGCTCTCCCAGGCGCTCGGCGTGATGGACGCTACCTCCATCGCCATGTGCCGGGACAATAAGCTGCCGATCCTCGTTTTCAATCTGACGGTCGGTGGCAATATAATGCGTATGTCGATGGGTGAGCCGGTCGGCACCCTGATTCATTAGGAGAGACTGCTATGAAGACAGAAGAGCCAGCAGCAACCGGCGGTATGGCGTTCAACTCGGCGAAGGAAGTCGACGCGAACCAGAAATCGCGCATGGAGAAGGCTTTGTCGGATTTGCAGCACGAGATGGCCTCAATCCGCACCGGGCGCGCGTCGCTCGGCATCCTGGATCACATCCGCGTGGACTATTATGGATCGCCCACGCCCCTCAACCAGGTCGCCAATCTGCACGTGCCCGAGCCTTCGCTCATCACCATTCAACCCTGGGACGTTTCGCAGATCGGCCCGATTGAGCGAGCCATTCGCGTCTCAGACCTGGGCCTCAATCCGTCCAACGACGGCAAGATCATCCGGTTGCCCATCCCGCCGCTCACCGAGGAGCGCCGCAAGGAACTGGTCAAACGCCTACACGGCATCGCCGAGCACCATCGCGTCTCCGTCCGCAACATCCGCCGCGACGGCAACGAGTCGGTGAAGAAGCTGCTGAAAGACAAGAAACTGGCCGAAGACGACGAAAAGAAGGCCCTCGACGACATCCAAAAACTGACCGACGCCTACATGGGGAAGATCGATCAGGCCGCCAAGACCAAAGAAAAAGAGATCATGGAAATCCGGTAACCGGTGGGGCGGGCCTCCTGGCCTGCCTTCTTGCAGGCCTTCTGCTGTGTATCAGGGCACGTCTTCAGCCGTGACGCAAGAAGCCGTTAATTATCAGGGCTTTAGCCCCTGCTGCCCGTTTCTCCTGCCGGATCTCGGTGCCTGCGATCCAGCGCAGTCAATTCTATTGGGATCTTCTCCATATGGTCGACCATCAGGTGATCGACCGCCATCCTGCGAGCTTCAGACCCAGGCGCTCGACGGCGGGAAATAGCGAGGGATGAATATAGCCGGCCGCCATCCTTTCTTCGGGTCCGCCGTCGAGGGCGTCAAACTCGAACGTGAAGTTGTAGCGCCCCGGAAGCGCCAGTCACCGACCCCCCAAAAATATTTCAAGCCTGCATTTTCATCGGCTTCCGCCCGATCCGTGCCCCTATGCCCACCGGCCTCCCTCCCCTCGCCTGATAATCTGAAATCGGAGTAGAGGGTTGCGCCCGACAAGCGCGGCTCCTTTTTTCCACTTCGTGGCCACGAAGCGCAGCACGTTCACGGTGGTACCGGACTCCCCGAAGCTCTCACAATGTGGAAGGGAGACCTTGGAATCGGTTCCAAAACGCCGTGGGGGCGGACCTCCGCTTCCCGCGGTTTCCAGAGTCCCAAGTAGTAGCAAGTCTTAGGCGTTTCACCGGCGGCGGCCGGACTGGCAGGCCAATAGCGGCCCTTTGGCGGGGGATCGCTGTCCCTGCAGCTCCGGTCGCCGCTGCAACACCCGCGACTCGTCCAACCCATACGGCCAAGGTGTCTCTAATCCTCCCGCGCCGACCGCGTCCTAAACTTCTCCCCAAACCTATTACCCAACCCAATTGGCTTCGTTTCGTCACCGCCAACTGGCTTCGTTTCGTCACCGCCGATTGGCTTCGTTTCGTCAACCGGCGATTGGGTTCGTTTCGCCGCCGTCAATTGGCTTCGTTTCGTCACCGCCGATTGGCTTCGTTTCGTCACCGGCGATTGGGTTTGTTTCGTCAAGGCCGAACCCGGCGCTATAATTCCCCCAAAGGGGGCAATCATGCGCGTGCCTATTGTCCGCGCGGGGATCGCTGTGTGGTTGGGCTGTTTGTCGCAGGGCTTCTGCCAGACCCCCGGTGACCTCAGCTACGAGAATCTTTTTCACAGGGTGGTGCTTGAGGACCCCACGTCAGCCGCAACCAAGCCGGTCCCCACCGTCCAGGAGTCCTCGGGACTGACGGATCGCGAGATGAGCGACCTGCGGGCCATTGCCGCCGATTGCATCACCCGTCTCAACGCGCTTTCGCTCCAACATTCGCGCGCCGTGCTCGATGCATTGTTCGACTCCATTGAAGCCGGGAAGGACGCTTCCGCGGATAGGGACCAGCGCTTAAAGGAGTTGCAGGATCAGAGCGCGCGGATCGTGCTGGCCCACGTGCAATTGCTCAAAGCGGCACTCGGCGACGCCCGATTCCAGGAGTTCGATGCCCGCCTGCGCGCCGAGGAGGCAGCCAGGGAAGCACCCAAGCCGGGCGTGCCGGCGGCAAAGAAGCGCTAGTAAGCCGCGCGTTCGGCATCAGCCCTGTTACCCTTGTGGAATGTCCTGGTTCACCGTCCGGACGCCGGCTTCCAGCGCGAATCTGGGGCCGGGGTTCGACGCCCTGGGTCTCGCCCTCGGGATCTACCTGACCTGCCGTTTTCGCCCGGCCGAACGCCTGTCGATCTGCGCCTCCGGGCGCGACGCCGAATCCATTCCTACTGGGCCGGAGAACATGATCTGGCGAACGGCGGTGGCCGTCGCGGAAAATCATGGCGCCGTCATGCCGCCCATCGAGTTGCAGATCGCGAACGACATTCCCATCGGCAAGGGTCTCGGATCGAGCGCGGCGGCCCTCACCACCGGGGTGGTGATCGCGGACCACGCGCTCGGCCTCGGTTGGAAGCCGCTCCGCATTCTGGACGAAGCCGCGCGGCTGGAGGGTCACCCGGACAACGTCGCCGCTTGCACCTTGGGATCGATTGTGGCGGCGGCCATCGATTCCGGAGGCGTGACCCGCGCCGTCCGGCTCGATTTGCCAAACCGCTTTGGCGTCGCGGTGACCATCCCCGATTTCGACCTGCCGACCGTCACCGCGCGCGCGGTCCTGCCCACCAGTTATAGCCGCGAAGATGCCGTGTTCAACGTGCAGCGCGCCGCGCTTCTGATCGCGGCTCTGGCGGCCGGGGCCCGCTCGGCTTTCCCGGCGGCGCTCGAAGACCGCTTCCACCAGCCCTACCGCATCCCGCTGGTTCCCGGCCTCGGCGAGATCCTGAAATTGCGCGCGCCCGGTCTGCTGGGGTGCGCTTTGAGCGGCGCCGGACCTTCCATCCTGGTGTTCTATGAGCGCGGCTACGAAGAGGTTTGCGACCTGGTGCGCCAAATCTTCCGCCTGCACGGCCACGAATCGGAAACCGTCTTCGCCGACATCGCCGACCACGGCTTCGAACTCACCGAAGAATAGCGCGGCCTACCACGCGTAGTGAGCCGTGTAAGTCAGCGTCTTCTCCTCGTCCGGCTGCAAGCGTAACTTCCTCCCAGTCATTGTGGGGCAGGCGCTTTCGCCTGCCAATTCTTCGGAGCCGCCAGCCCCCAACCCCCGGCCCCCAGCCGCCCCCCCGACCACAGTCCCGGCCCCTGGCCCCCGGCCCCCGGCCCCCACCCGCCCCCCGACCCCAGCCCCCAGCCCTCGACCCCCGCCCCCCGACCGCCAAGCCGGTCCCCGGCCCCCAGCCCGTAATGGGCTTATAATCTGTGCTTACGTTTGTTGGAGGCTATGCCATGATCTCTCGTGCACGATTTCTGCTGCGCTTTTTCTCCGTTTGCGCGCTCGCCTGGGCCGCCGCTTCCCTCTACGGAGCCGCGCCCGTGTCCCCCGTAAAGGTCTGGGAAGAGAAGACCGTCATCCCCACCTATCCGGCCGGTGCGCCGGAACTGGATCCCATGTTCTTCTTCGGGCGCGCCTCGCAGGGCGCCCAGGCCCCCGTCTACCCCTATCCGATGTACGACTCGCTCACCGGCAAGAAGGTAGACCAGTCCTACACCATCGTCCACCTGGAGAATGAGTACATCCGAATCGGTATCCTGCCGGAGATCGGCGGCCGCATTATCGAGGGCCTCGACAAGACCAATAATTACAACTTCATTTACCGCCAGCACGTCATCAAGCCCGCCCTCATCGGCTTAATCGGCGCATGGATGTCCGGCGGCGTCGAGTGGAACATCCCGCATCACCATCGCGCCAGCACCTTCATCCCCGTACAGTACAAGGTCGAGGAAAACGCCGATGGCAGCAAGACCGTGTGGGTGGGCGAGCTCGAAGTGCGCCAGCGCATGCGCTGGGCGGTCGGCTACACGCTCCGGCCAGGCAAGGCAGTTCTCGAGGCCTCCGTGCGCATTTTGAACCGCACCCCAGTGGTCAACACCATGCTCTGTTTCGCCAACGTGGCCGTTCACGCAAACGACAACTACCAGATCATTTTCCCGCCCAGCACCCAGCATGGAACCGGCCACGGTAAGCGCACCTTCACCACCTGGCCTATCTCCGACACCATCCGCGGCGGACCCGACAACACCACCGGCATCGACATCAGTTGGTACAAGAACCACATCGCATCCGGCTCCGTCTTCGCCTGGAACTATCAGGACGATTTCTTCGCCGGCTACGACCACGGCAAGCACGCCGGCACCATGAGCGTCACCGACCACAACATCATCCCCGGCAAGAAGTTCTTCACCTGGGGCAACGGCCCGAGCGGCAAGCGCTGGGACCATGTCCTCACCGATGACGACGGCCCCTATCTGGAAATGATGGTCGGCGCCTACTCCGATAACCAGCCCGACTATAGCTGGCTCCAGCCCTACGAAGTCCGTTCCTTCACCATGAACTGGTATCCCTTCCGCGATATCGACGGCGTCAAGAAGGCCAACCTGGATGCGGCCGTGAACCTCGATGTCGCTGGTGGCGTCGCCAAACTGGGCTTCTGCACCACTTCGGCGCATGCGGCCGCGAAAATCTCGCTCAAGGCCGGCGGCAAGGTCCTGCTCGATCAGACCATCGCCATCGATCCCGGCAAGCCCTGGACCGGCAAAGTTCCCGTCCCCGCCGGCATCGACGAGCACGATCTGGTCGCTTCCATCTCCGATGGCGGCAAGGAACTGGTCTCCTATTCGCCCGTCCGCCTTACGCCCGAAGCCACGCCCAAGCCGGTGCCCAATCCGCCCACCCCGGCCGAGGTCAAGTCGAACGAAGAGTTGTACCTGATCGGTCTCCGCGCCGAGCAGTTTCACGACCCTAGCATCGATCCCCAGCCGTACTGGCAGGAAGCGCTCCGCCGCGATCCCGGCGACGTCCGCGTCAACACCGTCCTGGGCATCGACGCCCTGAGGAAAGCCCGTTACGATGAGGCTGCCGCGTTGCTCCGTAAGGCGCTAGAGCGCGCCACCGATAAGTACACCGACCCGAAAGACGGCGAGGCGTTCTACTACCTTGGCGCCGTCCTGCAGGCGCAGGGCAAGACCGACGAGGCCTATACCCAGTTCTATAAGGCCACTTGGAGCGAAGCCTGGAAGGCTGCCGGCTATTTCTCCCTGTCGGAAATCGCCGCCGGCCGCGGCGAAATGACCGCGGCTCTCGATTTCGCCAACCGCTCGCTCGATTCCAACGGCCTGAACATCCGGGCCTTGAATCTGAAAGCCGCCGTGCTGCGCCACTTGGGACGTTCCCAGGAAGCCTTGCAGGTGCTCGCAACCGCCTCGCGCCGCGCCGACCCCCTCGACGTGCGCACCATGGCGGAGCGCTGGCTGGCTTCGAAGGACCCAGCCGCCGCCAGAATCCTGGCCACCAACATGAACAACCATCCCGCCACCGCCCAGGAAACCGCCGCGGAGTATCTCGACGAGGGCATGTGGCAGGATGGCGCCAGCGCGCTCCTCCAGATGACCGCCGCGGCGCCCGACAAAACCAAGATCAACGCTATGGTCTATTACTACCTTGGCTACTTCGCCGGCAAGTTGGGCGACGCCCAGAAGGCCACCGAGTATTACAAACAAGCCATGGCTATGCCCACCGACTACGTCTTCCCCTTCCAGAATGAGGAGATCCCCGTGCTCCGCGCGGCCATCGCAGCCAATCCGCGTGACGCCCGCGCACCCTATTATCTCGGGGAGGTGCTCTATGACTGGCAGCCCGAAGAAGCCACCCGCCTGTGGCAGGCTTCCGAGGCGCTTGACCCCTCTTACGCCATTGTGCACCGCAACCTGGCGACGGCCTACATGCACCAGAAGCCCGCCGCCGATATCGATAAGGCTATCGCGGAGTTGGAGCAGGCCGTTTCCAAGGACCGCAAGTACGCCCTGCACTTCACCGAGATCGACGAGCTTTACGAGCAGACCGCGACGCCCATCGAGAAGCGTCTCGCGCTCTTCGAGAAGAACCAGGACGTGGTCGCCCAGCGCGACGATGCCCAGAACCGCGCCATCGCTCTCAAAGTCGCCGCCGGCAAGCTGGACGATGCCATTGCCATGATGACCGGCCGTCCCTTCGCGGCCGTCGAGGGCGTCAATCTCAACGTGGCCGAACACTGGGCCGATGCCCACATTCTTCGCGGACAGCAGGAAGTCGCCGCCAAACGCGATAAGGAAGCGCTGGCCGATTTCCAGTCTGCCGTCAACCCGCCCTCGAACCTGCCTGCCGGCCTTGGCGGAGGCGGCGAGGGCTTCGGTGGCGGCGGCGGCGCGCGTGGCGCCGAGATCGCCTACTGGACCGGGCTCGCCAATGCGGATTTGGGCGACAGCGCCAAGGCCACAGCATCCTGGACCCAGGGATCCACCCAGGGCGGATACGGTGGCGCGCAATCCTACTATCAGGCGCTCTGCCTTCAGAAACTCGGCCAGAACGATAAGGCCAAGGCGATGTTCCAGACGTTGCTCGATTCCGCGCAGACCCAGCTCCGGCAGCCTGCTTCGGCCGTCCCAACCGGCGGCGGACGCGGCGGTCGCGGCGGCGGTGGTGGGGGCGGAGGTCGTGGCGGCGTGCAGACGCCGCGGGCCCGCACGGCCAACGCGCACTACCTGGCCGGCCTTGGCTATCTGGGTCTCAACGACTCCGCCAAAGCCAAAGCCGAACTAAGCCAGGCCGTCGCCGACAGCCCGGATCTGCTGGGCGCCAGGACCGCCCTGGCCACTCTCAGATAATCCGAGCCGCATTCCGAACCGCGAAGGCGTTCCGAACCCTCGCCCCGAGCTCGCGCGCCCCGATCCCGCGTTCCGAACCGGCGTTCCGATCGCGCGTTCCGAGCCGCGAACGTAAGAGAGCGGTTCCGCCCGCCCCTCAAAAAACATTTTCTCTTTGAAATGTTCTACTTTTCGCGTACCATCGTGTTAGGTAGGCATTTGCCGACTTGGGAGAATTACCATGACGCAATCGCAGATTGTCAAAACGCTGGCCGAAAAGTGCCAGGTCTCTAACACGGTGTCGAAGGGCTTGCTGGCCGCCCTGGCCTCGACTGCCATAACCGAAGTCAAGAAGAACGGCCTGTTCGTCCTGCCCGGGCTGGGACGGCTGGTCCGCGTGGAGCGCAAGGCGCGCATGGGCCGCAACCCAGCCACTGGCGAAGCCATCAAGATCGCCGCTAAGAAAGTGGTGAAGTTCCGCGTTGCCAAGGCCGCCAGGGAAGCCATCGTTCCGGCAAAGGTAAAGAAGGCGAAGTAGCTGCCAGGGACAGACGAATCTGTCCCAAGGCGCCGTTCTTGCGCCGCGTGGACAGATCCGTCTGTCCCTGGTCTTGCCTGGTCTTGTCCCTCGCCCTGCCGTGGAGTAGTGTGCCTGGTTGCTTGCAAAACCGCTAGCCAGATGGTTCATTAGTGAGCATGACCAATATGCAAGGCGCCATCTGGCGAACCGTCGCAGCCGCCATTGTCGGCATCGCGGGCGCCATCGCCCAGCCGGCCGCGCCGGCAACTGCTACTCAAGCCGTTTTTGGCAACATGCCGGACGGCGCCCCCATCCACATCTACACCCTGCACGGCTCCGGAAATCTGCATCTTCAGGCGCGGATCATGGATTACGGCGGGGTCGTCGTGTCGCTCGAAGCGCCGGATCGCACCGGCAAGATGGCGGACGTGGTGCTCGGCTTCGACACGCTGGCGGAGTATATCGCCAATCCCACCCAGTATTTTGGAGCGACTATCGGCCGTTACGCCAACCGCATTGCCAACGCCCGCTTTACGCTCGATGGCGTCGAGTACAAAGTCCCCAAAAACAACGGCGAAGCCTCGCTGCATGGCGGCGATTACGGCTTCTTCAGGCGCGTCTGGAAGTCCCTCGTACTGCCCGATGGAGGCCTGGAGCTGACCTATCTCAGTAAGGACGGCGAGGAAGGCTACCCAGGCAACTTGACCGCCACCGTGACATACCGGCTTACCGATGCCAACGAGTTGAAGATCGACTACGCCGCGACTACCGATAAAGATACCGTGGTCAACCTGACCAACCATTCCTACTTCAACCTGAAAGGCGCCGGTTCGGGAACCATCCTCGATCACGATTTGATGCTGAACGCCGACCGCTACACGCCCGTCGATAAGAACCTGATCCCCACCGGACAGTTGCCCGCCGTGGCCGGCACGCCCTTCGATTTCCGCACGCTGACCCCCATCGGCTCCCGCATCGAGCAGAGCAACGAGCAACTGAAAATCGCCGGAGGCTACGACCACAACTGGGTTCTGAACAAGAGCCGCAACGCGCTGACACTGGCCGCGCGGGTGCAAGAGCCGGAGAGCGGACGCCTGATGGAAGTCTATACCACCGAGCCCGGCATTCAGTTTTACACCGGCAACTTCCTGGACGGTACGGTCAAAGGGAAAGGCGGCAAAGTCTACGCGCGCCGCTCAGCCTTCTGCCTGGAGACCCAGCACTTCCCGGATTCGCCCAACCACCCGGCCTTCCCCTCGACTGTCCTGAAGCCCGGCCAGCGCTACCAAACCACCACCCTGTATCGATTCGGACTCGTGCCGCCGCCGAGCCGCAAGAAGTAGCGAGACCGCTCTCTTACGTTCGCGGCTCGGTTCGAAGTGCCCGCCGCGGGCCGTGGCAAGCAACACAAGAAGGCAGGCCAGGAGGCCCGCCCCACTACAAAGTATACTGTTGAACGTGACTCGCATTTGCCTGTTGTGCTTTGCGCTTCCGCTGCTGGCCGCCGGCCCTCCGGCGAGTTTCTCCGAACACACCGTCGCCAGCGATCTCAAGGGCGGTTACCAGGTGGTCGCCGCCGATCTCAACGGCGACGGCAAGCCCGACCTGATTGCGCTCGCCAGCGGCATGACGGAGCTCGTGTGGTACGAGAACCCCGGCTGGCAGCGCCACGTCATCGCCACCGGCTTCTCAAGCTTGATCAATTGCGCGGTGGCCGATGCGCCCAGCGGCCCCATCCCCGATATTGTGGTCGCCAGCGAATTTTCCCAGCAGGCCGCCCATAGCCTGGGGAAGGTGTCGCTGCTGCGCCATAACGGCGACCCGCGCCAGCCCTGGACCGTCCAGGAAATCGACCAACTCCCCACCTCCCATCGCCTGCGCACCGCCGATATCGATGGCAGCGGCAAGCGCGTCGTTATCAACGCGCCCCTCACCGGCGCCAAGGCCGTCGCGCCGGATTACCGCGACCCGACGCCGCTGGTTTTCTACCGTCCCGGCGAGTGGAAAAGGCAGCTCATTAGCGACGAAAATACCGGCGTCGTGCATTGCATCTACGTGGTCGATTGGGATGGCGACGGCCGCGACGAGATCCTCACCGCCAGCTTCGGCGGCATCCACCTGTTCAAGCTCGGCAAGGACGGCCGCTGGAGCCGCACCGAAATCGCCAAGGGCGATCCTTCACCATGGCCCAAATCCGGATCGGGCGACGTTGCCGTAGGCCGGTTGGGCGCCACGCGCTTCCTCGCGGCCATCGAACCCTGGCACGGGAACCAGGTGTCCATCTATCGCCAGTCGGGCGGACAATGGGCGCGCCAGGTAATCGACGACGCGTTCGTCGAGGGCCACACGGTCCTAGCCGCGGACCTCAATGGCGATGGCTTGGATGAGGTGGTCGCCGGCTTCCGTGGGCGGGGCGGCAGCGTCTATATCTACTCCGCCGACGACCCGGCAGGCGAGCACTGGTCGCGTTCGGCGCTCGACGCCGGCATGGCCGCGAACGCCTGCGCCGTGGCCGATTTCAACGCCGACGGCCGCCCCGACATCGCCTGCATCGATGCCGCCAGGCTCAAGTGGTACGAAAACCTGGGGGCTGCCAAGCCGGCCCAGCAGCCCAAGTGACGGTCTGCCGGCTCACACGCGGTAGGTGTCCGCTTTCCAGTTCTTGACGGCCTTCTTGATGTCGTCTTCGGAGAGACTCTCCGCCGCCGCGCGCTGCGCCAGGGCCACGAACTCGGTGTCCGGCGCAAACCGCAGCCCGACGATCTGCCGGACGGTGAGCTTGGGGTCCAGCAGCTTGCCCGTCAGGACGTAGTGGCGCAGGTTCTCCTCCGCGCGAATGGCGCGGTCCTGCGCCTTCAACGAGAACATACGGCTGAAGGGCGTAAGGATCAGCAGGCACACGCTGAGCGCGAGAATCAGCGAAGCGCTGTAGATGCGGCTATGGTCGCCCCAAGACTGGATAAGGTTGGTGATGGAACCTCCCAGCGTCAGCAGTACCAGGGGGAACAGAACGAAGTGGAACGGGGGAACTAACCGGCGATGGTTGGCGTAATTCTGCGTGTCCATGATGAAGGTTGACTCCTCCCCCGCAGTTTACACCACGGCGGGACAGAGGTCGCGCACGAACGGGCAGCGATGGCAGCGCTCGCCGGCATTCATTGCGAAATCGAGGCTGGCCTGGGCTGCCTGGAAGTCGCGGACCAACTGCTCCGGCGCATCGAGAAGCGTGGGCGCGAGGTCCACTTCCACCAGCGTGTTGGGGCGCAGAAAGTGCAGCCAGGCGCGGCTGGGCGGGCGGCCGGCCCTGCGCTCCACGGCCATGGCGTAAAGCCGCAATTGGAGGGCATAGTCCCGCGCGCGCTCGTGGGCCTGCTGGCGGGTAACGTCGTCGGTCTTGTAATCGACCAGGACGGTTTCCCCGCCCTCTTCGAACCACAGGTCGATCTTGCCGCGAATCACCAGGTCCTCCACCGCCATCAGGAAATCGAACTCGCGCTCCACGCGGCCCGCCTGCGCCGCGCGCTTGCCGAGCGGGCTCTGGCGGAAGACATCGGCCAGACGGAGAGCCTCGGGATCGGCATCCGGAACCGGGTCGCCGGAGAGCAACGAGTGCACCTGCGATCCCAATGCGGCAGCCGGGATGCGGCCGGACTGCGCGCCTGGCCGGTTGCCGTCGAAGCCCAGGTAATGCCCCAAGTAGTAAGCCCTGGGGCACTTCGCAAATTCGGTGAGCGCCGTCACGGTGGCGTTGCCGTCCTCCTGGCCGGTGACGGCGGGGTGTTCGAACCGCACACCCGTAGCGCCGCCGGCTTCCGCCGGACTTGCTTGGCGGGCAAAATCACCGCCGGCACAGACCGGCGGCGGTACCAGAGCAGCCAGGCGCAGGCTCCACTCTTCGCCATTCGGAGCGGTGCGCGTCACCACTTCATCGCAAGGTTCGGCTGGATCGAACTGCAGGGCTTCGGTAACCAGGGCAGCCCAATTCTGAAGCTTCTTTCCGTTGCTTGAGAAGCTTAGGAAGAGGCGCTCTTCCGCGCGCGTCATGGCCACATAGAGCAGGCGATTGCTTTCCGCCAACTCGCGCTGCTGGCGCTCTTGCCGCAGGGCGTGTTGGAACAAGTCGTCCTTTTCTTCGCGGCGCGCGGGATTGCGCCAGCGCGCGCCCAGCCCGATGCGCGGCGAAAAGGCCACCGGCGGCGGACTGGTTTCCACGCCCTTGTGCAGTGCGGCCACAAACACCACCGGAAACTCCAACCCCTTGGCCGAGTGAACCGTCATCACCTGGACGCCGCCTGCCGCATTTTCCGGCGGCGCGTCGGCCTCGCGGGGGTTGTCGTCGCGCAGCAGCGCCAGTTCCCCCACGAACTCGTCGAGTGACAGGCGCGCCGCGGCGTCGCGCGCCTGCGCCAGGAACTTCTCGATGTTGGCTCCGCCGCGCGCGCCGCTTTCCGCGCGGTAGCCGCACTCGTCAATCGCGGCGAGCAGCAGCCGGTCGAAGGTGACGGATTCGCGCCGCTTGCGCCATTCTCTCAGCCGCTCGCGAAAGCGGCGCAGCGTCTCATAATCGGCGGCCTCGAATCCGGCCGGCGCGGAAAGCGCCATCAGCGCCGCGCCCAGGTTGTCGCCCTTGGAGCGTAGTTCGAGCAGCGCGTCGGGCGAAACCCCGGCCAGCGGCGAGCGCAGGACGGCTGCCAAGGCAATCTCATCCCGCGGATTGGCGATGGCGCGCAGGAGGTTGACCAGATCGGCCACCTCGCGGCAATCGTAAAAGCCGCGGCCGTGGTTCACGGCGTAGCCGATCCCAGCCTCATCGAAGGCTGCGGTAAACGCCGGGATGACCTCCGTGTTGCGGACCAGCACGGCGACGTCCTGGAAGTCGCAGCCCAATTCGAGCACGCGCCGCGCGACCCACCGCGCCTCCGCGGCGAGCGCCTGGTCCATGTCGTCCGCGGTGACGCTCAGGCATTCCACGGCCACCGGCACGGCCCGGTCGAATTTCCGTTCGGCGGTCAGGCGCCGCGGCTCGATTCCGGGCACCCCGCCTGCGATGGTCTCCACAGCCCGCAGGATTTCCGCGCGGCTGCGGAAGTTGCCGGCCAGTTCCACCATGCGGCCGCCGCCCGCCGCCACAGTGTCGCGGTACTCACGAAACACATCCGGCTCGGCATGGCGGAAGCCGAAAATGGACTGGTTGATATCGCCCACCGCGTAGAAATTGCCGGGCCTCCGCAACAGGCCGAGCAGCTTGGCCTGCTGCCCGTTGGTGTCCTGAAACTCATCCATCAGGATGTGGTCGAACTGCGATTGAACCCGCGCGCGCGCCTCGGGATTTTCCTCGAGCAGCCGCGCCGCGAACTCCTCGAGATCCGCGAAATCGAGCGCGCCCTCCTGCCGCTTGCGCTCGCGGTACAAACGGTCGAAGCGGCCGAGCAAATCGAACAGCAACTCCCGCTGCGGCGCGTAATGCGCCGTGATGAGCGCGTACTTCAGCTCGCCGATTTCTTCGCGCAGCCGCCGGACCAGCTCGTAGGCCGTGGTTCCGGACTTGCATTTCCGCAGATTGGCGGAGAAACCTTCGATGGCCCGCAGCTCCTCAAGCGGGCTCGCGGCGGTCACAATCCGCTCGGCGCCTTCCAGGACCGCGTCCAAATGACAGCTCTGGGCGGTGCTCCACGCCTCCGCCGGATCGGCGGAAAGTTCTTCCAAGGTGAGCGCCACATCGCGCACCGTGCGGCCCGGCGGCTCCGGAAACGCCGCGAGCCGTTCCACGCGTACGCCGGCGCCGCGCATGGCATCATAGGCCGAAAGCGCTGCCTCTTCGAACTCCGGCGAGGAGAGGCCGCGAATGAGCGCGCGCACCGCGGCCGGATGCTCGCGGAACAGCGCGTCCATCGCAGCGGAGATGCACTCCCGCTGCAGCCGCCAGGATTCGCGCTCGTCGGCCTGGTGGAATTCCGGGTCGATACCCGCGAATACTGCGTGCTCGCGCAGCAGGCGGGAGCAGAAACCGTGCACCGTGGAAACCCAGGCGCGCTCCATCTTGGCGCGCGTCTCAGGGTGGCCGCGAAACGCCTCCGCCAGCTTCTTGCGCATATTGCCGGCGGCTTTTTCGGTGAAGGTGATGGCCAGAATGCGCAGCGGGTCAACGCCCGCCGCCACCAGGTTGCCGAAGTACTCCACCAGCACGGTGGTCTTGCCGGAGCCCGGCCCTGCCACCACGCAGGCATCCAGATGCCGCCGGGCCACGTCGATGGCGGTGGCCTGGCTGGGCGTGAAGCGAAGCTCGTTCATGCGACCTCCGCCTGCGTGGCGGGCACGCCCAGAGCGACGCGGCACACATCGCGATAGTCGCACAAGCGGCAGTTTTCCCGATTCGACGGCGCCGCTTCCACGCGGCCGGCGCGGATCTCTTCGACCGCGCGCAGCGTCCGCGCCTGGGCGTTATGGAGCCAGCCTTCCGGGATGGGCTCGGCGGTCAGACCGTCAACCGGCCCGTCGCTCCATCCCGCATAAACCACGCCGCCCTTCAGCCCGACGTAGAACATGCCGGCCGGCCGAATGCCAAGCGTCTTTTCCGCAGCCATCATGTAGAGCGGGGCCTGCAACAGGTTCCGGTCGGTCAAGCGATGCCGGGTGCGCTGCGCGGCGCTGTACTTATAGTCGATCACGTAGGCGAGACCATCGGGAGCCACGTCGAGCCGGTCGATTTTACCGCGGACTCCGACGGTTTCGAGAGCGAACTCAAACGGTTGCTCGGTCCGCGATTCGAAGGCGGCGCGCGGCCATCGCGGGTCCTGGGCGAACGCGCACAGATCCTCCAACATGGCGTTTCGCAGCCGCTCGACGTGGTAACCGGGCGGAATGCGCTTCTCCTCCAGCGCGGCTTCGAAGATGCGCTCGAAGAGGGGCGCGATGTCTTGCGGATGCGCGTACCATTCGGCCAGCGTGGCGTGGACAATGCTTCCCTGCGTGATGAAATCGAGCCGCTCTTCGGGGCGCGCGGGCGCGGTCTTGAGGCGCAGGGTGCGGCCGGAGAAGTATTGGAAGGGGCACTGCAAGTAGGATTCGAGCGCCGTCGGGGAGACGTAGGCGGTTTTTTGGCGGAGCAGTTGGAGGAGGGCGGGGGAGCGGATTTCGATGGGTGGGACGGGGGCGCCCACCCCAGGTTGGCAGGCGAAAGCGCCCGCCCCACTTTCACTTTCGGCAACGAGCGCAAGGTCTTCGAGGAACAGCGAGGGCAGAGTGGCTTCGCCGCGCGCGTCGCATTCCGGATAGGAAAGCGTCACCAGCATGGTGGCCCTGGAGAGCGCCGATTCGAACAGGAGGCGCTCTTCGCGTTCGAAGTCCGAAGCGGTGCGCACGCGGATGCCGCCATCCTGCAAACGGCGGCGCGTGTCGTCCGGAAAGAAGGGATCCTGGCGGTGGAAGCGCGGAAACTGCTTCTCCGTCATGCCGCAGACGAAGACCACCGGCAGCTCCCATTCGCGGGCTTCAGGCGCGCTGAGCACATGGACTACGTTGCGCCGTCCATCCTCCAGGCGCAACGGCTTCAGGCGCAGCACGGATTTCACGGCGCTCCAGAATTCCTCGAGCGGCATCTGCCGGCCGGCGTCGAGCGCTTCGGCAGCTTCGTCGAGGGCTTGCTCGAAGAGGTCGAGCGCGGCGGCCTGGCTGCGCCATTCAAGCGCCACCTCATGCACGGGCGGCCCTCCATCCGGGCGCGCCGGCCGAAAGATGCCGCGCAGGGCACGCAGGCGCTCCGCCCAATCTTTGGGAGAAAGCGCGAACGAGCGCCACTCCTCGATGGCGCCCAGCCGCTCGATTTTCCGGAGCAGGCGCTCGGCGCCGGTAGAGAGCGCGGTCCCTTCGGGACCGACCAGCAGCGCCTTCAGACCTCCTAAACCGGCGTTCGGAATCTGCTCACGGAGCGCGAAATCGAAACGGTCGAGGGCGTTCGAATCCGCGAAACGGGGCGCCAGGCGCAGCGCCGACAGGGTCCGCGCGTGGTCCCATCCGCCGAGCATCGCGTCCACGGCGTTCGACAAGAAGCGCACCGCCGCGTGCCGCTGCAGGTCGGAATCGAAATAGAAGCGCGCGGGGATGCCGAACCGGCCAAGAGTGGAGCGCAGGACCGGGGCGTATGTGTCCGCCGCCCGGACGATAATGCCCATCTCGCGAAACGGCCGGCCAGCCGCGGCCTGCTCCAGAACGCGGCGGGCGATCTCCGCGGCTTCGCGCTCAACGGACGGAGCATGGAACAGCGTCAGGGCGGGGTTGGGGCGCTTGCGGCTGAAACAGGTCTGCAAGGAGATGTTTGCGAACCGGGCTTGCACGGCGCCGGTCCAATCCGCATCCGCCAGCGCGAGGGTAACGTCCGCATGGCGATCGAGCGCGGCGATGACACGCAGTTCGGGATCGGGCAGGGCGTGAAAACCGTCGAGGCAGATGGTCCGAATGCCGCCGAGGCCCTCGCGTTCGATGCGGCCGGCGGCGAGTTCCAGGCATTTGGCGCGCTGGGCCAAGCCGCGCTGTTCGAGGTCCCGGTCCACCTCGCGATACACCGCCAGAAACGCGGCGGCGAGCGGCGCATCCGGCAGGCGTTCGGCCAGGCGGGCGCTGTCGCAACCGGCGGAGGAGAAGTCCGAGATGGTTTTCGCCATGGTGGAGCAGAAGCCCGGCAGGTGCGCCGCACGCGCGAACTCCGGCCGGTTGACGCGGTCCACGGCTTGTTCCACGATCAGGTAGAAGGTGGCGTCGGAAGCCTCGCGCACGCCGCCAGTCCAAGACTTGATGAATTCGTTGAGCGTTTGGATCGCTTCGCACCGGAGCACGAAGCCTTCCCGCGCGATGCGGTTCTGGAAGTGCCGCGCCATGGTTGCGGTAGGCGCTAGCAGGCGGATGGATTCGTCTCCCGCGCGCAGAGCGTCGCGGAAGCGGTCGAGGACAAAGGATGTCTTGCCAGATCCGGCCGGTCCCGTTACGAGCCGCATTCGCTTACAGTGTAGCGCGGGCGAAGAAAATACGAAAGGGCTGGGCAGGGGGAATAATAAGAAGAAGGCAGGCGGGCCCACGGGGGCCGTGGGCGCCCCGGCCCGCCCCACCATGAATGAGTTGATACAGAGCATAGAACGGCACGGATACCTGCTCCTGTTCTGCTGGGTACTGGCTGAGCAGAGCGCGCTGCCTATCCCTTCGGTTCCATTGTTAGTGGCGGCCGGGGCGTTGGTCCACAGGGGAAGCTTGCATGCCGGGGGCGCAATGATGTGCTGTATCGGCGGCGCTCTCCTGGCGGACATGATCTGGTTTCAGTTGGGCCGCATGCGCGGAAAAAGCATTCTGCGATTCATCTGCCGCGTCTCACTCGAACCCGATTCCTGCGTGAGGCAAACGGAAAACGCCTTCCGCAAGAACGGTCTGAACACGCTGCTGTTCGCCAAATTCGTGCCCGGGCTGAATGCCGTCGCCGCTCCCTTGGCAGGCGATTCGGGAGTTGGAATCGGGCGGTTTCTGGCGATCGACAGCCTGGGAATTATGGTGTGGAGCGGCGCGTACCTGGGCGTCGGTTATCTCTTTAGCAACCAGGTTGAGGAGGCCCTTGGCTACGCCCAGCGGTTGGGCGCCGGCGCCCTGATTCTATTTGGCGGTCTGCTGGCAGCTTGGATCCTTTGGAAGTTCCTCCAAAGGCGGCGAGTGCTGAAGAAACTCGATGTGGTTCGCATCACGCCGGAGGAATTGCGCGGGCGCATGGATGCGGGCGAAGATCTTTACGTTGTGGACCTGCGTTTGAGGATCGACGACGATTCGCCTTCCTTGCCCGGGGCTTTCCGGCTCTCGATTGAGGAACTCACAAGCAGATCGCAGGAAATTCCCCGTGACAGGGAAATCATTTTGTATTGCAGTTGACCGAACGAAGCTTCCAGCGCCCGTGCGGCGCTGCTCCTGAGATCGCATGGCATCACACGGGTGCGTCCCTTGCGAGGAGGCGCGGAGGCGTGGGCCGAGATGATGCAACGGCGGGGATGATGGATGTGGCACGGGCCGGACAAAACACGATAGAGTGGTGAAAATCGGTCTGGGTGAATGAAAAAGCCATACATCGTCGCGATCGATGACGATCTCTCCGTGCTGCGCGCCGTGGAGCGCGACTTGAAATCGAAGTTCGCCTCGCAGTATCGCATCCTCACCGCCGATTCGCCGCAGAAGGCCATCGGCGTAGTCCGTCAACTGACCTCGCGCGGCGATCAGGTTGCGCTTTTTCTGGTGGATCAGCGCATGCCCTTCATGAGCGGAACCGAGTTCCTTCAGGAGGCGATTGTTCTGCAGCCCGAAGCGAGGCGCGTCTTGCTGACCGCATACGCCGATTCCGCAGCCGCGATCGACGCCATCAACAAAGTCAAACTCAATCACTACCTGATGAAGCCGTGGGAGCCACCGGAGCAACACCTCTACCCGGTTCTGGCCGACCAACTGGAGGATTGGCAGGCCGGGAATCACCAGGCGTTCGATGGCGTCTACATTGTCGGTACGCGCTGGGCGCCGGAAACGCACCGGCTCAAGGATTTCCTGGCCAAGAGCCAGGTTCCTTACCGCTGGATTGAACCAGAAGGAATTACCGACACGCGGGTGCTGGCGGCTCTCGGCGAGACGCCGCCGGCGCTCCCGGTGGCGATCCTGGCTGACGGGACCGTACTGGAGCGGCCTGAACTTTCCCGGATTGCCGATAAGCTCGGGCTGTCCATGGCGCCCAGCCGGCGTTTCTACGATGTCATTGTGGTGGGCGCCGGTCCGGCGGGACTGGCGTGCGCGCTTTACTGCAGCACTGAGGGTCTGAAAACGGTTTTGATCGAACGCGAAGCCGCGGGCGGCCAGGCCGGACTCAGTTCGCGCATCGAAAACTATCTGGGATTTCCTTCCGGCCTCAGCGGGGCGGATCTGGCGCGCCGGGGCGTGGCGCAAGTGCGCCGCTTCGGAACCGAAGTCCTGGCGCCGGCAGAGGCGACGGGTTTGGCAGTGGATGGCGAGTATCGCGTGGTCAAATTGTCGAGTGGGCTGGAACTGGCCGCGCACAGCGTAGTGATCGCGGCCGGAGTACAGTGGCGGCGTCTGGACGTTCCGGGCATGGACAGGCTCACGGGAGCGGGCATCTACTACGGCGCGGCGATCACCGAGGCTTCCTCCTGCAAGGGCGAAGATATTTACATTGTCGGCGGCGCAAATTCGGCGGGGCAGGCAGCCGTGTATTTTTCCGATGTGGCGCGCTCCGTCAAGATGATCGTACGCGGAGAGTCATTATCGAAATCGATGTCTCACTACCTGGTGGAGCGGATACAGACCATGCCCGCCATCTCGGTAATTCCCTATTCGGAAGTGGTGGAGGTAGGGGGTGAGAATCGTCTGGAAGAGATCACCATCCGGCACCATGATTCGCAGACGAGCGAGAAAGTCGCCGCGGCGGCGCTCTTCATCTTCATTGGCGCGGAGCCGCATACGGAATGGCTCGATGGCGTGGTCCGCCGTGACGGCAAGGGCTTCCTGGTGACGGGGGCCAATCTGGTTCAGAACGGAAAGCGGCCCGCGGGCTGGAGTGTTGACCGCGACCCCTACCTGCTGGAAACCGATGTGCCGGGCGTGTTTGCGGTGGGCGATGTACGCGATGGAGCGGTGCGCCGGGTTGCCAATAGCGTTGGCGAAGGCTCCATTGTGCTCTACTTTATCCGGCAGTACATGCGTAACCGATAGGCGGGAGGTTGATGTTGGAACCTGATGTTCAACGGGTAACGGCGGCCGATTTGCTGCAGTTTCCGCTCTTTGCCGGTGAAAAGCCCGAGGCCATCGAGTGGCTCGCCAGCCAAATGACGGCCCGCAGCATTGAGGCAGGCGCGGTGATCGCGCAGGAGGGCGATCCCATCACGGAGTTCCAGGTCATCCTCGAAGGCGAGATTCATTATCGGAGAGATGAGGACCCGTCGGCGGGCGTCTTCGTAGGTTCCGCCGGTCAAGCCTTCGGGGTACTTCCGTTCTCGAGGCTCAAGACATCCATGGGACGGATATGGGCGGTCCGGTTCACGCGGGTCGCCGCCATGGACGCTTCGCGACTTAGCGAACTGGTGCAGCGCGCGCCGACGCTTGCGCAGCGGCTGGTATCGCAAATGACGGACCGTACCCGCGAGGCGGCGCGCGCCATGGAGCGCTCCAACCGGCTTCTGGCTTTGGGTAAACTCGCCGCCGGGCTCGCGCACGAGCTCAACAACCCAGCGTCGGCGGCGGTTCGCTCCTCGGCTCGTCTTCGCGAAACGATCAACGAACGCCGGAAGAACGCCCTCGCGCTGCGAGGCGAGAAAATCTCCGAGCAGGCCTTACAACTGATGGCGGACCTCTCCGAGAGGGTCGCGGAATGCGCGCCGACGCCGGGGACGGGGAACGAACTGGAGCGCGCCGACCTTGCAGGCGAGCTTTCGGATTGGCTTGAGGCGGCCGGCGTTCCGGGCGAACTGGCATCCGATCTTGCGGATGCGGGAATCACACCCGGGCTTCTGGCGCCCCTGGTACCGCTGGCCTCTGCCTCGGCGCGTACGCTTGGACTGCGCGTACTGGTGGCCGACCATCAGATTCTCTGCCTCTCCCGCGAAGTGGAAGACGCCGTGCGGCGCATTTCCGAGCTGGTACAGTCGATCAAGTCGTATTCGTACCTGGATCAGATTCCGGTGGCCGAGGTGGCAGTGGAAGCGGGAATCGACGTGACTCTGCGTATGTTTCAGCACCAACTGAAACACGGCGTTCAGGTGACGCGCGAGATTGCGGATGGCCTGCCGCGAATCCTGGCCAACGGCAGCGCGCTGAATCAGATTTGGACCAATTTAATCGACAATGCGTTGGACGCCATGGCGGAGATGCCGGCGGGGCAGCCCAGGAAGTTACTGGTGAGGACCTGCGCGGAACCCGATGCGATTCTGGTGGAGATCGGCGACAATGGCCCGGGCATTCCGGCTGAAGTGCAGAGCCGGATCTTCGATCCATTTTTCACCACCAAGCCGGTTGGTGAAGGCACAGGGCTGGGCCTCGACATTGTGCAACGGATTGTACGGAACCACAAGGGGTCGATTCGGGTGGAGTCGGCGCCGGGACGAACGGTGTTTCAAGTGCGTTTGCCGCGGTAGAGTGGCGCTTCGGCACAAGCGACAAGAAGGCAGACGGGCCCGCGGTGACAAGAAGGTAGACCGGGACAAGAAGGCCAGGAGGTCCGCCCCACCGGTTTTTTGAATCCGTTAAGGGGGGCGGATGCTCAACAAGCCAGGGTGGATCGGATGCCGATCGATGAGGCCGTTGAGGTCCGCAAGATCGCCTGTCAGGAAGTGCGCGGCGGGAACTGCAGGGTGGCCTACAAGGTGGAGTTGCCGGGACTGACAGGCTGGATATCCTGCCAGCCGCTGGGAGCTTCTCCAGGCGGCGGTGATGTCTATTACATGTCCGCTTGCAGTGCAGGGGTGATGGCTCGCGTAGTTCTGGCCGATGTGGCCGGTCATGGGGAGGTTGTCAGCGCGGCCGCGGACCGGTTGCGGGACGCTCTTCGGCTGCATGTAGAACGCTGGGACCAATCGACGCTGATCCGTCAATTGAATGACAACTTCCTAAAGGGCGCGGACCGCGCCTCGTTCGCCACGGCTTTCGTCGGCAGTTTTTATTCCACTACCGGCGAACTGCTCTTCACAAATGCCGGGCATGTGCCGCCCCTGTGGTATCGGTCGGCTACCGGGGAATGGAGCTTTCTGCTGGAATCGACCCCGCTCAGCAAAGAGATTGTCGACCTTCCCCTGGGACTGATTGCCGGAACATCTTATAGTCAGACGGCGATACAATTGGACCCCGGAGATCTGCTGCTGCTGTACACAGACGGCGTCAACGAAGCTTGCGACGAATTCGGCACGCAGTTGGGGCTGGCGCGCTTGCTCTCGATAGCTCGGAACCTGCCCAGGGAGTCCGCCGCAGCAGCGGGCAAGGGGTTGCTTGCGGCGGTAGCCCGCTTTCGCGGAACAGCGCCTGCCAAGGATGATGAAACCGTACTGGCGCTCGAACGGCGCGCAATTGTGAGTTGAGTATGGAAGACAGTCCGCGGCTCGAAATCAAGTTCAGCGTGCCGAGCGATCCGCGATATTTGTGCGTGGTTCGCGGCGCCGTGGGCACACTCGCTTCCGTCATCGGTTGGGAGGAATCCGACTGCAGGGCCATCGCGCTGGCTGTGGACGAAGCACTGACTAATGTCATCCGGCACGCTTATCACAATCGTACCGATGGTTTGATTCAGTTGGAATGCCGGGAGAGTGCGGACGGACTGGAAATTTCGTTGTTGGACACTGGCGACGCGCCGGACAGATCGAAAATATGTGCACGCGAAATTGGCTGCGATCAACCGGGCGGTCTGGGGACCCACATTATCAGACAGGTGATGGACAAGTTCTCCTACGAGGAATCGCCGCAAGGAAATCGCTTTGTGGCGAGCAAACGGTTGAGGAAGACAACGTGAAAATCTCCGTTCGCGAGGTGGGAGAAGCGAAGGTTGTGGAAGTAGATGGGGAAGTGGACCTGGGCACCTCACCGGCTCTGCGACGGACTCTTCTCGCAACCCTTTTGACTGCGGGAAAGGTGGCGCTCAACCTGGGAGCGATCCGCTACATCGACAGCTCCGGGATTGCCACTCTCATCGAAGTGCTGAACCGGTCGCAGCATTTGAAGAAGGAGTTCGTGCTGTTTGGGCTGAGTCCCGCGGTTCAAGAGGTCTTCCGGCTCACGCATGTAATGCGGATTTTTCAGGTATTTCAGACCGAGCAGGAGGCATTAGGGATACCGTGATGCGGTGGGTGGAAGGGGTAGGCGCCACAACAGAACGAAGCGTGGCCTACGTCGGCGGCCTGGCTGAAGTCTCCGCCAACGCCCTTCGACTGCTCATCCGGTCTCCCCTGAAACGCAGCCGCATGCTGGACCGGGCGATTCACGAGGCGATGGCCGCCGGCGTCGGGGCCATCCCGATCATCTCGCTGGTCACCTTGTTTGTCGGCGTGATCATTGCTTTGCAGGGCGCTTACGAACTGCAGCGGTTGGGGGCGATGCAGTTGGTGGCGGGCCTGGTGGCAATCGCCATTACCAGGGAATTGGGGCCGCTGATCACGGCGATCGTCGTGATTGGAAGGTCCGGCTCCGCATTCGCCGCCGAGATTGGGACGATGCGCGTGACGGAAGAACTGGACGCGTTGAAGACGATGGCCCTCGACCCGGTAGCTTTTCTAGTGGCGCCCAAATTTATCGCGATGGCCGTGATGTTACCCTGCCTCGCGATCCTGGCAGACCTGCTGGGGATCCTGGGCGGCAGCCTGTTTGGCACGATCGGCGGCGGCTACACATTTGGCGGCTACATGCTGGCGACTCGCGATGCGCTGCAACTCCGCGACATTACCAGCGGCGTGATCAAGAGCGTGGTTTTCGGCATCGCGATCACCGCGGTGGGTTGCCATGAAGGGTTCTCAACGGGCGCCGGCGCGGAAGAGGTGGGGCGCTCCACCACATCGGCTGTCGTCATATCCATTCTGCTGGTTATCGCGATCGACCTGATCTTTACGGGTCTGTTCTACCTGGCGCGGGGAGGGAACTAACCGCATGGCGCCCTCCGACTCCCAGGATCCAGTAATCTCTGTGCGCGATTTGCGGGTGCGCTTCGGAGACCGTGAAGTCCTGCATGGCCTGACCTTCGAAGTGCGGCGCGGCGAGACGCTGGTGGTCATTGGCGGCTCCGGTTCGGGCAAGAGCACCATGTTGCGGGCTCTGGTGGGCCTGGAGAAGCCTTCGTCCGGCGAAGTGCGGATCAAAGGCGTGGACCTTTCCACTGCGAGCGCCCGCGAGATGGACGCGATTCGCAAGCGCATCGGCCTGGCGTTCCAGGGCGGCGCATTGATCGGCTCGCTATCGGTCGGCGGGAACATTGCGCTGCAACTGTTGGAGCACACCACGCTGGAGAGAAGCACGATTGACGTGATGGTGCGCATCAAACTGGAGCAGGTTGGCTTGAGCGGCTTCGAGCGCTACAGCCCCTCGCAGTTGAGCGGAGGCATGCGGAAGCGCGCCGCCTTTGCCAGGGCCATGGCGCTCGATCCGGAGATTCTCTTCTTCGATGAGCCTTCGGCGGGGCTCGACCCGATCACCGCCGCTGGAATCGACGATCTGATTCTCAGCCTGAAGAAGGCTTACGGCCTCACGATGGTGGTGGTAACGCACGAACTGGCCAGCGCCTTTCTGATTGCCGACCGGATGGTTCTGATCGATCATGGCAGCATCGCGGCAATGGGCCCGGTGGAAGAAGTGAGGAACAGCAAGGACCCGAGGGTGCGCCAGTTTCTCGACCGCATTGCCGATTCCACGCAGGAAGATGTTGTCGATCACATGCGGATCTTCACGGAAGGGATCAGGTAGGACGGATGGAGGCTGTGCGCGAGCGAACGTTCGTGGGGCTGTTTGTCCTGATCGCGGGAGGCCTGCTGCTAGGGACGATTGTCGCGATCTCAGGCGGGCTGGGGAGTGACAGCGTGCGGCATCGCGCCTACTTCAGATTTGCCGGAGGAGTGCAGGCCGGCGCGCCCGTGAGGTATGGCGGCATGTTAGTAGGCAAGGTGGAACGGGTCCGCGTGGATCCAGGGAACTCAACGCGAATCGAGATCGATATTGCTGTGAGGCGGGATGCGCCCCTGAAGACGGACAGCGTCGCCAAGATTTCGACTCTGGGACCGTTAACGGACAACTATATCGAGATCGCCACGGGCAGTGAACACTCGGCTCTTGCCGCGCCGGGTACCGAACTCCTCTCGGCGGAGGCGTTCGGTCTGCCTCAATTGGGAGACGCTGCACAGGCCTTGATGCCCGATGTGCAGCGGGCGCTGCAGAAACTCAATCAGAACCTGGACGGCTTGCAGGTCACAGTGTCGAGGGTTAACGATTTACTTAACGACCGGAATCGCGCCAAGGTAAGCGGGACTTTGAATGGCGTCGAAGGGATGGTGGCCGATATGCGGCCCAAGGCGAACGAATCGCTGGACAATATCAACGTCATGCTGGCCGATACACGTCCCAAAGTTGCCGCGACGCTTACTAACTTACAGGATCTCTCCACCAGGCTCCAACCGCTGCTGGAGTCTCTCAATGCGACCACGGCTCGCGCCAATGACACGCTGGGACACGTGGACTCCACCCTCATGGAGAACCGGCCGGACGTTCGCGCCGCGGTGACCGGCCTGCGCGAAACACTGGCGAAATCGACCGCATTGCTCAGCCAATTAAATCAGACTCTGGATCAGAATTCCGGCAACATCGACGACCTATTGGATAACCTTCGTATGACCACCGAGAATCTGCGCGCGCTGACGGAAACATTAATGCAATCCCCCGCGAGCCTGATCCGGGGGATCCGCGCGCCCGACCGCAAACCGGGAGACATCGGTAAGTGATGCGTTACCTCATTTCACTCCTGCTGGCGACTGCGGCGTGCCTGGCGGACACCGGGTGCGTCGGGACGAGACCGGCTCATTACTATACCCTGGGAACGGGCGCGCCGGCGGCGACGCAGAGCAAACCGGACGGTCTCATTCTTCTGGTGGGCAATATTTCTACTTCGGAAGCGCTGCAGGACAGCCGGATTCGCTATCGCACCGGCGCCAACGAGGCCGGCGCGTATGAATACCATCGATGGACGGAGCGGCCCGGATCGATGGTTCGCAATGCGCTAATACGGGGGCTGCGGGATTCCGCAAAGTACCGGCGGGTGCTGGAGTCTGGCAGTTCGGTCAGCGGCGATTACCTGTTGCGCGGCGAGCTCGAGGAGTTCGACGAAGTGGATGGCGCGTCGATTCGAACGAAGATTTCGCTGCATGTGGAACTGGTGGAGTTGAAGACCAACCAGATTGTGTGGGACCACATGTTGGAGCGGGCGGAACCCGTCAGTGGGAAGACTGTGGTGGAGGTAGTGCAATCGCTTGACAGAAACCTGCAACAGGTTGTGAGCGAGACGGCGAGTGAGATCGACAGGTTCCTGACGTCCGGACGTTGAGTGGGCGCTTGGGTCAGCCTTAGCATCCCAGTGTTAGTTTAGTTACAGCAGCAATACGTCCACGCGATGGGCGTGGACCATCGCCTCGCAGGGGGACCATTCAAAAACGGTAAAGCGGCCGTCCTGCGAAGCGACGAGCGCTACAGCGTCCCGCTGGTCCTGGGTGAATTGAGCTGCCGAGAGATGCCGTGTGCCGCCGAGTTGTTCCGGATGGATGAGGGACGATGCGGCGCCTTCGGTTGGCTCGGTGAGCGTGACCTGCTCGATCTGGGGCCAGCCTTTCCGGCGGGCGATCTTGGCGCCGAAGCCGAGCAGCTCGTATCGATCCGTAAGCACCACGGCGCCATCGACCGCGGTCAGGCCGGCGACGGCTGCAATGGTGGGGCCGAGCGCGTCCCGCGGCGCCTGCCCTTCGATTCGATCCGCTTCCCGGCTGAGCTCGGCGAGTTCAAGAAAAGGCGGCGAGACGGAATATGGGATGGGGTGCAGGATGGACTCACGCCAGGCTTCGGCGCCTGCCGGAACCACAAGCAGAGAAGCGCCGCGTCCGTGCGCTCGCATGGAGACCGCGAGTTGCACCAGAGGATCCACGGATTGAATCCAGGAAGCCGGCGAACCATACCCGAGCAGTGAGGTCAGGAGCGCCGGGCAATCGGGCCGGGTTGAGGCGCGCTCGTCCACGACCTTGATCAAATCGCCTTCGAGCACGGCGACGTTGACAAACTTGCGCGATTCCTCACCCCGGTGGTGCTTGACCACAAGCAGGCCGGGCGCCGCCACTTCGAGCACGAAGCATAGGACTGGAATGTTGCGGGTAGTCCCCCAGACGGACGGCTCGCCCTGGTCGCGCCAGACTCCGAGATGAACGCCGGGCCGCTCGACGGCGGGCGCCACGCGCGTCAGGGCGGCCGGCTCCAGGGGCAGAGGACGTTCGAAACGGAGTGGACGCTCGGCCTCATCCGGCGGAAGGAACGCCAGAGAGATCTTCGGTGGAGATCCCTCTTCCCGGCGCAAACTTGCCCAGAAGGCTGCGTCAATCACGGCTTCGATGGTTTCGGCGTCCGGCAGGGGAGCGAGGCATTTCTCACCTCGCGCAAGGGCTTCCTCCCTATGACGCGCGAAATATGCGTGCAGCTTCGGAGAGATGGTTCGGGCCGCGGCGTAGGCCTCACGTTTCATCGGAATATGCCGATCTCATTTTACGGAAAAGGCCAACAGAATGTTACCGGCCATGCCTCCCGTATTCGCGTAGCCGGAATTCACGAACACCATGCCGCCGGCCACGGTCGGGCCGGCGCCGCTGAAGGAACCTCCGTGTGCCTGGATGCCGTTTACCGTGGGAAAGTCGCGCGCCGCGTCGAAATCCCAGACGATTTTGCCGTCGGCGATCCGGTACGCGCGCAGATGCCCGTCCATGGACGCCGACAACACCAGGCCCGGTACGGCGGTGGGCGGCGCCAATTGCGCGGCGCTGCAGCCACGCTTTCCGGCGCATGGTGGCGCGGGCGGCGGAGTCTGCCAGACGATTCTGCCGCTGGCCGGATCGAGGGCAAACAGACCGCCGGGGTTGGGAGACCCCATGTCGGAAAGCGGCGCAAAAACCAGCCCCTCAGCCGCGGCCATGCCCCAGAGAACCCCGCCCAACTTGCCGCCCTTGCCGATGCGCGTCTGCCACACGATCTTCCCATTTTGGTCCGGATCGAACGCATGGACCACTCCCGACTTTTGACCTGCGACCAGCAGGTCGCGGCCGCCCGCCTGGACCAGAATGGGGGAAGATCCGAAATCGACATCCTCCCCCGGGTTTGAGGGGCAATTGCCGGCCGTCGGGCGACCGCGGCCGCCGCAATCCCAGTTGAACATGTCGGGCGAGGCTTGCTGGGCCCAGCGGATCTTGCCGGTCGCCAGATCCATGGCCACCACGGCATCGGCGGTTTTGATATCCGGATCGGAGTACCCATTGCCCGTGGCGACGTACAGGAGTTTCCGCTTGAGATCGATGGTGGGCGATGACCAGACGGTCGCGCCGGAGGGTCCGTAGTATTGCACTCCGTTGGGACCGACCTTGGTGGGCCCCGCTTCAGGCGTGGTGTAGCTCCGCCAAATGACGGCGCCGGTCTTTGCGTCGAGTGCGACAACGTTGCCTCTGAACTTGCAACAGGGGTACTGCGGATTGGAGCCGGCGTTCTCCTCCTGCGATGCGATGGGGACGTACAACTTTCCGTCGTAGAGTTTGGGAGAGCCGGTGATGCGGGTGAAAGGCTGGTCGTCCAGCTTCTTTTGCCAGATCAACTTGCCGGTGTTGGCATCCACGGCGTAGGCGTTGGATTCCAGATCTCCGAAGTAGGCCCGAGGCCCGGGACCAACCACCACGGCGGCGCGCACCAGCGTTTTTGCCTGATACCTCCAGTAGAGGCACCCGCTGTTAGCGTCCAGAGCGTACACGGTTCCGTCGTTGCTACCGGTAATCACGCGGCCGTCGACGATGGTGGGCTGCCCGAAGGCGGAGGTTCCGGTTGGAAAACCAAACGCCCATTTGAGGTCCAGCGTCTTGAGGTTGGAGGCATCCAGACCGGCGGCGGAGGCCGGTTGAAAACGGGTGTTTTGGTTATCGGGACTCCAGCCGTTCCAGGACCGGTTGGAAGCCGCGGGCTTCGCTCCGGGCGCGCAGAAACCCGACATTTCCGGCGGGATCGCGGCCGGACCGGACGAACCCAGGTAGCGCGCGACCGCAACGCGCTCCTCCGCGGTCAGAGCATCGCCCTGGACCTTCATGGAACCGCTCTCGAGCGTCTTCAGGACGTCCTGCCAGGGGATGGCAGCCAAGGCCTCCGGCATGGGCGCGTGCGCGCCGCTGTTGGGGGAGTGGCAGCTCATGCAATGGGTCATGAAGACCCTGGTGGGTTCCTGCGCCGCCAGGAGCGCGGACGCTGCCAGTCCGATCGCGAACAATCTCATCAGGCCTCCATTGGTTGGGTGGGTCGTAACCGTGAACCGATTCTACACAAGTTGCGGGGTTTTGGGCCGTGAGGTATCGCACAGTTTGAGAGGCTGGATTTCGACGAGCGGCGCCCGGCCGCTAACGAAACTGAAAGTCCCGCAGGAGCACACCGCCCGCTTCAAAGCGGCGCTGGATATGGGCCGCCGGGAGACCGAGCGCCGCGGTCTCGATATCGATGGACCTCCATGTAGAAGGCTCGAATGGCATGAAGCCTAGCGAAGTGGGGAAAGGCGCATAAGAGCCGCCCAGCGGCTGGGTGTCCGTGCTCCCGCGATGCTCAATCGCCAGCTTTGAGAATGGGGAATAGCATGTGGCATCGTGCAATTCGGCGGAGTTTGCCATTGTCGAGCGGAAAACCAGGCACAGCCCCACATCGGGGATCACATTCACGCTGCGTACCGCGATGGTCCCGACCCGCCGGTACAGAGTAAACTCCACGGTGCCGGACAAACGAACCGGCGCGTCCTTGTACCGCTCGTAGAATTCCGGGTCGACGAAGGCGGTGAGCCAAGCCTTCCCCTCGGACAGGCCGTGAAAGGCATGGAAGGCCAGCCAGCCTGACCGCCATGCGCCGGACGGCGCTTGGACGTCAACCGAGGTGAAGTCGGCGGCGACCGATTCTACGCCCGGAACGCCGTCCACGCGCAGGGGGATCTCCAGGCGCACTCCGTCGGGATCGCTATTGCTGCTGAAGTATTGCGTCGGGTGCGTTCCGGCGCGCGACGCATCGTAGTAGAGCCGCAGCGTGGAGGCGGGGACGGCCTGCCGAGAGTAGAGGGCCTGAATTGCGAAAGCGGCGCCGCCGATGGGAGCATAAGCCGCCAGGGCCGTGAGCGCTAATGTAGCCGCCACAATGCCGCGGGAGAGCACCGTCCTGCGCCGCGTGTACTGTAGCGCGATGGCCGCCGTCATGCCTACCGTCAGTACCAAGGCGGCCCCGCAAGTGCGAATCCAGTCGTATCCTCCCCAATCCGGATATCCATTCCCGACCAAAGCCCAGGTTCCCGCCTGCAGCAGCACAAACGCCGCAATGGCCGCGGTCCCGACCTGGCCGAAATGCCTGGTTACGGCGCCCAAGGCCACCGCCGGCAGGACGCAGAATATCGAGAAGAACACCTGTCGCCAGAGCAGCGCGGGCAGCCAATGCCAAGGGGAAAGCCCGGCCTGCGCCACCGACACGAACTGGCACACGAATAGCGGCAGATTCACGAACAGCAGCAGGAACACGGCCTTGGCCGCTATCAGATCCCGCCGGGAATAAGGCCGTGTGAGCCAATACTGCTCGTGCCCGATGAGCCGCTCTTCCTGGATCAGCGAAACTACCAGAACCCAGCACGCCAGCACGGCCAGGAACGGGGACACATTTTGCAGGAAGGTCACCGCTGCGTCCACCCGGACCCTGTAGGGTGGAAAGGGGTCCCGCAACGCCGCAATCGCCATCAGCGTAATGAACACCAGCGCTTGGGGCAACAAGCACAGGGCGTCTTTGCGGAAAATCCGCAGGCTTCTGCTCATGGAAGTTGTCCACCCCCGGGGTGAATCTCGATTTCGCGCTCGAAATGCGCCACGGCGCGGCGCGTGACGAGGAGGATTTCCGATGGCCCGGCGCTCACTACGACGTTGCCGGTGACAGTTTGCCAAAGTCCTCCCGTGTTCGTGCACGGGCCGTAGGAAAGATTGCCGAATAGCCGCTCCGACAGAAGGGGCATTTCAAAACCAGTCGGCATGCCCATGGCTGAGATCCGAATCACGGCGTAACCGGGCGTGGGTGCGGGCCAGGAACAGAGGATACTCAGGTTTCCCATGCCCATCACCCAACACAGACCGCCCTGGGGAACGCGCGTCGGCCCTCCGCCGGCCTGGAGCGGCGTGATTTCCTCGGACGAGAGCAGGGTGAGCGCCATAGTTGCGTGGAGTTCACGTCCGGCGCTGTAGTCCGAACTGGCGAAATACGGGTCCACGTTCAGGTACAGCCAAGGGTCGGCGCCCGGGAGCATTCCCTCCTCCCGCGTCGTCCTTCCCGACGCGATGTTTCCCGACATGATCGCGTTACCCAACCGGTTTAGCGAATCCCATCCGGAGCTCCAAACGCTGCCGTCCGCCAATACCCCGGTCGCGGCAATCCTGTCGCTCCATACCGCCATGCCCGGGGGAACGCCTGTAACCAGAATCGGAACTTCCACCGCGGACGGATCGCCGCGCCACGCGGATCGAGGCAGCGGCGCGAGCTCGCCGCCGCGAGGCGAGTCTTGAACGATGCGCACCGCCGAGTCAGGCGCGCGCTCGCCGAGCCGGCTCTGGAAAGCGAACGCCGCGTGCCAGCCCGGCGCCCACATCGCCAGGCCAACGGCCACCGCCAAGGAGGCCAGTAACAACCTGGAAAGAGCGGTCCTTCTTGTGGAATACTGCAGGGCCAGGATCGCCGAGGCGGCGACGATCGTGACCGCGTTTTCCGCGGCAAAGTGCAGCCACTCCACACCGCCCCAGTTCATGTTGTCGCTGCCGAGGATTCGGGATGCCAGCAATAGCGCGATCACAGCGGGAGCCATGACGGCAGCCAAGGATACCCCCACGAACTGCACCATGCCCGCTGAAGCCGCGGCAACCGCCGCGCCGCACAGGACCGTTCCCAGAGTGGCGAATTGCACCATCGCCAAGCCCGCCCAATGCGCCGCCGGCGATTCGCCGCGGGCCAGCAGACCGTTCACGCTTGCGGCCAGGACGGGCAAATGAACGAAGACCACGAAGAAGAGCAACTTGGCAGCCAGCAGAGTGCGCCAGGAGATAGGCCGGGTAAGCCAGTATTGCCTGTCCCCCACCAACCGCTCCTCATGAATCGCAGAAGCGATCAGGAACCATTGGGCCAGCGCTTCAAGGCTCATCACATTAATTAGCGCGCCCGCCACGTTGGGCTGCGCGGGGTGAACCCAGCGGCCGAGTGTCTCGATGCCCACCACGAGGAGGATGCGCGGCCACAGGCGCCGCACGTCCTTCCTGAAAACCAGCAGCACGCCGCTCATCTGGCGCCGTCCCGGTTGGCTTTCGCAAGACTCACGAAGATGGATCGCAGCGGCATCGCGTTGGCCGCCATGTCGCGGAATTCGGGAAACAGCCGGCGCGCTTCCTCGGCCGTGCGTTGCTCGTCGAATCGCGTGTCGATAAAACGGACGACTGGCCCGGCGATCTCCGGCTGCAGCCAGGTCGCCGGCCAATCGCGTGGCAGCGCGGGCGGCGCTTCAAAGGTCAGAGAGATCTCGCGAAACCGCGCACTCAGCGCTTCCAGTTCCTCGGAGAACTGCAGCCGGCCTCCGTCCAGATAGCCGATGTGGCTGGCGAAGCTTTCGATCTCCGCCAGATCGTGCGACGAAATGAGAATCGTGGTTCCTTCGGCGCGCGCCAGCAGGCCTTCGATCAGCTCGTCGCGCACCAGCGCGTCCAGGCCGGTGAATGGCTCGTCGAGAACGATCAGCTTCGGCCAGTAGGCCAGAGATGAAGCCAACGCGGCCTTCATCTTCATCCCGCGCGACAGGGACTTCATCTTGCGGCCAAGCGGTAACTGAAACGCGCGCACCAGATCGTCAGCCAGCGCGCGGTCCCAGGCCGGGTAGAATCCCGAAAGGTAGTCGAGAAAGTACCGCACGGTCATCCACTCCGGCATTTCCTGGTTTTCCGAGACGTAGCCGATTTGCGTGAAATCGCCGGGCCCCAGCCTGCGCGAGTCCGTCCCCATTACCTCGCTGCGCCCGCCGCTGGGCGGCAGGATGTTCATCAGCACTTTGATGGTGGTGGTCTTGCCCACCCCGTTCGGCCCAAGCAGGCCGTAGATAGATCCGGCTGGAACGTCGAGATCCAGGCCGTTCAGCACCTCGGTGCGGCCGAACCGCTTCGAAAGGCCTTGTGCGCGAATCACGCTGGTCATTTTCTCCTTCTCTCTCCTTTGGCCGGCGAACCGGCGGGGGATTTTTCGCGGCGATCCAGCCGTTCCCAGTGCGCGGCCAACGCTTCCGTCACTTCGTCCAGGCCCAGCCCGAGCCGCTTGGCCTCCACCGCAAGCTGCTCGACTTCGCGATCCAGCAGTTGCGACAATTCCGCGGGAGACGGCGCGGAAGGCTGCGCCACCACCGTTCCCGTGCCGGGCATCACTTGCAACAGCCCTTCGTTGAGCAGTTGGGTGATCACTTTGTGAGCCGTATTGGGGTTGATTTTCAGCGCCGTGGACAGCGTCCGCACGGAAGGGAAAGGGTCGCCGGGCCGGAGCTGACCGGAGATCAGGGCCTTCTTAGCCGCATAGACCACCTGCTCATAGAGCGAGGCGCCCGGCTGGAAGACGACCCGGAACGGTATCACGGGTGTATTATGACTGATAGTACAGTCTGGCGTCAATACGATTCTTTGCCTATTCGCGGTCCATCTCCTACAATTAAGGGTGATGAAGCGCAGGACCCCGAAGACGTTCTCCTATTCGGTCTATTACGAACAAGCTCCCGAGGGAGGCTACGTGGCGTTCGTTCCGGCCCTGCCGGGTTGTCACACGCAGGGCGAGACGCTCGAAGAGACGGAGCGCAACGTCAAGGAGGCCATCGCGCTGTACCTGGAGAGCGTGGCGGCCCATGGCGAATCGATTCCCGAAGAAGGCCGCTCGTTCCAGGGCAGGGTCACCATTCCTGCCTGATCCATGTCCGAGATCCCGTCCCTAAACGCGCGCAAGGTGGTCCGTGCGCTGAAGCGCGCGGGTTTTGTGGAAGACCGCCAGAGAGGAAGCCACCTGGTCCTTATTCACCCCGTGTCGAGGGTTCGAACCGTCGTGCCTGTTCATGCCGGCCGGACCATCAAAACGCCGTTGCTACGCTCCATCATTCGCGAGGCGAACCTTTCGGTCGAGGAATTCCTCGATTTGCTCTGACCTCAAGCAGCCATCACCGTCTTCCCCTGCGGGATAATAATAGCCATGCGGCGGCTGCTCATCGTCGGCCTGCTTCCGTGGCTGTTGTCGGCGGAGGACCACTGGCTGAAGTTTGCCTCGGGGCCGTTCGAAGTGCTGACGGACGCCGGCGCGCTCAAGGGGCGCGAGACCCTGGTCCGGTTTGAGGAGTTCCGCCACGCCGTTGGAGAGACGGTGGGCGCGCCGGACCTGACCACGCCGGAGCCGGTGCGCGTCCTGGTATTGAAGAACGCGAAGGGCTGGAGTCTGCCCGCGCCGCTGGCGGAAGGGCGGGGCTGCTACGCCATCGTCGTGGCGGAAAAGGAGGCGGTCGCGCCGGATGCCTACCAGGCGCTCACCAGCCTGTTTTTCGAGACCAACACCGGGCGTATGCCGACGGCTTTCGAGCATGGTTTGACCGAGTTTTTCTCCACCTTCGATGGAACCGGCATCCACATCACGGTTGGAGCGCCACCTTCGAAGCCCGACCTGGATTGGGCGCGGGTGCATCTGCTGATGGTCGATCCGGAATATTCCGGCAAGCTGCGGGTTCTGTTGTTCAACCTGC
Organism: uncultured Solibacteraceae bacterium; assembly: GCA_964457555.1. GTDB lineage: Bacteria > Acidobacteriota > Terriglobia > Bryobacterales > Bryobacteraceae > BOG-224. Next base: position 61,515 of record CAYWHA010000026.1, read on the forward strand.
GGCAAGGCATGGCGGAGGACCCGGCTTACCGCAACGCGTTCGACGAGACGCAGGCGGCAATCGAGGCCAAGGTCAAGGGCCATCTGGCCGCGGGACGGTTTGCGACCACCTCGATTTCCAGCCTTCCCTTGAGTGAAAAAGATTTCCCGGAGAGGCTGGTCTCGGATGCTGACGCGCGGCTCACGCGGGCCGACCTTCTGGCGGGCGCGCAATCGGCCGCCGAGTACGTGGCGCTGATGAACGATGGCCTCAAGGTGGCCGAAGCGCAAGAGGGTCTGGGCCTGCTCGCGTTGCGGGACGGCCGCAAGGAGGAAGCTCACAGCCACTTTACGGCAGCTATCGCCGCGAACAGTTCGAGCGCGCGCTGCTATCTGGAGTACGCCAAGCTGGAGCCGGACGGCCAGAAGGCCGAACAGGCGCTGCTCCGCGCCGCCGGCATCAACCCCAAGCTGGACGAACCGTTCGCACTCCTGGCCGAGCGCGACACCGACCCCCAGAAGCGCCTGTCGCACTGGAAGGCGGCGGCCGAGCGGAACCCGCGGAACGCAGCGTATTGGAAATCCCTGGCCGAGTGCTACGTTGCCGCACACAACTATACCGAGGCCGCCAAGGCGTGGACCGCCGGCGAACAGGCCGCCACCGACCCCGCCGAGCGGCAGCGCATGCAGGCGGCGCGCATCGCTATCGAGCAACAACGCCTCGATTACGAAGAGGCCGAGAAAAAGCGCAAGGCCGAGGAAGACGCCCGCGAGATAGAAAGGCTGAAAGCCGAAGCGCGCGCCGAAGTGCACTCTCTCGAGGCCAAAGCCAATGGGGGGACGTCCAAAGCGGATTCGAGAGCCGTTCCCTGGTGGGATGGACCACAGCCCACGGGCAAGATCGGCGGGGCGCTGACGCAGGTGGATTGCCTCGGCTCCCAAGCCCGGCTGGTCATACAGAGCGACGACCGCAAGACCGTGAAGCTTCTGATCACTGACCCCGGCAAAGTCGCCATCGACGGACCCGGCCAGATTGCGCTCGGCTGTGGAGCGCGCAAAGCGCGGCGGGTGGTCGTCCAGTACTTCCCCAAGACCGACGCGCGCCTTGGGACGTTGGGCGAAGTGGCTTCCATCGAGTTCCAGTGAGAGACGATAGCGGCGACGCCGGCTCGCGCTGGCTGGCGCTCTCCATCTTCGCGCTTTCCACCGCGATCAACTACCTGGACCGGCAGACGCTGGCCACGGTTGCGCCGCTGCTGCAGGCTGAGTTTCGGCTTTCGAACGAGCAGTACGGGTTGATCCTGGGCGCGTTCTCGGTGACCTACGCCGCCAGCGCGGTGTTCGCCGGCATGATCATCGACCGCATAGGCCTGGACCGCGCCATCGGGTGGGCGGTGGGACTGTGGTCTTGCGCCGGAATCGCCACCGGTTTTACGCGCGGCCTCGGCGGGCTGGTGGGCTGCCGAGCGACTCTTGGCATCGCGGAAGCGGCCGGCATTCCCGCGGCCGGCAAAGCGATTCACCAGTATCTGAAGCCTGCTGAACGGGCCTTGGGCAACGCCATCAATCAGACGGGGGTCAGCGTGGGGGCGGCCGTGGCGGCGCCGCTGGCTACCTGGCTTGCGGTACGCAGCGGCTGGCGGTCGGCGTTCGTGTTCACCGGCGTTTTGGGATTGATGTGGATTCCGGCTTGGCGCTGGGCGTCCAGCCGCGCACCCGTCGCACCACCACCCAAAGCCGGCGCTGGGGACGCGGTGGAGATCCTGCGCGACCGTCGCCTCTGGCGTTTCGTGGCGGCCAATGCGCTGGGCATGGTGGGGTATTCGCTGTGGACGAACTGGACCACGAAATACCTGGTGAGCGCGCGCCATCTCACGCTGGTGCAGGCGGCGTGGTACGCGTGGATTCCGCCCCTGGCCGGCGCCATCGGCGGCTTTGCGGGCGGTTCGCTGTCATGGAAATGGATCGCGCGCGGAGTGCCCGCCCCGGCCGCCCGTTTTCGCGCATGTCTGGCGGCCGCGGCGGTCTCGCTCGCCACGGCGGCCATTCCGGCGGCACCCTCGGCCGCGTGGGCGACGGCCGGAATCTCCTTGAGCTTCTTTGCGGTTGCGGCGTTCAGCGTAAACATGTACACGCTGCCGCTCGATGTCTTCGGCGGTGCGCGCGCGGCGCTTGCAGTGTCGATGCTGGTGGCGTCCTATGGCGTGGCGCAGGCCGTGGTTTCGTGGGGCTTCGGCAGAATCGTGGATCTTCACGGGTATTCGCCATTGACGTTCGTGGCGGCGTTGACTCCGCTGGCGGCCTGCGCCGTTTTGCGGTCATCGGTGGGGCGGTGGGGCGGGCCTCCTGGCCTGCCTTCCGTGCGAGAACGATCGGGATGAAAGAAGGCCGGCGTCGAAAACCTCATGTGGGGCAGGTTGGCCGGAACGCAACCTTCGGGCCGATTGAACAATCGCCGCGCAGGATACCATCTGCCCCACGGCGCGAAGCGAAGAGTCCCCGCCACGAACTATAATCGCTTCAATGCTGCTGGAACTGGTGGTGGAGAATTACGCCGTCATCGAGCGGTTGCGCGTCCGCTTTCATGCGGGGCTCAACCTGCTGACGGGCGAGACCGGCAGCGGGAAATCCATCGTGGTGGACGCGCTGGGGCTGCTGCTCGGCGGGCGCGCATCGGCCGATATGGTGCGCACGGGGGAGCCGCGCGCACGCGTCGCCGGCATCTTCGAGGTGCGCGATCACTCCGGTTTGCGGCGGCTGCTGGAACCGGCGGGCCTTGAAGCGGAGGATGGCGAGTTGCTGATCGAGCGCGAGATCCTGGCCGGAGGCAAATCGCGCGCGTTCGTCGGCAGCCGCCCGGTCTCGGCGGCGCTCCTCAAGGATATGGCGCCGCACCTGGCCGATATTCACGGACAACACGACCAGCAGGTCTTGTTCCTGCCCGACGCGCAGCGCGATATGCTGGACGCCTTCGCCGGCGCCCGCGATCTGGCCGGACGCGTGGCCGCGCTCTACCGCGATTGGCGCGCGGCCGCGGAAGAACTGGAGGCGCTGGGGCGCTCCGAGCAGGAGAAGTTGCGGCTGCTCGATCTGTGGTCCTTCCAGCGCAAGGAAATCGAAAGCGCCGCGCTGGCGCCGGACGAAGAGGCGGCTCTTGAAAACGAACGCCGCGTGCTGCAAAACGTGCAGCGGCTGCAGGAAGCCGCCGCCACCGCATACTCCGCGGTTTACGACGCCCCGGAATCCGCGCTGGCGCTGACGCGCACGGCCGCGCGCCGCCTGGACGAGTTGTGCCGCATCGATACCTCGCTCGAAGCGCTGCGCGAGCATCTGAAGGCCGCCGACCTCAGCTTGCAGGAATGCTCGTACGGATTGCGCGATTACCTCAGCGGGCTGGAGGCCAACCCCGGCCGGTTGGAGGAAGTCGAAACGCGGCTGGCTGGCATCGACCGTTTGAAGCGCAAGTACGGGCGGTCGATTCCGGAAATCCTGGCGTTCCTGGTGGAGGTGCGGCGTCAAATCGAATCCGTGGAGAACGCCGGCGAGCGTATGGAGCAACTGCGCAAGGAACAGAAGCGCCTGGCCACCGGCTTCGGGAAACTGGCCGCGGAGTTGACGGAGGGCCGCGCCGCCGCCGCCCGCAAGCTCGAAAAAAAGGTGGAGCACGAACTCGCCCAGCTTGCCATGGAGCGCACCGTGTTTCGGGTGGATCTCTCGCCCGTTGCCTGGTCCGAACACGGCGCGGACGCGGTCAAGTTCCTGGTTTCGCCGAATCCCGGCGAGGAACCCAGGCCGCTCGAAAAGGTGGCCTCCGGCGGCGAAATCTCGCGCATTGCCTTGGCGCTGAAGACGTGCCTGGCCGGGCCGAAATCCGCCGTAGTTCGCACCCTGGTCTTCGACGAAGTGGACGCGGGCGTGGGCGGGAGCGCCGCCGAGGGCGTGGGGCGCCGCCTCAAGCAACTGGCCGCCGCCAACCAGGTTCTGTGCGTCACGCACCTTCCGCAGATCGCCTCGTTCGCCGACCATCACTACCGCGTGGAAAAGCAGGAATCGAACGGCCGCACCATGGCCGTCGTCGAAGAGCTGGATGGACCCGCCCGAATGCGCGAGGTGGGCCGCATGCTTTCCGGCCAGCAACTCACGCCCGAAGCGCTCAAGAACGCCGAGCGGCTGATCAAGCTGAGCGTGGCGTAAACTGGGGATTCATGCACCACGCTTTTCGCTATTCCATGTGCAACGAGGCGTTCGAGAAGTGGCCGTTCGCCGATGCGTGCAAGTCTCTCCGCAAAGCCGGGTATGCCGGCATTGAGATTGCGCCGTTTACGCTAGGCGAAGATCCGGCGCTAGTCACCGCCGCGCAGCGCAGGGATTGCCGCGACGTGATGCAATCCGAGGGTCTCGCCTTCGTGGGCCTGCATTGGCTGATGGTGAGTCCCAAGGGCCTGCACGTCACGACGCCGGACCGGCAGCTCCGCGAGCGTAGCTGGACGCACGTTCGGAACCTGGTCGATCTCTGCGCGGACCTTGGCCCGAACGGCGTCCTGGTGTTCGGCTCTCCGGCGCAGCGCGCCAGCACCGGAGGTCTTACGCGGGAAGAGGCTACGCGGAATTTCGTCGACGGTCTCGCCGCCCTGGCGCCGCACGCCGGCGAACGCGGCGCGACCATCCTGCTGGAAGCGCTGCCGGCCAACCAGTGCGATGTGGTGCAGACGCTCGGCGAAGCCGCCGCCATCGTGCGTGAAATCGGCAGCCCGTTTTTGCGGACCATGTTCGACGTGCACAACGCGGTTGACGAAAGGGAGCCTCATGCCGCGCTTGTCGAGCGATACTTCGACCTGATCCGCCACGTTCACGTCAATGAACTCGATGGCCGCCACTGCGGCGCCGGCGATTATGACTTCAAGCCGCTGCTGGAGGTCCTCGGACGCCGCGGCTACGCCGGCTGGATCTCGCTCGAGGTGTTCGATTTCGCGCCGGGACCGGAGCGTATCGCGGTGGAATCGCTTCGCCATCTGCAATCCGTCGCGGCGGCCGATGGGTCTAAACTAGGAGCATGTTGAGGGCTGCTTTGCCGAAAGGTTGGAACATGCGGATCGCTATATTGGTGGCCGCCTTGGCCGCGTTGCCGGCCGCGGGGCAGGTCAAGATCACTCCCGGGCCGGAGAAGATCGTCGTTCAGATCGACGGCAAGCCCTACACTGAGTTCCGCGTCGCCGGCGCCGATGTCACCAAGCCGTACCTTCACCCGCTGCGCGCGGCCTCCGGCACATACGTCACGCGCATGTGGCCCATGGAGAAAGTAGCGGAAGAGGAGAAAGACCAGAAGGACCACCAACATCAGCGCGGCGTCTGGTTCGCCCACGACAACGTGAACGGCCTGGATTTCTGGAACAACGAGGCTTCCTACACCACGCCGAACCGCGGCAAGATCGTGCTGAAGAAGCTTGGGGCAGTCAAGAGCGGAAAGGCCTCCGGATCCATCGCGGCCACATTCGAGTGGCAGGATCTGAAGGGCACGCCGATTCTCCGCGAGGACCGCGTGATGACGTTCTACCGCGACCCGGCGCTGCGAACCATCGACTTCGATATCACGCTCACGGCCATCCAGAAGGCGACTTTCGGCGATAGCAAGGACGGCGTATTCGGAATCCGTCTGCGGCCCGTTCTGCAAGAAGACAAGGGAACCGGCCACATTCTCAACGCCGACGGCCTGGCGACCGAAAAAGCAGCGTGGGGCAAGCCCTCCAACTGGTGCGACTATTCCGGCGACATTCAAGGAGAGAAGCTGGGCATCGCGATTTTCGATAACCCGGCGAACCCGCGCCACCCGGTGCGCTGGCACGTTCGCGCCTACGGCCTGTTCGCGGCGAACCCGTTCGGCTTGTCGGCTTTCACTAACGATAAGTCTCAGAACGGCGCGCTGACCGTGGATCCCGGACAGAGCCTGCGCTTCCGCTATCGCGTGATCGTTCACCCCGGCGACGCTAAGAGCGCCGATGTCGCGGGTCTGTGGACGAAGTACGCCGGCGGGAAGTAAATAGGGGATCTGAGGAAAGTGGGGCAGGCGCTTTCGCCTGCCAAGGCGCCATAATCGACCCATGGACCTCAATCGTTTCACCGAAAAGCTTCAGGAGGCCATCCGCGCCGCACAGAGCAAAGCGGTCCGTTACGGCCACCAGCAGATTGACGTTGAGCATCTTCTGGCCGCGCTGCTCGAGCAGGAAGGCGGACTCGCGGCCTCCATTCTGCTGCGGTCCGGCATCAACCTGGAAGGCTTCGCGCGACGCCTCGATGCGGAGCTGGACCGGTTGCCGAAAGTCTCCGGACCCTCGGGCGGCGTCGACCAGTTGTACATCACCGCACGTTTGAACAAGCTGCTCACCGCGGCCGAAGACGAAGCCGCGAAGCTCAAGGACGAATACATCTCGGTGGAGCACGTGCTGCTCGCCGCCATCGACGATGCGGGAACCTCCGGCCGCCTGCTCAAGGAATTCGGCCTGACCCGCGAACGCTTCATGCAGGCGCTGCGCGAGGTGCGCGGCAGCCAGCGCGTCACTTCGCAAAACCCCGAAGCCACCTACGAATCGCTCGAGCGCTATGGCCGCGACCTCACCAAACTCGCGGCGCAGGGCAAGCTCGACCCCGTGATCGGGCGCGACGAGGAGATTCGCCGCGTGATCCAGGTCCTTTCGCGCCGCACCAAGAACAACCCCGTGCTGATCGGCGAACCCGGCGTGGGCAAGACCGCCATTGTGGAAGGGTTGGCCCTGCGCATCATGCGCGGCGACGTGCCGGACGGCTTGAAGAACAAGCGCGTGGTGTCGCTCGATATGGGCGCTCTGGTGGCCGGGGCGAAGTTCCGCGGCGAATTCGAAGAGCGCCTCAAGGCCGTGCTCAAAGAGGTGCAGGAATCGGCGGGCGAAATCGTCCTCTTCATCGATGAGTTGCACACCGTGGTGGGCGCGGGCGCGGCGGAAGGCTCCATGGACGCCAGCAATCTGCTCAAACCCATGCTGGCGCGCGGCGAGCTGCACTGCATCGGCGCCACCACCCTCGACGAATATCGGAAACACATCGAAAAGGACGCGGCCCTGGCCCGCCGCTTCCAACCCGTGATGGTGGATCAGCCGTCCGTCGAGGACACCATTTCGATTCTTCGCGGTCTCAACGAGCGTTACCAGGTGCATCATCGCGTGGCCATCAAGGACTCCGCGCTGGTGGCGGCGGCCGTGTTGTCGAACCGTTACATCACCGACCGGTTCCTGCCGGACAAAGCCATAGACCTGGTGGATGAAGCGGCCGCGCGCCTGCGCACCGAAATCGATTCCATGCCGGCGGAGCTCGACGAAGCCCGCCGGCGCGTCATGCAGCTCGAAATCGAACGCCAGGCGCTGCGCAAGGAAACCGACGCGCCTTCCAAGGACCGCCTGGCGAAACTCGAAAAAGAGCTGGCCGATCTCAAGGCGGAATCCGACGCGCTCACCGCCCGCTGGCAGCGCGAAAAGACCGCTGTGCAAAACCTCAGCCAGCTTCGCGAACAGGTGGAACAGACCAAGCTCGAAATCGAACAGGCCGAGCGCCAGTACGACCTGAACCGCGTCGCCGAGCTGAAATACGGAAAACTCGCCGGCCTGGAACGGAGTCTGCGCGAGGAGTCCGACAAATTCAACGCCCAGCAGGCCACCGCCAGGCTGATTAAAGAAGAGGTGGATGAGGAGGATATCGCCGAGGTGGTGAGCCGCTGGACCGGAGTTCCGGTCACCAAGCTGCTGGAAGGCGACGTCCAGAAGCTGCTACATCTGGAGGACGAGTTGCACCGGCGCGTGGTCGGTCAGGACGAAGCCGTTATGGCGGTGGCCGAAGCCGTGATCCGCGCGCGCTCCGGTTTGAAGGACCCCAACCGTCCCATCGGCAGCTTCATCCTGCTGGGCCCCACCGGCGTGGGAAAGACGGAGCTGGCGCGCGCCCTGGCCGAATTTCTCTTCGATGACGAGCGAGCCATGATCCGCATCGACATGTCGGAATACCAGGAGAAACACGCCGTGGCGCGGTTGATTGGCGCGCCTCCCGGCTATGTGGGATTCGAGGAAGGCGGCCAGCTAACCGAAGCCGTCCGCCGCCGCCCGTACTCGGTGGTGCTCTTCGACGAAATCGAGAAAGCCCACCACGACGCGTTCAACGTCATGCTGCAAATCCTGGACGATGGCCGCCTGACGGATGGACAAGGCCGTACGGTGGATTTCAAGAACACCATCGTCATTATGACCTCCAACGTCGGCAGCCAGCGCATCCTGGAATACAAGGGATCTTTCGCGGGGGTGGGCTACGAAAAGATGAAAGCGGCCGTTCTGGAGGAAATGCGCCATGAATTCCGGCCCGAGTTTCTCAACCGCGTGGACGAAACCATTGTCTTCCACTCGCTTTCGGACGAACACCTGAAGCAGATCCTGGAGATCCAGTTGGGCCGCCTGCGCGCCCGCCTGGCCGACCGCCACATCGCGCTGGAGTTGACCGACGCGGCGCGGAGCAACCTGGTTCACACCGGCCACGACCCGCACTATGGAGCGCGCCCGCTCAAGCGCGCGATTCAGAAGCGCATCGAAACACCGCTGGGCCGCCTGCTTCTGCAGGGGAGCATCCGGGACGGACAGACCGTGCTGGTGGATGGCCCTCCTGAATCCGGCGATCTGACATTCACGCCCCGGGCCGCCGCCTCCGCCGCCGGCGCACGCTGATTCGTACTGTATCGTACCGATTATTTGGCTCTGTCAATTGGTGTGCCGATTGTGCCCATTTGGCCGCACCGCCCGCTGTCAATCGCACATCAAAGATGATAGAATCAGTCCAGAATGGAGGGCGATCCATGTCCTTGACGTCCTTGCGCGCGATCCAACTTTTCCCGGTTGCACTGCTGCTGCTCCAACCGGCTTTCGGCCAGCAGAGCGGCGCGTCTTCGCAGCCGGCCACCCCCGTCAACCAGCCGAGCGCCGCGACGGCCCCCTCGCTGCCGACCGCACCCGCGGCTATTCCATCGCAGGTTGCGTCGCCTGTGACGCAGTTGCCGAACCCTTCGGGCCGGTCGGGCCTGACGCCGCAGCAATCCAACGGGCCGGTCTATGTCTCGGGCCGCGTGATGACTGACGATGGCCACCCGCTTCCCAGCCGCGTAATGATTGAGAGCGTCTGCGACGGCCAGGCGCACGCCGAGGGGTATACCGATGGCAAGGGCGATTTCGGCGTCCGGATTGGCGCCAAGGATAACGGGATCATTCAGGACGCGAGCGTAAGTTCTTCGAGCGACGATTACGCCAACGGTCCGCCCAACCTGTTCGCTCCTGCCTGCGAATATCCGACTGGGGACGTGGACACGAGCAAGCCAATCACGCTGGTTTACCCGACCTGCGTCATTCGCGCCAAGCTGTCCGGATACTGGTCGGACACCATTGGCGTCAGCAACCGCAGCGCGCTCGATGACCCCAATGTGGGGACCCTCGTGCTGCACAAGGTGGGCCAGGTGGACGGCCGTGTAGTCAGCGCTGCCTCTCAGGCAGCCCCGAAGAATGCCCGCGCCGCGTTCGAAAAGGGCCAGAAGGCCCTGAAGAAGAACGAGCAGGCCGACGCTCGCCAGGATTTCGAGGAGGCGACGAAAATCTACCCCGCCTACGCCACGGCGTGGCTTGAATTGGGCAGGTTGTCCACCAACCGCGGCGATCTCGATGGCGCGCTCAAGTCCTACCAGGCGGCCGTTCACGCCGACCCCAAGTTCGTCGGCCCCTATCTGAGCCTGTCGGCCATCGAGCTCGTCAAGAAGCAGTGGACGCAACTGGCGGAGACCACGGGCGCGTTGCTCCTCCTGGACGCTTACGATTATCCGCAAGCTTATTATATGAACGCCATGGCGAACTTCAATCTCCACAACTTCGACGCCGCCGAGAAGAGCGCGCGCCAAGCCGAGAAACTCGACACGCAGGGCCGGTACCCTGGCACCTGGGTGTTGCTGGAATCCATCCTGGCTAGCCGCCATGCGTTCCCCGAGGCCGCCGAACAGTTACGCCAGTATCTGAAGTTCGCGCCGACGGCTCCCGACGCACCCGTCATGCGGGCGCAGTTGTCTCAACTGGAGGCGCTCTCCGTGACCGCCGCCAAAGCCTCGCCGGCGCCGTAGCCGGCGCAATGCCGCTTGGGAGTGGAGGGAGGCCGTTTCATGTCCCTGACGTCCGTGCGCGCGCTCACTCTTTTCCCGGTTGCGCTGCTGCTCCAACCGGCTTTCGGCCAACAGAGCGGCGCGCCTCCGCAGCCGGCCCCGGTCGCCCAACAGGCCAGCCCGCCGCCGGCCGCCACGCCCGCTCCCGCTCCGGCCGCTACTACCCCATCGCCGGCCTGGGCGCCGGAGCCGCCCGCCACGGATCGCGAAGAAGTCCAGGGGCCTGTCTACGTCTCCGGCCGCGTGATGAGCGACGACGGCCAGTCCTTTACCGATCGCGTAGCGATCGAAAGCGTCTGCGACGGCATCACGCGCACCGAGGGGTATGCCGATAAGAAGGGCGACTTCGGCGTCCGGGTTGGCGACCGGAATAGCGGGATCATTCAGGACGCGAGCGTAAGCACGACGGACGAGTATTTTAGCGCTCCAATCCTTCCGGCTCCGGGGGACACCACCACCGCCGTCAGGCGCTACATGCGGGCGAACTGCGAGATACGGGCTAAGCTGGCCGGGTACCGCTCGGATACCCTTAACGTCAGCAACCGCGGGAAGCTCGACAGCCCCTACGTGGGAACCCTGGTGCTGCACAAGGTGGGCCCGATGGATGGCAGCGTCATCAGCGTGACCTCCCTGGCCGCCCCGAAGAACGCCCGCGGCGCATTCGAAAAGGGCCAGAAGGAGCTGAAAAACAACAAGCCCGACGAGGCTCGCAAGGATTTCGAAAATGCCGCGCAACTTGATCCCGGATACGCCGCGGCATGGTTTGAATTGGGCCGGTTAGCGGCCAATCGCGGCGATCTGGACGATGGCCTCCGCTTGTACCAAAAGGCCATTCAGTCCGACCCGAAGTACGTGGGCCCTTATCTGAGCGTCGCGGCTATCGAGGTGGTCAAAAAGCAGTTTCCACAGTTGCTGGAGACAACCGGCGAGTTGATCCGTTTGGATCCTTACGATTATCCGCAAGCGTATTATATGAACGCGCTGGCGTACTGGGACCTGGTAGACGACGACGCAGCCGAGAAGAGCGCGCGCCAAGCCGAGAAACTCGACACGCAGGGCCAGTTCCCCAGAATCCGGCGGCTGCTGGCAACGATCCTGGCGGGGCGCAAGGCCTTTCCAGAGGCCGCCGCAGAGTTGCGCCTGTATCTGAAGTTGGCGCCGCAAGCGCCGGACCTGGGGGCAGCTCGGGCGGAGTTGGCCCGGCTGGAGACCCTCTCCGCGACCGCGGCCAAAGCGCCCTAGGGAGCCGTTGGGGCGTGAGATAATCAGGGCGGAGGCGCCCGTGTGAAGAGAATACTTTGCATATCGACCCTCCTTTGGGCTGTCCTGCCCATGTGCCGGACGGCGTCGGGCCAGAACGATCGGAACGCGTCCTGGTATGTGAGTGGCCGTGTGGTACTGGAAGACGGCTCGCCGCCCGCCGACCGGGTGGAGATCGTGGCCACCTGTAACGGCCAGTCGTACGTCGCGGCGCGTACCGACAAAATGGGCATCTTCAGCTTCCGTCCGGGCTCCGGCAGCCGGGCTTTTCAGGACGCGAGCGCATGGTCGAACGATGGTTCGGTTGGGCGGCTCGCCAGCATCATGGGGCCGACGCCAACGTCGGGCGCGACCAGTACCGCGACGACGGATTCCGGGCAGCAGTCCACCGCCGCCGGACCTTCCGTGCCGAACGACGGAACGAATGGTACCGTAACCCGTCTCGGCGCCATCGAAAAGACGTTCACGAATTGCGATATGCAGGCCAGGCTCCCCGGATACAAATCCGCGAGCGTCAGCCTTACCAACCGCGGGCCGATGGACAACCCCGATCTCGGAACCATCGTTCTGCACCGGATCATACCAGTGGAAGGGCAAGTAGTAAGCGTATCCGAGCTAGCCGCGCCCAAAACCGCGCGCAAGGCGTTCGATCAAGGCCGGCAGGCCGTGAAGGCGAATCGGGCGCAGGAGGCGCGCCAAGACTTCGAAAAGGCTGCGGGCATCTATCCCCAGTACGCCGCGGCATGGTGCGAACTCGGCAAGCTGTGCATCGAGCGGCAGCAGTTGCAAGAGGCTCGCCGGTTGTACGAAACGGCCATCCGCGCCGATCCGAAATACCTCGATTCTTATCTGCAACTCGCCGCTCTTCAGGCCGTGGCGCGGCAATGGCCGCAACTCGCGGCAACCACCGGCGCCGCGCTCCGCCTGAATCCTCACGGCTACCCGCAAGCCTATTACCTTAACGCGCTGGCCAACTTCAACCTCCGGAATGCAGACGCCGCCGAAAAGAGCGCGCGCGAAGCCGAGAGGCTCGATGCGAGACACCGGTTCCCGGAAAGCTGGCTGATGCTGGGAAGGATTCTGGACCTCCGCCGCCAGTTCGTGGAAGCCGCCGCCCAGTTGCGCGAGTACCTGAGGCTGGCCCCGCGCGCCCCGGACGCAGCCGACATACGCACGCGACTGACCCAAATCGAAGAACTATCCGCGAGCGCCGCCCCCGTACAGCCGAACTAGTCGGCAATCACGAATATGCTTGAGGTTCTCAGCCTTTGCATGGTTGTGAAGGACGAAGAGCGCAATCTCCCGCGTTGTCTCGAATCGGCGCGGGACTTGGCAGGCGAGTTGATTGTCGTCGACACCGGTTCGACGGATTCTACGCCGAGCATCGCGGCCAGCCACGGCGCGCAGGTAATCCCGTTCGATTTCACGACGGTCGATTTTGCGGCAGCACGCAATTGCGCCATCGCGCGCGCGGCCGGCCGGTGGATCCTGATGCTCGATGCCGACGAAACCATAGAGCGCGCCGACGCGCCTATCGTCGAAAAGCTGGTCGCCCTCGGCGAAAACGCGGGGTATTTCCTGGAGCGGCGCAATCGCTCCTCGGATTCCTCACATCCCAACACGGATTACGTCGTCCGTCTGTTTCCCAACCGGCCGGCCTATCGCTACCGCGGCCGCGTGCATGAAACCATCGACGCCTCAATTCTGTCCGGAGGCGGCGTTCTGCGCAAGAGCGGCATCCGCATCGACCACAATTTCGCTACCGACAGGCAAGCGCGGCGGCGCAAGAACCAACGGTATATCGAGATTCTCAAGGAGGAAATCGCGGCTGACCCGGCCGACGACTCGCGGCTCGATTTCCTGGCCGCCGAGTATCACCAGCTCGAAATGTTCGACGAAGCCACCGAGATTGCCGAACGCATCGTACGCGCGAGGCCGGGCGACGCCAGGGCCCATTTGTTCCTGGGAACTTATCATTTACTGTACAAAGTGGATCTCGTACTGGCGCGCGCCAATTTCAACCAGGCGCTCAAGCTCCGCCCCGGCTATGCCGAAGCCCAGTCTTTCCTGCAACTCGTCGAGGAGCGGGAACGCGCATTGGGCTAGCGATCCGCCGCCTGCCGCGGCGTGCCACAATATCGGGATGAACACCATGGCGTTGGGAGCCGCGCTGGCGTGTGCGCTCCTGGTTCCCGGCGGCGCGGCCGGAGCCGATAACCAGCTTACGGCGCAGGAGAAAACCGCCGGCTGGCGGCTGCTCTTCGACGGCAAGACCTTCGCCAATTGGGAAGATCCCACCCGGAAATCGCCCCCCGGCGATTCCTTCACCATTGAAGACGGCTGCCTGAAAGCCACGGCCCATCCGCGCATCACCGAGGATTTGTTTACCAGGGAGGCCTTCCGCGATTTCGAACTCGCCTTCGATTGGAAGATCGCGCCGGGCGGCAACAGCGGCATCAAGTACCGCATTCAGGACCACCTGTTCCTGGGCCCCGCGCAGTCGGCCAATTTCGCGGATCAGGTCAACGCATCCATGAAGAACCGTCCCGTGGGACGTCCCGCCCGCGGGCAGGACTACGTAATCGGCCTCGAATACCAGCTCCTCGACAATGCCCTGAACCCGGACGCGCGCAATGGCCTAAACCATCAGGCAGGCGCGCTTTACGACGTCTTCGCGCCCTCGCGCGACGCCACCCGGCCGGTGGGCGATTTCAACCATTCCCGCCTGGTGGTAAGGGGCAGCCATGTGGAGCACTGGCTGAACGGAGCGAAAGTGGTGGATGGCAGCCTGGACGCGCCCGAGTTGGCGCAAGGCTTCGGCCGCCGGTGGGGCGCCGGATCGCCCGTCTATGAGCTGCTCGTGAAACAGCCGCGCAAGACGTGCCCGATCTCCCTCCAGAACCACGACAGTGAAGCATGGTTCCGCAACATCAAGATCCGGGTAATTCGGTAGATCCCATCTATTCTCTTGATTTTTCTTATCTGTGTTCATCTGTGTTCATCGGTGGCCAATTCTGCTTCGGCCCCAATCCCGCGACATTCCCGGTGAAGTCGGTTAAGATGTGCTCTTGCGGCGGCCCGCAAGCCGGAGAACATCATGGACGACGCGCTCTTCGTTCACCGAATTCACTTTGCCTTCACCGTCACCTACCACTACCTGTTTCCGCAATTGACCATGGGCCTGGCCCTGCTTATCGTAGCCCTCAAGACGCTGGCGCTGAAAACCAGGAACCCCGCCTACGACGATGCCGCCCGCTTCTGGACGCGCATCTTCGGCATCAACTTCCTGGCCGGCGTCGTGACCGGCATCCCCATGGAATTCCAATTCGGCACGAACTGGGCGCGGTTCTCGCAACTAACCGGCGGCGTCATTGGCGAGCCTCTGGCTATGGAAGGCGTGTTTTCGTTCTTCCTCGAGTCCACCTTCCTCGGCATGTTCCTCTTCGGCGAGAAGCGTCTCGGCCGCATCGGGCACTGGTGGGCCGGATTCCTGGTCTTCACCGGCTCCTGGCTTTCGGGTTTCTTCATCGTCGCCACCGACGCCTGGATGCAACACCCCACCGCGTACAGCCGCCTCCCGGACGGTTCGTTTCAGGTGACCAGCCTTTGGGGCGTCCTGGCGAACCCCTGGGCCTGGCTCCAATACATCCACACCATGAGCGGGGCGGTAGTCACCGGGGCCTTCGTGATGGCGGCCGTTGGCGCTTTTTACGTCCTCAGCGGACGCCACGACGAGTGCGGACGCATCTTCGTTCGCTGCGGCGTGATTGCCGGGCTGATTGCGTCGGCGTTCCAGATCTTCCCCTCGGGCGATCTCCACGGGCGCTACATGGCCCAACAACAGCCCGCCACCACGGCCGCCATGGAAGCGCTGTTCCACTCCCAGGCGGGTGCTCCCATGGTCATCATGGGACAACCCGACGTGGAGCGGCAAAGGATCGACAATCCCATCGCCGTGAACAACGCCCTCAGCTTCCTGATCTACGGCACAACCAAGGCCCAGGTCGCGGGACTCGACCGTTTCCCCAAGCAGGACTGGCCTACCAACATCCCGCTGCTCTATTTCTCCTATCACGTCATGGCCGGCTTGGGGACCATGTTTGTGGCTCTGATGCTGACCGCCGGCCTGCTGTTATGGAGGGGTTCTCTTTTCCGCACGCGCTGGGTCCTGTGGTGCCTGATGCTGTCATTCCCGTTTCCCTACATTGCCAATACAGCGGGTTGGATGACCGCCGAGATCGGCCGCCAGCCGTGGCTGGTGTACGGCCTGGTGCGCACCGCCGACGGGTTCTCCTCCAATATCTCGGCGGCCAATGGCCTGTTCACCTTGTTGGGATACATGGGCCTCTACGCCCTGTTGTCCGCTTTCGTTCTGTTCCTCCTCTACCGCCAGATTGAAAAAGGCCCGGAATCCGAGCCGGCCGCCATGGAAGGAGGCGCTTAGATGGAAACCGTTTGGTTCGTTCTGGTCGCGTTGATGCTGGTGGGATACGCCGTTTTCGACGGCTTCGATTTGGGCGCCGGGGTTCTGCATTTAATAGCCGCGCGGACTGACGCGGAGCGCCGTCAATTGATCGAGTCCATCGGGCCCGTGTGGGATGGAAACGAAGTCTGGCTGCTGGCCGCTGGCGGCACCCTCTTCTACGCGTTTCCATTGCTCTACGCATCTTCCTTCAGCGGATTTTATCTGCCCTTGCACATGGTGGTCTGGCTGCTGCTCTTTCGCGCCATCGGGATCGAATTCCGCACGCGCCTGGACACGCGGGTTTGGTGCGACTTCTTCGACGGCGCCTTCTCGATTGCCAGCATCCTCCTGATTGTGGTGTTTGGAGCGGCCTTGGGCAACGTGATGCGCGGCGTTCCTCTGGGCGCCGACCATTATTTCTTCGCTCCCCTGTGGACCAACTTCCAGCCCGGCGCCGAACCCGGCGTTCTGGATTGGTACACGGTGCTCTGCGGCGTGGTGACCCTGGTGGCCACCACGGTTCACGGAGCCCTGTACGTCGCCATGAAAACCGAAGGCCCGCTGAATGCCCGCATGAGATCGGCGGTTCAGGCGCTTTGGCCCGTGCTTCTGGTGTTGTCCGCCGTGGCCGTGCCCGTGACGGTATTCGTGCGCCCGCAGCTTCTGGACAATTACCGCGCCGTGGCCGCGGGCTGGCTGATCCCCATTCTGGTGGCGGCCGGCTTGGCCGGGATTTTCTATTTCACGCGCGCGCGCCAGGAGCGCAACGCCTTCCTGTCCTCTTGCCTCTATATCGCTGCAACGCTTGGAGGAGCTGCGTTTGCCCTATATCCCACGCTTCTGCCCTCCTCCGGCAATCCCGCCAACGCCATCGACATCCGCAACGCAGCCGCCGGAAGCGTCTCCCTATCCGCTGGCCTCGTCTGGTGGGGCGCCGGCATGGCCATCGCTTGCGGATACGTGATCGTGGTCTATTCCATGTTCAAAGGAAAAGTCCACGCGGGCTACGGCGAACACGGCTGAGGCCCTGACGCACGATCGAGGCATTGTGGGGCAGACGCCCTCGTCTGCGCGCGACCCCCTGGTCGCGCTCTTCCTCTCGTTGCCGGCTCTTACGCCGGACACCACGCTAGCTTAGCGGCAGCGCCGCGCTTGTGCGCGAGTTTCGCCTCGCGACGGAATTGATTCCCGGATCCTTGAATAGGGCCTCAGGCGGAGGGCATGCGCCGCCCCTTGCCTTTATCGGCGGCGCGCATCGCTTTCACAGTGGTCGCGTTGGGAGTCTTCACTTCGAACGGCAGAGCCTTCTCCGCGGCCACCCGGACCAGCAGGATGCGCACCGCGTCGGAGACCGAGGTTCCCATCCCGGCCGGCGCCTTCATGGCCCGCTGCTTTGTTTTCTGATCCACCCGGACGTGAACCATCGTCGTCGCCATGATTCAACCTCTCTGAGTGTATCTCACAGGAGCCGGCTCATCGCTCGCCAAATCGGAAACCGATGCCCGCTGAAACGCGAAGGTCCTCCCTCCAACTGCCGCCTCCGGGGAACTGCGGTACGTCAAGATTGAGAAAATCCACTTGAAGCAGATTCACAACATAACGCCGCGCCACGACCGCGTCGAGCCCGACGCTGGCAGCGCCCCACGCGAAGCTGTTCCTCACGGCTGTAACCTGGCCCCCCGCGGGCGTAACTCCATTCACCCGGACACGGTCGCCTCCGATCTTGTACTCCCCGTGGAGCGCCAGATGCTGCTTGCGCCACTCCGTGCTAAATCGTGGGCCGAAAAGATACGAATAGAGGCTGCCGCTTTGGCTGCCGGACCGGCTGAACTCGCCGGCGATGCCGAACATCGCGCGCCCATGCCAATGCCGCACGCTTCGCTTGAAAAAGTACTGGCCGTAAATGGAACCGCCGTTTTGGTTGGACCAGCCCCCGGTCTGGGAGGTTTCAAGGTTGTTGTAGGCCCACTGGACGCCCATCTCTCCCACCGGCATCGGATTTTCCTGGGCGATAGCGGCGACCGAAAAGGCGCAAAGTCCCAGGCACTTCAAGCAGGCGCTCGCCGATGACATCTTGCGATTCTCCCCTCGCGGTTGGGATTATAGCTCGGATTGTCCCGGACCCTTTTCGCTCCGAATTGGGTCGCCTAAAATGTCACCAGGAAGGGATCGGTTGGGTCAAATGAAAA
>CAYWHA010000027.1:0-74333 GCA_964457555.1 uncultured Solibacteraceae bacterium
GCAAAAGGTCGGCAGTTCGAATCTGCCCGGGCGTACCATGTTTTCATAGACTTACAGACATTAGCCTACCTAATCAGGGTCCAAACAGGGTCCAAAATCAAAATCTCTCAAAATTCAAAATAGAGTCCACATGTCTTCTCTGTAGCTGTTGTAGGCATAGAAGCTCCTTCGTAAAGGCATCGTCCTGGCCAACGGCGGCGTTGGCTCGCCCGCCAGCCGCCGGCGCGGCTTTGCCAGCGTCATAATCGGGCGGCGTGTAGACGCACATGCGGCGGGTCCGGCCATCAAGCGTTTTGGCCTCATATGTGACGATGCGCAGATCCCCGTGCGGAACGGGACGCGCGTCGTAGAACTGCGGGCCGTCGCCGGGGACTTCCACTTGGCTGGTATAGCTGGAACTGGGCTTGACGTAAGACGTGCGCTGGTCATTGACTGTCATGCCGTCCACATTGAATCCGTACGAGTAGATCTCCGGCTCAAGCGGACCGAGAGTCACGCTCGAAACGCCACTGGCGTCGGCGGTCAGCGCGGCCGGCGGTTTCGTTCCCGTGATCTCGCCGCTCACCGTGACGGGTTTGGCGAGCGGAGCCAGAATGCGAAGCGTGACCATCCGATCCGGGTGGACCTCCGGGGAAACCACCGCAGGCCCCCTCCCGCCGCCCATTCCGCGGCTCGACGGCGCCGCCGCGCCCGCTCCGCGGCCTGCCCCGTGCCTGTTGGCGGCCAAACCACGCGACCGCCGCAAATGCATTGCGCGAGGGAGATCCAGGGGTCAAGATAGAAAGTTGGCCGCTCCCGCCAAGGACGTCGAATGTTCCACACTATGAGAGAGAACCGGCAGCCCGTGATGGAGACCAAGCGTCGCCGCCTTCTGCTGGGGCTGATTGGATCAGGCATTCAGGCGTCGCGGACGCCGGCCATGCACGAACAGGAAGCCGCGGAGCACGGGCTGACATGCCTGTACCAGCCGATCGACCTGGACGAGCCCGGCCGGGGCCCGGAGGCGCTGCCCGAGTTGCTATCCAGCGCCGAGCGGTTGGGGTTCGCGGGGCTGAACATCACGCACCCGTGCAAGCAGGCGGTTCTGCCGCTGCTTACCGATCTTTCAGGCGACGCGCGCGCGTTGGGAGCCGTGAACACCGTGGTGCTGCGCGAGGGACGCCGCTGTGGGCACAACACCGATTGGGTAGGCTTTGCGGCTAGTTTCCGCCAAGGCCTGCCCGACGCCTCCGTCCGGCGGGTTGTGCAGTTGGGCGCCGGCGGCGGCGGCGCGGCGACGGCTTACGCGATCCTCAAGGCCGGCGCCGGTCATCTCACGCTCATCGATCGGGATGCGAGCCTCAGCCGCGCACTGGCGGCGCGTTGCAATTCGGTTTTCGGCGAGGGGCGCGCCAGCGCTTCCGACGATATCGCCGCCAGCCTGGGCGGAGCCGACGGACTGATTCACGCGACGCCCACCGGGATGTTCGGCCACCCAGGGATGGCGCTGCCGGCGTCTCTGCTCCGGGCCTCTTTGTGGGTAGCGGAAATCGTGTACTTCCCCCTCGAAACGGAATTCCTGCGTGCGGCTCGCGCAGCCGGGTGCCGCACGTTAGACGGCAGCGGCATGGCCGTCCACCAGGCGGCAGAGGCGTTTCGCCTCTTTTCCGGCCTCGAACCGGACGTAGCGCGCATGCACCGGCATTTCGTCGCCATGGGGCAGCTTCGGTGATCCCGACGACCCAGTCCGGCCGCGGTGATGCCGCAGTCTCCCGCGCCCGCTTTCGCGTCCTGGCGCTGATCTCGGCCGGGACCATGATCAACTACCTGGATCGTACCGTGCTGGGCATCGCGGCGCCGGGGATGGTCTCGGATCTTCATCTCACGCCCGCCGTGATGGGAGTGGTCTTCTCGGCTTTCTCGTGGAGTTATGCCGCGGCGCAGTTACCCGGCGGCTGGGTCCTGGACCGGATTGGAACGCGCATTACATACTTGCTGGCCGTGTCGTTCTGGTCAGTGTTTACCCTGGTGCAGGGCTTCGTCACCGGGGTCCCCTCGCTGCTGGCCTTCCGCCTGGGACTGGGCATCAGTGAGGCGCCCTGCTTTCCCACTAACAGCCGCGTGGTGGCGACATGGTTTCCTGAGCACGAACGCGCCCAGGCTACCGCGGTGTACACGGTCGGCGAATACCTTGGGTTGGCCTGCTTCGGGCCGCTGCTGTTCTGGATCTCGCGCACGCTCGGCTGGCGCGCGTTATTCCTCGCGGTGGGAGCCGTTGGTCTGGTCTTTGCCGCAATCTGGTGGGCGCTGTATCGCGAGCCTGAGACGCAGGAACCCAGTGGGAGCGGGCCGCACGGCAACTCCATTCAGTGGGATCGGTTGGGCAAACTGCTCCGCCGCCGCCAAGTCTGGGGCGCCTGCATCGGCCAATTCGGCGGGAACTCCACCCTGGTCTTCTTTCTCACCTGGTTTCCGACCTACCTGGCCAAGGAGCGGCGCATGGAATGGATGCAGGCCGGCTTTTACGCCATTCTGCCATTCCTGGCCGCGGCGTGCGGCGTACTGCTGGGCGGATGGGTATCGGATACGACGCTGAAGCGCACCGGTTCGGCCAACCTAGCTCGCAAGCTGCCAGTCGTCACCGGCCTCTTCGGCGCTTCCAGCATCGTCTTGGCAAACTACGTAGACGCCAATGCCGTGGTCATCGGGGTCCTTTCGTTCGCCTTCTTCTGCCAGGGGATGACCGGACTGGGATGGACGGTGATTTCCGATGTGGCGCCGAGGGAAATGCTCGGTCTAACGGGCGGCATTTTCAACTTCGCTGCCAACCTGGCCGGCGTGATCACCCCGATTGTGGTGGGCGCGATCATCGGGGCCACGGGATCGTTTTTCTACGCGCTGGCCTACGTGGGAGCGTCAGCCTTACTGGGCGCGTTTTCGTACGTCTTCCTCCTCGGCGACGTGAAGCGCATCGAACTGGACTGAACGAACGCGCGCAGACTGCTATGGAGACCGGAGGTTAGCGCCCTGTGATAACCTCAGTGAAAATCGCGAGCCAAGATGAAAGGATTCCGCGAATGAAATCCGTCGTCTTCTGCGCCGTTGTCGCGGCCAGCCTCAGTTTGCTGCCCGTCGTGTCCCAGGTGGTGGAGAAACCCGTGCCAGGCGACCCCGTGCCGATCGACAGCGGGGCCGTCTCCGGAAAGGTACTTGCCTCCGGCGTGAAGGCCTACCTGGGGATTCCGTTCGCCGCCCCACCAGTGCGTGAGCTGCGCTGGCGCGATCCGCAGCCGGTCAAGCCCTGGAAAGGGGTTTACCATGCCGACCGCAAGATGCCGGAGTGCATGCAAGTTCTTCGTCCGCACAATATCAACCACTATTTCGGCGAAGAGGCGACCAGCGAAGACTGCCTGTACATGAACGTGTGGGCTCCGCCAGCGGCCAAGGCCGGCGCGAAGGTGCCCGTGATTGTGTTCATCTACGGCGGCGGCGGAACCATCGGATCTTCCGGCATGGCGCATTACGACGGCGAGCAGGTCGCCAGGCGCGGAGCCGTATTTGTGAACTTCAACTATCGCGTGGGCGTTCTCGGCTTCATGGCGCATCCGGAATTAACCAAAGAGCAGGGGGGACACTCGGGGAACGAGGGCTATCTCGACCAGAATGCGGCGCTGAAGTGGATTCATAGAAACATAGCCAAGTTCGGCGGGGACCCGAACAAGGTGCTCATCACAGGGCAATCCGCCGGAGCCGGGTCGGTTTCGCAGCAGATGTACAGCCCGCTATCGAAAGGTCTCTTCCGAGCCGCGGTGATGTGGAGTGGGTGCAACTGGAACGACCGAAGCGCAATGCCTGCCTCCGGGACGGCAGCCGCCGGACGCGGCGCCGGAGCGGGCAACGTGCTCGCTGCCGCCGAGAGGAACGGCCTTGAGATTCAGAAGGCGCTGAAGGCGGAGAACCTGAACGCCTTGCGGCAAGTACCGGCCGACCGGATCGTCGCCGGACAGGCGGAGAACCAAGTCGGCGTTTCCACGGGCGGCTTCCGCGCGAGCGGTGTGGTGGACGGGTACTTTATGCCGAAATCGCAGGCCGAGCTTCTGGCGGCGCACGAGATCAACGACGTGCCTTTCATCGCGAGCTATACCCACGACGAAGCTTCAAGCCAACTGAAGCAAGCCAAGACAGTCGAGGAATACAAAGCCATGGCGGCCAAACTGTACGGCGATGCAGCGGCGGAATTCCTGAAGCTATATCCAGTTAACAGCGCCGCCGACATCGCGGTAATGGCGCAAGAGGCCGCGAACGACGGCGCCGGTTTGGCGAACTCCTGCAATTGCGCCGCGCTCGAAGCGAAGTACAACAAGTCAGCGGCCTATGTCATGGTCTTCGCCCGCAAGCATCCCTACACGCCGGGCGTACAGATCGCCGACCAGGACCCCGTCACCATCGGAGCGTATCACACTAGCGAAGTGCCATATTTCTTCGGCACGCTGGATGCTTTCAACCTCTTCCGTCCCACCCGAACCTGGACCCCGTATGACCGCGACCTCTCCGCGAAGATGACAGACACGCTGATCGCATTCGCGAACACGGGCAATCCGGCCACTGCAGCCGTTCCGTGGCCGGCGTGGAGTGCGCAGAATCAGCAGTACGTCAGCTTCGGCAACAAAATCTCGATCGAGAAGGTCAACACGGCGAGGCTGGACTTCATTTCGAAGCACCGCGCCGCCGGCGGCGGGATAGGCGGTGGGAGAGCGGGACGCGGACCGATCGACTAGCTACCACCAGTTAGCGTTCTTACCCGTTGCTGACGGACTCCAAAGACGGAGCGCCAGGCGAGCGAAGGGTCCGGATATCCCGCATGGGTGGTTGGCCGAAGAGACGGCTGTATTCGCGATTGAATTGGCTGGCGCTTTCGTATCCGACTTCAAAGGCCGCACTCGCGGCGTCCAGACCATCGATGAGCATGCGTGCCCGCGCTGCCTGCAGCCGAAGCTGCTTCTGATACTGAAGCGGACTCATGGCGGTCAGCGCCCGGAAGTGGGTGTGCAACGTGGACAGGCCCATACCCGCGATCTGAGCGAGATCTTCCACCCTTAGCGGCTTCGCGTAATTCACCCTGATCCAGGCGATTGCTTTCGCCGTACGGTGACTCCGATCTCCCAGGGTTGCAATCGCTCGAAGGCGGGCCCCTTCAGGTCCGTGCAGAATGCGGTAAACAATCTCGCGTTGGATCAGGCCACTCAGAAAGGGAATGTCCTGCGGAGTGTCCAGTAGGTCCATGAGCCGGCAGCAAGCACTCAGGAATTCCACCGTAACTTCACCGGTCGCCATGGCCGGACTGTCAGAGGACGCCTCAGCCACCTGAATGTCCTCCCGGATGAGGAGTTCCCGGATTACAGGCATTTCGAGCTTCAGCGACATCGCCAGGCAAGGAACTTGTTCACTGGCCTCGGTAATCTGGCTGACAATCGGCAAATCGAGCGACGTCAGCAGGTATCGCGACTCGCCGTAGGTAAAGGTGGTTCGGCCGAGGTCTACCCGCTTCCGCCCCTGGGCAATCACGGTGACGCCCGGCTCGTAGGTTGCTGAACAAGGGGCGGTCGGGGCGGTCCGACGGTGGAGCGTCATGCCGGGAATTGGCGTTGCCCGATTCTCTGCCGATCCCATATGTGCGGTAATCTTGCGGGCTAGCTCGGATAGCAATTCACGAGTTCGGCCCGGTAAAGAACCTTTGTTTTCTTGCTGGTTTCTCATAGCGGCGGCTTGCCTTACTCCCAGCCCAGGATAACCGCTCGGCGCTGCGAAGCATACACATTTTTCAACCGCAGAGAGGATTAGGCAATTATTCAGGAGGATCGGGATACCGCCTCCCTCGCGATCGATCCTAATCTATAGAAGAGAGAAACGGTACGCTCGAGGAGACAATGCAGAAGCGAAAGCTGGGAAAGAGCGGTCTGGAAGTTTCAGCCCTTGGGTTTGGCTGCATGGGACTGAGCTTCGGCTGCGGCGCCGCGACGGAGAAACAGCAGGCAATTCGGGTGATCCGATCGGCATTCGACCGAGGGGTCACATTTTTTGACACCGCGGAGTGCTACGGTCCGTTCACGAACGAGGAACTGGTCGGCGAGGCGCTTTCGCCTTTCCGGGAACAGGTCGCGATAGCAACCAAATTCGGCTTCGAGGATGGGGACTCACATAAGGGCCTGAACAGCCGGCCGGAGCGCATCCGGGCTGTTGCCGACGCGTCGCTCAGACGGCTGAAAAGCGACGTGATCGATCTGTTTTATCAACACCGCGTGGATCCAAAGACGCCCATTGAAGACGTCGCCGGCGCCGTCAAGGATCTCATCCAGGAAGGCAAGGTCAAATACTTCGGCCTGTCCGAAGCAGGCGTGGAGACGATTCGCCGCGCTCACGCCGTGCTGCCCGTGACAGCCCTCCAAAGCGAGTATTCGCTGCGGTGGCGAGAGCCGGAGCAGGAGATTCTGCCGGCGCTGGAGGAACTGGGGATCGGCTTTGTTCCGTTCAGTCCGCTTGGCAAGGGCTATCTTACGGGCGCCATCACCGAGAAAACGTCGTTCGACAGCACCCGATTTCCGGAACATTGTGCCTCGCTTTACGCCCGAGGCCCGCAAGGCGAACCAGGCGCTAGTGGATGCATTGGGGGAGATCGCAGCCTCGAAGCAAGTGTCCTCTGCGCAGATCGCACTTGCGTGGCTGCTGGCGCAGAAGGCGTGGATCGTTCCGATTCCCGGAACCACGAAGCAACACCGGCTTGAGGAGAATATCGGCGCGGCTGAAGTTATACTGACTGCCGAAGATCTCCGCGCGATCCACGATGCTGTCTCCCGGTTCACCGTGCAAGGCGCCCGCTACCCGGCCCATCTCCAACAGCGAGTCAGCCGGTAAAGTACAAATCGATCAGAAGGAGCAACCATGTACCAGACGAAGGCTTATTCCGCTACCAGCGCCACCGCGCCCCTTGCCGGCGCGACCATCGCGCGGCGCGATCCAACCGAACACGACGTTCAGATTGAAATCCTGTTCTGCGGGATCTGCCACTCCGATCTCCACTCGGTCCGCAACGAGTGGAGCGAGTTCATGCCCACTGTGTACCCGATTGTCCCCGGCCATGAGATCGTCGGCAGGGTCGCCAGAATCGGCTCGGCGGTTACGAAGTTCAAGCTGGGCGACCTGGCCGCGGTCGGCTGCCTGGTGGACTCTGACCGCACCTGCCCCCGATGCCAGGCCGGCCTTGAGAATTTTTGCCCGAACCTGAGGCTCACCTTCAACTCCCCGGACAGCCACCTTGGGGGCGTCACCTATGGCGGATATTCCGACAGCATCGTTGTAGATGAGCGTTTCGTGCTGCGCGTGCCTTCCAATCTCCCTCTCGCCGGGGCGGCTCCGCTGCTCTGCGCTGGTATCACGACATACTCGCCCATGCGCCGCCAGGGCGTCGGCAAGGGCAAGAAGGTGGGCGTTGTCGGCCTTGGCGGATTGGGTCACATGGGCGTGAAGATCGCTCATGCGCTCGGCGCGCACGTGGTGGTCTTCACCACGTCACCCAGAAAGAAAGACGACGCGCTCCGGCTCGGCGCCGATGAAGTTGTCGTTTCCCGCAACGCCAACGAGATGCGGAAGCACGCGGGAAGTCTCGATTTCATCCTCGACGCCGTGTCCGCCGATCACGATATCAACGCCTACCTCAACCTGCTCGCGCTCAACGGCAACCTCACCATCGTTGGCGCGCCCCCGAAGCCTCTGGGCGTCTCCGCCTTTTCCCTCATCTTCGGCAACCGCAGTTTCTCCGGCTCAAATATCGGCGGCATCCCTCAGACGCAGGAGATGCTGGACTTTTGCGGAGCGCAGAACCTCACTGCGGATGTTGAGGTGATCCCGATCCAGAAGGTCAACGAAGCCTACGAGAGACTCCTCAGGTCCGATGTGAAATACCGCTTCTCGATTGACATGGCTTCCCTCAAATCGGAGTAGGACGATAATAGGCGGCAAGGAAAACTACGATGGCTATCAGCGAGCAGGCGCGCAAGAACCACGACGAACTTTTTCCCGGTCACGTTTCCACCGCGGCGGCGACCGACCCTGAACTCGTCGAGATCTTCGACAACTTTGCCTTTGACGAGGTGCTCCGTCACGGCGATCTGGACGCCCGGACGCGGCTGATGGTTCAGCTTGCGTCGATGATTGCATCCCAGGCCCTGCGCGAGTACCGCGCGATGCTCGGCGCGGCGTTCGCCGTCGGGGTTACTCCGGTGGAGATCAAGGAGATCCTGTACCAGGCGGTGCCGTACGTGGGGATGGCCAAGGTCTTCGATTTCATCCAGGCCACCAACGACGCGCTCACCGAGCGAGGCGTCGGGCTGCCCCTGCCGGGCCAGTCAACGACGACGCCGGGGACCCGCGCGGGGAAGGGCCTGGCGGTCCAGCAGCAGATCATCGGCGCCGCTGTGGTCGAAAAGCTCTACGCCTCCGCGCCCGAGGACCTGATGCACATCCAGCGCTACCTGTCGGCCCACTGCTTCGGCGACCACTACACGCGCACGGGCATCGACGTTCCTACACGCGAGTTGCTCACCTTCAGCATGCTTGTCTCGCTAGGCGGATGCGAGCCGCAGGTCAAGGGCCATGTGGCCGCGAATCTAAATGTCGGCAATGACCGCGCACGGCTGATCGATGTCTTGACCCAGCTACTGCCATTCATCGGATATCCCCGCACGCTCAACGCGCTGCGGGTCGTTGATGAGGTCACCAAGCCGTGAGTAAGGCGGGCGGCGCGCCGCAGAACAGAGCAAGGAGACATTGTGAAGATTCCCCGCATGACTGTGCTGGTAGTTGGCGCCACCGGTAGTATCGGGCGCCTCGTAGTCGGACGGGGAGGCTTCGGAGGCGCGGGAGGGCGCGGATCCGCCGGCGCGCCGGGCGCCGCTGCCCCCGGGGGCCAGGCCGGAGGCGGCGCCGCGTCCCGCCGCGGCGGGGGGCGCGGGCTGTTGCGAGTATGCCATGCACGCGGACAGGAGCGACGCGAACGCCATTCCCGCCCTCACCACGAATTTCGCTGTCATAGTTCTCTCTCCTCTTTCCTTGACCGCTACTGATACAACTGTGGCGCGAAGGCTTCATTCCATCTCTTATCATGTCGCGGACCCGGTTTTGGACTTGTTTTACGGTATCGGTACCGTTCTGGAGGCGAGCGGTGGTTCCCCGAGCTAGAGATCCGGGATATACTTCATCTTATAAGGCATTAATATTCTTAACTGTTGCAACGCACGTAAGGAGAATGAAAATGGCCAACACTCGTAGAACCTTCCTCCAGTCGGCCGTCCTGGCGGCTGGCATAACCGAGGCTGCGGCCGAGGCCACTGCCCAGACGGCCGCGCCGCAGCAAGAGCCTGGCGGGCGTGGCGGGAACCCGGCCGGACAGGCGGGAGCGGGAGGCCGCGGTGGGCCAGGCGGCGCAGGCCGCGGCGGACCGGGCGGCGGGGAACGCGGCGGTGCCTCGACGACCCCTCCGGCGCCAGTCTCCGAAGTGCAAGTGCCGCATGTAAAGTTCGGTCCCGTGGAAATAAGCCGGCTGATTATCGGTTACAATCCGTTCCACGGACAGTCTCACAACGTCTCAACTCTCAACGCCGCGATGATCGAGTATTACACTCCGGCCAGAGTAGTTGAGGATCTGCACCGGTGCGCTCGATTCGGCATCAACACCTGCTCGTTGACGCCCAGTAGCCGCGCCGTCGACGACCATGCGCTCTTCCAGTCCGAGGGGGGAAAGATGAACATCATCTTCCAAGGCGACGGCGATCCGAGCCATCCCCTTTACAAGTCCCTCAAGCCGGCCATGATCTACCACCATGGCGAAAACACGGACAGCGCCTTCCAGAACGGCACGATGGATACGGTCAAGACGTGGTGCAAGAAGCAGCGGGACGCCGGCATGTTCGTGGGAGTTGGCAGCCATATACCAGAAGCTCTCGCGCTGGTGGAGGAGGAGAATTGGGACGTGGATTTCCTGTACGCCTGCGTCTACGGCCGCCGGCGCACCGAAGCCCAGCGCCGTGAGCTGCTCAACAACGAGAATCCCATTGGCGAACTATTCCTTGTGGACGATCCGCCGCGCATGTATAAGATTCTTAAACAGTCCAAGAAGCCGTGCATCGCCTACAAAGTGCTGGCCGCTGGCCGCGTCAACCCCCAAACGGGCTTCAAACAGGCTTTTGACAGCTTGAAGCCGGGCGATTGCGTGTGCGCGGGTGTGTTCACCAAGTATTCGGATCAAATCCGCCAGGACGCCCAGATCGTGCACGATTACTTCGCTCAAAAGCAGGGGGCTGCATCGGCGTAAGCTTCGCGCGCGTCATTTTCCACAGCGAGACCGGATTTGCCAAGTAGGCTACCGGGAGGATGCCGGTAAATGTCCGTGCAGCCGCTGCCGTCCAGACCAGCAGCCGCGCAGGGCCGCGCGGGCAGCATCCTACCATTCGCTGTCGCTGCCGTGCCGGTCGATGTAGAACTGCGCGCTGGCCATGGAGTCGTTCCATGTCACTTCGATCTTAGCCGCCAGCACCGCCGCTTTGGTGAGAGCGATCTTGCATGCCGCCGCGGGAGCGGGAGATTTGGTCATCTTCATTGGCACGCGGCCCAAATCCAATTTCGGATTGTATGCTGCCGCCGCCCCGGCCGCCTTATTGATCGCAAGCTGCCACTCGGCGCCACTCGCAAGAATGTAGACCGTGTAGTCGCCTTTCGGAACGTTGAACCCGGTGAACACGACGTCCTCGTCGGCATGGAAGCTGCCCGAAGCGCGGTCCTTGGCCACGGGCGCGGCGTACTTGATTGTGAACGCATGACCCTCGAGCGTGACAGAGGCCGTCTCTTGACCTTGGGCCGCCACCGCCAAACCGAGTAGTGCGCATGCGCCCGCTAATAGATACTTCTTCATCGCGATATCTCCTACAGGCCAGCGATGAGAGCGATCTTCTTCACGATCGAATCTTAGATTTGCAGTTCAAGATCCTCTCATCCTTAATTGTACTGAAGGATCATGCGGGCTCGCAACGCATCTGTGTAATTAAGAGGCCGAAACTTCCGATATGTGGAAGAGGGCGCTCGGGACGGGAATTTAAAGCGTGAAAGCGATGAGGCTTCTTTTTTCCTGCAATACTTCCGGAGTGAGGCCGGGGACGCTCTTCAACTGCTCGAAGTCCTTGATCTTTCCGCCATGGTCGCGGTAGGCGACTAAGGCCTGCGCTTCCTTCTCGGTCAGGCCTAGGAAGTCTTGCAGTTGCTGTAGAGAAGCGGTGTTAACATTCAGCTTACCGACGTACCTGGTCAAGTAGGCGACCACCGCTTCCATCTCTTGGTTGGAACCTTCGGCTCCGCGGGAGATCATGTCATCCACGCTCTGTTGCCATCCGATCGCCGTTCGCCGCGAAGCGAGAACTTCATCCAGTTCGTGGCAACTCGTGCAAACCCGTTGCAAGGTGGCCTTGTCCTTAGTGTCAGGCAAATCTCCCGCTTGGCCCTGGCCATGCAGGAATGGCAGAGCTGCCATGAAGACGGCGGCCATTGCGAGTCTTAGGGGTGTCTCCATTGTCCCGCCCTCCAACTTGCGGCGTTAACCTGCGTGAGCGGCGCGTGCATAAACAAAGCCTTTGGGAAGACCGGCCTCGGGCACGTTTCCGTAAATCCGCTCACCGGGCAGTCCTTCAGCGATCAGTGCGCGCGCGGCGATCAGGCGCTCGATGTCGATGCCCGTCCTTAGCCCCATGGACTCGAGTAGGAACACGAGATCTTCTGTGACAATGTTCCCAGTGGCCCCCGGAGCATACGGACAACCGCCGAGCCCGCCTTGTGAGGCGTCGAAGGTCTTGACGCCGGCATCAAGGGCCGCGACGACGTTCGCAAGTCCCTGGCCGCGAGTGTTGTGGAAGTGCGCAGCGCCCGCTTTGTCGCCAAGCTCGCGCTGGAGCTGCTTAAACATGCGCTTGACCTGCGCGGGATTGGCGTAACCGGTTGAGTCGGACAGCCCTACGGATTCCGCGCCCGCCTCTGCCGCCATCACGGCTAGCCTCATGACCCAGTCCTCGGCTACCGGGCCTTGGAGCGAGCAACCGAAGGCTGTGGAGATACCGACTTCCAGGCCCGGCCGCCCATCCGCAGGCCGGCTGTCGCACAGCTTCCGGACCTTTCGAACCTCCTCCACGGCCTCCTCGGGCGTCCTGTGAATGTTCGCCATGCTGTGTTCCCGCGAGGCGGAAACAGGCATGGTGATTCGGTGCACTCCGCATCTCGCCGCACGCTCGGCTCCTCGGAGGTTCGGCGCCAGCGCCAGTACAGTCAGCGCGGGTATCGCGACCGCGGCTCGCACAACCTCCTCGGCGTCGCCCATTTGCGGCAACAGCTTCGGTGAAACAAAGGAGCCCACCTCGATTTCCCGCAATCCGGCCGCGGCAAGGGCTGCGATCCAGCGTATCTTCGCCGCCGTAGGCATGACCCGCGCAATGTTCTGCAGCCCGTCGCGGGGGCCGACCTCACTGACCACTGCATCGATCGATTCGTCGCTCATCATTCCACCATGCACCGTCATTGTACTTCCAGCTTCGGTAGTCAAGCCCGCCTAATCCTTAGCCATTGGCTTGTTGTACGTCTCGGTCGTTAGGCTGAGCAAGATGATGGCTAACATGCACCACCCGATCACCATCAAGAACGCAGTGTGGAATTCGGGTAGCCCGTAGACGTGCACGCCGTTCGCTATTTTGCCCCTCCATTGCATTTCGAGCACGCGGCCGACAGCCGGCTGGAGGATGTTCGGACCGATCATGTTGCCCATCGTGACCGCGCCGGCGAGCGTTCCGAGCAACCTTGGGGAGACGGATTCCCGGCCCAGCGCGAACCCGATGATGACGCATCCGCTGGCAAAACTGGCGATGCCCGCAACCGCCACAAATGCGGCCAACGGCACTTGCGTGTAGTAAATCGTGAGCCATCCAGCGCAAGCCACGGCCACGCCACCGATGTACAGCGGCTTCCGCCGGCCAATCTTCTGCGACATCTGGCCGAAGAGTGGACTGGCGGCCGCCCAGCACATCGTCATCACTGAGCAGACCAACGCGCCGCTCCTCGTGACCAAGCCGTAACGGACTGCCAGGTACGGCGCACCCCACGCTCCGGTGAACGTCAGGATCGGGCCCACGATGCCGCCTTGGGCGAAGAAGATCAACCAGGTGTTCTTGTAGCGGAAGACGCCCTTGAACCCTCGCCATCCCGCGCGCAAGCCGGTCAGGGCGCTCTGCTTCGGCTGGTCCGCCGCGTCCGGACCGTAGCTCAGATATCCCAGCTCGGACGGATCGTTGCGGACGAACGCGCACGCCACGATGCCGATCGCGAGAATTACCGCTCCCGAGGCCAGAGCCACCGGGCGCCAGCCGAAGCGTTCAATGGCTATGCGCAATGGCGCCTGGCCCGCGACAGATCCCAGGTTGCCCCAGAGCAGCCCCAGCCCCGTGAGCATCGCGAACCTCTTGGAAGGGAACCATGCTCCCAGCAATTTCATCAGTACCAGCCAGCCCGCCGCATTCGCCGCTCCGATGAGCGCCCGGCCGACGCAAGCCACGCCAAACGTTGGAGCGGTCCCGAAGATGAAACTGCCCGAGGCGGAAAGCAGGGCGCCGATGATGAGGATCCTTCTCGCGCCCCAGCAATCGATAAACACGCCAACCGGTATCTGCAGCAGCACATAGATCGTGAGGTACCACATCAGAATCGTCCCAAACCCGCCGGCGTCGACTCCGAAATCGCGCATCAGTTCAGCGCGCATCATGGCTGGGGCGACAAGCTGGTAGAAGACCGTCAGATAGAAGAACGCCGCGATGCCCCATATCGCCAGAGAACGCCTGGTACTGGGGTAGCTCTTGCCGGCCGGCGCGCTTCGGTTGTCCATCCGAGGCTCCTTTCTCTTGGCATCTAATCAAATGACAGGCGCCTGGCAGCACCACCCGGCTGGGGCCCACGCAGTCCGCCCGCATCCACGTGCCAGCCCTGGACGCCTCACTGAGACATTAGCACCTCAACAGCGTTTCAGCCCGGAGTATAGAGTCTTTTACCGTGCGCATACCGTAACAACCGAGCGCGATTGGCGGCGGGCCGCCGCACCTCGTTAGAATGGAACCAGACGCGTATCGCCGTGGCGGCGCCGTTAAATGCTCGTGGCGTCGCCCGCGATCGGCTACCATTAAGGCGGTTTACCATGTCAACTCTTGTCCACAAATCCGGCGCCTACTCGAATGTCGAGGTGGGGGACCTGGGGGAGATCTCACTGCCCCAGGGAAGAAACGGCGAAACGGCCGCTTATGGCCGTCCCATCGGCACAGAGCAGAGGATTTCATCTTATCTTCTGACCGAATACCTGGAGAGGCTGGGGGTCGACGTCATATTCGGCCTTTGCGGCCACACGGTTATTGGCCTCCTGGACGCTTTGGGCAAGAGTAAGATCCGGTACATCTCGGCGCGCCATGAGCAGGTGGCTGCTCACGCCGCCGATGGATACGCGCGCGTCACCGGAAAGCCTGGCGTCCTGATGACCCACCTGGGCCCCGGCCTCGCAAATGCCGTGACTGGTATTGCCAATGCCGCCCTCGATTCCATTCCAATGGTAGTGATCGCGGGCGATGTTCCATCCTACTACTTTGGGCGGCACCCGCATCAGGAGATCAACCAGTTTCTCGACGGGGGACAGTTCGAAATCTGTCGCCCCTTCTGCAAGCGAATCTATCGGGTCGACCGGGTCGACGACCTTCCGCGGATCATGGAGCGCGCATTCCACTTGTCGATGACCGGCCGTCCTGGCCCCGTGCTCGTGGACGTCCCCATGGACCACTTTTCGTCGAACCTGTTTGTGGATGCGTTCGCGAAGTCGCCCGCCCCGGTGGCCAAGCCGTCCTTGGACGCAGCCACGGCCCAGAAAATAGTCGAGGCGCTGGCGGAAGCGCAACGCCCCGTCCTGTATGTCGGCGGCGGCGTAATGTCTCCGTTGGTCGAAGGCGCTCCCGTACTCCTGGCCGAGTTGGCGGAGGCCCTGGATCTCCCCGTGGCGCACACGCTCATGGGTAAGGGGTGTCTTCCAGACAGCCACCCGCTGCTCGCCGGACAGACAGGGTTCTGGGGCGTTCCGATTTCTAATGAGCTGTGCCGGAACGCGGACTTGATTCTCGCTATCGGCACACGTCTCGCGGAAGCGAACTCCAGTTCATGGGATACCCGCTTCACCTTTCAGATTCCGCCCACGAAGTTGATGCACATCGACATCGACCCCGCCGAAATCGGACGCAACTATGCCACCGCCCTCGGCGCCGTCGCCGACTCCAAGCTGGCCCTTCAGCAGCTCATTGCCGCCGCCAGGGATGTAAAGCCCCGTACTCGTGGGAGTTTGCGCGCGCGAATCGCCGAGGGCAGAGCCGAGTTCATCGGGAATTTCAGCGAATACTATTCTTCCGAGCAGTTTCCGCTTCGGCCGGAGCGCATCCTTCGCGAGCTTCGCAAGGCCCTGCCCGAGGACGGCTACGTCGTCACCGATGTCGGCTGGAACAAGAATGGCGTGGCCCAACAGTTTCCATTCTCGGTTCCGGGCACGTTCATCACCACCAGCGGTCTGGCAACCATGGGTTTCGGCCCAGCAGCGGTTCTTGGCGTCAAGTGCGCCAAGCCTGACCGCGCTGCCGTTTCTCTCACCGGCGATGGCGGATTCAGCGCCAATATGTCCGTGATCGCGACCGCCATGGAAGCGAAGATTCCTGCCGTCTGGGTTGTCATGGACAACTCGGCATTCGGAACGATCGCCGGCCTGGAAAAGGCCAAGTACGACTGGAGCTTCGGCTGCCTGTTCTTGCGCGACGGCCAGCCCTACAGCGTCGACTATCCAGCCGTGGCGCGCGCTCACGGCGCCAACGGCATCGACATCAAGGCCCCCGGCGAATTGGGCCCCGCGCTCGATATGGCCCTGAAATCGGATCTGCCCACCGTGATTCGTGTTCCCATGCAGAACGCCCCCACGCCGACTCCCGGGCACTGGAACATCAACGACATCTACCGTAATGGCGAGTAGCGTGCTGCATTCCGGCTTTCGCCTTGGGCCTTGTCAGCAAGTCTCTGATTTGTTAGCATCAACCCATCGTTGTGGATCGAACTCCGTTAGCTCCGTCGAGTAGCGATTCTGCCAAGATCCGCCAGCAGTTGGACCGGATACTTTCAAGCAGGGCTTTCCGCCAGGTTGATCGCCTCCAACGGTTTCTGCGGTTCGTTGTGAATGAGGCCCTGTCTGGCCCCGGCGACAATCTCAAGGAGTTCCTGATCGGCGTCGAGGTGTTCGGTAAGGAAGCCTCCTTCGACCCACGAATGGATCCAATCGTTCGTGTACAGGCCAGGCGCCTGCGCACCCGGCTGGCCCGCTATTACCAGGAAGAGGGCCAAAACGACGAGATCCAGATCGAACTGCCCAAAGGAGGCTACGTCCCGCTTTTTCAGAAGAACGAGACTGGTGAGCGGAGACATTCCGTCGCTTCCGTTCTCCCCACTCGAAACACCATTATGGTCGTTCCGTTCGTGGATGACAGCCACGAACGCGACCTTGCCTATTTCTGCCGCGGGCTAACGGAAGAAATCGTCTGCACATTGACGAATCTCAAGGCGCTGCGCGTGATTCAGTGGAGCCAGGAGGATGAGCGTCAGGACGCTAACCACCCCGGTAATTCCGCCACGCGGGTCGGCGGCAGCGTTCGCAGAACTCGCAATACCGTTCGCATTGCGATGCATCTGGTCGACGCATTCAGCCGGCGTTACCTTTGGTCCGCCTCGATTGACAGACCGTTTGACGACATTCTCAAGTTGCAGGAAGAAGTGGCCCGAGTGATTTCCGAAAAGCTGCAAAGCGAGTTCACGGGAACGGGCGCCGGCAGGGCATCGGACCGCCCTACCGAGAACATGGAGGCTTACAACTTCTACTTACAGGGCCGTCATCAATTGGCGCAGCGGACCGAGGATGCCCTGCGCAGAGCGGCCGAGTTTTTCGATAAGGCGATCGGCGAAGACCCGCAATATGCCCAGGCTTTTTCGGGGCGTGCGGACGCGTTTGCTCTGCTGGGCCATTATGGGGTTCTGTCGCCCGTGGAAGTTTGCACCAAGGCTGCTTCCGACGCCGCGTGGGCCGTGCTATTGGATGAAGACTCAGTCGAAGTCCACACCTCTTTGGCCCATACGAAGTCTACGCAGGATTGGGATTTTCTAGGCGCCGAGCTGGAGTTTCAGCGCGCTATCGGCCTGGATCCTCGCTATTCGACCGCTCACCACTGGTACTGCGCATCGTGCTTGACGCCGCTGGGAAGATTGGATGACGCTTTGCAGGAGATTCAGGTTGCGCGCGCGCTGGACCCGATTTCTTCGATCGTCTCGCGCGACGTCGCCATGACCCATTATTACCGGCGCGAACTGGAAGCGGCTTTGGAACAGTGCGACCGCACTATCGAACAGAACCCGCACTTCGAAAGCGCCTACTGGACACTCGGCCTCGTCCAGGAACAACGAGGCGATCTCGACGAATCGGCTGCCGCTTTTCAGCGCGGCATCCAACTGGCGCCCCAAAGTCCGCGGATGCGTAGCGGGCTTGCCCGGACGCTGGCTGTTTCGGGCCGGCGCGCTGAGGCATTGGGAATTCTTGCGGAGTTGCACGACCTTTCTAAGAAACGGTATATTTCGCCATTCGAACTGGCTTCAGTCCATTTCGCTCTTGGAAACTCCGACGAAGGCTATGAATGGCTGACGAGGGCATTTCAGTCCCGCTGTTTCGAGCTGATTGTCGCCAGAGTCGATCCAAGGGTAGATTCCCTGCGAGACGATGCCCGCTTCAAGCAATTATTCGCTCAGTTGGGTCTTGCGTAGCCTCATTGGATGAGACGTTAGGGCTACATGACTTCGGCATTGTAAAAGTCTCCGAATAACTCCGCTTCCGGAGGTCTGTCTTCCGCAATCGGCCGGCTCACCCAAGTGACATTCATGTAATGCTTCAAGGAGATATTCTCGTTGGTGATGTTGCCGCCCCAGGTCCCGCAGCCCATGCTGGACGTCATGGGCATGCCGTTGTTGAAGGCGCCGGCGTTGGCCTTGGATTGCGGCTGCCGTACCATTATCCGGCTCACCGGCGCGGTCAACGCCAGACTATGGATATGGCCGTCGTGGAACGAGTAGATCCCGCAGGAATGGCCCTTCCCACCCACTTCGTAGATCTGTTTGACCATGGTAAGAGCATTCTCAAATCCGGAATACTTGAAGATCGCCAGTACGGGAGAAAGCTTCTCGCTGGAGAAAAGATTTTCCTTGCCGATGCGCTCCTCCTTGACGACGAGGAACGTCTTATCTACCGGGATTGCGAACCCGGCGAGTTCGGCGATTCTCGCAGCGGGACGCGCAATGGTCGGAGCCGTCCGATGGCCCTCGGAATCCCACATGACGCCCTGCAATTTCCGCTTTTCCTCTTCCGAAACCAGGTAGCCGCCTTCCGCTTGCAGTTGTCCCAGGAATCTGTCGTAAATCGAAGCTTCGACGAGCAGATTCCCGTCCGACGAGCAGCCAGACCCGTTATCGGAGGTCTTACTGATCCGCGTATTTCTGGCCGCCTCTTCAATATTGGCCGTTTCGTCGATCACCATTGTGGCGTTGCCTGCGCCGACCCCATACGCCGGCTTCCCGGAACTGTACGCCGCTCTAACCATCGCCGGTCCGCCCGTGGCGATTGTCAGATCGCAAATCGCCATCAATTCCTGCGCTAGAGGAATGCTGGGCTTTTCGATGCACTGAAAAAGATCCTCGGGCGCCCCCTCTTTCTTGAGCGCCGCCCGCATGATGCGTACCGTTTCATTGGTCGTCTTCGAACTGGCCGGGTGAGGAGAGAAAATGATGGCGTCCTTGCACTTCAGAGCGTAAATGCCGTTGCCTGCCTCGGTCAGCGCGGCGTTGGTGACCGGAACCAGGGAGGCCACGACGCCCACGGGTTTGGCATATTTCGCAATTCCCTTATCGGGAATCTCCTCGATGATGCCCATGCTCTTCTGCCGTAGCGCATCGCGCAGGATCCCCATAATCTTGAAGCGCTTGTTGGGTCGGCCCTTGCGGTCGCCCAATCCGCTTTCGTCCACGCTCATGTAGGCCAGGCGCGTGAAGGTCGTTTCATTCGCGGTGGCCCATCCAACCGCCTGGCACAACCGGTCAATGCGAACCTGATCGTAATCCTCAATGGCGGCCATGGCGCGGCGCGCCCTGGCCAACAACTCGTGTGCGTATTGTTTTTCTTCTGCCGTGATGGATCTGGCCACGTTGGACTCCTGGAATTGCTGGTGGTTGGCGCGGCGGAGGCTGTTCTTCCAGCCCCGTGCGCGAACCTCCTGTAGCTACCCGCTACTCTTCCGATGAACTCCCATTATCGCGCCATCCGCGGACTATCTAGGGGACCAGACACAGTCCATTTCTTTCTTTTCACTGCGATGTTACGGTAACGATACCGTTCCCCTTCCGCCGCTGCGAAATGTATCGTAGATAATGAGAGCCATGCTGGCGAACCCTGTGGTTCATCCCAGTCCAGGAGAGGGGAGAAAACGATGGGTGTTGGGAAGATACGCCCCTTGGGCGTGTTGACGGTAGCCGCAAGCCTCGTCATCGCTTGCGCGAGCTTGGTCGCTCTGGGGCAGCCGGGCGCCACCGAATCGAAGGAATGGCCGACTTATGGGCACGATCCCGGCGGGATGCGCTACTCACCGTTGAAGCGGATCACCCCGGCAAATGTCTCCAATCTCAAAGTTGCCTGGACGTATCACCTGAAGCCGGTTGACTATGTTGCTCCGGCAGGAGGCCGCGGTGGAGGAGGAGGTGGCCGTGGCCCGAGTGGCGTTGAAGGCGCGCCGGCTGCGGGACCGCAGGGTGCGCTGTTACCGGGCGCTGCTGCCGGCCCCCCTCCCGCCGCAGGCGGTGGCGGACGCGGCAACACCGGCTTCCGCGCCGCCGAGGTTACGCCCCTCGTCGTGCACGGAACCATGTATATTGGCTCGCCCTATGGTCAGGTGGTGGCGCTCGATCCCACGTCCGGAAAGCAAGTCTGGGTCAATAGCATGCCCGCGGGCGACAGTCCGGCTACGCGAGGTGTGGAGTATTTCGCCGGCGACAATCTGACTCCCCCCCAGATCGTGGTCGGAACTGGGGGCGGCAGGCTAATCGCACTGGACGCCAGGACCGGTGTTCCGAACGCCAAGTTCGGCGCCGGCGGAGTTGTGGACCTCAACACTCCCGAGATCCGCAATGGTACGCGCGGGAATGCCGGCATGTCTTCTCCCCCAGTCATGTATCGGAACCTCATCATAGTTGGCGACCATGTTCAGGAAAGCAACGGCCCCGGCGTGGCCGGCGATGTGCGCGCCTTCGACATCCATGACGGCAAACTGGCCTGGACGTTCCACTCCATTCCGCGGCCCGGCGAAACCAACTTCGGCGCCTGGGCAGGTGACAGTTGGAAGTTGCGCAGCGGAGTCAATGTCTGGGGCTTTATGACGGTCGATGCCGCGCGAGGCATCGTGTATATGCCGTTTGGCGCGCCCTCGGGTGACCTGTGGGGCGCCGACCGTCCCGGCGACGATCTCTACGACTCCTGCGTGGTGGCAGCCGACGCCAAAACGGGCAAGTATCTGTGGCACTTTCAGGTCGTCCATCACGACATCTGGGACTTCGATCTCGAATCGCCGCCAGTGCTGATGGACATCAAGAGGAATGGGAAGGCGATTCCTTCCGTCGCGGTTTTCGGCAAGAGCTCGCTCCTTTTCCTGCTGGACCGGACCACCGGCAAGCCCATCTATGACGTGGCCGAGAAAACGGTCGCTCAGAGCGACGTTCCGGGCGAGAAGACCTCACCCACGCAGCCCTTTCCATCCAAGCCTGCGCCGCTGGCGCGGATCGACTTCACCATGAAAGACATCGCGACGGTGACGCCTGAGCTGGAAGCGAACTGCCGCAAGCTGATCGACGATAACCATATCCAAGTCGGGATGGGACCCTATGCGCCGCCCACCTATAACCACTCCCGCGTCATTTTCCCCAGCGAAATTGGCGGGGCCAATTGGGGCGGCGGATCCTTCAACCCGGAGCTCGGCTATCTCTTCATCAATGTGAACGACTTGGGCCAGCTCAACGGCGTGAAGGACCCGCCCTCCGGTCCTTTAGATCTCGCCACTCTGGCGGGCAGTAATGAACCGGGCGGCCGCACCGGCGCTTATGTTAACGGCGGTCCCAGCGGCCGTTTCCGCGACAACGCCACCCGCATGTTCTGCAGCCAGCCGCCCTGGGGCGAACTGGTGGCGGTCAACGTCAACACCGGCGATATCGCCTGGCGCGTGCCGCTGGGCATCACCGAAAGTCTTCCTCCCGAAAAGCAAAAGACCGGGCGTCCCGGCATGGGTGGCTCGATCGCGACCGCTTCAGGCCTCGTATTCATCGGCGCCGCGGACGACAACTATTTCCGCGCTTTCGACGCCAGGACCGGAAAGGAATTGTGGTCCGCGAAACTCAACGCTTCGGCGGAATCGGTGCCGGCCACTTATCTGGGCAGGGACGGCGAGCAGTATGTCGTCGTATCGGGAACCGGCGGTGGCGACGCCGCCGCGCCGGTAACATCGGACGAGATCACGGCGTTCCGGCTGCCCTGAAGATGCTGGAATGAGCCTTGTCGGAACGAGACAGGCGTTGCTCGATTCATCTGACGCCGGGACTTATTGACTGATCTGCTGGCGCCGCCTCGCGCGCCCACTTATCCGGACTGTGGCGGTCAGGCGCCTTCCGTCAATTCTTTGCGTCGCCGTTTGCGGGCGCGGGCATCGCTGGGTAAGGCCGCGGCGTTACGTCGGCATCCGTCAGCTTCAAGGCCCACTTGATGGCTTCGAAGTACATCTTGGAGATGTCCGGGTTGTCCCAGGTCTTTGCATCGTGCGCGAATGAGGCGTAAAACACACGTCCCTGGCCGTACGTTTTTGCCCAGGCCAGCGGAAAATCGCCGTTCTTGTTTACCAGGTTCTGGTTGGGCGGCAGTTTGGACGTGTACAGCCGGAGCAGGACGCGGCTCTTCTCGCGAGAGAAGTTCTTCACCTGGTAGAACTCGTCGGTCAGGTTGAAGAATGCAGGAAAGTGGCTGGTCGCCGGAAACATCGGGTCCTCGTTGATCACCACTCCAGCGACTGAGCCGTAGGGGTGGTCTTGGAACTGCCCCCCGAGCATCTCGCCGAACTCAGGCCACGACATGAGCGCGGTCAGCGCGACGTGCGCGGCGACGAATCCTCTGCCGTCATCGTGTACGAACTTGAGCAGGTCCGCTTTCTGCTGGTCGTCGATGGGCACTTCCCTGTGGCCCATGAAGAAGATCGCATCGACGCTGTTGAAGCTGGGACCGCCGCTGGCAGGCTGCCCGGTGGTCATCAGTGGGTGGTACGAAGCGATGTTGGAATCGGTTCGAATGTAGGTATCCCAGAGACCGGACTCGTAGCCGAGGCGCTCGATCATAGCCAGCGCGTGCGAGACGGAATCATGCTGGGCGATACCGTTGCGCGTATCGGCCCATGCCAAGACGGCCTTTCGCCCAGGTGGGCGTCCGCGGCCGCCGCGGCCGCCGCCGGGCTGGCCTTGAGCGCGCCCTCCCTGGGGCGCAGCGGGGGTCGCGGGATTCTGTTGCGCTTCCACCAGCAGCGAGCCGCACAGGACCGCTAGAAGCGCCAGACCGAGCCGTTCCCTAAACATGAGATCACCCTTGAGCGGGGCGAAGGGACGCCCGCGAGGCTCAGTTTATCATAAGGAACCAGCGCAGCCGGCGGTGTAACCGTGCTAGCACGGTTACAGGGCATCAGTCATGGGCCTGTGATCCGGCTACGCCCGCACCGACCCGTCTATTTCACCTGCATCGACTCGATGGATCCGACCAGGTTACTCACACGCTGGTCGACAATCTTCGGGTTATCCAAGCTCACCGACGACAAAGTCAGACCCCACACGGGCATGTCCTTCGGGCCGTTTACGGCCAGAGCGCCGTCGCGGATCGATCTCGTCACGCGCATCGCCTGAAACTTGCCGCCGCTTTGCCTGGTTAACCAGGTTAAGTCCGACGGTTGCTTTTCCGGGGCCTGCGCGGCCGGTCCATGGCCCTTCCAATCCGCTCCCTGACAGGACGCGCAGTAGGCGCGAAACATCTCCTTCTCCGGCGCCGGCGATGTCGGAACGGCTCCGACTTAGCTGATTTTGGGACTGTCCTGGGCCGGATTGCCGCTCACCTGCAAACGTCGCCCACCGTCCGGCGCTCGTGACCGGCGCAAAGACAGGCGGCCTTGACAGCACTAGGCCGCGATGCGTGAAGAGAAATGGCAAGGACGTCGCGTCGTGACCTTGCCGCTTGAGTTCGGCGGCCAGGGCGTTGTTGCGCAGGCAACTGCCGCGATACATCCGCGCGGCTCCGGCAGTTAGCAAGAGGATCTTCATGTAGTGGCCAACAGCATCATCCTGGAGTGCGCCGGCGCAGACCGGAACTGCCCCACGGTTCCATATTCGGTCGTCACGGCGCTCGATTCCGAACTGGCGCCGGCCGGCGACGATGGCATCGTGCTGAACGACTGGACCGCCCGCAGCCTCGGCGCCAAGCCCGGCGAT
Source organism: uncultured Solibacteraceae bacterium (assembly GCA_964457555.1). GTDB lineage: Bacteria > Acidobacteriota > Terriglobia > Bryobacterales > Bryobacteraceae > BOG-224. Next base: position 23,716 of record CAYWHA010000027.1, read on the forward strand.
GCGATCGACGCTCAACCGTTTTGAATGGAAGCCGGAAGGCCAGTTCGCGACTGAGAGCGCGGGTTTCCATGTCGATCGCATCGTTCCTCTTACGGGTGCGGCGGCAGACCGGGACTTCGCGCCTAGTTATCCGGGCATTACGGATTCGAACAGCTTGCACGATTGGGACCCTCCATTCCCGCTGGACCTTTCCCTCGTGCGGCCCTCCGACGAGGGTTCTGGGCGCAATATCGCGCTACCCCCAAAGCCTTCATACGTCTGGAGCGTGGCCGACGGCTATGGGGCACGCGCTTTGGGAGCCTGTCTTCGATTCGCGTCTCTCCGCCGTCGGCCGCTTACGGCGCGCGGCTGCGCGCGGCGCTGGATCCCGCCGCCATGGGCCTCTCGGTGGTGTCTCTGCGCTCCAAGGCCGTTGAGGCGTCCGCGGGCGCTACGGACTTCGACCAGTACTTCCTCTATTTCAGCTTCTTCTCACTCCTCGTGGTGGGTCTTGCGACGGAAACGGCGTGCGCTTGGTTGGCAGTCTTCCCGGCGGTCTCGGCGCGCGGCGGCCATGTTCCCTTGGCGTCGCTTGGCGTGTGGCGCTGCTGACGGGCATTGTGGCGTCGCTCGTACACCCGCGACATGGAAGCCGTGAAGACCTGCCAGGCCGCGTCGCCCCAGAAGTCATCGCAAATCAGGAAGCCGCCGCAGTCCAGGTAATCGCGCAGCTTAGCCACCTGGGAATCGGTAAGCCGCCAGTTGAAGGTCGCCGCGTAGATGAAGGGCCAATTGTATACGTCGTCGTCATCCTCGAGGTTCACCGGTTGCTCGACCGACCGCACCTGCACCCGCATTAACCGCCGCAGAGCCAAGAGCAAATGCCTGTCTGCGCGCGGATAGTCGTTAGTCCACCAAGTGTAACCCTGCCGCCAATCCCCCATGAGGCCGCGGCCCTCGCCCCGGCCCCGCCCGCCGCGGCCGAAGCCACCCAGTCCGCCGGGGCGTCAATACATCGGCCGCGCGAAAACGAATTTGGTCTTTTCCTGGCGCGGTTGCAGGAGGCTTAACCCTACTGGTATAATCGCTTTTTGAAGTACGAGGGAGATTTCTGTCTTATGGCACAAGTATGCGACGTTTGCGGCCGCGGGCCTCAATTCGGCAATAAAATCAGCCACGCCCATAACATGACCAAGCGCCGCTGGAACATCAATCTGCAAAGCGTTCGCGCGCTGGTGAACGGCGCCAGCCGGCGCCTTCGCGTGTGTACCTCCTGCATCCGCTCCAACAAGGTTAACAAGGCAGCGTAGTCGCTTCGCCTGCCGAATATATCCGCCGCTTCCCCGCTTCCATTAGAATCGGAGTATGTGGGCGGTGGTTCTGGCCTTGTTTTTCCTGCAGGCGTCCGGCCCGGCATCGGACGGCCAAAAGGCCCTGCAGGACGGTAAGTACGAAGCCGCCGTTCAGGAATTCACCGCGGCCATCGCAGCCGATTCCACGGATTACTTCTCCCATTTCAACCTGGCGCTGGCCTACACCTTCCTGCGCCGCGATGCCGAAGGCGTCGCGGAATATCGCAAGGCTCTGGAGCTGAAGCCGGGCTTGTATGAAGCCGAGCTGAACGCCGGCATGCTCTTGATGCGCGACAAGCAGCCCGCCGACGCGTTGCCGCTCCTCGAAGCCGCCGCGGAACAGAAGCCTGCCGAGTTCCAGCCACGCTTTTATCTGGCGCAGGCTGAGCTAGACACCGGCGCGCCGGAGCTCGCGGAACAGAACTTCAGCCGCGCGCTTGAAGCCAATCCCAAATCCGCCGACTCCCAACTCGGCTTGGCGCGGTCGCTCACCCGCCAGGACAAGCTGGACGATGCCGCGCCGCATTTCCGCCAGTCCGCCGAACTGGACCCCGCCCATCGCAACGCGCTCCTCGAATTGGCGGGCCTTTACGAGAAGGCCGCCCGGCCGGCCGACGCCATCGCCATTTACCAGCAGTTCCCCGGCAACGCCGCCGCCGGAGAGCGCCTCGGCCAGTTGCTGCTCGAATCCCGCCAGTATGCCGATGGGGTCGCGCGCCTGGAACAGGCGTACGCCAAGGCCGCAACCCAGGCCAACCGCAACCTGTTGGCGCAGGCCTACATCTTGAATCGCCAACCCGATAAGGCCGTTCCGCTGCTGGAGAAAAGCGTGGCGGCCGATCCCGCCAACTTCGATCTTCGGATGTCGTACGCGCGCGCCTTGCGCGATCTGCGGTTGTTTCCAGCCGCCGTGGAGCAATTCCAGGAAGCCGCGCGGCTGAAGCCCAACGACGCCATGACCTGGAGCGAGTTGGCCGCCGCCCGTTACATGACGGGCGACGCGAAGCAAACCCTGGCGGATCTGGACCGCGCCCGCGATCTGGGCGAAGACACCGCCGGGAACTGGTTCTTTCGTGCGATCATTTTAGATAAGGCGGCGCAGTTGAAACCCGCACTGGAAGCCTACCAACGATTCCTTTCCATGAGCCAGGGGAAGAACCCCGACCAGGAATTCCAGGCGCGGCAAAGGGTGCGGATCATTCAACTGGAATTGGAGAGGAAGTGATGCGGGCGCGCGTGTGGGGTTACCCGTTGACCGCGGGAGTGCTGGCGCTATCGCTCTGCGGCGCCTTGCCCGCCCGCGCGGATCTGAAGGCGGCCCTTGCCGAGCCGGACTTGGAGAAGCGCTCCGGGCTGGCCCTCGACAACGCCGCCGAAGCCCTGAAGGCCGCTCGCGAAGCTTACGACAACGGCAACAACTCCCTGTTTACCGGCTTGGCCGCTGAACTCGAACAGTCCGTGGATCTGGCGCAAACGTCTTTGCAGCGGACCGGGAAAGATCCGCGCAGCCACCCCAAGTGGTTCAAGAAGGCGGAGATTTCGACGCGCGACTTGCTCCGCCGGCTGGAGGCCTTCCAGCAGGCAATGAACTATGCGGACCGGCCCCAGTTGGATGCGCTCAAGGCGCACATCGCCAAGGTCCACGACGACCTGTTGGAGGGGCTGATGGAGGGCAAACACAAATGAAGAGCCTGCTGTGTTTCCTGGCGGTCGCGGTCCCTATGGCCGCGCAGGGCGATTTTCTTACGACCACCGAAGTCGAAAAGGTTCGAGAGGCGCAGGATCCCAACCTGCGCCTCGAAGTCTACGCCGGCTTCGCTAAAGACCGGATCGATCTCATCAAGAACATGATCGCGAAAGACAAGCCCGGCCGCTCCCTGATGATCCACGACGCGTTGGACGCATACTCGAAAATCATCGATGCCATGGACGACGTCACCGACGATGCCCTGGAACGCAAGATCGATGTGGACAAAGGGGTCCGTGCGCAGGAGCGTGTGGAGATGGCCTCGCTCGTCGAGCTGAAGAGAATCCGGGATAGCCATCCCAGGGACGTGGACCGTTATGAATTCGTTCTGACGGACGCCATCGACGCCACCTCCGACAGCCTCAATGCGGCGCACGAGGATTTGGGCAGCCGCATGAATAAGGTCCTGGCCCGCCAGAAGCAGGAAGAGCAGGAGCGCAAGGCCGCCATGGCCCCCGCCGACGGTTCCAAGCCCGCGGTTGACAGCAAATCGGTTTCGCGGTCGGAGGAGAAGGCCCCAACCCTGCTGCGCCCCGGCGAGAAGGGCCCCGATCGATAAGCAAGCAGCAGGCAAGAACACTCCCCGAAAGAAACATGGACGGCAGTGAGTTGGATGGACGCGCTGTGAGCTTGACAGTTCCTGACAATCGGATAATCTGAAGGTATGCGAGGCAAGACGAACGCAGCGCTCAGGGAGCCGATTGGGCGCGTTGGCCAGCGGCGCCAGGTGGTGATCCCCCGCGAAATTTTCGACAACCTCCACATGCGCGAGGGGGACTTCGTGGCGTTCGCCAAGCACGGCAACGGCGTGCTTGTGAAGCCCAGGCAGGTTGTAGACCCAGGCGATGTGCTCACGCCGGATGAGGCGAAACGGCTGCGCAAGAGCCTCCGACAAACGGGCCAAGGGAAGACTCGGCCGTGGGCCGAAATCAAACGTGAATTGGGTCTGTAAGTTCACGGCCAGTGCCGAACTGGACCTTCGCGGCCTTCCGAAAGCCATCCAAAGACGCGTGGCGCGCGTGCTGGCACAGATGGCCTCCGATCCCTTCCAGGGCGACGTGAAGGCCCTCAAAGGGTTCGGAATGGAAGGGCGTATTCCGGCGGCGCATCGGCGATTATCGGCTCTTCTTTACCGCGGACCATTCGCAAAAGACAATCGTTGTCCATCAAATCTCTGTGCGATCCGGCGGAACGTACCGATAAGCTGGCGCTCTCCCTCCCGATTTGACTTGCCCTTCTCCCTTCCGATATCCTGATACTTCGCGGTAGAGGTGCGAAAATCATCAGTAGGCGGGCCGTCTTTCCGATGCGCTTCGGAGGCTCGTTGAAAGGGATTATTCGCCGAAACCGGTCGGGGAAAGCTTCATCCCCTCCGGTTGGGGAGCCGGGCTAATACCCGCTCACTGTCACTCGTTTCTCGGACGGGTGGAGCGCTATCGGGAATGAGGACGCGCCGGCCTTCCACGCGCACTCTCTTCTCTTTCGCCTCCCCCCTTTGGATTTTTATGGACCTCTTCGAACTCGCGCGCGCGCTGGTCGATATCGAATCCGTCACCGGCAACGAAGGGCGGGCCGGCCAGTTTCTTTACGACTACCTGGCGCCGCTGGCGTCGCGATTTGACGGCCGCATCGAGCGCATGGACGTCGAGCCCGGCCGCTTCAACGTCTTCGCCGGGTGGGGCGAAAAGCTCACGGTCACGCTCTCCACCCACATGGATACCGTGCCGCCGTTCTTCGCCTCGCGCGAAGATGCCGGCAACATCTGGGGACGCGGCGCGTGCGACGCCAAGGGCATCATCGCGTCCATGATCAAGGCCGTCGAGGCGCTGCTCGAAGCCGGCGAGCGCGATTTCGGCGTGCTCTTCGTGGTCGGCGAGGAACGCAATAGCGCCGGGGCCTATTGCGCCGCCGCTTCGCCGCGCGGTTCCCGCTACATCGTCAATGGCGAGCCCACCGGGAACAAGCTGGCGCTCGGCTCCAAAGGCGCATTGCGCTATGAGGTTGCCGCCTCCGGCGTGATGGCCCACTCGGCCTATCCGGAACTGGGCGATTCCGCGATCCACAAGCTGGTCGAGGCGCTCGAGAGGATGCTGCGCATTCCGCTGCCCTCGGACCGGCTCCTGGGACCGAGCACGCTCAACGTCGGAACCATCTCCGGCGGCCGCGCGCCCAACGTGATTGCGGACGAAGCGCGCGCGGAGATCCTGGTGCGCCTGGTGGGAGATTCGTCGGAGATCAAGGAAAAGCTGGCGGATGCGGCGGGGACAGTCGCCCTGCGCGAAGTATTGGAGCTCCCGGCCTTGCATCTGAACGCGCTCGACGGTCTCGAGACCACCGTAGTCGCTTTCACCACCGATATTCCGGCCTTCGGCGGGCAATGGGGCGAACCGTTCCTGCTCGGGCCGGGGTCCATTCATGTGGCGCACACACCCGGCGAGTATGTGCCGAAGCGCCAGTTACTCGAAGCCGTCGCAATCTATCGAAACATCATCAGGCAATTATGCAAACGCCAATCGAAGTAGGCATTCTCGGCGCCACCGGCATGGTGGGCCAGCATTTCGTGAAGTTCCTGCAGGGCCATCCCTGGTTCCGCCTGAAGTGGCTCGGCGCGAGCGACCGCTCCGCCGGCAAGAAGTACAAGGACGCCATGACATGGCACCTGGCCGGCGGCGCGCCCCAATCCGTGGCGGATCTCACGGTCGAGGAGTGCACCCCGGGCAATGCCCCGCACCTGCTGTTCTCCGCCATGGACGCTTCCGTGGCCACGGAGATTGAGCGCGCCTTCGCCGAGGCCGGCCATGTGGTGGTCTCCAATTCCAAGAACCATCGCATGGAGACCGACGTTCCGCTGTTGGTGCCCGAAATCAATCCCGGCCATCTTCAGCTTGTGCCGGGGCAGCGGCGCGCGCGCGGATGGAAGGGGCAAATCGTCACCAATCCGAACTGTTCCACGATCGTGCTGACCATGGGCCTCGCGCCGCTGAAGCCGTTCGGCATCGCGCGCGTGGTCGCCACCACCATGCAGGCCATCTCCGGCGCGGGATATCCGGGCGTGCCATCCATGGATATCGTGGGCAATGTGATCCCTTACATCGGCGGCGAAGAGGAGAAAATGGAGCAGGAGACGCAGAAGATCCTCGGCGAATTCCGCAACGGCCGCATCGAGCCGCTGGCCGCCAAGGTGAGCGCCCACTGCAATCGCGTCGCCGTGGTCGATGGCCACACGGTCACCGTCTCCGTCGAGCTTTCCTCCAAGCCCGCGCCGGCCGATCTGCGCGCCGCCTTCGACGCCTTTACCGCCGTTCCGCAGCAGCGCCGGCTTCCCAGCGCGCCTCCGCGGCCGGTGATTTATATGGAGGAATCCAACCGCCCGCAGCCCCGCAAGGACGCCGAGCGCGAAAACGGCATGGCCACTTTCGTCGGACGTCTGCGCCCCTGCCCGGTGCTCGATTACAAATTTGTCGCGCTCAGCCACAATACCATCCGCGGGGCCGCCGGCGCGGCCGTGCTCAATGCCGAGCTGATGCAGTCGGAAGGGATGCTGGACTGATGATTGTTATAAGAGTGGGGCGGACCTCCTGGTCTGCCTTCTTGATTTGTTGCGGTCGCCCACAATACCGTGCGCCGAGCCACGGGCGCGGCCGTGCTCAATGCCGGGCTGATGCAGTCGGAAGGAATGTTGGATTGATTGTGGGGCGGACCGGGGTACCCGCGCTGTTTGTGGGTCCGTCTGCCTTCTTGGGTTCTCACACATGATTGTTATGAAATTCGGCGGCACGTCGGTGGAATCCGCGGCCGCCATCGAACGGGTAGCCGGCATCGTCAAGGCGCGCCAAAACCGCCACCCTGTGGTTGTAGTCTCGGCCATGGGCAAGACCACCAACAAGCTTCTGGCCATCGCCGCCGCCGCCATCGCGGGCCGGCGCGCCGACTACATCGCCCAGCTCCACGACCTGCGCGACTTTCACTCGCGCGAGGCCCGGCAAGTGGCCCCGCTTGCCGCCCGCGTCGATCTGGACCGTTTTCTCGATGAACATTTCCAGGAATTGACCGAGCTGGTGAAAGGCCTCGCCGTGCTGGGCGAGCTGACGCCGCGTTCCATCGACGCCATTTCGGCCTATGGCGAGCGCCTCTCGAGCTACATTGTCACCCTCGCATTCCGCCACTTCGGACTTCCAGCCGAACACGTGGATGCGCGCGACGTGATCGTCACCGACAATCGCCACACGCAGGCCGCGCCCAATTTCGCCGAGACCGGCAAGCGCCTGGCCGCCGCCATTCCGCCGCTCGCCGAACGCGCCGTCGTCGTCATGGGCGGGTTCATCGCCGCCACCGAGGATGGCGTAACCACCACGCTCGGCCGCGGAGGCTCCGATTTCACCGCCTCCATCGTGGGCGCGGGCATCGGCGCCGAAGAGATCCAGATCTGGACGGATGTCGATGGCATGCTCACGGCCGATCCCACCATTCTCCCCGGCGGCCATCGCGTCAAGACCATCTCCTTCGCCGAGGCCGCCGAGCTGGCTTACTTTGGCGCCAAGGTGCTGCACCCGGCCACCGTGGTTCCCGCCATGGAAAAGAACATCCCGGTGCTGATCCTGAATTCCAGGCGGCCGGAGGTCGATGGCACGCGCATCGTCGCCGAGACCGTTCCCTGCGGCAACGCCGTGAAGTCCATCGCCTGCAAGCGCAAAATCACGCTCGTGAACATCCACTCCACGCGCATGTTGATGGCGCACGGCTTTCTGCGCCGCATCTTCGAAGTGTTCGATCGATACCAAACCGCCGTGGATATGGTTTCCACTTCCGAGGTCAGCGTTTCCCTCACCATCGATAACTGCAAGAACCTGGATGCGATCATGGCGGAGCTGCGCCAATTCTCCGAGGCCGGCATCGAGCACGACCAGGCCATCGTCTGCCTGGTCGGCGAGAACATCCGCTACACCCCCGGCGTGGCGCGCCGCGTGTTCGACGCCCTCGGCGGCATCAACGTCCGCATGATCTCCCAGGGCGCTTCGCTATTGAACCTGAGCGTCGTGGTAGACGAAGCCGCCCTGCCCCGCGCCGTGGCGTCGCTGCACGATGCGTTTTTCGCCGAACTCGACCCCGCCGTATTCGAGAGACACGAGGTGGCGCATGTCTGACCGCAGGTTGGCCATCGTCGGCTACGGCAAGATGGGTAAGCTGGTGGAACAGCTTGCCCCAGGTTACGGCTTCACCGTGGCGCTGAAGCTCGATGAGTTCAACAACTCCAATTTCGAAGGCCTCACGCCTGAGAACTTTCGCGGCATCGATGTGGCCATCGATTTCTCCATTCCCTCCGCCGTGCGGCGCAACGTGGAAGGCATCGCCGCCCTGGGCGTCAACCTGGTGCTCGGCACCACCGGATGGATGGAGCACGCCGATGCCGTCAAGCGGGCGGTGAAGAAACATGGCGTGGGCCTGGTATGGAGCCCCAATTACTCCGTGGGGGTCAACGCTTTCTTCCGTCTCGTGGCGGAGGCAGCGCGCCTGCTGGCCGGCCAGCCGGAATACGGCGCGTGGGCCTGGGAGATTCATCACGCCACCAAGAAAGATGCGCCATCCGGTACATTACTGAAACTGGTCGAGGAAATGAAAAAATCCGGCTACGCGCGGCCCATCGACGTCGGCTCCAATCGCGCCGGCGCGCATCCCGGCACGCATGAAATCGGTTTCGATTCCGCGGCCGATACCATCGTGCTGCGCCATACAGCCCGCGGCCGCGAAGGCTTCGCCCACGGCGCCCTGAAGGCCGCACAATGGGTGGTGGGGAAAAAAGGCTTCTACGAATTTGGTGAAATTGTATTTGCCGAGCCGCGAACGTAAGAGAGCGGTTCTTTTGGGTTTTTTGGAGGTCCCATGTTTACAGGCTGTGGCACCGCGCTGGTAACCCCGTTCCGGCGCGACCAGTCGCTCGATGAAGAAACGCTGCGCAAGCTGGTCCGGCGCCAGATCGACGCAGGCATTAACTTCCTGGTGCCCTGCGGGACCACCGGCGAAAGCCCCACGCTGACGCGGGCCGAACACCTGCGCGTGGTCGAAATCGCCATCGAGGAAGCCAGCGGCAAGGTTCCGGTGCTGGGCGGCGCCGGAGGCTATTGCACCCGCGAAGTCGTCGAGCTTGCCCGCGAGTTGGAGCGCCTCGGCGCGGACGGCATCCTCTCCGTGACGCCCTATTACAACAAGCCCACCCAGGAAGGTCTCTACCTGCACTACCAGGCCATCGCCTCGGCCATCCGGATTCCCATCGTGGTCTACAGCGTGCAAGGCCGCACGGGCGTCAATGTGGAGCCGTCTACCCTGGCGCGCCTCGCGCGGATCGGGAACATCGTGGGGGTCAAGGAGGCGTCCGGCAACATCGCCCAAATGGCCGCCATCCTGAATGAGGTCCCTTCCGATTTCACGGTGCTTTCGGGCGACGACGCCATCACCATCCCCCTCATGGCGATGGGCGGCCGCGGCATTGTTTCCGTAGCGTCGAACGAAATTCCCCGCGAGATGGCGCAACTGGCGCAGGCCTGCCTCCGCGGCGATTTCGAATCCGCGCGCGCCATCCAGAAGCGCTTCTTCGCCTTGATGAACGTGAACTTCGTGGAATCGAACCCTATTCCGGTGAAAGCCGCCATGGGCCTCATGGGATTGCTGGAGCCGGTTTTCCGCCTGCCCATGGTCCCGCCGAGTCCCGCCAACCTGGCCAGGATCGAAAAGGTGCTGGAATCCACCGGCCTGCTCGAAAGGTCCGCCCTTGCAAGCTGAAATCGAACTCCTCTTCGACGATAAGCCCGCCGCCTACACGGAGGCCCACCGCCGCCTGTTCTATGCGTTTCAAGAGGCGCTCAACGAAGGGCGCGTGCGCGCGGCCGAGCCCGATGCGCTTTGCGCCACCGGCTGGCGCGTGAACGCCTGGGTCAAGAAGGGCATCCTGCTGGGCTTCCGCATGGGAGTCGTGATCGATATGTCCGTCGGCGACCTTTCGTTTCGCGATAAGGACACCTTCCCCCTCAAGCGCGTCGGTCCGGATGTGCGCGTCGTACCGGGCGGCTCCAGCGTGCGCAGTGGCTGCTACATCGGAAAGGGCGTGGTCTGCATGCCGCCGATGTTCATCAATGCGGGCGCATACGTGGACGACGGGACCATGATCGATTCGCACGCGCTGGTAGGCAGTTGCGCGCAAGTGGGCAAGAACTGCCACATCTCGGCCGCCAGCCAGATTGGCGGCGTCCTGGAGCCGGTCGGCGCCATGCCTGTGGTGGTCGAAGACGATGTCCTGATCGGCGGTAACTGCGGCATCTATGAGGGCACGGTGGTGAAACGCCGCGCCGTGCTGGGCACCGGAACCATCCTCAACCGCTCCACGCCGGTTTACGACGTGGTGCGCGGCGTGGTGCACCGCGCCACCGAGGACCAGCCGCTGGTGATCCCCGAACAGGCCGTAGTCATCGCCGGCGCGCGCGCCATCACCATCGGTCCCGGCAAAGATTGGGGTCTTTCGGTATATACGCCCGTCATCGTCAAGTACCGCGACGAAAAGACCGACGCCAAAATCCATCTCGAAGATCTACTAAGATAAGTACCGCCGCCGGTCTCCGCCGGCGGTGATTTTCTCCGGAGATCCCTATGTTCTCTCTCGCTTCGAAAACCGCCCTGGTCACCGGGGCCGGCCGCGGCATCGGCCGCGCCATCGCGACGACGCTCGCCGAATACGGCGCTTCGGTCATGGTGAACGATCTGGACGCCGGTCCCGCTTACGAAACCGAAACCTTGATTCGTATCGCCGGAGGGACCGCGGCGTCCTGTCCCGGCGATATCGCCGATCCGGCATTCCCGCAGCGCATGGTGGACGCCGCCATCGAGCGCTTCGGGTCGCTCGATATCGTCGTGAACAACGCCGGCTACACCTGGGACAACGTTATCCAGAAGATGACCGACGAGCAGTTCCAGACCATGCTCAACGTTCACCTGGTGGCGCCGTTCCGCATCCTGCGGGCTGCCTCCACGTGGCTCCGCGATACGGCCAAGCGGGAAGCCTCCGAGGGCCGGCGCGCGATGCGCAAAGTGGTAAACATTACCTCCATCGCAGGCATCGACGGCAGCGCCGGACAGGCGGCCTATTCTTCCGCCAAGGCCGGCGTCATTGGCCTCACCAAGACCCTGGCCAAGGAATGGGGACGTTACAACATCAACGTGAACGCGGTGGGCTTCGGCATTGTGGAGACTCGTCTGGTGAAGGCCATTACGCCCGATGGCGCCGCCGCCATCGAAGTGCATGGCCGCAAGATCCCTGTGGGCGCCCAGCAAAAGACCCTCGACTGGGCCAAAGCCGCCTGCCCCCTCGGCCGCCTCGGCACGCCCGAAGAAGCCGCCAACGCCGTCCTCTTCTTCTGCTCGCCGCTTTCCGATTACGTCACCGGCGAAGTTCTCCTCTGTAGCGGCGGCCTGCATTTCTGAGTAGATCTGGCCCTGGCCCGCGCGAAATCGATTCGGCGTTCACCTGTTCCACCTGGATTCCATGCTGGTCCACGCGGTAACCGGGCCATGGAACGCTTCGGGTGAACTCCTTGTCGGTCAACCCCTGGGTTCCACCGGAAACCCATTCCGAAGAATTCTGCAAGGGGGCCGTATCCTGGGATGGCTCTGGCGGTAATATCAGGTGGGACCGGGATTCGGACGGTGACGCCGCTCGAAGCGTTCGACCTTTATCACGGGGCTGTTTTCCGGTTCGTTTACCGGCTGACGGCCAGCGAGGACCTCGCGGAGGACGTTACCCAGGATTGCTTCCTGGCGTTTATGCGGGTGCCAGCGCGGTTCGATGAAGCCCGCGGGACGGTCAAGACTTACCTGTTTTCCATCGCCCGCAACCTGGTTTTCAAGCGTTGGCGCGATAACCGCGAGCCGGAAACGCTGGACGGGTGTGAAGCGGCCGCACCCGATCCAAGCGCGAATTGGGAGATCTCATCGGCGGTGGCGGCGGCGGTAGGCGCTTTGCCGGCGCTGCAACAGGAAGCGCTGATTCTCTTCGAGTATGAGGGCTTCACGCTCGAGGAAATTGCGGAAATCGCCGGGACCGACGCCGGAACCGTGAAGTCGCGCCTGTACCGGGCGCGGACGCGGCTGCGGCGGGACCTAGCCCCATATCGAAGCATAGGAAACACAAATGGAACCATTGGAGCCTGACGAACTATCCGACCGGGAACTGGACGGCCTTCTCGAACAGTGGAGGGGCCCGGAGGCGCCGGATCGCCTGCGGGCGGCAATTTTCCCGAAAAGCGCCCGGTCGAAGTGGCGGAGCTTCTGGGGAACGTCGATCCGCATCCCGCTGCCGGTGGCATGTACGATCGGCGTGGTTCTGGCGTTCGGCGCGTGGCGGCTTCCCAGGGCGGCGCCGCCGAGCGTGGTAACCAGAACCGTGCGCGTAGAGGTTCCGGCGCCGAGGGAAACCGTGGTTACCAGGACGGTGTATCACTGCCAGCCGGGCCGGGCCGCCGTTTTGCAACGGCTACAGCCGGTGACGGAGTTGCAGCCCAGAATCATCAGGGGCGCGGCCAATGAAGAGTAGTCTGCTCGTCATATTCGCGACGCTGGCGGCGGCTCAGACGGCGGCCCCTGGGGGCATCGAAGCGACGCTGGCGTCGGGCATACGGGTCGGATGCCAAACCATCGTGTCGGCGCCGGCGGGTGTGGCCGACGATTTCGGCGGCGGATTCCAGCCGGAAGGCGAAACGGTGCGCCGTTTCCTGTACGACAAAGCGAACCTTCGCTGGCTCGGCTACGATCTGACGGTTTCCGTGAGCGCATCTGGCTATTCGGTATCGATAGGGCCGCTCAGCCGTGTGGACGAAATGACGGAGCGCTTCGCGCCGGGCCTGAGCCTAAGGCCTGCGGCGCAGCCCAGGTATCCGCCGCCACAGACGCTGCGCGAGGGCGATATCATCGCGTTCGACCTGATGACGAGCCCCAACGGCCGGCAGAAGCTGACCGATTACATCCGCGTTTCCGGCCCAGGGGCAACCGAAATCACTACGCGCGAATCGCCGGCCAGCTTCAAGACGAGATTCACGCTGGTGGCTGTGCCGGTGATCGTCACCGACTCTCAAGGGCGCTCGATAGGAACGCTTGACCGGCAAGATTTCCAGCTTTTCGACGACGGCAAGCCGCAGGCCATCTCGCGGTTCTCGGTGGAGCAGGCGGCCGCGCCGAAGGCGCAGTCCGGGGTGCCGGCGCGGTTCCTGGCCTTCGTTTTCGACGACATGCATTCGAGCGCAGAGCAATTGGCTCCGGCGCGGCAAGCGGCCCAGCGCTATATTTCCACGGCGCTGGGGCCGGGAGACCGGGCAGCGATTTTCACTACTTCGGGCGGCGGCGATCCTGGTTTCACGGGTGATCGGGAGGCGTTGGTTCAGGCGCTGGCTTTAGCGCGCGGGGCGTCATGCAGGGACGTTCTTCCGCTCGGATACGGCCTGAACGTTCAACCCGCTTACGATTCGCTGCGCGCGCGCTCCGCCCTGGACGGCCTGCGTGGTGTGTTCCGGGCGTTGGCCCACATGCCCGGCAAACGGCTGGTGGCGCTGGTGACGCCGGGGTTCGCGCAGACCGAGGACTGGCGCTACGAGCAGACGGACCTTATCGAAACCGCGGTGCGGGCTGGCATTGTGGTGAACGTGGTCGACCCGGGGGTTACCTACGCGACGTTAGAGGATTTCAACCGGGCCAACCAGGCGGCCACGCCGCCGCTAGCGACTTATGATTGCGCAGGCCGCGCGGATTTGAGCAACCCTCTTGACCACGGCGTGCCGGAAGACCTCGCCAGCGGAACCGGTGGACGAGTGCTGCTGGAAAGCAATCTGGATGAAAGGTTCCGGTTGGCCGCGGTGGCGCCGGAGCACCTGTATCTTCTCGGCTTTACGCCGCAAAACCTGAAGCTGGATGGCAAGTTCCACGGGCTGCGGGTGGAAATCAAGAAGCCGAGCGGGCTGACCGTGCAGGCTCGCCGCGGCTATTACACCGCACGCTACGAGGAGAGCCCGGCCGAGCAGGTGAAGCGGGAGCTGGAAGAGGCGTTCTTTTCCGGCGAGCAGATTCACGACCTGCCGGCCTCCATGGAAACGCAGTTCTATAAGACCGGCGAAGACCGGGCCACGGTGGCGATTCTGGCGAAAGTGGACTTGAAGCAGATTCCGTTCCGGAAAGAAGAGGGACGCAACCGCAACGACTTGACGGTGATTTCCGGGCTGTTCAACGCGGATGGAGATTACATCGAGGGGATTCAGAAGATCGTCGCGATGCGACTAAAGGATGAGACGTTGGCGGGGCGGATGGTGTCAGGGCTGACGGTGCGCACCACGCTGAACGTGCCGCCCGGCAGATACGGCGTGCGGCTGGTGGTGCGGGACGCGGAAGGGCAGCGATTGACGGCGGAGAGCGGCGCAGTGGAGATTCCATGAGCGCGCAACGGCTGGAAATGCTAGTTCAGAACGCCTCTTCTCGCGCTGGTGGTCGAGATTCAGTTGCTTGCTACGGCCAGGAAGCCAAAGGGGAAATCCTGGCTTGAAGAAATTGAGTAGCGGAGGTCAGCAGATGAGAATACGCAGCGTGTTTCCCGACTGGCTGCGGTGCACCGTGATAGCGGGGCTTCTGGTGCCTCTAGCGGTTTCGTGCTGCGAAGCGCAGCCCCCGCAGCAGTCGCCGAGTGAGATCACCACTCGCGAAGCGCCGGTGACTTTCAAATCCACAGTCAATCTCGTGACCGTGCCAGTGGTAGTGCGCGACTCCAACCGGCGCGTGGTAGAGAATCTCGAGAAGGACGACTTTCAGCTTTTCGACGGCGGCAAGCCACAGATTGTGTCCCGGTTCACCGTCGACAGGACCGGCTTCAACCAACCTTCTCCTCCGGCGGCGACAGGCGCTCCGCCCGTGGTTGCGCCGCCCGCGATGCCGCAACGCTACGTCGCCTTGGTCTTCGACGATCTGCATATCGAGACCCTCCATCTGGCCCAGGCGCGCCAGGCCGCTGAGAAAGTCCTGGCCTCGGCGACCAGTCCGTCAGAACGTGTTGCGGTCTATACCACGTCGGGCCTGAACGCGGTTGATTTCACGAACGATCGTGACCAGTTGGAGCAGGACCTGCTCGCGATCCACTCTGGTATGAAGCCGGCGGCCTCATGCCCGCGCATGAACTACTGGGAAGCGGACCAGATCGTGAACCATTCGCCGCCGCCCGGCGCCTTTACAGCGTCCGTTGCGACGACGTCGTCTTCTTCCGACTCGCCGCCGCCCGGCGGCGATATGGAGATCCTCACCGCCATGGAGGACGAAGTCCTGGCCTGTACCCCGCTCTCATATTCGCCCGATGAGGTCGAACGCATCGTCGCGGCCGCCGCGAAACAGGTAGTGACGGAGGGCGACGCGGACATCCGCCAAACCCTGGACGCGTTGAGAGCCGTCGTCCGAAAGCTCACAACCATGCCCGGCCAACGATCTCTGGTCCTGATCTCCGACGGCTTTCTGGTGCCGGACGACCGCCGGCCGGAAGAGATGGACTTCATAGAGCAGGCGATCCTCGCCAACGTAGTCGTCAACGCTCTGGGCGCGCGCGGTCTTCAGATACTTGTTCCCGGAGGGGACGCCGACCAGCGCGGATCCCTCGCTAATTCGAAGATGCTGGTGGACGTGAAGTACTCCAGTATCGAGGCCGCCGCCGCAATCGCGGTAATGGCTGAGACCGCGGAGAGCACCGGCGGCAGATTCTTTGAGAACAGCAATGCCCTGGACGAGGGGTTGGAACTCCTGGCGGGCCAGCCCGAGTGCATCTATCTGCTCGGTTTCGCGCCCCAGGACCTCAGGCCCGATGGCGGTTACCATGCGCTCAAGGTCACGCTCCGGAATCCGAAAGGGCTGACGGTGGACGCGCGCCCCGGCTACTACGCCCCCAACCGCGCGCGCGATCCCGCCGAGCAGGCCAAGGAGGAAATCCAGGCGGCGTTCTTTTCCACCGAGGAGATCCACGAGATTCCCGCCACAATGGAGACGCAGTTCTTCAAGACCGGCCCCGATGATGCGACGGTCAATGTTGTCGCCAAAGTGGATGTCAAGCAGCTTAATTTCAAGCAAGAGGATGGACGCAACCGGAACGACGTGACCGTTGTCTGCGGCTTGTTCGATGAGAATGGCAACTACGTGTCCGGAATTCAAAAGGTGCTGGAGATGCGCCTTAAGGACGAAACCCTCGCAACGGGCTTGGCTTCGGGGATCTCGGTGAGGAGCAGCCTTCAGGCAAAGTCCGGCAAGTACCTGGTCCGGGTGGTCGTGCGCGATTCCCAAGGCCAGGAGCTGACCGCCCTCAGCGGCGCGGTGGAGATTCCATGAAACGATGGCCTGTCCTACTGCCTTTGGTGCTTTGCACGGCAACGCTCGGTTTGGTTGCGCTTGCCCAGGAGGGGAGCAACCCGGCGGCTCGCAATGCTCCCTCGACCGTGATCCGCACGGAAACCCGACTGGTCCTGGTCGACGCCGTCGTGCGCGATAAGAAGGGCAACAGCGTGACCGACTTGGGAGCCGGAGACTTTCGCCTGTGGGAGGACGGCAAGGAGCGGCCCATAACAAGCTCCTCTCTCGACTTTGCCGGCCCTCTGGACCAGTCGGAGACCCAGTACCTGGTGTTCCTCTTCGACAGTTCGGGAGCCTCGGCCGGAAGCAGGGTAGCGGCCGAGAGACTCGCCCGCCAGGATGTCGCCAGCTTCGTCGGCGCTTATGCCAGCCCCGTCCGCTACCACGCGGTGGTGAACTTCAACGGAGACCTATCGATCGCTCAGAACCTCACGGCAATGGCTGATCGCGTTCAGCGGGCTGCCGGCGCACCCGTCGATGAGCGGAGGACCAGCGCACCTGCCTCAGACTCAGGCTTGGGATCGGGCCTGGATTACCAGGTGCCTGATGCGAACCCCCGGTTGCCGGGTCAGACGGCTCGGACAGTCGGACCGCAGGCGGAGGCGCCCGCCGACGCTGTTGAACCTAAGGGGTTCCCCATCCTGGACGCCATCGGAGTCCTCGCGGATTCCATGGCATCCATCCGGGGCCGCAAGTCCATCGTCATCCTGAGCGCCTCTGTGCCGTCGGGGGACATCCCCCCTGCCGTGCAGGTTGCCGCGGGCGTGCGCGCCTGCAACGCGGCCAACGTTGCCGTGTACGCCGCCAACCCGGATTTGAAGACCTTGGCTGAGGAAACCGGGGGCCGGTGGATCGACAATCACAAACTGGTCCGCGAGTTGGGCGACATCGCCGACGACCAGGAGAAGCGATACATACTCAGTTTCACGCCGGTCGAATCGCCCGATGGAAGCTGCCATTCGCTGCGAGTGCGCACCACGCGGGCCGGTCTCGATGTGCGCGCGCGGAATGCGTACTGCAACGTGAAAGCGCCGGACCTGTTGGCGGGAAAAGTGGAGGGAAAAGCTCTGGAAGCGCGTGCGGCCGCCCCCTCCGCCGGGAATTCCGCCGCGTCCATGGCGCTTTCGTACTTCTATAGGTCGCCCGGCGTCGCCGTGGTGGAACTCGCCATGGAGATGGACCTCGCGCATCTCAAGTTCGCGAAACAGAACGGCAAACAGCACGCGGAACTGAACCTGGTGGCCCTGGCCTATGGAACCGACGGCGAGGTTGCGGGGAGATTCAGCGACGCAGTTCCGCTCGATTTCGAGACCGCCCAGGAGGCCGAAGCGTTCCGTCGACGGCCTTACCGTTATGAGCATCAATTCGACCTGCCGTCCGGCCGGTACAACCTCCGCGTGGCGTTCAGTTCGGGGGAGGAGACATTCGGCAAAGTGGAGGCGCCGCTGACGATCGATCCTTGGGATGGGCAGCGTCTCGCCTTGAGCGGCATCGCGCTCGCGAGCGAATCTCACAAGGTTTCGGACCTGACCTCGGATCTGGATCCGTCTTTGATGGAGGGTCATAAGTGGCTCGTCGCAAAATCGGTCGAGGTTTTCGCTTCCGGCAGCAATCGCTTTCGCCCCTCGGCGCCATGCTATGCGTATCTGGAAATCTATGACCCGGCGCTCGTGGGGCCGAACCCTCCCACGCTCGGTCTTGAAATGCGGCTTGTGGACCGGGGGACGGGCGAGCAAAGGGAAGCCGGAGCAATCAGTGCGGCGGCCTTTATCCGACCCGGCAATCCGGTTGTTCCGGTTCTGCTCAGTGTTCCGATAGCCCCGTTATCTCCGGGTTCCTATCGTCTTGAGGTGAAGGCTTCGCATTCGCCCGAAAACGTTTCCGTGGTCCAGACGGTGGATTTCCGGGTCGAGGAATAACAATGCAGGCCGCAAGATTATCGCGCTTCCGTTCTTTTCTCGTATGCCACGTGGACGCGCCGTGCGCGCGTGTGCGCGGGTGGCTGCTGCTTCGCTATTGCTCAACCCGGAAGGGATGTTTCAAGAACGGCTGCCTACACCCGTCAATCGGATCTTCCGCCTTCCTACGGCGCGCCTGGCTTCGACCCCACCTTGCTTATCTGCCCTGGATCGTCCTTGGCGAACTCCACTACCGCGCGATGCGCGCTCGGCGGCGGCAAGAACAGCTTGTGCTGATCGCTGACTGTTGTGCCTGCTGGTCCTGCCCCACCCTCCCGCTCGCTAGAATAAGTAAGTGCCCGCCCCCTATCGTTCCTACGCCCTCATCTCCCGTGAACAAATCGCCCTCAATTACCGCAACGTCCAGTCGGTAGTCGGTCCCGGCATCGAGGTTGCCGGCGTGGTCAAGGCGGACGCCTACGGCCACGGCATGATCGAGGTCGCGCGGGTGCTGACGGCCCAGGGCGCGCGATGGTTGGCGGTCAGTTCCGTGGAAGAAGGCACGCACCTGCGCGACGCGGGCATCCACCAAA
Source organism: uncultured Solibacteraceae bacterium (assembly GCA_964457555.1). Classification (GTDB taxonomy): domain Bacteria; phylum Acidobacteriota; class Terriglobia; order Bryobacterales; family Bryobacteraceae; genus BOG-224. The sequence continues at coordinate 42,689 of CAYWHA010000027.1, forward strand.
CGCGCATCCTCGTCATGGGCGGCTTCCTTCCTCACGAACGCGAGGCTCTAATCGAGTACCACCTCACGCCCGCCGTGCATTCGCTCGACCAGATTCGCGAAGCCGATGCCGTGGCGCGTAGTTCCGGCGCGCAGCTAAGCTATCACCTGAAAATCGATTCGGGGATGGGCCGCCTGGGGACGCGCGCGTCGGCCTCGGAGATTCTCGCCGTGCTCGCCGAGACGCCTCACGCGAAACTGGAGGGGCTGATGACGCACCTGGCCTCTTCGGCCGACTACGCGTCAGCTCAGACGGGCGAGCAACTGGCCTACTTCCACGGCATGACGGAAGCTCTTCGCGCCGCCGGGGTCAACCTGGCGGTGGTGCATGCCTCCAGCAGTAACCCCATCGGCTACGGCCGCCGCGAAGGCTGGTACAACATGGTGCGCGCCGGCCTCTCGCTCTACGGCTATGTGTCCCGGGCCCGCGGCGACGCCCCCCGCCAGCGGCTCGATGTGAAACCCGCGCTGACGTGGAAGGCTAGGCTCGTCGCGGTCAAGGACATCCCCGAAGGCGCGCTGGTGGGCTACGGTGGAACCTTCCGCGCGCCCCGCCCCATGCGCATCGGCATCGCCGGCGCGGGTTACGCGGACGGCGTGTCCCACCGGCTCTCCAACCGCGGGCACGTGATCGCGGACGGCCAGCTCACCTCCATTCTGGGGGCTGTTTCCATGGACCTCACCACCATCGACCTCAGCCACACCTCGTCATTGGCGGCCGGCGACGAAATCACGCTGCTCGGCTCCGAAGGCGATGCCAGCCTGGACGCGCGGCAGATTGCCAGGGCGGCTGGCACCATCGCCTACGACATTCTGTGCGGTATCGGCGCGCGCGTCCGGCGGGTCTACACGTAGCGCGTTGTATCCTGAGGGTTATGGCAAAACTGGCTTTCTTCGGTTTGGGACTGATGGGGTATCCCATGGCGCGCAACCTCTTGCGCGCGGGTCACCAGGTGGCCCTCTGGTCGCATACCGCCGATAAAGCCCGCCGGCTTGCGGGAGAGGCGGGAGGGCGGTTCTGCAGCTCTCCTCGGGAGGCCGCCGAAGACGCGGAGTGCATGTTCCTTTGCGTAGGCAATACGGCCATGGCGAAAGCAGTCATCTTGGGCGCGGACGGAATCGTCCACGGCGCGCGGCCCGGCAGCGTGGTTGCCGATGCCAGCACCATCAGCCCGAGCGCCAGCCGGAAGATCGGCCAGTCCTTGAAGGCCATCGGAGTCGATTTTCTCGACGCCCCCTGCACCGGGTCGGTTCCGGGCGCCGAGGGTGGCACTCTGACCTTCATGGTCGGCGGCAATCGGGCGGTTTTCGACAGGGCAAAGCCGCATTTCGAGCCTATGGGGAAACGCCTGTATTACTGTGGCGGCCCCGGCATGGGTCTCCAGGCCAAGCTTACGCAGAACCTGATTCTTTCCAACATTTTGATGGCGTTTAACGAGGGGATGGTCCTGGCTGCCAAGGCTGGCGTCGACCTACAGCTTATGCTGGAAATCCTTGAAAATAGTGCGGCTAAGTCCGGTCTCATCGCCTATAAAGCGCCCTTCGTCTTTCGCCGGGACTTCCACCCGAACTTCTCCACCAAGTGGATGAACAAGGACTTAGGCCTGATGCTGGAATCCGGAGAAGAGTTGGGGGTTCCGCTGCTTTTGACCGGATTGACCCGCCAGCTCTTTCAAACCGCCATGGCCGCCGGTCTTGGCGACAGTGATATGTGCTCTACAATCAGTGTATTAGAGGGAATGGCGGGGGTCGAGGTCAAAATTCCATAAGACGCTACAGATTTCTGTTGATTCCAAATTCGGAATCTATTATTATTGGTAGTAAGCCGGGGAGGAAACTCCCACCAAAGCGAGACTAACCTCTAAGAAGTAAAGACCCCTGAAAAAGCCTCCCCGGCGCCCCGAAAAGCTTAGAGGGTTTCGAAAAACGCCAAACGCCAAACGCCAAACGCCAAACGCCTTGGTTTCCGGCCTGTCTCCATGGTTCGGCGGGCCGCCAAAACTCATGAAAACCCATTGTGCCGGTTCACGCCTTGCATCGGAGCGCGGCTCGGTTCGCGCATTGTCTCAGGGCACGGCTTCAGCCAAGCCGCAAAAGGCATAATTATTAGGGCTTTAGCCCCTGATGACGTCGCCGGAGGTTTTCAACCGCGCGCCTTGCCCGTTCTAAGGTGAGGCGGCGTGATATCATGTGGATGCGCCCCGAGAAGAAATTCTCCCCATGAAGATTCTCACGGTTCTGGGTTCAACAGGCTCGATTGGGACCAACACCCTGGACGTCGTGCGGCGTAACTCCGGTGAGTACCGTATCTTCGCTCTCGCGGCTGGCCAAAATGTCGAACTGCTGGCCTCGCAAGTGCTTGAATTTCGGCCCGGAGTTGCAGTTGTTGCCGATTCCAGCAGTCTGGCGCCGCTAGGAGCCGCACTCGCCTCCAAGGGGCTGCCGCGTTCGGAGTGGCCGGAATTGCTGTCGGGATCGCAGGCGCTCGTTCAGGTCGCCACCGCGACCGAAGCCGATACCGTGATCTCTGCCATCGTGGGAGTGGCCGGTTTGGAAGCCACTTACCGGGCCGTGTGCCTGGGCAAGCGGATCGGTCTGGCCAACAAAGAGGTCCTGGTTTCGGGCGGCAAATTGGTGATGGAAGCCGTTCGAGCGCATAAGGCGCTGCTCATCCCCATCGATAGCGAGCACAACGGCGCTCACCAATGCCTCCGCGCGGGCGGCCGCCAGCAGGTTTCAAGGCTAATCCTGACCGCGTCCGGAGGCCCATTCCGCAATACGCCGGCCGCGGCGCTGGCCTTCGTGACGCCTGAGCAGGCCCTCGATCATCCAACATGGAAGATGGGCAAACGCATCACCGTCGATTGCGCGACCCTCATGAACAAGGGGTTCGAGGTGATCGAGGCCTGCTGGTTGTTCGGTTTCGAACCTTCACAGGTGAGTGTGGTGATTCATCCCCAATCCACCGTGCATGCCATGATCGAGTACAGCGATGGCAGCGTACTTGCCCAAGTTTCAGCGACGGACATGCGCATGCCCATTCAATACGCGCTCACTTACCCAGAACGGCGCGAGGCTCCGGTTCCGAAAATCGACTGGGCAAAGGCGCGGCAGTGGGATTTCCTTCCGCCGGATTTCGAAAAGTTCCCCCTGCTCCGGCTGGCCTGCCAGTGTCAGGAAGCCGGCGGGTCCGCCACGTGTACATTGAACGCCGCCGACGAAATCGCCGTGGAGGCTTTTTTGGCGGGACGAATCGGGTATCCTTCGATATATGAGGTTGTGCGGGAGACGCTCGAGCGCATGACGGCCCGTACGCCCCAAACCGTAGGCGAAATTCTCGAAATCGACCGCGAGTCGCGCGCGGAAGCGCTCGGGTTGGTTGAGGCTCGCGCCGCGGCGTCGGTCTGAGTTCGTTATATGGGAATCCAATTCATACAAAGCTTCGAAGACATCCTGTGGGTGCTGGTGCTGATCGGCGTCATGATCAACATCCATGAGATGGGCCATTATTGGGTTGCGCGTTACTTCGACGTGAAGGTGGAGGCATTCAGCTTCGGTTTCGGCCCCCGCCTGTTCGGGTTCCGGCGCGGTGAAACCGACTTCCGGTTTTCGCTGATTCCCTTCGGCGGCTATGTCAAAATGACTGGGGAGCAGGCGGCGGACGGGTCCGCGCCCGCCGATCCGCGAAGCCTGCTGGCCAAACCCCGCTGGCAGCGCTTGCTGATCGCCCTTGCGGGGCCGATGATGAATGTCGTTCTGGCGGTGGGGTTGCTCACCGGGCTCTACATGGTGAGCTTCCCGAAGCTCTCCCAGGCGGATGAAGAGGCGGTGATCGGCGACGTTCTGCCCGATTCGCCCGCGGCCAGAGCCGGCATCGAGGCCGGGGACCGGATCGTCAAGCTGGATAACCAACCTGACCCCACGTGGGACGACGTCAAGATGAAGGAAACAGTGAGCGCCTACCGGTCGATGGCAGTCACGGTCGATCGCCATGGACGGCGTTTCGAGACGCAAGTGACGCCTGCGTTGAGCGAGCGCTCCGGAGTTGGATCGGCTGGCTGGGACAAACGCGGTGAAGTGGAACTGTACAGCGTGGATCCCGAAATGCCTGCCGGCAAGGCCGGGATCAAGGCCGGCGACGTGGTGGTCGCGGTCAACGGACAACCCATCGATTCGGTCAACAAACTCCACAACATCACCGAAAACAGCGGTGGCCACCCGCTGAACATCGAATACGAACGCGACGGGCGTAAGATCGAAGCCACAGTGGCGCCGGTTTTCGACAAGAAGGACGGCCCGGCGCGCTGGATGGTGGGCGTGGGACCGGGGCTCAAGCCGCACTACATGGACACGCGGCTTTCCCTGCCGGCGGCGCTCAACGAATCCCTCAGCGAAAACGCCAAGGGGGCGAGCATGATTGGGAAGTTCCTCCAAGGCATGGTGCAGCGGCGCATGTCGCCAAAGAACCTGACCGGCCCCATCGGCATGATCGAACTTTCGGGCGACGCGGCGCGCGAAGGGCCGTCGGCTTTCCTGGGCCTGATGTCGATGGTCAGCTTGAACCTGGCGATTTTCAATCTGCTGCCCATCCCCATCCTGGACGGCGGTTTGATCCTGATGCTGCTGGTCGAGATGGTCATGCATCGCGACCTTAGCCTGACCGTGAAGGAAGCAGTGTTCAAGGTCGGATTTGTCTTCATTATGCTGGTGGTGGCCTTCGTGCTTTACAACGACATTTCGCGCTACCTGCCGGCCGGTTAGTGAATCCCACGCCATCGGATAAACATCTGCTAATCTGATACTCCAACGACATGCACTGTAGCTGCGTCCGCCAGTCCGAATTGCCCAATCTCTCGCCGCTAGCCCTGGACGTTTTCTACCATCCGGATCGCGTGGCCGGTTTTTATCGACACCCCTTGCGCGACGCGGCCTCGTTCCAGGCGGCCGCCGCGGAGATACGGTTTCCCGCCGAGCGGCGCGCGGCGCTTGTCGCCGCTTTGCGCGCGCGCAACCCGGAGAGTCCTTCGCTCGAACGGCTGGCGCAGCCCGGCGCGGTGGCCGTGGTCACGGGCCAACAGGTAGGGCTGTTCGGCGGTCCCGCATACACCATCTATAAGGCTCTGCACGCGGTCAAGCTGGCGGAGTGGCTGACGGCCAACGGCCAGCCCGCCGCTCCGGTGTTCTGGCTGGCCACGGAGGACCACGATTTCGCGGAGGTCAACCACGTTTGGGTTTTCAATGCGGAGAACCGTCCGGCCAAGGCGGAGGCGTCGAGCGAGGCCGGGGCGCGGCCGGTGGGCGGAGTGGTTCTGCCGGCGCCGCCCCTGACCGCGCTGCGCGAGGGCATGGCCGGCCTGCCGTTCGCCGATGAGGCGGCGAGCCTGGTCGAGGAAAGTTATCGGCTTGGCGCCACGATGGGGGACGGCTTTGGCGCCCTGCTGCGCCGTCTGCTGGAGGGTTTCGATGTCCTCCAGGTGGACCCCATGCTGCCGCAGTTCCGCGAGCTGGCGGTCCCGGCGCTGCGCGCCGCGGTGGAGTCGGCCCCTGAGATGTCCGCCCGAGTCATGGAACGCGGGCGCGAACTGGCCGCCGCCGGATATCACGCCCAGGTGCACATGGAAGAGCACACCTCCCTGGTGTTCCTGTTGGAAGGCGGCAAGCGTCTGGCGCTGCGCCGGCATGGAAACGAGTACCTCCTGAACGGCCGCAGGATTGGCGCGCCGGAGCTCATGGACAAGGCGAGTTCGCTCTCACCCAACGCCCTGCTGCGGCCGGTGGTTCAGGATTCGATGCTGCCGACGGTGGCTTACATCGGCGGAGCCGCCGAAATCGCTTATCTGGCGCAATCCGAAGTCCTTTACAGCGCGATGCTGAAGCGCATGCCGGTTGCGGTTCCACGCACCGGATTCACCATCCTGGACGCGCGCAGCGAGAAGCTGTTCAGGCGGTATGACCTTTCGCTGCCGGACTTCTTCCACGGCGAGGCGGCCTTGCACGAACGGTTGTCGGCGAAGCTCGTGCCGCCGTCGCTGGCCGGAGCCCTGCGCGGCACGGAAGCGGCGGTGGATGTTGCGCTTGACAGGCTCCGCCGGGAAATGGCGGGGTTCGACGCCACGCTGACCGGCGCGCTCGACCGGGGCGCGCGCAAGATCCGCTACCAGATAGCGAAAATCGGGCGCAAAGCGGGCCGCGAGGCGCTGGCGCGCGATGCGCGCGCGGTGAGCGACGCCCGGTCGCTCCATGGCCTGGTTTGTCCCGAAGGGCATTTGCAGGAGCGGCTCTACTCCATCCTTCCGTTCCTGGCCAGGCACGGCCTCGATCTGCCCGCACAACTGCACCAGGCGATCGAACTGGACTGCCCGGATCATCGGATTCTTGCGCCGTGAAAGAATTACTGCAGGCGGGGCTGTAGCTGCTCGTTGGAAATCAGGCCGTCGAAAATCGCCAGGACCTGCTTGCGGTAAGCGTATACGCGGTGCAGGTTTTCACGGAATGAGGCCTCGAAATCGTGGGCCCGCATCCACTTCTCCAGCATGGTCCGCGGCACGTCGATATCCTGCCTGAGGGTATCGATATCATGTCCGCGGAGGAATAGGCCGTAAAAGAAGGCCGCTTCCCGCTGGGGAGCCAAGGGGTCGAAATCGTCTCTCGCCGTCATAAAACATCTAGCGGAAATGTCAGTATAACGGCGTCCCCAACCCTGTGGCAAGTCCCAAATTGTTAGCTGCCAGCGGCGCCGGCAGCCAGTGGAGCGGGCCGCAGCCTGCGCGTCTTGAACTCGTACTTTGCAATACGTACCACGGCGCTGGCAGCGTCGGAGCGTACTACCCGGCCCACCGCGACTAGCTGGAGCGCGCAATCGCCGCCCAGCCGCGCCGGCCAATTCATGGCGCACTCAATAAGCCGCCCCCGCGACAGTTCTGCTTCCGTGGTGAAGCGGACTCCGGTGCTGCTCATGTCGATGGTCTTTCCGAATCCTGCCAGACCGGACGACCCGGCGCTGAGCGCGCGATAGCGGACCTGCTCCCGAAACGGGTATCGGTTACTTCCCCGGCGGTCAGACGTGGGCACGCAACGGGTCGAAACGGGTCGTGGCGCGGTCATGTTAGTTTCTATGATCGGCCTGTTAGCCAATCGGAACAATAGACGGAAACGTGCAAAAAGTCACGTTTCAATAGTACTTTCTTCTCACTTATTCCTCTTGACAATCGGGTTAAGACCGGACTACGCCGGCAATTTAGCGGGCGGCGCGGACGGTTCTGATATTCTGGCCTCATGGATCAGGAGCAGCTCCGGTCGTTATTCGAGCAGGTGCAAAGCGGCGCAGTGGACGTGGAAGCGGCTATCAAGCGAATGCGCCATATGCCATTCGAGGACCTGGGATTCGCCAAGGTGGATCATCACCGCGCGTTGCGGCACGGAATGCCGGAGGTGATCCTAGCCCAGGGGAAGACGCCGGAGCAGGTCGCCGCCATCGCGGGGAGCCTGTTTGAAAACGCATCCAACGTTCTGATCACGCGGGCCGATCCGGCGTGCGCCGCGGTGGTGACCGAGAAGCTTCCGGGCGGCGAGTATTTTCCGCTTTCCCGCGCGGTTCGCTTCTGGCGGGACAAGACGGTGCGCGGAAAGGGTACGATCGCCGTAGTCTGCGCCGGAACGAGCGACATGCCGGTGGCGGAAGAAGCGAGGGTGACGGCGGAAGTCATGGGCAACGAAGTGGTGGCCATCCACGATATTGGCGTCGCGGGCATCCACCGTTTGATGACCAATCGCGAGCGCCTGACCGAAGCGCGGGTGGTGGTAGTCTGCGCCGGCATGGAAGGCGCGCTGCCGAGCGTGGTGGGGGGCCTGGTTTCCTGCCCGGTGATCGCGGTGCCCACCAGCGTGGGTTACGGCGCGAGTTTCCACGGCCTGGCCGCCTTGCTGGGGATGCTGAACAGTTGCGCCAGCAACGTGACGGTGGTCAACATCGATAACGGCTTCGGCGCCGGATATGTGGCGAGCCTGATCAACCGGTTATGAATCTTCGGGAACGAACCGGAGCGCCGCGGAGTTGATACAGTAGCGAAGGTTGGTAGGTTCGGGGCCGTCGTCGAAAACATGGCCCAGATGGGCGTCACACTTGGCGCAGAGGGCCTCGACCCGGTCCATGAACAGGCTGCTGTCTTTTTCGGTGCGAACGTTTTGTTCGGCGGCGGGGGACCAGAAGCTGGGCCAGCCGGTGCCGGACTCGAATTTCTCCTGCGACCGGAAAAGAGTAACGCCACAACAGACGCAGGCGTACAAGCCGTTCGCATGGTTATTCCAGTAGCGCCCGGTGAACGCGCGTTCCGTGCCGCGTTTGCGTGTCACGGCGAATTCCTCCGGGGTAAGCTCGCTGCGCCATTCGGCGTCGGTCTTCACGATCTTGTGCATGGTGACGGTCCTCCTGTTTCGCCCGTGATCCGAAAAGATGACGAGCTCGATATCGGCGCCGGCCCCGGGGCGCGCGGCGTCCGGCAGCGGACGATCCCGGCGTGAGTACAACGCCAGCAAGCCGGCAAAGGCCACGGGCATGAGGAGAAACGCGCGGCGCGGAGCGCCGCTCGCCTGGGTCGATGAGAATGGATCCATGTTTTCCCCTCGCCGGCGGGACTGCGGGCCCGCCCTTGTTTCCATTCTATCGTCGGGGGTCGGGGGCCGGGGCCGGGGGTTGGGGGCCGGGGGCCGGGGGCCGGGGGGCGGGGGGCGAGCCCGGTTGGGTCGCGGCATAGGTAAAGGCTTTGCTTTGTGAGTAATCGGGGGTAATTGGGTTCGTTTGGTGAGATGTGTTTGGCGGGCGTGGTTGGGTCGGGCCGGGGTCGGAATTGGGTTCGTTCCCGCATTTGTGGAAGAATTCGGCAGATTGGGTTCGTTTGGTGCAGCACGTTGGCGGGCGCAGTTCGTTCCCGCATTTGTAGAGAAATTCGGCAGATTGGGTTCGTTTGGTGCAGCGTGTTTCGGGGGCCGGGAACACCGCCGGCTGAGACCGGCGGCGGTACAATTGGGCATTTTGCATCTGATACTCCTTACACTTTCAGGGTCGCACCTGGTTTAGCTTGGGTCTGAAATCGGCGGCGGCAAGTGATGGGAACGAAAGGGATAATTTGGTGGAATTATCGGTGATGGCGAAGTAGGGCACGTGGTAGTCTTGTTCTGACGGAATGTCGAGGCCCCGGCGAGCGCGCCGAGGCGGCTATGCGATTCGGTCCGATTGTGTTGTGCGCGGGCCTGCTAGCGGCCCAGACTCAGCCGGCGGCGCAAGGTCCGTGCCGCGTGGAAGGGACGGTTCTGAACTCGGTTACGGGTGAGCCCGTGCCCAGGGTTTTGGTGACGCTGCGGAGTGTGCAAGCGGCTGCGGCTTCGGGCAGCGCCGATCCCGCGGCCTCCACGATCCACGACGGGAAGTTCGCTTTCACGGGATTAGTGGCGGGCACGTATTGGGTTGTCGCGGAGCGCGACAACTTCCAGGGGGGCGGGTCCGAGACGCTGACTCTGAGGGCCGGAGATCAAAAGACGGATTTGGTGGTGCGGATCACTCCGTTCAGCGCCATCGCGGGGCGCGTGAGGAACGCAGAAGGCGATGGGATCCCAGGCGTTCAGGTCAACGCGATGGTTTACCACTACACGGCCCAAGGACGGCGGTTGGAACCCCAGGATAATACGGTAACTAACGATCTCGGCGAATACCGCGTGTACGGGCTTGCGGCAGGAAAGTACTTTCTCAGAGCCGCGCCGGCCTTGGGAGGCCTGGCGCCCGGCCCGGGCGAGACGTACCTGACGGTGTACTACCCTAGCGTTACCGACCCTTCCGGCGCGGCGGCCGTGGATCTCCGCGCCGGGCAGGACATGCGTGGCGTGGATTTCACACTCCCACGGGTGCGCGGGGCCGCGGTTCGAGGACACGTCGTTGCTCCCCCCGGGTCGCCGGCCCCATCATTCGGTGGCAAGGTGTTCGTGTTGGCGGCGGCAACCAACGCGGTGACTATCGACGGGGTGGCCCGCGCCAATGTCGATTTGGAGGGCAGATTCGAGTTTCAAGGTCTGGCTCCCGGCGCCTATACCTTGACGTTCCAAGGCGGGATCGGCGGCAAGCTGTACTTCGCCTTGCGTCGCATCCAGGTCGGGGCGGGCGACTTGGAAGGCATCGACTTAACGCTTGTGCCTCCGGTGGACGTGAACGGGGTGCTGCGCATCGAGGGCAACACCAGCGTCAGGCCTTCGCAGTTGCGAGCCTTCATGGAGACCCCGCTCATGGGGAATCAAGCGGACCCCAAAGACGAGGGGACCTTCACGATACGGAGTTTGCAGCCCGAGGTCTATCGCGCCTTCGCCGGCGGGCCGGGCGACCTGTACCTGAAGAGCGTGCGATGCGGGACTGCGGACGTCACCGAATCCGGCGTGGATTTGACCTCGGGCGGGGGATGCGAGCTGGCGATCACGATGAGCGCCAATGGCGGGCAGATCGAAGGGCAGGTGCAAGACGACAAAGGACAGCCGGTGTATGGCTCCGTGACGGTGACGCTGCTGGCAGTGGGTACGCGGCGCGACGATCTATTCAAACGAACCGGCGCAGACCTCAGCGGCCACTTCAAGATGACGGCCATCGCCCCCGGCAGTTACCGGCTGTATGCCTGGGAACAGGGAGTGGACATAAACGCCGTCCGCTACGATCCCGATTACGTCAAGCCGTTTGATGGCTTGGGGCAGAGCGTCCAGGTATCCGAGGGGGGCAGGGAGAACGTGAGTTTGAAGGTGATTGGTGTGGCAGCGGGGCAGTAGGAGATCGAAGAGTGGCAGGCGAAAGCGCCTGCCCCACCAGGGAAGGAACAAGAAAGGCCAAGAAGGCAGGCCAGGAGGCCTGCCCCACCAAAGAAGGAGCCAGAAAGGCCAGAGGCAGCCTATGCGATTCAGCCCGATTCTTTTGTGCGTGGGCCTGCTGGCGGCCCAGACTCAGCCTGCGGCGCAAGATTTGTGCCGCGTGGAAGGGACGGTTCTGAACTCGGTTACGGGTGAGCCAGTGCCCAGGGTGCCGGTGACACTTTGGAATATCAGCGCGGACCGGGCTTCGGGTGGGGCCGCGTCATCCGCCCAAACGAACGCCGAAGGGAAATTCGTTTTTGCGGGATTGGCGGCAGGCGCGTACGCGATTCGCGCGCAGCGCGACAACTTCCAATACATCGAGCCGAAACGGTCTGGGCCGCTGACTCTGAACGCCGGAGATCAGAAGACGGATTTGGTGGTACAGATCACTCCGCTCGGCGCCATCGCGGGGCACGTCAGGAACGAGGAAGGCGATGCGCTCCCGCACGTTCAGGTCATGGTGATGGTCTACGGGTACACGGCCCAAGGCCGGCAGTTGGTCACCAGAAATATGGCGCAGACCAACGATCTCGGCGAATACCGCATTTTCGAGCTTGGGGCCGGAAAGTACTTCCTCAGTGCCGGGCCGCCCATGATGCCCGCCGGGGACGAAACCTACGTGACTACGTACTACCCGGGAGTTACCGACCCTTCCGGCGCGACGGCCGTGGATCTCGGCGCGGGGCAGGATATGCGCGGGATGGACTTCACACTCCGGCGGGTGCACGGGGCTTCGGTTCGAGGACACGTCGCCAAGCCGGCTGCCCTTGATTTCCTAACCGGCGTCATCGTCCAGGCGATGGCGAGCGGTTCGGTCGGCGGAATGGCAGCCGGACCCACAGATGCGGAAGGGAGGTTCGAGTTGCGCGGTCTGACTCCCGGCGCCTATACCTTGACAGCCCAAGCCGCTGCCGGCGGCAAGCAATACCGCGTCCGGCGCCCCATTCAGGTTGGCGCGGGCGATGTCGAAGGCATCGAGTTAACGCTTGCGCCTCCCGTGGACTTGGACGGGGTGGTGCGTATCGAGGGCGACACCAGCGTCAAGCCTTCGCAGGTGCACGTTTCATTGATGGCCTCGCCCATGGGTGGTGGGCAAGCGATGTCCAACAACGACGGGACCTTCACGATACGGAATCTGGCGCCCGAGGTCTATCGCCCTATCGTCAATGCGCCGGGCGGCGGCCTGTTCCTAAAGAGCGTCCGATGCGGGACCGCGGATGTCACGGAATCCGGCGTGGATTTGACATCGGGCGGCGGTTGCGAACTGGCGATCACGATGAGCGCCAATGGCGGGCAGGTCGAAGGGCAGGTGCAAGACGATAAGGGGCAGCCGGCGCAGGGGGCCATGGTGACGCTGCTAGCCGTGGGCACGCGCCGCGACGATCTGTTCAAGGTAGCCGGGGCGGATGCGAGCGGCCATTTCAAGATCGCGGGCATCGCTCCAGGAAGTTACCGGCTGTTTGCCTGGGAACAGGGAACGGACTTCAACGCCGTGCGGTACGATCCGGATTACGTCAAGCCGTTTGAGGGTTCGGGGCAGAGTGTGCAGGTGTCTGATGGCGGCAAGGAGAGCGTCAGCTTGAAGGTGATTGTTGTGCCTGCGGAGCAATAAGGGGCTCGAAGAGTGGGAGGCGGAAGCGCCTGCTCCACCGAAGAAGGAACAAGAAGAACCAAGAAGGCAGACCAGGAGGTCCGCCCCACCGGGCTGCTATTATAGAAGTCATCCCAATGGCCGTTTCCAGCTTTACCGCAATCGACGAGGGCGCGCTGGTCGCGCAGGCGCGCGAGGGCGATGCGGCTTCGTTCTCAGAGCTGGTGAGGCGCTACGAAGGCAAGATCTTCCGGTTGGCCCAGCATGTCACGCAGAACCGGGAAGATGCCGAGGATGTGCTGCAGGAGACCTTCATGAAGGCCTACGAGCACCTCGATCAGTTTCAGGGGAACTCGAAGTTTTATACGTGGATCGTGCGGATCGCGGTGAACCAGGCGCTCATGAAGCTGCGCCGGCGGAAAACCGACAAGTCGGTGTCGCTCGACGAGGCCATCGATACGGGCGAAGACACGGTGGTCCGGGAGATCGCGGCGTGGGAAGAGGACCCCGAAGAACAGTTCACGCGCGAGGAGCTTGGGAAGATTCTGGATACGGCGGTGCAGAGCCTGGACCCGCCGTACCGCACGGTCTTCATGCTGCGGGATGTGGACGAGCTTTCGACGGAGGAGACGGCCGAAGCGCTGGGTCTCTCCGTGCCGGCCGTGAAGAGCAGGCTGCTGCGCGCAAGATTGCAGCTTCGCGAGAAACTGACGCGTTACTTCAAGCGCAAGGGAGGGGATGCCTTTGCTTACCTGTAAAGACTTTCTCATGGAATTGAGCGATTACCTGGACGAGGCCCTGGACGCCGAGTTGAGGGCCAAACTGGAACAGCACATCACAGAGTGTCCTAATTGCTGGGTGATCGCCGATACCACCAAGAAAACCGTGAAGATCTATAAGGGTATGGAGCCGTACCCGATTCCGAGCGACGTGGAGGCGCGTCTGATGGCGGCGCTGGAGCAGAAAATGGCGGCCAAGCAAAAGTCAGTGGCGGCGGTCAGACGGAAATAGGGGACGCGGGCTTTTTTTGACGCGGAGACGGGCCCGCAAAAGCAGCTGGCGCCCCGACGCGGAGGAAAGCTATAAGAGTACCGCTCGCGCCGCGACCGCTCTCTCACGTTCGCGGCTCGGTTCGAAGCGCCTGATTTTGCGGTTTTAGGGGCGCTTGGCCGGCGGCTTTTTTGTCTTCGGCGCGGGTTTGGCGGTCGATTTCTTGCGGGTGACCCCAAGGCCGGCTTCCATAACCTGCTGCAAGAGCATTTTTTCACCCGGTAGAAACGTTTTGGAGAACTTTCTCCAGGAAATCCTGGTGACAGAACAAGGGGTTGCTCTCGCGCGGGCGCCTGCTCCAGGGCGGGTTGGCCTGCCTGTTAAAATGACTACAGGTAATGGCTCCCAGCACTCCGGCGGTGGGTTTGCGCCAACTTTTCTATGACCGCATCGACGAGCTTCTGAACGACGCGGAGAGCCTTGCGGAATCCCGCGCCCGGCGCGAGACCGCGAACCAGTTGAACCAGGCGGTACGGCGCATGCGGCAGGCGGCGAACGCGGAGGAAGTGTGGGCCGCCCTGGTGGACGGCGCCGCTGGATTCGCTACCGGCGCGGCGCTGTTCCGATTGGATGGCGAGGCTGCCAAGGGGGAACAGATCCGCGGCGCGGCGGAAACGGCGGGAGATTTCCGAAACCTGGAGATTGCGCTGGCGGAGGCGCCGGCGCTGGCATCCGCGGTAGAGAGCCGCGACCCGGTGGTCACTGACACCACTGCGGCCAGCGTCTCGGCCGCGCTGGTGGCCTTCCTTGCGCATCCGGCAGACGGGCGCGCCTCGATTTTCCCGGTGGCTTCGGGCGAACGCGTGGTGGCGCTGGCGTATGCGTGGGGAGCGGTGGAGGGACCGCCGATAGAACTGCTGGCGGAGGTGGCCGGCGCGGTTTGGAGCGGCGCCCCACGGGCCACGCCGGCAGGCCTGATTGCCATCGCGCCGGCCGCCGCGGAACCGGCTTCGCCTTGGGAGAGTCTTTCGGTAGAGGAACAGCGCGTGCATTTGCGGGCGCAGCGCTTTGCCCGCGTGCAGGCGGCGGAGATGCGCCTTTATCACACGGCCGAGGTGCAAAGCGGCCGCGAGCAGCGGAATCTTTACGAAGTGTTCCGCGAAGCGATTGACGCCGCGCGCGCAACGTTCCGCAAAACTTACTTCGACGCGTGCCCGAGCATGGTAGATTATCTTCACCTGGAGTTGGTCCGAACCCTGGCTCATGACGATCCGGAACTGCTTGGCGAAAATTATCCCGGCGTTATGGTTTAGCGCGCTGGTTGTGCTTGGCGCGTCAGTGGCCATTGCCTCCGGCGCCGCGGGGGCACCTGGAAAGCACGCGCCTAAGCCCAAGAAGACCGCAGCCAAGACGGCGGTTACGGCGCCGGTGGGCGAGCTGGCGGCGCTGGTCGATTCCTACCGCAGCGCTCCCACTCCGGCGCACCGCGTGGCGGTGGAACAATACGCAGCGGCGCACGCCAAGGATAAGAACGGTCCGCTGGCGCGCCTGGGGCTGGGCATTGCGGAATACGAGAACAGGGACTATGCGGTGGCCAAAGCCGAGCTGAGGGCTGCCCCGGTTCCGCAACTGGCCGACTACGCGGGCTACTACCTGGCGGCGGCGCGCGTGGAATCGAACGATAACGGCGACGTTGGCAAGGACGCGGCGGCGGCGCACGCGGGCGGAATTCTCTCACCGCTTTCGGGCAAGGCCTGGCTGGTGGAAGCTCGCGCGCTAAGGGCAGGCGGGGCGCCTTCCGGTCCCGCCGCGGCCGTGCGGCTACTGCGCGATCATTACGCGGAATTGCCGGAGCCGGAAGGCAATGTCACGCTGGCGGATTGCTACCAGGCGTTGGGCGACCTGGTCAACGCGGCCGATTTCTACCAGCGTGTTTACTATCAGACCTTCACTGGAGATGCCGCTGAACGCGCCGGCGCGGCGCTCACGAACCTCAAGGGATCGATGGGCACGGCCTATCCGGCGGCGCTGCCTCCGCAATTGCTGGGACGGGCCGGTGGGATTCTGGTAGCCGGCGACTACCGGCGGGCGCGCGCCGAGTATCAGTCGGTGGCCGCGCTGACGGCCGGTCTGGAGCACGACCAAGCGATGGTGGGCGCGGGCGCGGCTCAGTACCTGGACGGCGATACCTCCGCGGCCTGTTCCTATCTGGAGCGCCTTGACCTTCGCGAATCGGAGGCGGACGCGCAGAGGACCTATTATCTGGAGGAGTGCGCGCGCCGTCAGGGCGACGATGGCGGGATGATGGCGGCGGTGAAGAAGCTGGGCGAGCGGTATCCTCAGTCTCCCTGGCGGTTCAAGGCGCTGGTATCGGCCGCCAACCGCTATCTGCTGGTGAACCGCCCGGACGATTACATTCCCTTATATCGAGATGCCTACGAGGCGTTCCCCACCGAACCGAGCGCCGGCGCGTGCCATTGGAAGGTGGCGTTCCACGCGTGGATGAGCAGCCAGCCCGACGCCTACGCGCTTCTGCGGGAGCACCTTGCCAATTACCCCGGACACGCGACCGCCGGCGCAGCGCTTTACTTTTTGGGGCGAAGCGCGGAGAAGGAGTCCGATTTCGGGGCCGCGCGCGCGGATTACCGGCGGCTTGCCCAGGCGTTCCAGAATACCTACTATGCCATGCAGGCGCGCGACCGGTTGACACGGCCGGAGATTGCCGGCGCGGCGGCCTCCGAAAAGGCGTCCGCTTATCTGGACGGCCTGGCGCTGCCGCAAGCGCAGGCGCCGCCCTCGCAGAGCACGTCCGCCACCGCCGCGCGGATTGACCGGTCGCGCCTGTTGCGGACGGCCGGCCTTGGCGACCTGGCGGATTCCGAGCTGCGCTTCGGAGCGAAGAACGGAGGGCAGCCGGCGCTGCTGGGGATGGAATTGGCGGGCGCCGCCGACGCGCCGCACCAAGCCCTGCGCATCATGAAGGCCATGGCGCCGGAATACCTGGACTTGCCGCTCAACGCGGCGCCGCGCCGGTACTGGGAGTTGTTATTCCCGCTGCCTTACCGCAGCGAGTTGTTCGGGGACGCGCGGGCGCGGGGGTTGGACCCCTACCTGGTGGCTGGGCTGATCCGGCAGGAATCGGAGTTCGACCCGCAGGCGCGCTCCCATGCGGCCGCGTTGGGGCTTACGCAGGTGCGCTCCGGAACGGGACGCCTCTACGCACGCCAGGCGGGCATTCCGGGGTTCAACAACAGCCTGCTGTTCCAGCCGGCCACTAACCTGAAGATCGGCATGGCGATCCTGCGTACCACGCTGGACAAGAACGGCGGGAAGCTGGAGCCAACGCTGGCGGCGTACAATGCAGGGCCGGAGCGCGCGGCGGAATGGCTCGCGTGGAACACATATCGCGAACCCGCGGAGTTCGTGGAGTCGATTCCTTACACGGAGACGCGCGAGTATATTCAGGCCGTGCTGCGGAATGCGGACGTGTACCGGCGGCTGTACGGGCAGTAGCGGCGGCGGCGCGGCAGGATACGATGGCCGGGCCCGGCTGCCCTAAGGGATGAAAAAAGCCGAAGAAGACAGGCCAGGAGGCCCGCCCCACCGTGCCGCCATTGACAGCCTCAGATCGATAATTCTATAATTATCTACAGAAAAATAGATATGCAGAGAGAGGCTCAGATTTCGGCGGTTGTCTCCTCCGCCACCCTAACGCTGCTGGATAACTACGTCCGCGCGACGGGAGTCAAGAAGGGCTACCTGCTGGAAGAGGCTCTCCTGCACCACCTCAGGGCCCTCGGCGCGCTGCCGGCGGATATCATCGTTCCTCCCCGGCTGGTCGTCTCGCGGCGGTCCGGCCGGGAGATGGTGAAGCGCATGGCGGCGCCTCCAAAACCCGCCAAGCGGCTTCGCGCGCTCCTGAGCGGCGATGGAGATTAGAGCGCTTCGGGAGTCGGACGAACGCTCGGCCTTCCATTCAGGCGATCCGGACCTGGACCGGTTTCTACAGAAGTACGCGGGGCAGAACCAGTTTCGCCACCACATCGGCGCGACCTACGTGGCCGTGGAAGGGGACACGGTTGCCGGTTACGTCACAGTGGCGCCGGGGCAAATCGAGATCGAAGACCTTTCAGACGCCCAGCGCAAGAAGTTGCCGCGCTACCCCCTCCCCATTCTGCGGCTCGCCCGCCTTGCCGTGGACGAACCGTTCCGCGGGCAGGGCATTGGCAAACGGCTGCTTCGTTACGTGTTGCTCCTCGCTCTCCGCATGGCGGAAGAGTTTGGCTGCACCGGCGTGGTAGTGGACGCCAAGCCCGGCGCGGTGGAGTTCTACCGGCAGTTCGGGTTCCTGGCGCTTGAGGCGATCGAGGGCCAGTCACCGGCCAGGCCGCAGGCCACAGCCATGCTCTTGCCGATTGCGGAGATTGCGGCGGCCTTCAAGAGAGGTTAGCGCGACAATGATACTCTGAAGGGCAATATGGGGCGCTTTCCGGTGAACCTGGGAGTTTTGCTGGCGGCCACGGCTTTGTTCGCACAGGGCCCGGAGCCGTCCGGTGTGACCATACGCACGACCACCACGTTGGTGCAAGTCGGGGTGGTGGTGCGCGATGCGAAGGGCAAAGCGGTGACGGGGTTGAAGAAGGAGGATTTTGAAATCCTCGACAACGGCAAGCCGCAGCCCATCGCGGTGTTCTACGGACTGGAGATCGGGAGCGAGGCTGCGGCTCCGATTGCATCGGCTGCGGCAGCGCCTGTTCCGGCCGCACCGTCCGCGCCGGCGGCTTCGCCCGGGACGTTCACGAACCAGCTTGCGGAAAAGCCTTCGGCCCGCGGCGGCTATTCCATCATCCTGCTGGACTGGTCCAACACCGGACCACGCAACTCGATGCGGGCGCGCGAGCAAGCCCGCCAGGCGGTGGAACGGCTCGATCCGGCGGAGAAGATCGGCCTCTATTCGCTCGATCACGGCGAGATTAAGGTGGTCAATGAAGTCGGATCTAGCAAGGCGGCCGTGCTCAAGAGCCTCAAGACAATGGTTGGCCTGCCCTCGCCGTGCTACCAGGACCAGATGGATGGCCTGGACAATGCCAAAGCCGAAGACTCGATTTCCGCTTGCGCCGGACCTCCCAATCCGCGAGAGCTGGTGGTGTCCTACGTGAAGCAGCGCAGCCAGGCGACGGTAGGGATATTCGAAGGGATTGCGGCGCACCTGTCGGGGCTGCCTGGACGGAAGAGCCTGATCTGGATTTCGGCCGGCTTTCCGCGTTACGTCGAGGTGGGCGCGCGAAGGAGTGACATTCTGGGCGATGAGGCGATTGACCGCACGGTGCGAAAACTGAACAACGCCGACGTGGCGCTCTACCCGGTAGACGCGCGCGGCGTCACTGTAGAAAGCACGTACAACAACCCCAACAACTTCACATGGTCCGCCATGGACGAGTTCGCCAAACGGACCGGCGGGAAGGTGTTCTCTAGCGACAACGGCCTGGACGTGGGGATTCAGGCAGCCGTCGAGGATGGGCAGGCCAACTACATGCTGGCGTATTACGCCCCGCAAGACGATTCCCAAGCGGGCTTCCACAAGCTGACCGTGCGGGCGCTGCGGCCCGGCGTGAACCTGCGCTACAAGGAAGGCTACTTCGTGGACGCGCCGGGGAAGACGGGTGAGAAGGACCGCAAGGACGCGGTGGCTGAGGCGCTGACCGCGCTGGTGGACGCGACGTCGATCCCGCTCGAAATCAAGGCCACGCGGCAGAACAACTCCGTCAAGCTGCGCGTCTCACTGCAACCGGACACTCTGGCGCTGAAGCAGAAAGGCGACCGCTGGCAGGGGACGGTGGAATTTGTCACGCGGTTCGCGAAAGAGGATGGCAGCGAATCCGCGCCGCCGGTTTCGAGAAGGATCGAGCTGAACCTCACCCGGAAAACCTACGAAACGGCCGAACGCAGCGGCCTGGTCTTACTGAGAACGCTGGAGCTGCCGGCCGGCGCCGTCAAACTGCGGGTGCTGGTGTGGACCGACCCTTCGGGGGAGATTGGAACGCTGACCATCCGGGTGGCGGACGTTGCCGCGAATTAAAGCGCGGGACGGGGCGTTTACAGATCGACCGTGGTCAGGCGGCCATCGGGCGCCAAACGATACTTCTTGCCTCGCCATAGAATGGTATTCCCGAAGAATCCAATGAGCCAGGCGAGGAAACTGGCCAGATCCTGAAGCGGCACGAGGAACCAAAGGCGCCGCGTGAGAGGGTCGTGCAGGATCAGGCCCGCCGTGGCCCAGCCGGCGACTCCTCGAAAGACCACCGCAGCCGCCGCTACCGGCCACCATTCCGGCTTGACGGCCCAAAGGGCCAGCGCCAAGGGCAGCGGGTTCGTGAAAATCAGGCCGAGGTAACCCCACGGCCGGGAGCGGCGCGTGCTGCGATTCCAGCGCAGGCGATGCCTCAGATTCGCGGCGAACCGTTGCGATCCAATGCGGTGCTCGATCACGTAAGAGGACAGGATGACGCCGTACCCGCGCTCAGCGGCCAGTTTGCCCATCACGAAGTCCTCCGCGTGATAGTCCTTTACGGCGTCGAAGCCGCCGATGGCCGCCATGGTGGCGCGGCGCACGGCGATGGTCGGGCCGAGAGCGAACTTCATTCCTGCCACCATACGCGCCACCAGCACCACGCCGAGGAACTCCGTGTTCAACCCCACGGCTTCCAGAGTCGACCAGAAACTGCGGCCGGGGACAGCGCGATAGGCACAGGTTGCAAGACCCAGGTTCGGGTCCTGAAACTCGGCGGCGAACACGGCCAGCATGTCGGGGGTGACGCGTACGTCGCTGTCGGCGATGACGATTAAGTCGTAGCGCGCGGACTCCAGCATGAGGCCCAGTTTGTGAACCTTGTTGCTGGGATAAGGCGCGGCGCCGGTGACCATGAGGCGCGACGCCACGGCCGGGTAGCGCTTCCGCAGCCTTTCGACCACCGCGACGGCAGGGTCTGAGGCGTCGCCGACGGCGAAGAGAATTTCAAAACAGGGGTATTGCTGATCGAAGAATGAGGCGAGGTTCTCTTCCAAACCCTCGTCGACGCCGGACAGCGGCTTGAGGATACTGATGGGCGGCCAATCCAGCACTGCCGGGGGGCGAACGCGTTTATAAAGCACGGCCGCGATCGCGGTGAGGACGCAACAGACCACCGAACCCGCGACCAGCGCCAGCAGAACCAGGGCGGCGATCACTTGTCCACTCTAGTTTAGCAGCGGATCGGCAAAGCACAATGCGAAGTATCCTGAACGCACGAGCAAACGCTCTCTTACGTTCGCGGCTCGGTTCAGAGCACTAGGGGCTTTCGCGCAGCCAATTATTAAGGGCGTCGCGGTATAGGACGATGCCCTGGCGCGAGTAGCGCAGGTAGCCCTGACGCCGGAACTGGTTCATGTAGAGCGTGACGATCTCGCGCGAAGTGCCCACGTATTGCGAAAGCAGTTCGTGGGTGAACGGCATCAGACGAAAGGCGCCGTCTTCTTCGACGGAGCCCAGCCGCTCCGAGAACCGGATCAGCGTGCGCGCCAGGCGGTGGGCGATATCGTCCACCGACAAGCTCTCGATACGGCCCGCGTACTCCACGGTGCGCTGGACCAGGATCTGGATGAGCGCCACGGCCAGGCGCGGCCGTTTCTCGATGATCTGCTCGATTTCCGATGCGCTCCAAGCCATCAGCTTGGCGTTGTCCAGGGCGCTGGCCTGTTCGATCCGGTTCGGCAGCCCCAAAAAAGCCGATTCGCCAAAGAAATCGTCGGCGCCGTAGATATCGACCACCACCTGGTGTCCATCTTCATTTAACAGGGCCACCTTCACTCTTCCGCCGAGCACCAGATGGATCGCGGCGGAAGGCCGCTGCCGATCGTAAATTACCTGGCCCCTGCTGTACTCCAGTATGCTGGAGCAGGGCAGGTAGGCCAACGGGTCCTCCAGAGCCTTCCGGGGGGCCTGAGAAATACCAGCCGATGCCATTCCTCTCCTCCTCGCGGGCTGTGTGCATCCCTCTGCCGCCGGCCGGTCCGCCGGCAGTCAAACCCAGCCATCTGATGAGTATTATGCCCTACAAGGCTATATATTGGGTGGCCCATTCGAACTAAGGGCTCTCCTGGAATGGCTGTGTAACTCAATGAAAATAAGAAATGTGTACGTTGGCGCACATTAAATTATATGAGCGGTACCGTACGTTCGCCAGCGTACGGAGAGAGGACGGCAAGCGTGAGGCAAGAGACAGCGATCAGGACCTTTTGGGGTCGGAATGACGCAAGGCGTCGTATACCTTGACGATGGCGGGATAGCAACCGCAGGAGGCCGACTCCAGTCCGGGCCGGTCAACGATGGTGATCTTCCCACGCACGTAGCGGATGAATCCAGCCTTTTTCAACATACCCGTCGCGACATTCACCGTGGCTCTACGGACCCCCAGCATGTGAGCGAGGAATTCCTGGGTGAGGGGAAAGGTATCGGCGCCGGCGCGATCGTGGGTCATCAGCAGCCACCGCGCGCAGCGCTCTTCCATGCTGTGGAGCCAGTTGCAGGCCGCGCCGTAAAGGATCTGCCGCAAGAGCGCATATAGATGACGGTGCACCAGGTTCAGCACCGCCGGCTGCCGGTCCATGAGCGCCCGGAACAGCCTGGCATCGATGCGCACCGCCGAGCCGGGTATTTGAACCAGGCTCAGGCCCATGGCCCCTTGGGTTGTTTGCAACAGTTCCGCCGCGCCGACCACGCCTTCCTTGCCGATGGTTGCCATCTCCATTTGAGGCTTATCGTCGGAGGTGACCAGGAGTGAAACCATGCAGGTTATGTGGAAATAGACGGCATCGACGCGCTCGTCCTGACGGAGAATCCGTTTGCGAAACTTCAACGGCACGATGGTGGCATCCCGCATGACAGCGTCATAATCCGCCGGCGTCATGCTGGCTAAGAGCAGATTGGACTTTGGGTCGGTCTTCTCGTATTGCAGGGTCTGGGTGGCCATGCTTGCTCCTGTTGGTACACGCGGACCACATGATCGCGCACCATCGAAAGTCGTTTCACGACTTTACAGGAGCGCTACTCGGCGGGATTGTCGGGAGGCGATTCTGGAAAGGGGGACGAATTTGGATGTTTTATGTCCTAGAGGTAGTTTCGCACATAAACGGAACGTTTTGTCCAAAAGGGAAAGCCCAAATGGGCGCGGCGCTACCGGCCGCCGTTGCGCGGGGGCGGTGGATTGCCGCTTTGCGGCGGTGGACCGGGGCGGCCGTTGCTCTGGAGCGTCTTCCACTGCTCCTGAGTCAACACGCCACGGAAGCCGAGCAGCATTCTGGCGTTGGCTTTTTCGAGCTCGGCCCGGGCTTGAGCGATGCGGTCGATTTGGGGCAGAACCTTGGACTCGTCGGGATGGTCCACATCGAGCAGGGGTTCGAGGATAACCTCTTCCTTCTGTAAGGAAGCGGTGAGGTCGATCAACTTCACGCGGCTTGTCTGAAACACGTTCTCGATCTGCTTCTGTTGCTCCGGCGTCAGGGCGAGCTTTTGGACGATGGCGGGATCCGTCCACCATCTTCCGGGTGGAACCGCGCCGAACATCCGCTCGACGGGCGGACGGTTGGGTTCCATGGGGCCGCGGCCTTGTCCCATTTGGGGACCGCCCGGACGAGGACCCGGTCCGGGCCCCGGTCCGCCACCCGGCGGTTGCTGCGCTCCCAGCGTCAACGCGCCCATGAGGGCGGTCAGCAAGAACAGATTCAAGGCGTGGGATCGATAATTCAGCATAATTTCACCAACCGCTCTCTTACGTTCGCGGCTCGGCCTAGTTTGATTGCGCTCCGTTCCATGACACCAAGGTCAGTAGCGGCTGCATGGAATCTGGGACCGCCTGCGAGACGTCCGTGTCGATCTGCTTCAGCAGCAGGGCATCGGCGACGGCCGAATCCGGCGGAGCGGGCGGATGGTTGCGCCGAACCACCGATACGCCACCGAAAACGAGTACAAACGCCGCAACCGCGCACGCCCAACGGAGGCTACCCGACATCATCCACGGGCGCGCCTTTTCGACCGCCCAGACGTCCGCGGCGCCAAGCTCCCGCTCGCTCCATTGGCGCGCGGATTGGCGGAACGCGGCCAGCGCCTGGCCGTTGCGAATCAGCCTGGCGCGGCACGAGTGACAACCGTCCGCGTGCCGTTCCACCTCGGGACTGCGCTCGCCCAGCGACCACTCGGACATCTGGCGTTCCGACAAGTGCGGTTTCATGCTTGTGCTCCCAACCGCGCCCGGACCGCCTTGAGCGCGCGGAACAGGTGCGTCTTCACCGTGCCTTCCTTCATTCCCGTTGCGGCGGCAATCTCCAGCAATTCCATATCCTCCACAAACCGAAGCAGGAATACCGTCCGCTGCCTCTCCGGCAGGTTCCCAGCCGCTTCCCAAACAGCCTGCACCTGTTCTTTCAACAGGATCTGGCTTTCCGCCGAGCCCGCGCCATCCGCGAACGAAGCGGCGATGGCCTCGGCGGGAACGGCCGTCTCCTGCACCCGCTTCCAAAATCGGATCTTGCGATTCCGCAGGCGGTCGCGGACCAGATTCACGGCGATCTGCATCACCCAGGTTTCGATGCTCGAATCGCGCCGGAACCGATCCCACCCGCGGCAGGCGCGGATGAGACAATCTTGCGCGACCGTTTCCGCCGCGTCGCGGTCCCGCAGGGAAGCCAGCGCGTAACGAAAGACCCTGGGCCGGCATGCAATCGCGACGGAGGCAAAATCCTCAACGCAAGCGGGTGCGACCGCCGCGATGTCCCCCGCCGTAAGCTGCGCCGCCGCCATGCCGTCCATCTGCAAGTGTAGACGGCATCGCGGCGGAGCGGGTTTACACGCGCCGCGGGAATCTCACTTTGGCGGAGGAGGCGGACCGCCGCCGCCCGGCCCTCCAGGGCCGCCCTGGCCGGGACCTTGCCCTGGGCCTTGCCCCGGACCTTGGCCGGAAGGGCCTTGCGGAGGGTTATTCAACTGGGTGTACTTGGTCTGCTGCGTGCTCGTCAGAATGGCGTAGAACGCCGCGCTCCCGGTCGCTTGAGCCAATACCTGCTGCGCTGTCAGGTTACCGATCGTAGCCGCGGCCGCAGTCAGGCCGCTGTTACTCGTTATCGCAGTTTGCAGCGCTGTCTGAGCGGTTTGCATGGAAGTCTGCAGCGCCTGCAAAGCGGTTTGCTCGGTTGTAAAGATGGCGGTCGCCTGAGTCTGCTGGTCGCTCGCGAGGTCCAGCAGCGTGGTGAAGTAAGCGACCTGGTTCGCCACGAGGTCCGCAACGGTCGGAGGACTGGGCGGCGTGGTGGCGGTAGTTTGCGGGAAGACCAGGGACGCCATCAGCGTCGCCAGTACAACCGCATTGAGAACGCGATTTATCATGTTCGTGAATTAACTCCTCGGCCCGTGTAGACGAGTTCCCGCCGCCGCGGGTTTACCATGAAGGCGGAATCATGAAAAATGTTGTCGCCGGCACTGCGGGGCACATCGATCACGGCAAGACTGCGCTGGTGAAGGCGCTGACGGGCATCGATGCGGACCGCCTGGAGGAAGAAAAGCGGCGCGGCATCACCATCGACCTGGGTTTCGCTCACATGCAATTGACGCCGTCGCTGCGCCTGGCCTTCGTGGACGTGCCGGGCCACGAGCGGTTCGTCAAGAACATGCTGGCGGGGGTGGGCGGCATCGACCTGGTGGTGTTGGCGGTGGCGGCCAGCGAGTCGGTCAAGCCGCAGACGCGCGAGCACTTCGATATCTGCCGCCTGCTGGGCGTAGCGCGAGGCGTCATCGCACTGACCAAAGCGGATCTGGTGGATGGCGACATGCTCGCCCTGGCGAGGGCCGAGGTGGAGGAACTGGTGGCCGGTTCGTTCCTGGAGGGGGCGCCGGTAGTTCCGGTGAGCGCGGTCACCGGCGCTGGTCTCGACGAACTGCGGAGGGAACTGGCGCGCGTGGCTGAATCTGTCCCGCTACGGGACCCGGCGGGCTGGTTCCGCCTGCCCATTGACCGCGTATTCAGCGTGAAGGGCGCCGGCGTGGTGGTGACAGGCACGTCGATCTCAGGAACGGTGGCAAGGGAGCAGGAGGTGGAGGTCTATCCTGCCGGCCGCCGGCTGCGGGTGCGGGGCGTGGAGGTGCATGGTTCCAAGGCGGAGCGAGCGGTTGCGGGGCAGCGTACGGCGTTGAACCTGGCGGACGTCGAGGTTTCAGAACTGGCGCGCGGCGATACGCTCTCTGAGGCGGGGCGTTTCCGCGCGGTCAAGCAGGTGGATTGCCGGCTGGACCTGCTGCGCTCGGCAAAGCCTCTCAAACACCGCGCGCCGGTCCACTTTCATTCGGGAACGGCGGAGATCGAAGCGCAGGTGCGGCTGTTCAGCGGGGCGGGCGAATCCCCTGCCCTACCCCTGGCGCTCCAACCCGGCGGCGGCGCGTGGGTCCGCATCGTCCTGCGCGATGCGGCGCTGCTGCTGCCGGGCGACCGCTTTATCATCCGCAGTTTCTCGCCTGTGACCACCATCGGCGGCGGTACCGTGGTGGACTGCGGACCGGAAGGGGGCGTCCGCCGTCCTCGCGGGCCCGCCGACGTTGCCTCCCGCTTAACCGTGCTGGCATCCGCGGACGCCGCCGCGCGCATCGCCCTCCTGGTTCGAGAAGCGGAATTCGGCCTGCCCCTGCGCGAGTTGGTGGCGCGCACCGGCATGTTGGAGATGGCCATCGCCGCCGCGGCCGCACGCGCCCCATTAGTTGCCCTGGCGCAGCCGCAGCCCTGGTACGTGGACCGCGCGTGGTTCGAAGCCGCGCGTCAGCGACTGGCGCAAACGGTCCGCGAGTTTCACCGCGCCAACCCTTTGGCTCCGGGGATGGCCAAAGAAGATCTGCGCGCCCGCGAACTACCGGGCGCCCCCGCCTTCCTGCTGGACGAGTTGCTGGCCCACGGCGGACCAGTGGTACAGGGCAGCCTGGTGCGGATGCCGGAGCACAACGTCGCGCTCAAGGACGACGAGGAGCAGGCGCGCGCCGCCATCGAGCGCGCTTTCGAACAAGGCGGGCTGGCCACCCCCGCGCTGGCCGGCGTGCTGGCGAAATCCGGCGTGGAACCGGCGCGGGCGCGTTCTCTGCTGGCCATTCTGCTGCGCGAAAAGAAGCTGGTGCGCATCGGCGAGGACCTGGTCTTCCACCAGGCCGCGATTCAGGAGCTACGCGCGATGCTCGCCGCCCGCAAGCCCGCGCGCTTCACGGTGGGCGATTTCAAGACCTGGACGGGCGTGTCGCGCAAGTACGCCATCCCGCTGCTTGAGTATCTGGACCGCGAGCGCATCACCCGCCGCGACGGGGACGCGCGGTTGATTTTGTGAACTGGAAGCCGGCGCGCGGGGCCGGCCTGCGGCTGAAAAGGCAGGAAAAGAAGGCAGGCCAGGAGGCCCGCCCTACTTCTTCGGGGCCATCGAAGCGTTGGGATTCAGCACGCGGTCGATCACCGCGAACATGCCGTTGCCCTCGAAAAGGTCCTTCGTAAATGCGGTATAGCCGAAATCGTCGCGGATGACTCCGTTGCCGTCGATGACGAATACGTAGGGGTTGTCGATGGACATCTTGCGGACGTACGAGTATTCCATCTGGCCCGAGTCGAACAGCACCGGATAATCGACTGCGTGGCTCTTGACATACTGGCCTACCGTGTTCGCGTTGTCGTGCGGACTATTGGCGACCGCCAGGATCGCGACTTTCGCGCCATATTTTTGTTCGATCTGTTTGAGCACCGCCGCGAAGGCTCCGCAATGCACGCAATCGGTCTGCATGAATTCCAGGATGACAACCTTGCCGCGGTAATCCGCCAGGTCGTACAGCTTCATGTTTACGTCCGGCAAGGCAAAGCCGGGTGCGCGGCGGCCGGTCTGCTCGCCGGCGATCAGCGCGGCGGCGCATAGCAAGAGAGAAAGGAGGGTTCGCATCGGTTTCGCTTAAGAGCGTCCTTCCAATTTTCGCAAAGATTCCAGGTACGGCGCACGGGCCACGCCGCGCTCCGTAACGATGGCGGACACGTAGCGGGCCGGCGTCACGTCGAAGGCCGGGTTCTGGACCGCAATGCCGTCCGGGGCCACCTGCCTCCCGAACGCGTGGGTCACCTCGGCGGCCGCGCGCTCTTCGATGGGGATGCGGTCGCCGGAGGGCAGTGTCAGATCGAGCGTCGAAATCGGCGCGGCCACGTAGAACGGGACGTTATTTTCCTTCGCCAGGACGGCCACCGAATAGGTGCCGATTTTGTTCGCCACATCGCCATTCGCCGCGATGCGGTCCGCCCCAACAACCACGCAGCCGATCCGTCCGGATTTGAGAAAATGGCCGGCCATGTTGTCCGTGATCTGGGTACACGGAATGCCGTCCCGCTGCAGCTCCCAGGCCGTCAGGCGCGAACCTTGCAGCAGGGGCCGCGTTTCATCGGAGAAGACGTCGATGGACTTACCGCTTTCGACGGCCGCGCGAATCACCCCCAACGCCGTTCCGTACCCGGCGGTGGCCAGCGCACCCGCATTGCAGTGCGTGAGGACCGTCTTGCGATCCGGAACCAGCGGAGCGCCATTGCGGCCGATGGCACGGCAGATGGCGATGTCTTCTTCCCGGATGCGAACCGCTTCCGCAACCAGCGCTTGCGCGATTTCCGAGGCGGGCCGGCCGCGCAGGGAAGCGTAAAGCCGTTGCATGCGGTCGATGGCCCAGAAAAGATTTACCGCCGTGGGCCGCGTCCCGGCGAGGGTTTGGCAGACCGTCTCCATGTGACGGTCCAGATCGGCGCCTTCCGGATGCATGGCACCCAGCGCGACCCCCATGGCGGCCGCCACGCCGATAGCCGGCGCGCCGCGGATGGTCATATCGCGAATCGCCGCCGCTACCTCCTGGTAAGTCCGGCACGTCACGTAGACTTCTTCGAGCGGCAGCCGCGTCTGGTCGATCATGACGACGCCGGCGTCAGTCCATTGGATGGTTTCGAACATGAGAGCATTCTCACCTTAGCAGATCGGTTCTTTGCGCCGGAAGCGCGGGAGCGAACACGTATCGGCCGAGGCTGTCCTACCTTCCCATCACCACAAAGTGGCCGATGCTGTACCCAATGGCCGAGCCTATGAAGATGTCCGAGGGAAAGTGAGCCTGATCCGGCAGCCGGGACAGCGCGAGGAATGCGGCAGCCCCGTAAGCAGCCCAAGGTATCCACCGGTGCGAGCGGTATCGCGCCGAGATTACAGCCGCCACCGCGAATGCGGAGGCGCTGTGGCCCGACGGAAAACCGCCCCTATTCGTCAGCCCGCCCTTGTACTTGAACCACGTATTGCGAAGACTACCGTCAGGAGGGATATCGCTAGGTGTCAATCGCCCTACGGCTTCCTTCATTACGAAGCAGACGATTTGCGCGTCGATGAGGCCTTCGGCGGCAAGCAGCCCGGTATTCCGTGCATGCGAGTTGTGTTTCGCCAGACCGGCCGCATAAAAAGCGACGGGCGTGAGCACTTCCACCAGCGTCGTATTCCGTCCACGCAGGGGTCCGGTCTTGTAGGCCCCGAAACGGGATGGGTTGTGGAAATAAGGCTCGGTGGAGGGGTCAAGGGCCACCAGGGTCGCCGTTCCGAGCGCAACCGCCAAAGCAGGCTTCCAATGCTTGCCCCGCACAGCCCTCTCCGGAAAAGCCCAGATGGGCTTCTGGTCATGCAGAACGTTCTTGGCCAACTGGACCGGCGAGATGACAGCTTCCGTCCACGGCGCCTGGGCGGTTAACGACCCGTCTGGCGGCGGCTCCAGCGAACCCGGCTGTTGCGCCAGAATTGCGGTCGAACCAAAAACGAAGGCAAGGATCAAACCCGCGGTATGCGCCATTGCGTCTCCTCGCCCCGGACTTCGCACGCAACAGCCCGAACGATGAAAATGCACGTGTGAAGGTGAATCGCGGGCCTTCGCCCGGTGCAGTTCCTGCACAAGGCTGCGGACGATGCTGCATCCTTAGTACGGAATCGACGCTCACTTCATCAGATCCGGTCTCTGCGAAAGCGTCGCCACGAAGAACAGCCCGTTGTAGGAGGCGTGCATCAGCGCGGATGCTTTGGTGGACCCGGTCGCGTGCCGCATCCAGCCGAAAGCGGCGCCGGCCGCCGCCACGATCGCGGCGTGCCGCCAGGAATTGCCGTACTCCTGGTAGTGCAGCAGACCGAAGGGGACGGCCGCCAGAAGGATGCCGGGAACCGCGCCCAGGCTGCGCACCAGCAGGGGCTGCAGAAAGCCGCGGAAGGCCAACTCTTCGCACACAGGCCCCAGCGTGACTCCGAAAACCGTCAGCAGCAGCAGGGAGGCGCGGTCCTGCATCAGGTCCGTGATGGCATTCCTGCCGGTGGGAGTGTGGATGAACTGGCCCAAGATCGCCACCAGATAGGCCGTCGAGGCTCCGGCGACTACCAGCCACAGAGAAGGGAAGCGCATCTTGGTCCAGGCCAGCGAGCGCCAAAACGGACGGTCGTACTGCAGGCGGAAGATCAGCATCAGCGCGCCGAAGAGCATCAGGTAGAGGACGACTTGTTCCGCCAGCGGCGCCGCGGCAGGGGTCGCTCCGCGTATCCGCAACGCCACGAAAGCCCCCTTGACGATGGCCCAGGAGAGCAGCATACAGGGGAGCGAGAGGCCGCAAAAGAGAAACACGTCGCCGTAGGTCCAGAACGGGTATGGATCGGGGTGGGGGAAACCGCTCTCTGACGTTCGCGGCTCGGTATCGAGTTCGGGATGCGCCGGCGGCGGGTCGTCCGTCATGAATCTCTCTCGATCAGCGCGGCGGCCAGCAGCGGGATGGTCAGTTCATGATGCCCCGTGATGGCGTAGCCGGCGCCTCCCGATTGCGCGTGCGGGCGTTCCACGACGTTCACACGCGGGCGGTAGTGCTGCAGGAAATCGAAATTGGCGGTGGTGAAGTTCGCCAGGGGATGCCCCAGGTTGCGCACCGCCGAAACAGCCTTCAGAAATACCTCCGGCAACAGCACGGCGGAGCCGACATTCAGGTACGCGCCGCCCTCGTTCAGGTCCGCAACATAGGCGCAAAGGAGGCGGAAATCACGGTGCGACGCGCTTCCCATGGCGGCGCCATTTGCGGTTGGATGCATGTGCGGCGTATCCGTGCCCACGGCCACATGAACCGTCACGGGCACGGCGCGCTGGTACGCCTGGACCAATAGGCTGGAGTCGCCGTGCGGAGCGGCGGCCAGCCGCCTGCCCAGCGCCTCGCCCATCCCGAGTCCCTCGGCGTAGGCCTCCTCGATGGCGCGGTTCATTTCGCGCCCCGTCTCCTCGGCCACGCCGAAGCGGCCGTCGGGCAGCACGGCTTCCACATCTTCGCTGGTGTGGCCGGCCAGGGCGATTTCGAAGTCGTGGATTGCCGCGGCGCCGTTGAGCGCGAAGGCCGTGGCGTAGCCGCGCCGCATCAGGTTCACCAGCACGGGCGCCAGACCGCACTTGATCACGTGGCCGCCCAGCCCCCAGATAATCGCCCGGCGCTTGCCGCGCGCAACGGCGAGAGCCTCTACCAGCGCCCGGAACGAATCGCCCGCCAGAATGTGCGGCAGCGAGTCGAGCCAGCCCGCCATGCCCGAGCCTTTCCGGTAAGGCGATGCGAAATCGGCGATCTTCACCTTGCCGCCGCGCTTCGCAAGACTTACGGTCTTGAGGCGCGCGAAATCCAGCGGACCCTTGGCGTATTTGCTCATGCCGTCTTTTCCCGGACGAGCGCTTTGCGCAAAGCCTCGGCCGTGTAACTTTTCCTGGACCGCATCACCTGCTCGGGCGTGCCAAACGCCACCACACGGCCGCCGTACTCGCCGCCGTCCGGACCCAGGTCGATAATATAATCCGCGGTCTTGATCACATCCAGATTGTGCTCGATCACCACCACGGTGTTGCCCAAATCCACCAGCCGCCGCAGCACGTCCAGCAGCTTGCCGACGTCGGCGAAATGCAGCCCGGTGGTGGGCTCATCGAGCAGATAAAAGGTGCGGCCGGTCTGCCGCTTGCTCAGTTCCTTGGCTAGCTTGATGCGCTGCGCCTCGCCGCCGGAAAGCGTGGTGGAAGACTGGCCCAGGTGGA
>CAYWHA010000028.1:0-74212 GCA_964457555.1 uncultured Solibacteraceae bacterium
GGCCGTATTTCACGATCGAGTGGGTCTGCCCGCCGCAGACTTCCATGATTACCCACGGACGCGTGACCGTCCGGCGGATTTCGGCAAGCAGTTTCTGAGCTAGATCATGATTTCGAAACTCGTCTAAATACTTCATGTTTCGGCTGAAATTTCATCTAACGCCTGAAGATCTGCAAGCGTGCGCCGGGCTTCTTCCTCGTCCATCTTGGTAATCGCGAAACCGGCGTGTACCAGCACGTATTCACCCACGCGCGCCTCCGGAAGGTAGACCATGCACGCCTCGCGCGCGATGCCGCCGAAATCCACGCGGGCCATGGACACGCTGCCCGCCTTATAGAGTTCAGCCACTTTTCCGGGGATTGCCAGGCACATGAGATTAGCCCCATGGTAACAGGAAGCAATCCCTTGTCCCGATGGCGTTGCGCCACTATAGTGAAGAAAGCATGATTCGCGCGTCCAACCAGACCAACCGCGAACTCTCTCTCGCGGAAGTACACTCCAGCGTGGGGACCTCCCAGGTCACCTTCTGGCGGCGCATGTTCGCCTTCGCCGGTCCCGCCTACCTGGTCAGCGTGGGGTACATGGACCCCGGCAACTGGGCCACGGACCTGGAGGGCGGCGCGCGTTTCGGCTACCAGTTGCTGTGGGTCTTGGTCATGTCGAACGCCATGGCCATCCTGCTGCAAACGCTCTCCGCCCGGCTGGGCATTGTCAGCGGGCGCGATCTGGCGCAGGCCTGCCGTGAAACCTACCCGCGCCGGGTCACGGTGGCGCTTTGGGCGCTGTGCGAGATCGCCATCGCGGCCTGCGATCTGGCCGAAGTCCTGGGCGCCGCCATCGCGCTGAATTTGCTGTTTCACATCCCGCTGCTGACCGGCGTTCTGCTCACCGCGGCGGATACTTTGCTGCTGCTCTGGTTTCAGAGCTTCGGCATACGGACGATTGAGGCTTTCGTGCTGTCGCTGATCGCCGTGATCGGCTGCTGCTTCTTCATCGAGGTCGTCTGGGCCAAACCGTCGATGGGCGAAATGGCCGGCGGAATGCTGTTCCACCTCAATCGCCAGAGCCTGTACGTCGCCATCGGAATCCTGGGCGCCACCGTGATGCCGCACAATCTGTATCTGCATTCGGCCCTGGTGCAAACCCGGCACATCAACCGCACGGATGCGGCCAAGCGCACGGCCTGCCATTACAACCTGATCGATTCCGTAGTGGCGCTGAACGGCGCGATGTTCGTCAATCTTGCAATCCTGGTGCTGGCGGCGGCGGTTTTCTTCAAACACGGCATCGTCGTGACGGAGATCCAGCAGGCCCACGAACTTCTGACCCCCTTGTTGGGAACCGGCGCGGCCAGCGTCATCTTCGCCGTCGCGCTGCTCTGTTCCGGACAGTCTTCCACCCTCACGGGAACCCTTGCCGGTCAGATAGTTATGGAAGGTTTTCTCAACTTCCGAATGAGGCCGTTCCTGCGCCGCTTGGTCACCCGCGCGCTGGCGATCGTACCGGCCGCCCTTACCATTTACATCGCAGGGGATAAATCCACGTTCGGCCTGCTCATCCTCAGCCAGGTGATCCTCAGCATGCAATTGCCGTTTGCGGTGATTCCGCTGATTCACTTCACCAGCGACCGCTCCCGCATGGGGTCGTTCTCGAACAAGACCTGGGTGCGCGCGCTTTCCTGGATCACCGCGGCCGTCATCGTGGGGTTGAACCTGCGGCTGGCCGGGATGGCCCTGATGGATTGGATAAGCGGCGCGGGCGCCTGGCGTCCGGTGGTCCTGCTGGTGACCGTACCGGTTTCGGGCCTGCTCCTATTGCTGCTCGGCTGGGTAACCATCGAACCGGCGATCACCCATCGGCGTCTTGGCAGAGAGCCGGTAACGCTGCCGGAAATGGCCGGGGCCGAAGCCGAAGCGGCGCCGGTTTATCAGCGCATCCTGCTCACCCTCGACCACACCCCCCTGGACCGTCTGGCCGTAGGCCATACCGCCGCCATGGCGAGGCTGCACGGCGCCAAGGTATTTCTACTCCACGTCGAGGAAGGCGTGACCAGCCAGATCTACGGCAAGGATTCCTCCACGGCGGAAGTGGAGGCCGGCGAACAGTACCTGGGCCGCATCGCGGAATCCCTTCGGGAGCAAGGGATCGCCGTGGAAACGGAAATCTCGCATTCGTCCTCCCCAAGGAAAGAGATCGTGCGGTACGCGCGCGAAGTCCACCCGGATCTGGTCATCATGGGCGCGCATGGCCACGGCGGGCTGAAGGATCTGATCTTCGGAACAACCATCAACCCGGTACGGCACAAGCTGGACGCGCCCATGCTCATCGTGCGCGCCGGCAAACGGTAACTCCGGCCCGTGTTGTCCCAACCGCGTGTCCGCAAGCCCGCGTGTCCGCAAGCCCGCGCGTCCCGCAACCCGGCGTGTCCCGCAAACCCCCCGTGGCCCGCAAACCCCCCGTGTCCCGCAAACCCCGCGTGTCCCGCGAACCCGGCCATTGCGCCGGGGAAATCTCAGCCCGTTGATTTTGAGCAGGCTCCGGGTGCTTATTTGTGCGATAATTTCGGTTAAAGAGAGATATTTATATGAAAACAATCTGCTCTATAGTGGCTTTCCTGCTGATGAGTTGCGCCTGCTTCGCGCAGCCGTCCATCACCACGTCCTCAAGCTTGCCCCCAGGGGACACTGGCGCGCCGTATTCGCAGACCCTCGCCGCCACCGGCGGCACGTCTCCTTACACCTGGTCGCTCACGGCTGGCTCGTTACCCGCTGGCCTCTCTCTTTCCACCGCCGGCGTGATCGCCGGAACCCCCATCGTAACCGGGACCTTCGGGTTCAGCGTCACAGTCACCGACGCCGCCTCGTTAACCGGCAGCCAAACGTTCTCGTTGAAGATCCCTTACACCCAGCTCACCGTCACCTCGCCTGCAACCTTGCCTGCGGGTGTGGTGAACGCGGCCTATTCGCAGACTCTCGCCGCCTCAGGCGGCTACCCTCCATACGCGTGGTTGGTCGCATCCGGAACGCTGCCAACCGGCCTCGCCCTCTCTTCGAACGGCGTGCTTTCCGGAACTCCCACAACGCTTGGAACCTCCACGTTCAACATCAACGTCGTTTATGGCGGCATATTCTATGCCAGCCAGTCGTTCTCTCTGACGATTGTCGGCGCAGCTCTCGCCGTCACCACGTCTTCGCCTTTGCCCTCCGGCGCGACCGGCACAGCCTATTCGCAGACCCTGGCCGCCACGGGCGACGTTCCTCCGTATACGTGGTCGGTAGTCTCCGGCGCTCTGCCGCCGGGGCTGATTCTTTCCAGTTCGGGCGCGATCTCGGGCACCCCCACCGCCTCCGGCACTTACATTTTCGCGGTCCAGGTGCAAGATAGCACTTCCCTGACTGCCTCCCAGCCGTTCAGCCTGACGGTCACCGCGCCGGGCGTGCTCACGCGCCTGGGGATCCTGTCCCAATTATCGGCGGGCGCCGGTTGGGTTACCACGATATGGCTGACCAACAGGTCCGCGGCGCCGGTCCAAACCAATCTCAACTTTTACGGGGACGACGGCAACCCGCTGACCCTGCCCCTCACCGTCATCCAGCCGGGCACTTCGCTGCAAGCCACGAGGAACACGGTGCCAGAGGTAATCGCACCCAACACGACGCTGGTCGTGGTGACAGGGAGCTTGACCGCTAACGTGGAGGGATGGGTCGACGTCCTCAGCGATGGCGCCCTGAGCGGTTTTGCGGTCTTTAGCAACGGGAGCGTGGAGGCATCCGTCCCGTTGCAGAGCCAGATCGGCTCCTCGATTAGCCTCTACTTCGACAACACCAACGGCTCCTCTACGGCTGTCGCCATCGCAAACCTCTCCGGCACGCCCGCGGCCATCACCGCAACGGTTTGGGACCTGAACGGCAACCTGGTCACCGCGCAGCCGGTTGCGGTTCCCCTAACCCACAACGACGCCAACGGCAACGGGCACGATGCGTTCATGCTGCCCGCCCGGCTGGCGATGACGGCGAATATACGAGGCATTGTGCAATTCCAGGGGAACCCCGGTTCCGCCTCCGTGCCCGCCGGCCCGTTGACCGGCCTCGGCCTGAAAACCGACCCGAACGGCCTATACACGTCCATACCGACCATGTTGCCGTAGCCGTCCAATGGCGAGGGCCCGCCCCACATTGTCCCGGGCGCGTGTCCAGGGAACCCAAACCAGGACGCACGGGAAATGTTAACCCGTTTCGTTTGAGCCGGCTTCGCTGGCAGGGCAATTGCCTACGGTATGTATCGTGAAACTGCGGCTGCTCTCCGTGTTCGGCTTGGTTCTCTCGGTGGCGCCCCTCCACCCGGCCACCTTGGAACAGCTATCGCTCGACGACATGGTCGCCAAGTCCACCGCCATCGTCCGCGGCAGGGTCATGGATTCTTATGCGGCGTTCTCCGGCAGGGTCATCTACACCCACTACACCGTGCAAGTCTCCGAGCGCTTTAAAGGCGCCGGCACGAGTTCCGTCGATGTTGCGGTCCCCGGTGGCGTGGCCAACAAGCTCCGGCAGACTTTTGAGGGAGCGCCGGTGTTCCATCGGGGCGAAGAATATGTGTTCTTCCTTTGGACGGGCGCATCGGGGCCAACTCAGGTGGTCGGGCTGACGCAGGGTCTCTTTTCCATCGCTCCTGGCGGATCGCGGGATCCGGCGGCCACACGCGCCGCAAGCCACGAAGTGATGCTGGCCGCGGGAACGGGCCGGCCCGTAAAAGACCAGACCATGGTCATGCCGCTTAGCCAACTGAGGAGCCGGATTGCCGCTTCGCTCGCGGCGGTGGGCGGGAGCGTGCAGAAGTGAGCCGTCCGCGCATCGGGATTCTCTCCCTGCTCCTAGCGCTGTCCCTGGCGACGCCCGCGGCGGCGTATTACCACTACGTGCACTTCCTCGGCACGAACTCTTACGTCCCGATTTACGAGAAGTTCGACCTTACCGCGTTGCTAGAAAACACCGTGTCCGTCCATGTCAGCGACGCCGCCCCGCAAACCACCGGTAGCGACAGTTTCGCCTCCGTCCTCAGCCAGGTGAAACAGGCCGCGGCGGTGTGGAACTCCGTGAGCGTTTCGAGCTTGCGCGTGGCGTTTGGCGGGCTTGAGGCGCAGGGCCAGCCGCCCGGCAATACTCCGGGCATTGAAGTGGAATTTGCCCCATTGCCGCCGGGGATACTCGCCGAGGCCGCGCCGACGGTGGCCCTCGATCCTGTCGTCACGGAACAGGGCGATACGTTTTTCCCGATCTCCGGCTCCATTGTGTTCCTGAACAGCGAAACCAGCGTGCCGCCGGGACCAAGCTACGCCGAGACCTATTTCACCACCACCGTGCACGAACTGGGACACGCGCTGGGCTTACAGCACACGTTTACTTCGAGCGCCATGTCGCAAGCCGTGGTCCGCAATACCACGCGGACATACCCCCTGGGGCCGGACGATGTGGCCGCACTGGCGCTGCTTTACGCCCCGTACGGTTGGACCAGCGCCTACGGTTCCATCTCGGGGCAAGTTACCGTCAACAACGCGGGCGTCGCGCTGGCCTCGGTGGTGGCGCTTCCGGCCGTGGGCCTGCCGGTGAGCACCCTGACGAATCCGGACGGAACCTATGAGATCGACGGCTTGCCACCGGGCCAGTACCTGCTTTACGTTCACCCGCTTCCTCCGGATGCCGACGTCACGCTTCCGGTGGACGTCAATGGAAACCCCATCGCGGCAAGCGCGCCGTTCGGGACGGTGTTCTACGCGGCTGGCGGCGGCGCGGGGACGCTCGATCCAACCCAGGCCGCGTCCATCGCCATCCAGGCCGGCGCCAGCGTTACCTCCCAGAATTTCACCGTGACGCCGCGCGCGGCGGTTCCTATTTACGACGTGGTGACGTTCGGATATTTCGATTCCGTCAACCAGACTTACTCCTACAACGGCAGCGCGGTTACGCCTGCGTTTGTGAATGCCACCCAGACCGAAACCAACGGGATCGCCACCGTCACCGTTCAGTCGGCGGACGGAAACACCCCGGTTCCGAAGTCGGCGACCATTCTCGGCGCCATCGGAGCGACCCGGCAACCGCCGGCTTCCTGCTGTACCCCCCAGGCGGTGGCGCTCTACTTCAACATGCCGCAGGGAGTCTCGCCCGGTCCCCAACATCTGCTTCTGAATTTCGGCGACGACATCTACGTTCTGCCGAATGCGGTTGTCGTGGTAAGCAAAAACCCGCCGGCGATCGGCGCGGTCACGGCCAATGCCGATGGCAGCGCTACCGTCTCCGGAACGAATCTGGCTTCCGATAGCCGCGTGTTTTTCGACGGCCTCGAAACCGCCGTCAAAACCCCTTTCAGCGGCACGCTCCAGGGCGCTTCCATCGGCGTCGTTCCGCCACCCGGGTTTAGCGGCCAGAAAGCCAGCGTGGTGGTCTACAACAGCGACTGGCAGAGCTCGACCACCTTGGATTCCACGGCCTTGGCCTATGGCGCTGCCCTGCCCGACCCGCCGCCGACCTATGCCTATCCGGTATCCGCCCCGGCGCTGGTCAGCGCGGTTCCCGCGAATCTGCCGGGCGGCGTCGCCGCCAGAGTGGACATCACGGCCACCAACATGAATTTTGTGAATGGCCAGGTGACGGTGGGCCTTGGAACCAGCGACGCTCAGGTGCGGGACATCTTTGTGCTCAGCCCGACCCACTTGGTTGCCAACGTGGTGACCGCGTCCAATGGGGCGTCCCCGGCGTCCGAGCTCAGCGTGATTTCGGGCTTCCAGGTGGCCTCGCAAGGGAATGCGGTCCAGTTGCAGCCGGCCAATCCGTCCGCGCCCTACGTCACCGGCGTGGCGAATGGCATCGCCGGCCAGGCCACCGTTTACGGCCGCGGTTATGCAACCATCGACGGCGCCAACCTCGGTGTCTCGCGCGGCTCGGTGCAAGCGGCCTTTACCGACCCCTCCTCCGGAATCAGCCAACCGGCGCCGGTTGTGTACGGTACCGAGAGCCAGATCAACATCCTGGTCCCCGGCAGCGTGCCGGCGGGGCTGATGAATCTGGTTGTAAACAACGGTATGGCGAGCTCCCCGCCGCTGGCGGTCCAGGTCGGGCTGCCGCCGCCCGAAATTGTGGGCATTACGCTCCCCTCCGGCCAGCCGGTCGGCGGTTCCACCCCCGCCACGGTGGGCGGCGTCGTCGACGTGCAGGTCACCGGCCTCGATCCGACGGTAATCGCCAATCCGAGCCGCCTCTCGGTCACTCTCGACGGCGTCAGCATGACCATCGCGCAGATCGTGCCGCAGGCTAGCGGCGTATCCCAGATTCAGGTCCAGTTGACGCAGGCGCCCACAGGCTCCCAGATCGCCCTGACCGTCTGGGTGGACGGGTCGAGTTGGCCGCCGGTTCCGATTGTGGTGACGGCTGCGAAGTAAGGCGGGCCTCCTGGCCGGCCTTCTTCTCCTGGCCCTGTCCTCGTGGCCTTCTTCTACACCGCGATGCGGTGATAAACTTCGACCTCTTCCAGCACGTTCAGGCCAGCCTCGCGGAGACGGTCAATCGCTGCGTCTGGCCGGTTGAATCGAAAAATCAGAGCCGCCCGGCCCAGCGGCCCGAAGGCGAACGCGTACATGTACTCGATGTTGATCTCCGTGTCCACGAAGACCTCCAGCAGTTCGCCCAGACCGCCGGGAGTGTCGGCCACCTCCACCGCCACCACCTCGGTGACGTTGACCAGATAGCCGGCTTCCTCCAGCAGCGACCGGCTCCTCTGCCAGTCCGAGACAATCATCCGCAGAATCCCGAAGCGCTCCGTGTCCGCCAGCGTCAGCGTGCGGATGTTGATGCCGGCGCCCGCCAGCAGCTTGCACGGAGCGGCCATCTGTCCTGGCCTATTTTCGAGGAAGAGCGACAGTTGATGGATTTTCATGACGACCTTCTTCTCCCAGGTTGCGGCGGTCCATGACGCGCTGCGCCTTGCCCTCGCTCCGCCGGATGCTGCGCGCCGCCGCCAGCGTCACCTCCACGCGCAGGCCGAGCGTCTGTTCGAGCGCGTAACTCAACCGGCCATGCAGGCTTTCCATGGCGCCGACCTTATCGCTGAAAAGCTCCGGCGTGATTTCCACCTGCACTTCGATGGCATCCAGGCCCTTCTGCCGCGTGAGAATAATCTGGTAATGCGGCAGCGTCCCTTCCACCGCCAGCAGCGCGGCCTCGATCTGCGATGGGAATACGTTGATGCCGCGGATGATGATCATATCGTCGCTGCGGCGCCCGATCCGGCCGATCCTACGCACGGTGCGGCCGCAAGGGCACGGCTCCGGAGCGAGTGAAGTGATGTCGCGCGTGCGGTAGCGGATCATCGGCATGGCCTGCTTGCTCAGGGTGGTCAGCACCAGCTCGCCCTCCTCGCCATCGGGCAGCACGCCGCCGGTCTCCGGGTCGACAATCTCCGGGTAGAAGTGGTCCTCGAAAATATGCAGCCCGTTGTGGTACGAGCACTCGACGCCCACGCCGGGGCCGATAATCTCCGACAGGCCGTAAATGTCGAACGCCTGGATCCCGCCTTCGATCTCGATGTGCCGGCGCATGGATTCGGTCCAGGGCTCCGCTCCGAAGATGCCCACCCGCAGGGGCAGCTCGCGCACGTTCACGCCCAACTCCCCCGCGCGCTCCAAAAGATGGATGAAGTAGCTCGGCGTGCAGCAGATCGCGGTGACGCGGAAATCCTTCATCACCATGATTTGGCGGTCGGTATTGCCGCCCGACACGGGGATGACCGTCGCGCCCAGCGATTCGGCCCCATAGTGCGCTCCCAGCCCGCCGGTAAACAGGCC
The DNA here is from genome assembly GCA_964457555.1 of uncultured Solibacteraceae bacterium. Lineage (GTDB taxonomy): Bacteria > Acidobacteriota > Terriglobia > Bryobacterales > Bryobacteraceae > BOG-224. The sequence goes on from CAYWHA010000028.1 coordinate 8,834, forward strand.
GTAGCCGTAAGCATTCTGGACGATGTCGCCGTGGGTCAGCCCGCAAGCTGCCAGGGCCCGCACCATCACGCTGGTCCAGACTTCCAGGTCCTGTCTGGTGTACGCCACCACGATAGGCTTGCCGGTAGTGCCGCTCGACGCGTGCAGCCGCACCACTTCCTCAATCGGGCTGGCGAACAGGCCGAACGGGTAGGTATCGCGCAGATCGGCCTTGGTGGTGAAGGGAAGCTGCCGCAGGTCGCCAAGCTCGCGTATATCCTCGGGCCGGACGCCGCGCGCGTTGAGCCGTTCGCGAAACAGCGGAACATTGCCATAGGCGCGGCGCACCACGGCCCGCAAGCGCTCAAGCTGGAGCTCGCGCATCCGCACGGGCGGAAGATAATCGGGCGTGCTGGCCGGGTGGAAAGCGGATTCGAGTTCCATGACTTCGAAGCCCGATTGTAGCGTCCGGCGTGAGATTCAGGCAACCAGGTCTGGAAACCGCCATGCCGGTTTGTGGAACGGCCGAGGGATTTCAATCGTACAGGTCCATGGAGGCATGGATGAGAGGATTTCTGGCGGTAGTCCTAGCGTTTTGCAGCGGCTTAGCCGCCGTGGCAGCGCAGCCGGGCATAAAACGCTTGGATGGCAGTTCGCTCTCCGGCGCGGAAATCGACGCGACCGTTTCGCGACTGATGAAAGCGGCCGAGGTAACCGGCGCCGGCATTGCCATTTTCAACCGCGGCAAGGTGGCCTACCTGATGGCCTACGGATTCCGCGACACGGAGAAGAAGCTGCCGCTGACGGAAGATTCGGTAATGGCCGCGGCTTCTTTCACCAAAGTCGCGTTCACTTACCTGGTGATGCAACTTGTGGACAACCGGACGCTCGACCTCGACAGCCCAGTGCAGGACTACCTCCCCAAGCCCCTTCCGGATTACGCGGCCTATCGGGATCTGGCTGACGACCCGCGCTACAAGAAGATCACCGCGCGGATGCTGCTGAGCCACACTGCGGGCTTTCCGAACATCCGATGGCTGAATGAGGACCACAAGCTGAACATCAATTTCGAGCCAGGCACACGGTACGCGTACTCCGGCGAAGGAATGCAGCTCCTGCAGCTTGTGGTGGAGACCGTTACCAAGACGCCGCTGCGGGAACTAATGGAGACCCGCGTATTCAAGCCGCTCGCCATGACGCGCACGAGCATGGTCTCGGAGGACCGGTTCGAAAACGACTACGCCAACGGCTACGACGAGTGGAGGCGCTCGCTCGGCCATCAACAACAAAAAAGGGCCGAATCGGCCGGCTCCATGCAGACCACTCTGCGCGATTTCAGCGCGTTTACGCAGGCGGTAATTGCCGGCAAGGGGCTGTCGAAATCAGCCAGGGACCTTATGCTCAGCCCTCAGATTCAGATTGCCTCAAAGCATCAGTTCCCAACGCTTGAGACGGCCACCACCGACGCGAATCGCTCCATTCGCTTGAGCTATGGATTGGGTTGGGGCTTGTACTGGAGCCCGTACGGCAAGGCATTCTTCAAGGAAGGCCACGACAACGGCTTCCGAAACTACGCGGTCGTCTTCGATAAGCCCAAGGACGGTATTGTCATCCTGACCAATAGCTCAAACGGCGAAGGGATATTCAAGGATCTGCTGGAGACCTTACTGCGGGACACCTTCACGCCGATCGAGTGGGAAGGATTCACGCCTTATGACCAGTTGCCCCCGCGAAAGCCTTTGCCGCATCACACCGAAGTCACGCTCGGTCCGCCATCTCTCGACCGGTTAGTGGGCAGCTACGCTGTATCGCCGGAACTGGTTCTGAAGGTCGCGCGTCAGGGCGGCCACTTGAGCATGCAGGAGAACGACGAAGCGCCCGAAGAGCTATTCCCCGAATCGGAGCTCCGGTTCTTCAGCAAGACCTCCGATGACGTGGTCACCTTCGATCTCGGCGGTCAGGGGCATATTACCGGGCTGGTGGTCCACACAGGCGGCCAAAGCATCCCCGTCAACCGGGTCCATTGACCCGTCCGCTACTCCTTCAGCCGCGCGACCAGGTTCAGAAGTTCCTTCGCCGCGTCGGCCAGGGTACGGGTTGGAGACAAACGGATTCCGTGTTTCAGCCGGAGCCCGTACGGCGCGTCCTCCGGATCGGTGCCATCGAGAAACACCGGCACCACCCGATGCTCCCCCTCGCTGGTTCGGGCCATGTGAATCGCCGCGGCTATTTCCTCTCTCTGATAATACGCTTGCTCGGTCTTAGGGGATACCAATACCACCGTCACCAGAGCCTTTTTCTGCGCCTGTGACAACTCGCGGTCCCAATCGGCTCCGAGCAGTAAGCTCTCGCTATCCAGAAAAACCTTGCAGTGGGGAGACAAACGATCGTACAGTTCCTTTGCGGGCCCGCCGTCCGGTCCCGCATGGGCCAGGAACAGCGTCCAAACGTAGGACGTCTCTTTCTTGACCACTCCCGTCGGGCTCAACAATAAGATCTCTGTCCCAAACCGGAAGGCTCTTCGACTCGGAAACTCCCTTCGCAGTCTCTTCAGACTCTGAAACCCGCAGCCCTCAACCAGGGCGACAATTCCCTTGTCCGTGTACTTGCGCATTGTCAAAAGGCGTATCGTGTCTCGCTCCGGAAACGAAACCTGCGTGCGATCCGGCAGGGTGACTCTCAATGGTCCACCGGTAGTGTTTCGGTATAAAGACTTAATGAGAATTGCCCGATCCTTTTCCGCCGAACTGGTGAAAGAGATGCTGTCGAGATCCACACGCAGGTCGGTATTTTGGAAAAGGGAGCTGCTTACAAACTCCTTAAACATTCTGCTTCGGTCGTATTCCTCGGCAGCCTTGACGAGCGCGTCGTCGTCCAGACTATCGGTGTAAGCTACTTCCAAAAGCAGGCGGTCCTTCGGCCTGATCAGCAGGGAGATCGTCCGCAAAAGGCTGACATCGTACACGAAGTTGGAAAGCGTGTTGCCTAGAAGAGAGAATAGTATGGGCGCCTCCCCAAGGATGCGATCCAAAAGGTCCCGCAGTTCCGCGGCATTCTCATCGAGTGAAAAGTCGATCTGAACGGGCAGGAGCTTGCTTCGCTCGACCTCGGTGCCTTTCATCGCCTCTCTCCCGCCCATTCGCAGCATCTCCGGACTCATATCGACGGGGAAGTAATACAACCCTGGATTCATCGGATGCAGGCCTTGCAAGATCAGGTTGTCTTTCTCTCCACTGCCAACACCCAGACTGACATAGTGATAGTTCTGAGGATCGAGTGTGGCGAGGGCCTGGTCCCAAAGGCCGGAGAAATTCCTGATGCTTTGGTTCATTACCGGATAGAGATTATCCTTGCAGGCCATCAGCCACGCGATGGTCGGACCTATCCCCCAGTATGAGAAGCCTGAAGCGATCCGCTTCCCATCGCCGGTCTCCGACACGCCCTTTCTCAGATCGCTGGTGAGAGTTCCTAACTTGCTGGCCTGGTCCTCGCCAACAAAGCACAGACTCCATCCCAATCCCAGCTTGTTTACCGCGGTTGTAATCTTATCCAGTTCTTTTGTCGGCGCGCTCATACCCAGTGCCCTCCGCCCTTTAGGCGAGAATATCATGAAATTGACACGCCCCGGGCCGCGGCGGAAGTTGGGAGCCGCCACGGGAACGCTGGCCAGAAGCAAACCGCCGACATTCGTGCCAATTCGCACGTTTCCAGCGAAGATCCCGCCGCCTCATGTGCAAAGATGGCGCCATGGCGTATCACAAAATCCACTTCACCTGCGCCCTACTGGCTGTCGTTTGCATGGCATGCGGCCCCTCAGTCAGCGGGCAATCGCTCAACGCGCAACCCAACTTCAACGACCCGCTCTACGTCCCTTACGGGACGCGCGCGCCTCGTCCGTGCCCGAATATTACCCACGCCCCATCAAGCGCGGAGGCTGCCGTGCTGGTCCAGTGTACGATGGAAGGCGGAATCGCCAGCGACAATGTACGGCTGTTGTCCGGCGTTAACGTTCAGGTTAAAGGATCGCGCGCATTTGGTTTCTCGGTGGCCAACGACGACTCAGCTCTGCTCCCGATGATCGAAGCGGCGCAGTACAAAGGTGACCCGCGAGATCTGCACATCGACCCCAAAGCCCAGATCTACGACATCGTCGGCAACGCCAACCAGTTCAACTGTGGGTACAAGAACGAGAGTGCGCCCGGCCAGAATTGCACCCAGACGCAATTCGTCAACTCGCCCGGCGCTTGCTGGAGGATGAACAACGGGCAGTGGCGGTGCTCGCTTGAGGGCATATCCACCGGCTGGAAGATCAAACAACCGCCGCCCGCCGGGTTCTAATTCTATCGCCAGGAGCCGCCGTGGCGCCTTTGAAAACACCTGGCGCCACTCGCGGCCCCTGGCAAGACCGGCGGCTTCGGTGACGGGTTGCGCTTGCCCGTGCTCACCACAGCCCGTTTCCCCGCAGGAGACTCCCCGAACCGAGCTCGGCCGGATTCGCGATAATGGTCTCGGGGTTGGCACACCTCACGCAATAGATCCGCAAGACGATGGATAGCTACCAGCGGCCACCTTGGAGCGCCCGGCTCAACGCGATCCTGGAGAGACTTCGCCAAAGCGAAGACCGGTTGACGCTGGTCCTCAGCGTTGTCATCGGCGCGCTGGTCAGCCTGGTCGTGGTAGCCTTCATCCTGCTGACCGGGCGGCTCGCGGCCCGCATGTATCCGGCCGGGGGATCGGGCTGGCGGCGGATTCTGGTTCCCACTCTCGGCTCGCTCAGCACAGGTTACTTACTGTGGCGCTATTTTCCGTTTGCGCGCGGCAGCGGCATCCCGCAAACCAAGTTCGCCTATTTCATCAACGACGGCCGAATCCGGTTTCGAACCGTATTCGGGAAGTTCTTTTGCTGCTCGGCCTCGCTTGCCAGCGGAATCGCCCTCGGCCGCGAAGGGCCGTCCGTGCAGGTTGGCGCGGGACTCGCCTCGGTGATCGCGCGGAATTTGGGACTCTCTCCCAAGCAGGTGAAGGCGCTGGTCCCGGCAGGCTGCGCAGCCGCGCTGGCGGCGGCCTTCAACACCCCGATCGCCGCGATCCTGTTCACCCTCGAAGAGATCATGGGCGATTTGCACGCCGGTGTGCTCGGCTCCGTCGTCCTCGCCTCCGCCATCTCCTGGATGGTCCTGCACCTGGTGCTGGGCGACGAGCCTCTCTTCCATGTCCCCGGCTACCGCCTGGTGCATCCCGTGGAGTTCGCCGTTTACGCCGTGCTCGGCGTGGTTGGCGGCCTCGGATCCGTGTGCTTCGTCAAACTTCTATTGGGCACTCGCGCCCGCTTCATGCGCCTGCCGAAATGGTCGGTTTGGTTGCAGCCGGCCGTGGGCGGCCTGACGGTTGGGCTGATGGGTTACTTCGTCCCCGGAGTATTGGGGGTCGGCTACGAGCATGTCGAAATGGTGCTCAACGGCGACATCGTGCTGCAGCTCGTCGTGCTCCTGGCCGTGCTCAAAATTGTGGCCACCGCGGTTTGCTATGGGACCGGCAACGCGGGCGGCATCTTCGGCCCAAGCCTGTTCATAGGCGCAATGATGGGCGCGGCGGTGGGAGGCGTGGCCCATGCGCTGTTTCCCCTCCACACCGCCGGCCCCGGCGCGTATGCGCTGGTGGGAATGGGTACCGCGTTTGCCGGAATCGTGCGCACGCCCATGACCTCGGTGATCATGATTTTCGAGATGACGCGCGATTACTCGATCATCGTTCCGCTGATGATCTCCAATATGATCGCGTACTTCATTTCGCTCAAACTTCAGACAGAGCCGATCTATGAAGCGCTCGCCCATCAGGAGGGCGTACACCTGCCCACCGCTCACTCCCGCGCCGACGCCGACCGGCTCCTGGTGCAACAGGCCATGCGTCCGGCGCCGGTAGTCCTATCGCCGGACCTGCGCATCGGGACGGCGCTCCATCAAGTGGAGGATGGCGCGTTCGACGCCTGGCCCGTCGCCGGCCCTGAAGGGCTGTGGGGAATGATCCGGACGAACGAACTGGAGCAGGCCGAGGAGGATGGAGCGGGGAATCGGAAAATCGCGGATATTCTCGACTACCGTCCCCAGGACGGCCACGCCGTGGATTTCCCGCACCTGCATACCGACCACAGCCTGAGCCTGGCCCTGCAACGCATGGGCGCCAGCGGACTGCACGTCCTTCCCGTCGTCAGCCGCGCCAACTTGCGCCAGTTGCTGGGAATCGTGGCGCTGAACGATGTCCTGGACGCCTACGGCGTGGCCAAACGCGGCGCCGGTCCGGAGCGGAGTGAGTAATGGCCGCGCCATCTCCCGCACGCTCTTTCCTGGGGACCATCAGCCTGGTCTTCCTAGCCATCGGGGCGATGTTTGCGATCGATATGTTTCTTGCCAACACGCAAAGGGTGGAGAGCCACGTTGCGGCGGCGCGCCTGTTCAGGCAGGGGCGCGACTTGATGCAGCTCGGCCGGAACGCGGAGGCCATCGAGCAGATCAAAGGCGCAATTGCCATTGAGCGCGGCAATCGCGACTACCTGCGGGCGCTGGCGCAGGCGCAACTCTCGGCTGGACATACCGCCGCCGCCGAATCGACTCTGGCGGACCTGTTGCAGAGCGACTCCACCGACGGTCTCGCCAGCTTGATCATGGCGCGGGTGTTAGTGAAAGAAGGCCGCTTCGCTGAGGCGATCTCGTATTTCCATCGCGCAGTTTACGGCCATTGGAACCAGGCCGCGGCGGACAACCAGCTCCGCGCGCGGTTCGAGTTGATCGATTTGCTGGCGCAAAGGAACTCCAAGGAAGAGCTCCTCGCGGAGTTGCTCCCCATTCAGGATTATGCTCCGAGCGATTTGAAGACCCGAACGCGTCTGGGAGGGCTTTTCCTCCTGGCGGGATCTCCAGTCCGGGCAGCCGAAGTATTTCGTGGAATTCTGCGCGACGCCCCATCGAACGCAGACGCATTTGACGGCCTCGGCGAGGCGGAATTCGACCGCGGCAACTATCTCCTGGCGCAACGGGATTTCCAGGCCGCGCTACGGCTGGCGCCCGACCAACAGGCCGCCCGCCAGGACCTCGACCGCTGCGAGGAACTGCTCACGCTCGATCCCACGCTGAGAGGCCTCGCCCCGGCTGAGCGCTTGGGCCGGAGCCTGAAGCTTGTCGAGCTTACGCAGAAACAGACCAGTCAATGCACCGGTCCGAATCCGTCGCCGGAGTTACAGGAATTGTTCGACCAGGCCGTGCGGGCCGCCGAAGCGCATGTGAGCGCCGCCCGCCAGAGTGAGGCTGCCGAATCCAATCTGGATCTTGCCGAGCAGCTCTGGCAGGCCGCCAGGAAAGAATGCGCGCCGCCGCCGCCCTCCGATAGTCCGCTAGCGTTGGTCATGGCGCGAATCGCTCAGTAGGCCAAGCAACGCTCCCGCAAGCGCGCTGAGCGGAATCACCGCGGTGTGCCAGACCATCACGTGCAGCGCCTCGAAATTCGGGCAGTGCAGCTCCAGCATGGTCATGCCGGCAAGACCCGCCAGCATCCCCGCTGCCAGTCCCGCGGCAACGGCGTTCACCGCAAAGCCGCGCCGCAAAACGAGCCAGGCCGCGAGACCCGCCGGAATCGCGTGAAGCAGGCCCGCGGTCAGGCACGCGACCCCTTGCGGCACGAAGCGTTCCGTCCGGTAGTCGTGGAACAGCGCCGCGAAAATCGCCACCAGCGCCAGGCTGCCGGCCCCCAGCAGGATCCATGGGGACACGCGGCGCCGGCTTCCGGGAGTGGTTTCGCCGGCGCACACCGTAGCCGCAAGCCATATCAGGACGGCCAGCGCGGGAAAAATCGTCGCGCGTTCCAAACCGCTCAGCCGTTGAATGCCAAACAGTCCTAATCGCGCGGCCCCGCCGAGGGCGACGGCCGCGCAAATCAGAGCCAGCCCGCCCTCCAGAACCCATGCCGCCGGCAGCGGCCGCACCGGAACGAGCGGCGGCCCAATCGATCGCGCGACCCGGTCCAGCAGACCCGGGGCCACGTCATCCGGCGTCTGAGCGGCTAGATCGAGAACCATGTCGATCTCGCGATCCGTCATGCCAGCCCCCCCGTCCGCTCTCTACTGAGCCCCGCGGCGGTCAATTGCTCCCTCAACTTCTCGTAGCCGCGGTGGGCCTTCTGCTTGACCGACCCTACGCTCGACGAGGTTGCCCGCGCCACCTCCTCGATGGACATCCCCGCGATCTTCAACATGGCGATCACTTCGCGCTGGCTCTCCGGCAGCGGCGCCAGCAACGCTTCCAAATCCGCGCTCTCAGCCCGCGCGGCCGGGAGGGCCGCCATGGGAGCCATTTCCTCCAGCCGCCCTTCGCGCGCCGCCGCCCTCCGCTCCTTTCGGTAATGATCCACGCGAATATGCCGCGCGATTGCGTACAGCCAGGGCAGCACCGGTTCACCCGCGCGGTAGGTGCGCCGCACCTCATGGATGCGCAGCCAGGTCTCCTGCAACAGGTCGTCGGCATCTCCACGGCTCGCGAACTGGACCGCGAAAAACCGATGCAGCCGCGGACCCAACCGGTGGATCAGGGCAGTGGCGGCGTCGAAATCGCCCTGTTGATAGCGGGCCATCAGCATTTCCAGATCGTTGTCCGAATCCATGGGGAAGAAGCCGCTCACCCAATTATTTGCCATCCGCCGAACTCGCGAGCCCCGTTCCGGGTCCATCCGCAGGCTCCTTGCGCGAGTTGTGTAAGGAAGTATACGATGCAGGCCGCCCAAAAGTTACGCTGGCAAGTACTCCCGTAACTTTTCGCCTGCCGCCGCCGAAAATGTCTTCGTGACCGCTTATTTCAAGGAGACTCCAAGGAGATTTCGATGAAGCTTCGCAAAAACGTTTTCGGCATGATGCTCGCAGCCGTCGCAGCCGCTGCTTCCCTACAGGCCGCCGGCAATCCAGCCATGGTGGTGACTTCTTCCAATGCCGCCGCCGCCAACCAACTCATGGTTTACGATTCCAGCGGCAACCTGCTCCAGACCGTGAACACCGGCGGCAAGGGCGGCGTCAGCGGCAACGCCGGAGGCATTGAGGCGAGTGGTGGCATGGTCGCCGTTGTGAACTTCGGCTCGCAGAACGTATCCCTGTTCGACAGCGCGTTCCATGGCTTCCGGATGTCGCAGTTAATCCCCGCGGCCTCCAGCCCGGTCAGCGTCGCCTTCGGCAACAACCATCTGTACATCCTCGGTACGACCAAGGTCGAGTCTCATCGCATGGATGGGTTCTTTGGTTCTTCCGTAAGTTCCACTCCCGATGGCGTGGCGCCGCTGTTTCTCGCGGATGGGTCCGCCGCCCAAGTCGGGGTCCTGCCGGGCCAGCTTGTCATCACGGAGAAAGGCGCCGTCAACACGGGCACAATTGAAACCGTGAACCTGCTTTCCGATGGAGCCGTAACCGGCGTTGCCACTCAGGTCATGGACATTCCGGCCGACCCGCTTGCGCCGTTCGGATTGGTCACGCGGGGCAACGATGCCTACGTCACCATCGCGCATTCCAATAAGATCACCCTGGTGCGCAATGGGACGGTTCTGACCGTCACCGGCTCAGGCACGCAGAACGCGCCTTGCTGGCTGACTCTGGAGGGACCGTTCCTGTTCTCGAGTAATTCGCCCAGCATGAGCATTTCACGCTACGCCGTCTACGGGCAGAAGATTGTGCAGGACGCGGCCGTGGCAGCTACCCTGAGTGGCGATCCGACCGATATTGCCTATGGCGCCGGTTTGGTGGCCGTAATTGACGGCAGCGGTCATCTGTCGATCTTCAGCGTCGATGAGGACGGCAACCTCACCCTGGTCAAGGCGGACGTCATCCCCACCGCCGCCAACGGCGCAGCGGTCATTTGGGGCGACTGAAGCGCAGCGCCGGAGAAAAAGGGGCGGCGCCGTCAAGCCTTCTTGAGAGCGTCGCCCGTCGGATCCTCTTCCCCGTGGCGGCAGGAGGGGTAGGCGAATCCCCGATTGGGAAGATTGACGAGATTCCCGACTCTTGGCCACCGCGCGCATCAGAATTTTGGAAGGCTTTTGTTTTCTGATGCATAGCGCGGTACGCCGAACCGTATTCACAGGGGAACTCAATTCTCCTCAGGACTCTTGTCAATGTGATCGATCACAAGAAAATCGGCCATGACCCTCTTATTGCGCGTCAGTTTCAGACCTTGTCGGCCTAGCGCCTGGAAGATTGTCGGCAAGGACTCTGTTGGTTCCGGCGTGCCAGGCGGTGGAGTGTAGTCCGGGGTCTCAAAGCGCAGGTTAAAGCTGTAGACGTCCTTCAATCCCGTGTCGTCCGTGACCGGGATTCCCTGGAATACCGATCTTGACAAACCTTCGGCGAACTCTCGCATTGAGGTTCGCGTAACATCAAGCCGGTTCTCAGCCGGGAAATGCCATGTCGGCGAGACGCTTCCAGCCGGCGGAACGTAGTCCTTCGGCGCGCCAACCGGTCTTGACGTTGGATCGCGTCTTGGTTTAAAGCCAGGCTTGTCTATGGTCAAACTGTAGGCCAGCACTTCCCTCTTCTCATAATGATAGGTGAGTGCAAAACGGTCTATCAGAAGATTCCGGAGCATCGCCATCTGCTCTTCGAAATTGCCCTTCGGTGGGATGCCCCATTTTTTGGCGGCTTCTCCAGGGACAGCGGCGACTATCTGGATTACTTGCTCGTATCCTTTGCTCGTTCGCACGAAAGCCGGGTCAAGCCGTTGATATGCAGGTACCTCGAATGCCATGAAGATCATTTCCTGCAGCGGTCTCAGGCAAGTAAAACGTCCAGGACTCTGGGATATACATTCCCCATAGCCACGACTTGGTTTGACTGACGCTACCTCAAACTTCAACTCTGATGGAGTGATCTTTTGCGCCTCGATGGAGCACGTGAACAGCGCTGCTAACGCGATCGCAAGAGACCTGTTGGCCACTGCCCATCTCCTTCATTCCTACGTTCTGACTCGCCGGGGCGGCGGCTCAAACCTTCTTTAGCGCGTCGCCCTTGCGGTCGATCGCCTTGGTCTGTCCGACGTCCAGCGGAACCCAGAAATCCGCCTGTCCCAGCCCGCATTCCTCCACCATCCGCAGCGAGTACTCGCAGCGGCCCACATCGTCCGGTCCCGCGTTGTTGGTTCCGAATGTGAACTTGCACCCCGCCTCCTTCATCACCTTGATGAAGGAAGCGCTGGGGAGCTTGTAGCGGTTGTTCAGCTCGACGGCGACGTGGTTCCTGGCGGCGGCGTTGGCCACTTTCTGGCGACGCTCGTCGGTCCACAGAGCTTCGTAATCCTTCGAAAGCTGATCGGGAAGGTAGGTCGGGTTGGCGTAGATATCGACCGGCTCGCGCTCCAGAATGCCGACGGCCCGGTCCACCAGCGTGTCCATGAATTCCCGCGGATCGGCGATCGTGCCGATCTCATCCGCGAGCCACGTGCGCATCCGCTTGCCGTGGTTGTCCGTCCAGGTCATGGAGTCGCTGAAGACATAGTCGCATTGAGCCACGGCGCTCTTCGAAAACATCTGGAGCCACTCGCGGCCTTCTGCTTGCATTCCCACGAAAACCGGCAGACCCTTCAGGCTTTCCACCCACTTGGCAAGACCGGCGTCGTCCGTGACGGGTTGCGCCTGCCCCGCGTTCACCGCCAGCCCGTACTGAATGCCGCCCCGCTGCGATTGTTCGATGGCCTGGTCGATGGAAAGCCCGCCCTTCGGGTGTACGTGCAGATCCAGCATGGGGATGCCGCGCGCGCCGGTGGCCATGATCTTCTTAAACGTGTCGTCCGCGGTGACGGTCATGCCGGCGGGCGTCGGGGTATCGTCCGGCAGCGGGCGGATGCGCACGCTCCGGAATCTGGCGTTCGACCGCGGGTCGTGGCATTGCAGCGCGATCGTGCCATGGTCCAGAAAGCGCTCGCGCTCCATGGCCGGCGGAGGCGGGATGTAGGGCGGGTCCGGCTGGACGTAATTCACCGTCATCATGCCGTTAAGCCGCACCTGGACGTTCTTGCCGCGCACCAGGATGTTAAGCTTGAACCACTGGTCGTCGGGTACGTATTGGCGGTAGACGTTGCGCAGGTTATAGAGCGACGCGGTCTTCTTGTGCTCGCCCGGCTGGGTGTTGTTAATTTGAATCTCGCAGCCTTTTTGCGGCCAGTTGGATTCCTGATAGGCGGTGTGAATGTAGACCCCGGAATTGCAGGACGGACGGGTGGTCGCCTCCACTTCCAGCTCGAAATTCCTGAAGTCGGCGTTATGGAAGGGGCCGGTATAAAACAGATGGCACATGGGCCCATCCGCCGTGAGAAGGCCGTCCACCACCTTCCAGGAGGCCCCAGGGTTCTGCGGCCGCCAGCCATCCAGGCTTGTGCCGTTGAACAACTCCACCCAACCGTCGTTCTGGCCGAGCAGCGGAACCGCTGCCAGCGCGCCGACGAACGCCCGCCGCGTCGGTTGCAGATCCAATTTCGGGTTCATTTGTCCTCCAAGGCTCAGTATAGCGGCTGTAACGGCCACCGCTCTCTTACGTTCGCGGCTCGGTTCGAAGTGCTTGACCCGGTCATCGATCGAGGGGGGTGAGCGAGGGGGAAGCCGCTGGGTTCGACGGGTGCGCGAGGTCTTGCGGTGGATTTGAGGGAACGAACCCAATTTGGGGGTCGGACGCTGGCGGGGGAATGACACTGACGGGGGCGGGCGGCTTCGGGTTGGGTTCTGCCGCGAGGCTTTCGGCCTCCGCTTCCTCGGCGGCGGAGCGTTCCCGCTGGGCGCGGCGCAACTCTTTCAACGCACGGAAGTAGCTGCGTTCGGCGGCAGCCAGGCGACGGAAGATTAGTTGGGCGGCTTTCCCGGTGAAGGCGTCGAGTTGGGCCTGGAGGATTTGGGCTTCGATGCGGGTGTAGCGGCGGCGGTTCCAGTCGGATTGAACGATGGTCCCGACGAGGTAGTCTTCGAGCGGGCCTTGGGGATTGAACTGTTGGTGATACTCGAGCGCGAGGGCTTCAAGTTCGGTGGGGTCTTCGCCGGGGATCACGAGGGATCGAGCGTCGATGCCGTGTTTCAGGGCATTGAAGCGAGAGGCGGCCTTGCCGTCCCCGGTGCGCGGTCCGGTTGAGGATTGCGCGTTGAGGCGGTTGGCGGTGATTTGTGCAGACGATGCCATGCGCTTAGGGTATCGGACGCGCATGACGTTAATAAGATAATGGGGTCTGTAAGTGGTTGAAGGCAGGGCGAAAATATTTTTCAATTCTCTGTGACCGCTCTCGGAGGGACCCGATTTTCGCTCGAAGAAAAGTCGACTCGACAGCCGACTCTGCAAGCCTGGCGGCTTGCGCCACTTGCTCAGCGGGATTCGGATGGCATGGCGTAGTATCCCTTGCGGGCTTCCACCTTCTGCGTCTTATCGATGGTGCGCACGTCCAGCTTGCGGTAACTGCCGTCCTTCTTGTCGTTGGTGGGAGTGTAGGCGATGGAATACTGGCTGCGCATCTCGTCCTGAAGTTCCTTGAAGACGTCTTCGAGCGTATGCTTGCGGTCCACCTGGTACACGTGGCCGCCGGTTTCCTCGGACATCCGCTTTAAGGCGCTATACCCCCCGCCCGTGGCGGCAAGAAAACCGTAGAACGCGGCGTCGGAATAGTCGATGCTGTAGATGACCGCGTCCGCCTTTTGCGCCCCTTCGATCGCCTCCGCGATGCTGAGTTTGCTGCCTTCATCCACGCCGTCGGTGATCACCACGATCGCCTTCCGCCCAACCTCTCCCTTTAGCTTCTCCGACGCGGCCAGGTAGACGGCATCATAGAGGACCGTGCCGCGCGGTTGGCCGACGGTCGGGACCGGCCCCGGCCCTATCCCGCCGACTCCCGAACTGACTTGCAGGCCATTCATCGCACTAGTCAAGAGCTTGGCGGAGTTGGTGTAGTCCTGCAGCAATTCGGAATCCTCGCCGAAACTGATCAGGAATGCCTCATCCTTCTTCTGTAGCACCTGCGCGAAAAACGCCGAGGCGGCGCGCCGCTCGATGTCGATCAGGTTCTCCTGGCTGCGGCTGACGTCGATCAGCAGCCCGAGGGTGATGGGGAGGTCCGTCTCCCGCGTGAAGTACTTGATCTCCTGCGGCTTTCCGTCCTCCAGAACCGTGAAGTCGAGCTTTTCGAGGTTGGCCACCAGCCCGCCGCGCTTGTCGCGCACCGATGCCAGAATGTTGACCAGATTCACGTCCACTTTGATGGGGGCTGGGAGGGAAGCCTCATCAGGTTTACCCGTTTGGGGGGTCTGCGCCATCAAAGCGGCGGCCAGCGCAAGCGCGGTCAGTATTCGCATCCCGGTACAATGGGGATGACGTCTGCGTTCACATAATCGTTTCAACGACATGAAGGAAGCCATTGAGCACCTCAAGCGAGCCGACCCGGTACTGTCCGCGATCATCGACCGCGTAGGCGAATACCGCATCGAATTCCGGAGCCCGGATTTCGAGACCCTTGTGAAATCGATCATATACCAACAGCTAAGCGGCCGGGTAGCCAGCGTGATTTTCGCCCGCCTGGCCAAAGCGGCGGGTGGGAAGATCACGCCCGCGGCGGTCCTCAAGCTGCGGCCGTCGCGCATGAGAACGCTCGGTCTTTCAGGACAGAAAACGGCCTATATCCGCGACCTGGCCCGCAATACGCGCGACGGTACGGTAGCCTTCGACCACTTGGCCGGACTCACCGACCAGCAGGTGATCGAGCAGCTCACGCAAGTCAAAGGCATTGGCCCGTGGACCGTGCACATGTTCCTGATCTTCGCCCTCAGGCGCAACGACGTGCTGCCGATTGGCGATTTGGGGATTCGCAACGCCATCCGCAAGGCGTACGGCTTGGCCGAAATGCCCCTGCCGGTGGAAGTCGAAGCCCTGGCCGAACGCTGGAGGCCGTATTGCACGGTGGCGAGCTGGTACCTTTGGCGCAGCCTGGAACCGAACGCGAATCTCTAATCGGAGACGGTAGTCCTGAAATTCACAGGTTGTAGAAAATTTCCGCTTGCATTAACGAAGTTTTATCAAACCACTGCAACCAAGTGTCTTATAATGCCTCAAGGTATATAGAGACCTCATGTTGCGGTTCGGCTGGGGCTCGGATCATAAGGAGACATCGAAAATGAAGACATTAAGAGTTACGCTTCCCGCGGCGATCCTGGCGGCCGGCTTCCTTGTGTGCTCGTCGGCTTCCTACGGCACCCCGGCGTATGCCAAGAAGGAAGCGAAGATCGTCGGTGACGGGGCGAAAGCTTGCCCCTACTGCCACACGATGCCCGCCAACAAGAAGAACCTGAACGACACGGGCAAGTGCTACGCGGCGAACGGGCACAAAGACCTGGATAAGTGCGCGGCGCCGGGGAAATAGCTGGACGGTGGCGCCGCCGGTTTCAATCCGGCGGCGCCGCTCACGACGAAAAGCGCTGCCTCCATTTGGCGAGTTCCGCCGTCAGCGGCGTGCGTATGGTCACATACTGAGGATCGGCGTAGCCGTTGGTTGCCTCGCGCGGGTCCTGCTGCAGATCGTAGAGCTCGTTGGGTCCCTTCCCTCCCTCCCGCAACACCAGCTTGTAGAGCGAATCGCGGACCAGATCCGTTTCCTGGAGATGGCTGTACACCACGTTACGCCAAGGCTGTTTGGGAGGTAGAGGCTTGCCCTCGGCCAGAGGCAGATAGCTGCGTCCGGAGAGGTTGCGATTAGGCAGAGTAGCGCCGGTGAGTTCGCATAAGGTGGGCACGAAATCGCAGGCGCTCACCGATTCGGGCCGGTCGGTTTGGGGCGGCAGGCGCACCGGCCAGCGCAGAATCATGGGGGTCAGGACGGCTTCCTCGTACATGTTGGCGGGCATCGATCCGTCGCCCGATCCCCACAAGCCGTGCCGGCCATACGACGATCCGCAGGTCGAGGTGAAAATCACCAGCGTGTTGTCAACCAGTTGCCGCTGTCTGAGGCGGGCAATCAACAAACCCACCCGGTCGTCCAGCGCCGTAATGGCGGCCGCCACTTTGCGCAGGCTGCCGAGAAGGTCGGGCAACATCTCCTTTCCGTCCCGGGCGTTGGGGGCCGGCGGCGGGGCGGGAAAACAGGATTCAAACGCCGCCTTGGCGTACAGGTCCCGATATTTTTGCGCGACTCCATCGTAGGGTGGAACCAGGTCCGTGAAACCGGCGGTCAAAAAGAACGGCCGGCTGCCGGCCTGCTCGTCGATGAACTTCAGCGTCTGCGCGGCGACGGCATCCGCAGCGCCCATATCGGCGGCCAGACAGCCATAGCCCAGGCCCCCCAGAATACTGGCGAGCGAAACCTCATCCGAGGGAATGGACTCCCCGCCACCCAGTTGCAGCGCGGTGCGGCCGGTCAACAGCGAGGCGCGGCCGGGACCAGCCGACGGAGAGGCGGCGAAATGATTGCGAAAGCGTACGCCAGTGGCCGCGATCCGATCGATATTGGGGGTGTGGACATCCTTGCTGCCATAACAGCCCAGCATCCAGGCGGGCAGACCATCGACCAGAATCAGCAGAATATTCGGCCGGTCCCCGGTGTTTTTCGGCGCGGCGAGGGCCGGCAGCGCGAGGCTGCCGAAAAAGAAGTGGCGTCGCGATAAGATCATAGCTGAAATATCAGTATAGTAGGTGGGACGGGCATTCTACGCCTCGCCCCGCACTTGTCGCGGGACACGCGCCGCATTATAGTTTGGTTGGGCGATGAATATTCCGAATACGCTGACGATTCTTCGGATCTTTTTCGTGCCGCTGCTGGTGGCGGCGCTGGTCCAGCAGAACGAATTCAACGTTCACCTGGCGGGTCTGCAGATCGCCCAGGAATGGCTGGCGCTGGCTATTTTCCTGGCCGCCGCCGGCACGGATATGCTGGATGGCTATCTGGCGCGGCGCTGGAAACAGGTCACCACCATCGGCACGCTGCTCGACCCCATCGCCGATAAACTGCTGATTTCAGCCGCGCTGGTATCCCTGGTGCAAGTGCGGGCGCTGCCCGGTTGGATGGCGATTCTGATTGTCGGCCGCGAGTTCGCGGTTTCCGGTTTGCGCAGCATCGCCGCCGCCGAAGGCTACATTATCCGCGCGAGCGATCTGGGCAAGACCAAGATGGTGGCCCAGGTGGCGGCGATTTCCTGCGTGATGCTCGGCACGCGGTACGCGGCGCTGCGCACGCCCGGAATGCTCATGATGTGGGCCGTGGTGTTCTTCGCCCTGCTTTCGGCGGTGAGCTACTTCCGCAAGTTCTGGCGCAAGGTGGACAAACGGGTCAAGCTGCGGCGGCGGCGCGAACTGCTGACGCTCGAGCGGAGGCGCCAAAGGGCGCTCATACGTCAGAGAGGGTCGATGGGCGCGGGCTTGGGAGGCGCGACGATACTGAAGCCTCCCGACGTAACCTGAACGGTCCGGATTTGCCCCTCCGGTCCAACCGGGCCCATCGGCTTCCCGTTGACCGCGATATCGATGCCGCCCGCATTGCCCAGCCGCAATTCGAGCGATCCCTTCGCCTCCACGGTGCGGGTCTCATTGGCGGCCATCGTAATGGTAAAGAGGACAGTCCCGTTGCTCGATGCGCGCACCCAAACCGATTCCTTGGCGGTCAATTGCACCTGAAGAGGCGCGCCGGGATCCACCGCGGAAGCGGCGCCCGTCGCGGAACCCGCACGTTGCAGGTTCGCGGCACCGGTGCCGGCGGCTTGGGTGGTGGACGGCGCTGCCGCCACGGGGGCCGAAGGCGCGGGCGCCGACGCAGAGACAACGGGTTGCTCAACCGCGGGCGTCTGGATCGGGGCCGGCTCGGACGGCGGAGCAGATGGCGCAGGCTGGGCCGGTTGCGCGATTGACGCGGACTGCTGCTGGGCCGTGTGCGCCGGGGGGCGCTGAGACCGCTCCCACCATACGTAAATGCCCGAGCAGGCGAGCGTCACAACCACAGCCAAGGCCAAACCCAGCACCCAGTCCGGCCAGCCAGTCCAAATGCCGTCGCTGATGCGGTCCCACGAAACCGCGGGTGGAAGGGGAAAACCGTTTACCGAGGGCTGCTTCTTCGCCTCCGCGGGAAAAGTGTCCGGCGGCGGTTCGGTGAGGCGCACGACTTCCGCGGCCAATTCCTCCTCGTCGAGACCCAGGAGGCGCGCGTATTGCCGGACGAAGCTTCGGGTGAAGACGCCGCCGGGAAGCCGGTCGAACTGCTCATTCTCGATGGCTTCCAGAAAGCGCCTGGAGAGCTTCAATTCGTCGGAGATCTGTTGGAGCTCGAGGTTGCGCTTCAGCCTCTCGCGCCGCAACGTTTCGCCAATCGCGATCATGCCGGAAGTCCCAGTCCTCTCAAGACCAATGATACACCGGCGACACAGGGGAAGGGCTTGCCGCGGCCCATCGAGGCGTCCAAGGCGGCACGGCTTACGTGTTACACTGGTTATGTGCAACGGAATTTGACTCTTACGATCGACGAAGATATCCTGCGCGCGGCGCGAAAGGCGGCGCTCGACCGGAATACATCCGTGAATCGCCTGGTCCGCGACTATCTGGCGCGATTGGCGGCTGAGAGCGACGGGAAAAATGCCGCGTGGGCACGCTTGGAGGAATTATTCCGGACAACCCCCGTCGACGTTGGGCCCATCGCGTGGACCCGCGAGGACCTGCATGAACGCTGAGAACCCGGCGGACTCATTTGTGGACACGAACATTCTGGTCTACGCCTTCGGCGCCCAGGATGAATCCCGCTCGCCGGTGGCGCGCGCGCTTCTCCGAGACCTGATGGCGGCGGGAAGGTTCCACACCAGCACCCAGGTGCTGCAGGAACTGTTCGTCGTGCTGACCCGGAAGGCTCGCAGACCTTTGAGCGCCGGGCAGGCGTTGCGCTATCTGGATGAGGTCGCCCGCTGGCCGGTAGTGGTTTTCGACTACGGCGTGGTACGGCAGGCGGCCGAGTTATCCGGAACCGCCAGCCTGTCGTTTTGGGACGCCCTTTTGGTGGTTGCCGCGGCGCGCTCCGGGTCCGCACTCCTCTACACGGAGGATCTGCAACACGGACAGAAGATCCTCGGCGTGGAAATCGTGAACCCGTTTCGGTCGCGTGGCTGTTAGCCTGAGGATATAATCGTTCTTGCCGGCTTTGGCGCGGCCAAGCCGAAGGAGTGCCTTGTCCATGGAATCTCGACGGTTTTTCATTAGTAAAGTGGCGACCAGTCTGGCGGGCGGCCTGGCGGCGTCGAACGCGCTTGGGGCTAACGACCGCATCCGGCTCGGCATCATCGGTCCGGGGGACCGTGGGAAGGAGATTCTGCGGGAAGCGGTGGGGTGCGAGAACGTCGAATGCGTGGGCGCCGCCGACATCTACACGAAGCGGCTGGAGGAAGCCAAGGCCATCGCGCCCACTGCCAAGACGTACCAGGATTACCGCGCCCTGCTGGACGATAAGAGCATCGATGCGGTGCTGATTGCCACGCCGCAGCACCTGCATTGCGAGTGTTTCGTGGCCGCGCTGGCGGCCGGCAAGCACGTGTATCAGGAAAAGACCATGGCTTTCACGGTGGAGCACGCCAAGAAGATGCGGGCCGCCTACCAGCAAGCCGGAAAGCGCACGGTGCAGATTGGCCATCAGTGGAGTTCCACGGGCCAGATTCCGGACGCGGCCAGTTTCCTGAAGCCGGAACTGATGGGCAAGATCACGGCCATTCACGCTCATATGTACCGCAACACGCCGCACGGAAAGCCGCAATGGGCGCGGCCCGTTTATCCGGACATGACGCCGGACAACATTGTCTGGAAGGCGTTTCTGGGCGAGGCGCAGCAGCGTCCCTTCGACGCCAACCGCTACATCAACTGGCGCTTCTTCTGGGATTATTCGGGCGGCAACGTTTACGAGAATATGTGCCACCAGGCGGCCTTCTGGTACAAAGTGCTGGGCCTGAAGATTCCCAAAGCCGTGACCATGACCGGCGGCCTCTACCTGTGGAAAGACGGCCGCGAAGTGCCGGATACGATGAACGTCTCCATGGAACTCCCGGAGGAGATTTTGTTCAGTTGGGACTCCGGATTCGGCAACGACAGGCTGGGCATCTCCGAAGACGTGCTGGGGACGGACGGAACCGTGACGCGCGGCCAGCAGATCCGATACACGCCGCAGAAGGTGAACCGGCCGCAGGGAAATGAGATGGCGGGCCAGACACCCTCGCCGCCGCGTGCGCACATGCAGAACTTTATGGACTGCATCCGTTCGGGCCAGGAAACCAACTGTCCGGTGGATCTGGGGTTCCGCGTGGCCATCGCTTGCCGCATGGCGGTGGAAAGCTACCGGCGCCAGCGCACCGTGCGATGGGACACCGAGAAGGAAGAGATGGTCTAGCGGCGGGAGGCGGGTTGGCAACCCGCCGCAGGTTGACAACCTGCCCCACAAGGCGGCACAGCAAGCAACCAAATGAACCCATGGACAACTAAGATCCGGGAAGGTGACGCGCGGGCGCTTGCGCGAGCGGCTACCGGGGTGGAGAACCGCGATCCGCTGGCACTCGAGGTTTTGCGGGAACTGGCGCCATTCGCCGGCAACGCGCGGATTGTCGGGATCACAGGGCCGCCGGGCGCCGGCAAGAGCACTCTGGTGGACGCGCTGGCCGCCGCGATACGGCGCGAGGGAAAAACGGTGGCGATTGTCGCCGTGGATCCGAGCAGCCGCGTCTCCGGCGGCTCGATTCTGGGGGACCGCATTCGCATGCAGCGACACCACGGCGACCCCGGCGTTTTTATCCGCTCGATGGCCACGCGCGGCGCCATGGGCGGACTGGCGCGGACCACCAAAGACCTGGCGCAATTGATGGACGCCGCCGGGAAAGACTTCGTGGTGATCGAAACGGTGGGCACGGGCCAGGATGAGGTCGAGATCGCCGGGTTGGCGCAGGTGACGGTGGTGGTGCTGGTTCCCGGCATGGGCGACGACGTACAGGCGATTAAGGCGGGGATCATGGAGATTGCCGACATTTTCGTGGTCAACAAGGCCGACCAGCCCGGCGCGGAACGCGTGGAGCGGGAACTGCGCGCCATGATGAGCTTGGAGGATAGCGGCCGGCCTGAACCGGCGATCGTGCGCACGGTGGCGAAGGAAGGCACGGGAGTGGAGGAATTGCTGGAGGCGGTGGAGCGGGCGCCGAGGGAAGGCAAAGAAGGCAGGCGGGCCCACGAAGGCGGTGGGCGCCCCGGCCCGCCCCACATTGGCATCGATCATCTGGGCATTGCGGTGAAGAGCTTACAGGAGGCGCTCGGTTTCTACGAAAGTCTCGGTTTGCAAGTGGCCAGCCGAGAAAGCGTGGCCGCGGAGAAAGTGAGCGTCGCCATGCTGCCCGCGGGCGAATCGCGGCTGGAGCTTTTGGAGCCTTCGGCGCCCGATTCCCCCATCGCGAAGTTCCTCGAAAAGCGCGGCCCCGGGCTGCACCATGTGGCGCTGCGCGTGCCGGACCTCAACGCGGCTGTGGAGCGGCTGCGCGCTTCCGGCGCCAGGCTGTTGAACGAGCCTCGCACGGGCGCCGGCGGCCATCTTTACGTATTCATCCATCCGGCCTCCACCGGCGGCGTCCTGATGGAACTCATTCAGGAGACCGAAAATTGAAACCGGAAATTGGAATCATCGGCGGCAGCGGCCTCTACTCCATGCCTGGATTCGAGGCGCAAGAGGAGAAGTACATCGATACGCCGTTCGGGCGGCCGTCGGATAATTATGTGGTCGGCATGCTGGCGGGCCGTCCGGTGGCGTTTCTGGCGCGCCATGGGCGGGGGCACCGGCATTTGCCCTCGGAGCTGAACTTCCGGGCGAACATCTTCGGCATGAAGGCGCTGGGGGTGGAGCGCATCATTTCCCTGAGCGCGGTCGGTTCGCTGAAAGAGGAGCACCGGCCGCAGGATTTCGTGGTCCCGGACCAGTTCTTCGACCGCACGCACGGCCGCATCTCGACCTTTTTCGGCGATGGCCTGGTGGCGCACATCAGCTTCGCCGACCCGGTGTGTCCGGAACTGTCCGAAGTGGTGGCGCGCGCCTGCCAGGCCGCCGGCGTCAAAGCGAAAAAGGGCGGTACGTATCTCTGCATGGAAGGGCCCGCATTTTCGACCAAGGCGGAATCCGGCGTGTACCGCTCCTGGGGCATGGACGTGATCGGCATGACCAACCTGCAGGAGGCCAAGCTGGCGCGCGAGGCTGAGATCTGCTACGTCACCATTGCGATGGTTACGGATTACGACTGCTGGCATCCCGATCACGATGCGGTTACGGTGGATCAGATTGTCGGCAACCTGGTGAAGAACGCCGAGAATGCGGCGAAGGTGGTGGCCGGGGCGGTGGCCCAAATGCCGGCGACCCGAAGTTGCAAGTGCGGCTCCGCGCTGGCGCATGCCATTCTCACCGACCGCAAGCTGGTCCCAGAAACCACGCGCGCCAAGCTGGGGATACTGATTGAAAAGTACTTCGCGTAACGTGGCAGACGAAAGCGTCTGCCCCACCATCTGCCCAAGGTTGGACACTTGAGGGATATTAAGGAGATCGCGCGGGAGACGCTTTCGCTCTGCCTGGCGGGCCGCACTCCCGTGGAGTTCCCGGCGGAGCTCGCGCGGGACGATTCGGGCGACGCGCTTTTCGGCATCCTGGTGGAGGGACTGGCCGACCGCTTCGAGCCGCGGCTGTGCGACGCTTACGCGCGCTTGTTCTCGCAGGCCGTGGCTGCCGAGGCGGATGGCCTGGACGCCGCGTCCCTGGTGGAGCGCTACGAACGGGTGAGGCGCGTTCGTCCCGTCACCGGAGATCCGCGGCGCGTGTTCGTGCTTTCGCGCGTGACCTTGGGCGCGGACGTGGCCATCACAAGCGTGCTGCTGGCGGCGGTTAAGGCACGCTTCCCGCTTGCCGAAATCGTGTTTGTGGGCCCGCGCAAGAATTACGAGCTGTTCGCGGGCGATCCGCGCATCCGTCACGCGGAAATCGGCTACGTGCGAGGCGGATTGCGCCAACGCCTGGCGGTTTGGAGCGAGCTGAAGCAATTGTTCGCGGCGCCGGACAGCGTGGTTGTCGACCCCGATTCGCGGCTGACGCAGCTCGGGCTGCTCCCGGTTTGCTCCGAAGACCGCTATTACTTCTTCGAAAGCCGCGCTTATGGGAGCGAAACCAGCCTGGCGCTGCCGGAACTGGCCGCGGCCTGGGTGGCGGAGATGTTTGGAGTTGCCGGAGCGAAGCCTTATCTGGCTTTGGAAGCCGCGCCGCGCCGAACCGGGTCGATTGCCGTAAGTCTCGGAGTGGGCGACAACCCGGCCAAGCGGCTTCCGGACCCCTTCGAAGAAGAGCTGCTCCGGCTGCTTGCGGCGACCGGCGCGCCGATCTCGATCGATAAAGGCGCCGGGGGCGAGGAAGCCAGGCGGGTGGAGCGCGCGGTGGAACGCTCCGGGGCGCGAGCCACGTATTGGGAAGGCTCGTTCGCCGGTTTCGCCGGCATCATTGCGGGCGGCAGGTTGTACGCCGGGTACGATTCGGCCGGGCAGCACGTTGCCGCCGCGGCGGGTATTCCGCTGATCGGCGTTTTCGCCGGCTTCCCCGCCCCGCGCATGTTCGAACGCTGGCGTCCGGTGGGTGACGTCTGCCACGTGATCCGCGTGGAGCAGCCGGACGTTGCTGCCACGTTGGAGCAGGTCCGCAAGAGCTTGCTCGGGATCGGATTGCATAATTAGGACAAACAGGCCTAGAATGTAGCGTCGGATTGAATGCGCCTTCTGGCGTACGGGAGGATGTGCGGTGCGCCTGCTCTCCGCAGCGATGCTCGCCCTGACCATCTCGTCTTGCGTACCTGGCCAGACCTATACGATTCAGACCTTCGCCGGCGGCGGGTTGCCGGTGAACATTCCAGCAACGTCCGCGGTCCTGCAGCAGCCGGTCTCCATTGCCGTGGACGCCGCGGGCAACTTGTTTTTCGCGGTAGCAAACCACGCGGTCCTGCGGTCGGACGCCATCACGGGCGTCTTAACCGTGGTGGCGGGAAATGGGGCGGCAGGCTTCAGCGGCGATAACGGCCCGGCCACCAGTGCCCAGTTGAACACGCCCCTAGGAGTCGCTGTGGATTCCGCCGGCAACCTCTACATCGCCGACCTGAACAACAACCGCATCCGCAAGGTTTCGAATGGGACGATCACAACCGTGGCGGGAAGCGGGGCACCCTTAGCGGGAGGCTTCAGCGGCGACAACGGCCCGGCCACCAGCGCCCGGTTGAACTTTCCCGACGGGGTCGCTGTGGATGCCGCCGGCGAACTGTTCATCGCCGACACGGCCAACAGCAGGGTCCGCAAGGTCTCGAACGGGGCGATCACGACTGTGGCGGGAAATGGGACGGCCGGCTACAGCGGCGACAACGGCCTAGCCGCCAGCGCCGAGTTGAACGCCCCCATCGCCGTCACCGTGGATGCCGCCGGAAACCTGTACATTGCGGACACCGGCAACAACCGCGTCCGCAAGGTCTCGAACGGGGTGATCGAGACCGTGGCGGGAAACGGGACGGCCGGCTACGTTGGCGACAACGGCCCACCAACCAGCGCCCAGTTGGACCTTCCGCGAGGCGTCGCCGTGGATTCCGAGGGGGATCTGTACATTGCCGACACCGGCAACAATAGCGTCCGCAAGGTTTCGAACGGTCTCGTCACGACCGTAGCGGGAAACGGGACGAGTGGCTACAGCGGCGACAACGGCCCGGCCACCAGCGCCCAGTTGAGCTACCCCGTCGCCGTTGCTGCGGATTCCGCCGGCAATCTGTACATCGCCGACGACTTTAACGGCCGCATCCGCAAGGTTTCCAATGGGCAGATCGGCACCGTGGCGGGAGACGGGACTGCCGGCTCCACTGGCGACGACGGTCCCGCCACCAGCGGCCAACTGTGGAATCCCTGGGACGCTGTCACGGATTCCGCGGGCAGCCTGTATATCGCCGACACGTATAACAACCGCATCCGCAAGGTTTCAAATGGCGTGATCACCACCGTAGCGGGAAATGGGACGCCGGGTTACGGCGGCGACAACGGCCCTGCCACTGGAGCGCAGTTGTGGGACCCCGCCGCCGTTGCGCTGGATTCCGCCGGCAACCTGTACATCGCCGACAACGCGAACAACCGCATCCGCGAGGTCTCGAACGGGGTGATCACCACTGTGGCGGGAGATGGGACGCCGGGTTACGGCGGCGATAACGGCCCCGCCACCAGCGCCCAGTTATCCCATCCGGGCGGCGTTGCCGTGGATTCCGGCGGCGACCTGTATATCGCCGACAATGGGAACAATCGCATCCGCAGGGTCTCGAACGGGCTTCTCGCCACCGTGGCGGGAAACGGGACGCAGGGTTACAGCGGCGACGGCGGTCCGGCCACCAGCGCAGAGTTGTACTACCCTAACCACATAGCCGTAGATTCCGCCGGCGACCTGTATATCGCCGACAGTGGGAACAACCGTATCCGCGAGGTCTCGAACGGCGTGATCACGACTGTGGCGGGAAATGGGACGCAGGGTTACAGCGGCGACGGCGGCCCGGCCACCAGCGCGCAGTTGGAGGATCCCGAAGGCGTCGCCGTAGATTCGGCAGGCAACCTGTACATTGCCGATACGGATAATCAGGTCATCCGTAAGGTCTCGAATGACCTGATCGCGACCGTGGCGGGAATCAGGAATCCAGGCTTCAGCGGCGACGACGGCCCGGCCATCGGCGCCGAGTTGTTCGTCCCTAGCGGCGTCGCCGTGGATGCCGCGGGCAGCGTGTACATTGCCGACACCCGGAACGGGCGCATCCGTGTTTTGGCGCCTGCGGGGGCGGCTTGTACCTACGCGCTCAGTGCCGGCGGACAGAGCTTTCCGGCCGCGGGTGGAGCCGGGTCCGTCGGCGTGGTCGCTGGGAGCGGTTGCCAATGGAGTGCTTCTAGCGCCGCGAATTGGATTACCTTCGTCGGCGGCGCATCCGGTACAGGCAACGGTTCGGTCGCTTACCAGGTGGCGGCAAACGGCAGTGGTTCGCGATCTGGCATCCTCAACGTCGCCGGCCTGCCGTTTACCGTGCAAGAGACGGCTCCATTGGTGGTCGCCACCAGCGCCACGCTGCTGTCGGGATTCACCGGTGGGGCGTATGCTCAGGATCTGTCGGCCACGGGCGGAGTTAACCCCTATACGTGGACGCTGCTCTCGGGGCCTTTGCCGGCAGGACTCGCGATATCGGGTGCGGCCATCGCGGGAACGCCCACGACTGCTGGGACGTTCCGCTTCACGCTTCAGGTGGCCGACGCCGTTGGTGACTCAGCCTCCCAGGCGTTCAGCCTGACCGTGGTGAGCGGCGGCGACAGTTCCGCCTTGTCGCGCGTGGGAGTGCTTTCCCAATTCGCGGCGGGCGGGGGCTACATCACCGCCATCTGGATTGTGAATACCTCGTCTCCGCCGGCCTCGATTCCGGTCCGGTTGATCTTCCACGCGGATGATGGGACGCTGGTCCTCAAGGATGGCAGCGGGAACGTTACGCCCACTCCTTTCACCGTCTCACAGCAAGGCGATACGCAGAGCGGGATCATAGCCACCACGCTCGACCGCGTGCTCAATCCCAATACCGGCTTGATAATCACTTGTGGATCGGGCCAGTCCGACAACGTGCAGGGATGGGTCGACGTGCTGGCGACAGCGGCGGGCGTCAGCGGCTTCGCAGTCTTCACCTACGCGGCGACAGGGATGAACCCGGCCGTCCCCGGATTCGTCACGCCTTGGGAGGGGACCGTTCCGCTCCAAAGCCAGTTGACGCCGACGACCATGGTACTTCCATTCGACAACACCAACGGCTTTAGCAACGGCGTGGCGATCGGAAACCTTACGGCCGCGCCTGCGACGATCACGGCCACGTTCTATGACATCAACGGCGGCTCAACCCTGGGTCCGCCCGAGACGCTCACGCCGCTGGCCGGCAATGGTCACACCTCCTTCATGCTGGATACGCGGTTTCCATCGACGGCGAACCAGAAAGGCACCGTTGTGTTCACCGGCACGACCTTGATGGGCCTGGGCCTGCGGGCGAGTCCCTATGACACGCTGACCTCCGTGCCTGCGATTTTGCAGTAGCGGCTATCGCTTTTCGCAAGCTGTTGCAAATATGGGGCGGGTCGCGTAGGCTGGGTGCTGATGAAGTTAGCGTATTGCCTGCTGCTCGCGGCGCCGCTGATGGCGCAACCGGCCATTCCGCGTTACGAGGTGAAGCGGGCGGCGGGCCGGATTGTCATCGACGGCAAATTGGATGACAAAGCCTGGGCGGCGGCGCCCAGCGTGGAGTTCGTTTTCCCATGGGAGTTCCAGACCGGCGCCAAACAAAAGACCACAGCCAAGCTCTTGTGGGATGACGATTATCTCTATGTGGGATACGAGTGCGAAGACACAGACATCGTGGCGCTGCGGACCGAGCGGGACGAACCGACATATCTGGACGACGCGGTCGAGTTTTTCGTCAACCCGAAACCCTCGCAGACGGACGTGTACTTCGGCATGGAAATGAACGCGCGCGGGGTCTTGTACGACTACCTGATGGTGGACTCCAAGTATGCCTTCAAGCGGTTTAATCTGCAGGGCGTGCTGCTGGCAACATCGATTCGGGGGACGCTCAATGCGCGCGGAGATCAGGATCAGGGCTGGAGCCTGGAAGTGGCCATTCCGTGGGTCAATTATGAGGAACTGGCGAAGCGGCCCACCCCCGGAACCGTCTGGACGGCGAACCTGAACCGCTGGGATGGCGTGGAGCCTAACCGGCGTCTGAGCATGTGGTCCGATCCGGTGCAAGCGCAGGCGACCCCTCACGTTCCGGCCCGCTTCGGCCAGTTGGTATTCGTGCAGGACGGGAAATGAGCGTGAAGAGGCTCCGGCGGAGGCGTTGGGACGCAAGTTGGGGGGCGTTCGTAAAGGCAGGCGGAACGCTGGTGGCTCCGGGGTTGGAGTAGAATTGGGACTATCGGCCTCTGGTGTTTTTGCGGCCCTGGAGGCACGGTATTAGGAGGGGCGATGCCGCACTGTATGACGAGGCGGACGTGGCTTGCCGGGGCCGGCGCTGTGGCCGGTTCCCTGGTACTGCCCAGACGAATGTTCAGCGCCGAGGCTCCCGCCGCCGCGGTGGCCGTGGCCAGTTGCCGGACTTATGGGCCGGAACTTGCGCCGGCGATCGAGAAGATGTTCGACCAGTTGGGGGGCCTGGGACGCATCGTCAAAGGCAAGACTGTGGCGGTGAAAGTGAACCTCACCGGCTTGCCAAGCGAGCGTCTCGGCTTCCTTCCCAACGGACTCACACATTGGACTAACCCGGCGGTGATCGAAGCGACCGTTCACTTGATGGGCAAAGCCGGAGCGAGGCGAATCCGCATTCTGGAGAGCCCCTGGAAATCGGCCGAGCCGATTGAGGAGATCATGCTTCAGGCGGACTGGGAGCCGCGCGATTTGGTGAATGCGGCGCCGCTGGTGGAGTTTGAGAACACGAACTTTCTGGGGTACGGAAAGCAGTATGTGAGGCTGGTTACCCCGCATAGCGGGCACGTTTTTCGGGCCTTCGACCTGAATCACTCGTATCAGGATTGCGATGTCTTCGTGTCTATCGCCAAGCTCAAGGAACACCGTACGGCCGGCGTGACGCTATCCATGAAGAACTGCTTTGGCATCACGCCCTGCACGATCTATGGCGATGGCGCCGGGGAGAAGGAACCTGGTTTGCTGCCGCGGGGCGGACGCGGCATTCTGCACAGCGGTTCGCGCGAGCCTTCGAGCAGCGCGCCTTCGGAGAACGATCCGAAGTCGCCGCGCGACGCGGGTTATCGGGTGCCGGCCATTGTTTCGGACCTGGTGGCGGCGCGGCCCATCCATCTGGCGATTATCGATGGCATACGCACGCAGACGGGCGGCGAGACTCCGGGCGGGCGCTCGATTCCGGTGGCGCCGGGAGTGTTGATTGCGAGCACGAATTGCGTCTGCGCGGATGCGGTGGGCATGGCGGCCATGGGCTTCGACCCGATGGCGGACCGCGGCAAGGCGCCCTTCGAACGGAGCGACAGCACACTAAGGCTGGCGGAGGAGTTGGGAGTGGGGACGCGCGATTTGAAGCGGATTGAGGTGCTGGGGACGCCTGTTGAGAAGGTGCGGTTCGATTTTAGGAATCCGGTGCGGGCGCCGGATGGGAGTTGATTGGGCGGGTTAGGGGACCGGGGCAGAAAAGTCGGCTCGACAGCCGACTCTGCAAGCCTGGCGGCTTGCGCCACGGGACGAAGAAGACCAAGAGGTCCGCCCCACGGTATCTTGGTGGGGATGGCTAATTCGCGGTTCACCTACATCATTTACATCCGCACGACAACCGAGAAACTCTGGCAGGCGCTGACCGATCCGGAATCCACAAGCCGGTACTGGTTTGGATGCCGTCAGGAGTCCGAGCGGAAGACCGGAGCATCCTGGCGACTGACGATTCCCGACGGGCGCGTTGGCGACAGCGGTGAAATTCTGGAGATGGAGGCGCCGCGCAGACTGGTGTTGTCGTGGCGCAACGAATTCAAACCCGAGCTCCGCGAAGAGGGATATTCGCGGATGACTTATACGCTGGAACAGCGGGGCACGTCGGTCAAACTCACGGTGGATCATGAGATGGACCGAGCGGACTCGAAGTTCATCGAGGCGGTGGCGGGGGGATGGCCGATGATCCTTTCGAGCCTCAAGAGTGCGCTGGAAACGGGCGAATCGCTCGAAGAGACGCGCTACTGGCCGAAGGGGATGTAGGAATATCGCCAGCCCCGCCTTTTGCTAAGCTTTTAGGTCCGTTATCGATCGGAGGATATCCATGCTCATCGTGGCCGCAATTCTGGCCATCTTCGTATATGGCATGATCGCGGCCATGCTTGGCACGATCCTGCCGGACTTCTCGCAGCGCTTTACGCTTTCGCCGAAACAGAATGGGAACATCGCGTTGGCGCAGGCTGTCGGACTGATCGCGGCGTCGATCTTTGCCGGGCCTTTGATCGATTCGCAGGGGACCAAAGCGGGCCTGATGCTGGGGCTGGGACTGGCGGCGGTGGCCTTGCTGCTGCTGCCCAAATCGACGGGCCATGGCTCGATTGTGTTTTACCTGCTGCTGCTTGGCCTGGGCGGCGGCTGCATTGTGACGGGGGCCTTCGCGCTGGCGGGCAGCCTGGGCGGAAATACCGCGCGGACCTTCAACCTGGTGAATCTGTTCTTCGGGTTGGGCGGAATGGCCACGCCGTTTATCGCGGCGAACCTTTTCAAGAAGAATGCCACCAAGTTGTGCCTCTTCGCCGGGCTATTAGCCGCCGCGACGCTTGCCTTCGACGGCGTCACGGCGATGCCGCCGGCCAAGATCGGGTTCGACTTGTCGAAGGTGGGGAGCGTGGTCGGATCCCCGGTATTTTGGCTGTTGGGCGTGATCCTGTTCCTGTACGTTGCCTGCGAAGTCGGAGTGTGGAACTGGATGGCCCGGCACCTGATTGCGCAGGGCGTGGGCGAGAGCAAGGCGTTCAACATACTCAGCCTGGGCTTTGCGCTGGGCATCACATTGGGCCGCGTGGCGGTAGTGCCGGTGCTGGGCTCGGTGTCGCCGAAGTTCGTCACGCTGGCCGCGGCCGCCGCCATGGTGATCACGCTGCTAGTGGCGCTGCGAAGCAAGGATGCGACGGTGGCCGGAATCGCGGTCTTCTGCGCGGGCCTGGCGATGGCGCCGATGTTCCCCACGGTGAACTCGATGGCCAGCGAGGCGTTTCCGGAGTTCAAAGCGACCGCCATGGGCTTGTGCCAGACGTTCGGCTGGACTGGCCTTGCGGTCAGTTCGGGGATTATCGGGGCGGTTGCCGGCGGAGATCCGAAGCGGCTGAAGAAGGCGCTGTTGATCCTGCCGCTGTTCTCCGTATTGATTGTGCTGGCGAACCTGGCGCTGCTGGGCCTGCTGAAGTAATGACCGGCCTTCGCGCGATCGCCTTTGGGGCGCATCCGGACGATTGCGAATACAAGTTCGGCGGCGCGGCGGCCAAGTTCGTCCGGGCCGGGGCGGCCGTGAAGTTCGTTTCCATGGCCAACGGGGACGCGGGCCATCAGGAGATGGACGGCGGCGCGCTGGCCAAGGTGCGGTATGCGGAGGCCCAGACGGCGGGGAAACGGCTGGGCATCGCCGAGTATGAGGTGATGGACAACCACGACGGGGAGTTGCTGGCGACGCTCGAATTGCGGCGGCAGACGATTCGCGCGATTCGCGAGTGGAACGCCGACCTGGTTTTGGCGCCGCGGCCCAACGACTACCACCCCGACCATCGTTACGCGGGCATTGTGGTGCAGGACGCCGCGTTCCTGGTGACCGTGCCGAAGATCGTGCCGGACGTTGCGCCGCTGAGACGGAACCCGATCTTTCTTTATTTCGAAGACAGCTTCCAGGACCCGGCGCCGTTCCGTCCGGATGTGGCGGTGGACATCGACGACGTTTGGGAGATGAAGGTGGGCGGTCTGGATGCGCACGCCTCGCAGTTCTACGACTGGCTGCCGTGGCTGGAAGGGAATGCGGACCAGGTTCCCAGCGATGCGGCGGCAAGAAGGCAATGGCTTTCGCGGACGCGGGCCGGGAAGATTTCGCCTGCCGTAAGGGACGCGTTGGAGCGGCGCTACGGGGCGGAGCGAGGCCGCAAGACGGAGCACGCCGAAGCCTTCCAGCTATGCGAGTTTGGGCGGCGGGCAAGCGTGGAAGAACTGAGGGAGTTGTTGCCGGGATAGGGCGCAGGGGGGCAGTGATCGCCAGCGAGCGGGTTCCCGGCCTACAATTAGGTCTGGAGACACGCACTTGAGCCGCATCATTCTCGCGATACGCTGTTTCTTCAATATGTTGTTCCAAGGGGAGCTTTCCCCACGCACGCTGATCGATCTCAAGCTGGTAAGGAAGGGACCGGTGGCCGCGCCCTCGACGGCGAAACCCGCTCCGGTGGCGCGCGTGGCGACCGCCTCGGACGGGGCGTTGCAGATCCTGGCGATTCTGCAGCGCGACTCGCGGCTGGTGGACTTTCTGATGGAGGATATCGCCTCCTATTCCGACGACCAGGTGGGCGCGGCGGTGCGCGAAATGCACGATCAGTGCCGTGACTCGATGGGGCAGTACGTCAAGCTGCAGCCGGTAATCGATGGAGTGGAAGGTACGTTCGCGAAGACGCCATCGGACGATCCGAACCTGGTGAAGTTCATCGGCAACGTGCCGGCGCGTCCGCCAGCGGGGGGGATTCTGCGGCACAAGGGATGGCGCGCGGCCAGGGTGACGCTGCCGGCGCTTTCGGCCAAGCAGGACGCGGCCATTGTGGCGCCAGCGGAGATTGAGATCGAGTAGCTTTCCCGGCCATCGCTTGCGGTTGTTGTACGATTCGCGTATTATAAGAATCGTATGATCCGTTCCTGCCGGGACAAGGAAGCGCAGCAGCTACTGGATCGAAAATTCAGCCGACGATTCCAGGCTATTGAGAAGGCGGCCCGCGTCCGGCTGGCTCTCTTGGACGCGGCAACCTCGCTGGGCGATCTGAATCTGCCGGGTCTTCGTTTGGAAACCCTTAAGGGAGATCGCAAAGGCCAACACAGCATCCGGATCAACGACCAATTCCGGATCTGTTTCGTTTGGCGGGACGGAGACGCCTTAAACGTTGAGATCGTGGATTACCACTAGGAGCATCGACATGATTGCAAAAGAGCAAAAGCGCCTGCCGCCGATCCATCCAGGGGAGGTCTTGCAGGATTTATTGCACGAAGCCGGGTTGAGCGGTAACGCTCTTGCGCTGGCTTTGCGCGTGCCGGCGAACCGGATTGGGGGCATCGTGAAGGGCCAGAGGGGCATTACGGCGGACACGGCGTTGCGCCTGGGCCGTTATTTCGGAACTTCCGCACAGATGTGGATGAACCTGCAGGCCAAGTACGATCTGGCTGCCGTGGAAGACACGATGAGGGGGCGGATCGAACGAGAGGTGCTCCCGCGGCGCGCGGCTTGATCTCCGCCGTTTGGCTACAATCAGGTGTTGTACTCCCGTTGTTGCGGGCCGGAGATTAAATCATGGCGCACGTATCGACTGATGTTCCCACCTATGACGCCCTCATGTGGCCCGCGCTAAAGGCGATGAAGGCGTTGGGCGGTTCCGCCAATCATGACGAACTGCTCGAAAAACTCATCGAGATCGAGAAGGTACCGGAATACGTCCAAGACGTGATGCACACGGAGAGCTTGACGCAGCTTAGCTACAATCTCTCGTGGGCCAAGACATATTTGGGCAAATACGGCGCGATGGAAAACCCGTCACACGGCGTGTGGGCCATCACTGCGAAAGGAAAGGCCCTCACGGCAGACGAGGTCAAGCACATACCCGCCGAAGTACGCAAGCTCTACAAGAACAAGAAGAAGCCGGAAGATCCTGAAGACGGACGATCTCTCGACGGGGAGGCCAAGAGCTGGAAGGAGCAACTGCTCGCTGCGGTGACCGGTATCAAGCCTGACGCGTTCGAGCGGCTGGCGCAGCGCGTTCTTCGCGAGTCTGGTTTTGTGAAAGTGGAAGTGACGGGCAAAGGCGGGGACGGCGGAATCGACGGAGTCGGCGTGCTGCGTCTGGCCCTCCTCTCTTTCCAGGTCTACTTCCAATGCAAGAGATACAAGGGAAGTGTCTCGCCTTCGGCGATCCGCGACTTTCGTGGTGCTATGGTGGGTCGGACGGACAAAGGCCTTTTCATCACAACTGGGACGTTTACGGCCGACGCCAAGAAAGAGGCGACCCGCGATGGCGCGCCGCCCATCGACCTCATCGACGGCGATCAGCTTTGCGAACTCTTGAAGAGCTTGAAACTGGGCGTGTCGACGAAGATGGTCGAGGACGTTGTCGTCGCGCAGGAGTGGTTCGCGGGAATCTGATCCTCCCGCACCCGGCCTGTTCGCTATCCTTAGACAATGCAGCCCCGGTATGTCATTGGCATTGACCTAGGCACCACGAATTGCGCGCTGGCTTATGCGGAGATTCGGGAGGACGCCGACCCGTTCGCGCCGGCTGGCGTTCAGTTGATGGGGATTCCGCAACTGGTCAATGCGGGCGAAGTGCGCGACGAGGATTTGCTGCCGTCGTTCCTGTATCTGCCGGGGGCAACCGATTCTCCGGCGGGATCGCTGGCGTTGCCGTGGGACGAGGCCGGCGCGTTCGTGGTGGGGCGGCTGGCGCAGAAGCGCGGGGTGGAGAACGCGGGGCGGCTGGTTTCCTCGGCCAAGTCGTGGCTGTCGCACTCCGGGGTGGACCGCACGGCCGCGCTGCTGCCGTTCCGCGCTCCCGAAGGCGTGCCGAAGATTTCGCCGGTGGAAGCCAGCCGGCGCTATCTGGAGCACTTGCGCCATGCGTGGGATTCCAAGATGCCGGATGCGCCGTTCGCTGGGCAGCAGGCGCTGGTGACCGTGCCGGCTTCCTTCGACGCCGTGGCGCGCGAACTGACCGAGGACGCCGCCAAACAGGCCGGTCTTGAGAACGTTACGCTGCTCGAAGAGCCGCAAGCCGCGTTTTACGCCTGGGTGGAGCGTCATGCCGACTGGCGTGAGCGCGTCAGCGTAGGCGATCTGATCCTGGTGGTGGATATCGGCGGCGGAACCACCGACTTCACGCTGATCGCGGTCACGGAGAGCGAGGGCGAACTGGCGCTGAGCCGCGTGGCGGTGGGCGAGCACATCCTGCTGGGCGGCGACAACATCGACCTGGCACTGGCGAGCGTGGTGGCGGAGCGACTGGCGCAGAAGGGGACGCGCATCGACAGTTTCCAGATGCAGGCGCTGTGGAACAACTGCCGGGCGGCCAAGGAGAAGCTGCTGGAACCGGGTTCGAAGGCCAAGGAACAGGCGGTGACCATCCTGGGCAAAGGGACGGGGCTGGTGGGCGGCACGATTAAGGCCTCGCTGCTGCGAGAGGATATCGACCGGACGTTGGGGGAGGGATTCCTGCCGTTGGTGGCAAGCACGGAGATGCCCTTGCGGCAGCGGCGCGCGGGTTTGCAGGAGATCGGGCTGCCGTACGCGGCCGATCCCGCGATTACCAGGCAGATGGCGCGCTTCCTGCGCCAGCAGGCGGCCACCTCCGAACAAGGCGCGGTGCGGCGCGGACGGAGCGGCCTGGCTTGTCCCACGCACGTGCTTTTCAACGGAGGCGTGCTCAACGCCGCGCTGGTGCGTGAGCGCATCACGGGCGCGCTGGACGCATGGCTGGCGGACGAGGGCATGGACCCGGTGAAGCCGCTGTCCGGTGAAGACCTGATGCACGCGGTGGCGCGCGGCGCGGCATATTATGGGTTGGCGCGGCGCGGGCGCGGCGTGCGCATCCGCGGCGGCGTGCCGCGCACGTACTACGTGGGAATTGAGAGCTCGATGCCATCGGTTCCGGGTTTCGCCGCGCCGCTGAAGGCGCTCACGGTGGTTCCGTTTGGGATGGAGGAAGGCACGGACGTGCACATCCCCGGACGCGAATTCGGACTGGTGGTGGGCGCGCCGGCGGAGTTCCGCTTCTTCACGTCCACCGTGCGCAAGGACGACCGGCCGGGCGACCTGATCGAAGATTTCGGCGACGAATTGCAGGAGCTATCGCCCATGGAAGTGAGTTTCCAGGCTGCCGAAGCCGCCGCCGGGGTGACGCCGGTTTCCTTCGAGAGCGTGGTCACGGAGACCGGCGTGCTGCAACTCTGGTGCGTGTCGCGCGACGGGCGGCGATGGAAGCTGGAGTTCCAGGTGAGGGAGCGCGTAGCATGAACCGACTGGAAGAATTGCGCCGCCGCCATGCGGCCGCCGAACAGGGCGGAGGGCCGGAGCGCCAGGACCGCCAACATCGCGAAGGCCGGCTCAACGCGCGCGAGCGCATCGAACTGCTGCTCGACGAGGATTCGTTCGAGGAGGTCGATAAACTGGTCACGCACCGGTGCCGCGATTTCGGCATGGAGGACCAGACGGTCCCGGGCGATGGCTTCGTGACCGGTTACGGGCGCATCGACGGCCGGCTGGTCTATGTGTTCGCGCAGGATTTCACCGTGCTGGGAGGCTCGCTTTCCGAGTCGAACGCGCTGAAGATCTGCAAGATCATGGACCTGGCTTTGAAAACCGGGGCGCCGGTGATCGGACTGAACGATTCGGGCGGCGCGCGCATCCAGGAAGGCGTCGTGTCGCTGGCCGGTTACGCGGACATTTTTCTGCGCAACACGCTGGCGAGCGGCGTCATTCCGCAGATCTCCGCCATCATGGGGCCTTGCGCGGGCGGGGCGGTGTATTCGCCGGCCATCACCGATTTCGTGTTCATGGTGGAAGGGACCAGCTACATGTTCGTGACGGGTCCCGACGTCATCATGACTGTAACGCACGAGGACGTCACCAAGGAAAAGCTGGGCGGGGCGATGACGCACAACGCGGTGAGCGGGGTAGGCCACTTTATGGCGGCCGGCGACGCGGAATGCCTGCGGACGATCCGCGCGCTGCTCGGGTACCTGCCGCAGAATTGCCGGGAAGACGCGCCGCGCCGCGCATGCGCCGATCCGGCCGACCGCATGGACGCGGCGCTCGATGGCATCGTGCCGGCGGAATCCAACCAGCCCTACGACATGAAGGACGTGATTCACCGCGTGGTGGACGAGGGCGAGTTTTTCGAGGTGCACGAGCACTGGGCCAGGAACATTGTGGTGGGCTTCGCGCACGTGGACGGACGTTCCATCGGCGTGGTGGCCAACCAGCCGGCGTTTCTGGCGGGCTGTCTGGATATCGATTCGTCGGTGAAGGGCGCGCGATTCGTTCGCTTTTGCGACGCCTTCAATATTCCGCTGCTGACGTTCGAGGACGTGCCGGGCTTCCTGCCGGGGACGGAGCAGGAGTTCGGCGGCATCATCCGCCAGGGCGCGAAGTTGCTTTACGCATACGCCGAGGCCACCGTGCCCAAGGTGACGGTGATCACGCGCAAGGCGTACGGCGGGGCTTATTGCGTGATGGGGTCCAAGCACCTGCGCACGGATGTAAACCTGGCCTGGCCCTCGGCGGAGATTGCCGTGATGGGGCCGGAGGGCGCGGTGAACATAGTCAACCGGCGCGAGTTGGCGGAGGGCGGCGATGCGGTGCGGCGGCAGAAGGTGGAAGAGTTTCGCGATCGCTTCGCCAACCCGTTCGTAGCCGCCGAGCGAGGCTACGTGGACGACGTCATCGAGCCGCACGAAACCCGCCCGCGGGTGATTCGCGCGCTGCGCATGCTGGAGAATAAAGTGGATACCATGCCTCGGAAGAAGCACGGGAATATTCCGCTATAGGGCAGGCTGTCAGGCGCGGGCAGGCGCGCGCGTTTGCCGGGCCTGAACCAGCCGTGACGGAACTCACGGAAGTAAGGGAAGACGCGCCGAAACTGCGGAGCCTTCTCGGGGCGAGGTACGGGTGCTCGTTACCGGGACCAGGGCTTCAAGAGGGCGGTCGCAATCGCGCTCGACGGGGCCTCGATCATGCGACTCGCACAAATTGCGCCTAGATCCATCGGCTTTTCGGTTTGGCGTGAGCGGGCCGTGGAGCGCAGTACTTGTCCATCTTGGTGCTGGGGTGGAGGACGATTCCCTGGTTAAAAAGTACCTTTTCAACCAGGGAACCGATGTCGAGCAGCGAATGAAAGGGAAGCGGATTCCCAGGCACGATGCCGTGGGACTCATTCCCCTGGATCTTCACGACGCCGCTGGTCCAAGCGTGTTTTGGAATGACTTTCCCTGGCGCCTCTGAAATGACGTTAGTCCAGAACCGAAGACTGACCTCAATCATCTTCTTGCCGTGGCGTGAAATCACTTAGACTGCGTCGTGCCTACCGGTTGCGTCAAAGATCCTCTGGACGGAGACCCGTGTCTTTGCCGATCCTGGCCAGTGCCGCTGGGCCGACCTCTTCGCTGTCGTGGAAGCAAAAGGTGAAATTCGACCAACCCTGGCGTTGCAGCTTTCGATGAGATCCAACCTGCTTCTTGAGCCTCCATCCGAGACGCAACAAGGCGGCGTACACCCTTTTGGCCTTCGTTGCGCGCCAAACGCTCATGCGGCGAAAAGCAGCTTAAGCGGCTCGGGGATGTCCTCGCCGCTCTCGATCATTTCAGCCAACACCTGCAGCGCGATTGATTTCACCTTTCGGACCGCATCTTCTTCGCTGGCGCCATAGGCCATAACGCCAGGAAGATCCGGAACCGAAGCCAGGATACGGCCATCGCCTTCACGCTCGATTTCAACGCGGATCGGTTCGATGTTCACCATGGCAACCTCCATTCTACCGGAATGGCCAACACGCCCGCAGGAATACGGGCAATGCCACCCGGAAAGGCTGCACCACGGGCTAATGCATCGTCGATGCGACGTGCCGCCGGAATCCGACCAGCCTTACGACATCAAGACGTGATTCACCGCGTGGTGGACGAAGGCGAGTTTTTCGAGGTCTCGGCCCTTAGGGCTTTGCGGACTGCGGCTGCCAGAGCTCGATCTTATTCCCATCCAGGTCATAGATCCAGGCAAAGCGGCCGTAGGATTCATCCATCCGTTTGGGGTCGATCTTCACTCCCTCTTGTTTTAAGCGGTCGAGCAACGCGTCCATATCGTCCACGATGTAGTTGACCATGAACGGTTGCGTGGCTGGGATGTAGTCAGTGGTGGAGGAAAACACAGTCCAAACTGTAACGTGTTCCTTTTGCGGGTCATCGTGGTCGCGCCACGGAAGCATCGCGCCTCCGCCTTTGTCAGCGATGCCAAGATGCTCCGAATACCAATCGCGCGTCCGATCGCGATTGGGGGATTTTAAGAAGACACCGCCGATTCCAAGGATGCGCCCGCGCTGCTCCGTTTTGGCGGGCGGGTTCGGCTTTTCAGTTTGCGGAGATTGCACGTCCTGTCCTCCTTTTAAGCAGACCGAGATGAGCAACAGCGAGCCAAGCGCCATTGTGCGCCAGGGTGTTCCTTGCATTGGTAGATTATACAGGTTTCGGGGATCAAGGGAACAGCGGGTTAAGAAGGCAGACGGGCCCACGAACGGCGTGGGCGCCCCGGTCCGCCCCACTAATGCATGGTGGAGGCGACGATCCAGGCGATGCCCAGGGTGACGGCGGCGGCCACTATGGCTGCGGCAACATTCCGTTCCTCGACGATGGCCTTGCGCACGTCGAAGGCGGCGAGTCTGGCGGCCGCGGCCAAAGCGATTGCGAACGCCAACAAACCGAGGCAGGTGAAGAGGATCGCGTTGAGGAGCGGGGAGCCGGTCATAAATGAGCCTCCAGCCAGGCGCGCCACCGGCCGAGGCCCTGTCCGCTGGTGCAGGAGACTTCGACGATCTCGATTTCCGGCTGCACGCGGCGTGCGTTTTCACAGGCCAGAGCGGCCTGGAAGGGCACGTATGGCAGCAGGTCGATCTTGTTGAGAACCATTAGATCCGCGTGGTGGAAGGTGGCCGGGTACTTGAGCGGCTTGTCTTCGCCTTCGGTAACGCTGAGGAGCACGGCGCGCGCTTCCTCGCCCAAGTCGTAGCTGGTGGGACAGACCAGGTTGCCGACGTTTTCGAGGAACAGAATCTCGAAATCTTCCACGGGCCAGCCCTCCAGGCCGCGTTCCACCATGCGGGCGTCCAGGTGACAGGCGCCGCCGGTGGTGATTTGGCGGACCGGGAAGCCGTAGCGGGCCAGACGGCGGGCGTCGTTATCGGTCTGGATGTCGCCGGTGAGGACGGCCACCCGGCGCGCCGGGTCGAAGCCTTCGAGGGTACGTTCGAGCAGCGCGGTCTTGCCCGATCCCGGCGAGCTGATCAGGTTCAGACAGAACGTGCCATTGCGGTGAAAGCGCTCGCGCAGGCCGGCCGCGATGCGGTCGTTTTCGTTCAGGACTTTTCGTTCGAGCGGGACGCGCACGCGGGATCCTCCAACTCCAGATAGGACAACTCCATTTCATCACCTCCGGCGGCCTCGGTGCGGGACGAACCGCAAGCGGCGCAAGCGGGGTTATACTCCGCCACGCGGAACTGGGCGCCGCAATCGCGGCAGCGGCGCGTCCAGGGACAGATTTCAAGATCGAACGCGATCGGTTCCAAGGGGTCGCCGACCACAAGGGTCTCCAGGCAGAAGCGCAGGGATTCCGGTTCCACACCCGAAAGTTCGCCGATCCGCAACCCGGCGCGCTCGACATGCGCACCGCCGTGGAGGGCGCTTTCGGCGCGGACGGCGTCCAGCACGGCCGCGGCAATGCTCATCTCATGCAACCCCTACTGTAAGGGTATTGCGCGGGCCGGGGCAACCGCCATTCCGCTTGGGTATCGACGGTCGAACAACAGGAACGCAGGCCAGGAGGCCCGCGACACAGGAGGCCCGCGCCACTGTTGACGCCGGCGCTGAGCGCCTATACTGGATTCATGCGAATTCCGTTCTTAGCACTGCTCCTGGCATCCACGGCGGCGCTTGCCGTGGCTGCCGACCCAGGCGCATTCAGCGGCAAGTGGCAAGTCAGCCAGAGCATTGCCGGCAACGAAAACACCCAGACCTGCACCTTCGCCCAGAACGGCAACGACCTAAGCGGGTCCTGCGGCTCCGAGCAGGGGACAATTCAGATCAGCGGGAAGGTAGACGACAAGAAAGTCACCTGGTCGTTCAAGACTGAATACAATGGTTCCCCTTTGACCGTATCCTATGCGGGAACGATCGATGCGCAGAATAAGATCACCGGAACGGTAACGGTGGAGGAGTTCTCGGTCAGCGGTGATTTTAGCGCTATCCAGGCCAAGTAGGGCGAAACCGCAGCCGGCAGGTGGAAGCGCCTGCCCCACCTTATGGGGCTTTGTCTATGGCTTCGCGGTAGAGCATGTCGCCGACCGCGCGGTGAGCGGCGGTGGAGGGGTGGCCCTCGTGGAAGAAGAAGTGCGCGTCGGGATTGGAACAGGGTTCTTTCCCCTGTGCGCCAAAGGGGCGGTCCGCGCAGTAGGTGGTTGTATCCGTGAGGCCGTATTTCGCCGGATTGGAGATGACCTCGTCGAAGAAGGCGCCCCACTGTGAATTGGCGATGCGGATGTCCGGATGCGCGGCGCGCACCTCGCCGGGAATCTTCTCCAGTTCGGGATTCAATCGCACGCCGGT
The DNA here is from genome assembly GCA_964457555.1 of uncultured Solibacteraceae bacterium. GTDB lineage: Bacteria > Acidobacteriota > Terriglobia > Bryobacterales > Bryobacteraceae > BOG-224. The sequence goes on from CAYWHA010000028.1 coordinate 49,984, forward strand.
TCTTGCGAACTGAGGGATCTTGGTGGGGAGAATTGCGACCATGAAGCGGCGCGCGCCGAGGCCGTAGAGCGTGTCGATCTCGGATTCGATGTTGGCGCGGGTGTAACCCTCGGGGCGGGCGCCATCGTTGAGACCGCCGGCGAAAAAGAACATCGTATTGGCCGGATCGATCTTCGGGATGGACCCGTTCTTGGAGTCCTGGACGAAATCCTCGATCTGGTTCTTCATGCCGAACGAGAGCCTCCCGCCGGTGGGAAGGGTGCGTCCGGCGCCCTCACCGGATTGGGCTCCGCTGACGGCGAAGTTCAGCCCCTTGCCCGCGCTGGCCGGATCGCCGCTATAGGTGAACGGGATGCTCAGGCGCTGGGCGAGATATACGACGGCGGTCGGGCCGTTGGCATCCACGTAGCCTGCACCGGAATCGGAGTAGCTGTCGCCGAAGACGTACAGCATGGTGTACGGATGGGCGTTGGTTGCAGGCGCAGGCGCGACCTGGGCAGCCAGAGCGCCGGCGCAGAGAAGGACTGCAACCGGATTCAAGCGATGCATCGTTCGTCTCCCGATCATTCCAACGTTAGCACGCGAAGAATGCCGGCGCGGACGCCGGCATAGCAGGCTGAAAGCTCACTCCACAAGAACAAAGTTACTTGCGGCTCACGGCGATTACGTACCAGGGGGTGACGGGCGTGCCTATGGGAAGTTCCCATCCGGCGGCGGTCTTCTTGGCCTGCAGAGGATCGCCGATGGGCTTGCCGGACCCGTCGAGCGCGACGGCGCTGACGGTTTTGGCGGCATCGATATTGCGGAGCGTGACGGAGCCGGAAACGGGCTCGATCAGGGTGGGCGAATGGCCCTGCGCGGTGGTCCTGGTGCGGGTGGGGTCCCACTTCTGGTCGGTGTTGGACATGCGGGAACCGGTGCTGAGGAGCATCTTGGCGGAGCTGGCGAGCGGCTTTCCGTCCATGGAATTCAGCATGATGGTGGCGAAATCGTTTGTGATGTCGGCACTGAGGTTCTTGAGCGTCTTGCGGTTGGCTTTGATGAAGCCGATGAGGGCCTGCGAGCGGTCGGTCTCGACGGTCACGAGGCCGGTCTTAGCGTCGGACGTATACCACTTCAGCTCGCCGGTATCGGAGGCGATGGGATTGGCGCCGGACGCGGCGTACTTGGCGGTGGGCGGACCGTCGAGCGACTTGATGCGGACTTCGTGCTCCAGGGGCAGCGCAAGGGGAAAGCCGGGCGTGAAGTAGGGCTGCTCGCTGGGCGGGGCGCCGGGGGCGGAGCGCAGTCCGCCGGGTAACAGACCGGCGTCGAGCACCTGTTCCCTGGAATAAGTGCGCTCGACGATCTGGCGGGCCGGCTTGACGTCGAATTGCAGGAACATGAGGGCTCCGGCGGCCATCTCGGTCATGCGGATGGGATCGAGCGAAATGTCCCACGCATCGCCGACGAAGGGCTTCCATGCGGGATCTTTCTTGGGCTCGAAGGTGTACATGATGACCATGTCCCAATCCTGGAAACCGGCATAGGCGGCCAGGATGGGAATGCCCTCGCTGTTGTACTCATTGGGGAACGGCTCGTTGGTTTCGCTGACGGTGTAGGGCTTGCCGGCGAAGGGCGTGCGCGATACCTGGACGATGGTGGAATGCAGTGGGTCGTTCACCTGGGGGACGTTGCCGACGCCGATGTATTGATTCCAGTAGATGTGGCCGTCGAGGATATCGAGCTTGGAGAGGCTGGTGAGCATGGCCCATGGCGGGCCGCTGTGGCCGTGGTCGGCGGTGCCGATGAGGGGTTCCTTCACGCCAAGGCCGCGCAGGTAGGTTTTCATGTCCTGGTAGAAGTTGTTTTCGAGGTCCATGAAGAAGCGGACTTCGGTTTGGTAACGGTCCTTGGGCGCGGTGGCGCGGGCATTGCCGGGGAGGCGGGGAACGGGCGCGTCGCTTTGTACGCCGGCTTCCTGACGGAGGTTCTGCAACTGGGCGGCGGTGAGGTTGGATTTCAGCCAGGCGTTGTAGATGCCGTCCAACTCGTCGGCATAGAATTTGGAGGGCGGATTGTAACCCTGGCCGATGCCGTTTTCATTGAGGATCTCGACGATGGCGATGGCCGGCTCGTTGCGGTACTCCGTTTTGGTGTACGGATTGACGTGCGTCAGGAGGTTATGAGCGTACTCTTTCTCTAGCTCGATGATGCGCTTGTCGTAGAGCGTGAGACTCTTGGCCCACGTGAGGCGGGCGGCATCCGGCACGCCGTCACCTTCCTTGTAGGCGCGGCCGACGTTGAGGTTGAGGTCCATGTAGATGCCGTTCTTCTTGAGCTCGGAGACCAGGAAGTCGAGGCGGTCGAGCTGCTGGGGATCGAAGGAACGGGTGTCGCTTTTGGAGCCGTCGGTAATGCCGGTGGGAGCCCATTTGTCGACAAAATGCAGGCGGACGATGTTGACGCCATACCGGGCGAGGGTGCGGGCGTACATGGGCGTGTCTTCCTTGGGCGGGAGCTCGATGGAGCCGGGACTCCAATCGGTGAGGTGAACGCCCCAGAAGCGGATGCGCTTGCCGTCGGGCTTGACGAAGTGGCCGTTCTGCACGCGGATGAAGCCATCCTTGCCGGCGGGAGCGTCGTGCAGGAAGGACACGTCGGCGGGGGAAGTGGTGGCGGAGCGGTGGTCCATGACGAATGGCTTGAGCAGGTTGTCGTCCCACTGGACCTGGGCGAACGCTGCGGTGCAGGCGAAGAGGGCGGCGGAGAGCAAAAGAGTTTTGGGTGCGAGACGCATCATGGGTAGATTATACAGGGAATCGGCAAAGGGGACGGCACGGGCCTGAGGGGTCTTGAACTTAGATTGTGAATGGTCCGCGCTACTTCTCCGGCCGTAGCTCAACAGGCACGCCGAACCCCTTGAGCATCTCCAAGCCCTTCTCGTCAACGAGCCGGTACCGCGGGGGCACGGCTCCGGTCCTGTTCTCCTCGACGATATCGCCCATCTCGACGAGGGGCGGCATGGACTGGAAGGCGGGGTAAAACCAACAGTGTTGGTTGGCCTGATCTTCGCGTACGGTCTTGGGATCGCCGCCGTCGTGCAAGAACTTCCCCCACTGCTGTCCCCAGAACATGGCGAAGTCGATGTACGGGCGGCCCTTAAGGGTTTCTGGGTCGATGTCCAAGCCGTTCGTCCACGGAAACGCCGATTCAAACCGAACTACGTCGCTTGCATAGTCGAAGAACTTGGGATCGGGAGGCCAACGTACAATGAGTCTTTCCTTCAACTGCGGCCCTGAGACGATAATGAACCACGGGGCGGCCGCTCGGGCCAGCGGCGGCGCAACCAGGAGCGCCGCGGACAGTACATATCCATGAACCAGTTTCATACTCCCCCCTGTATGGATTGCGTGGGATGGCGGTCTGCGGGTAGTGTATCACAGGCCAGTTCGGATCGCGTTATAGTTAGACCCTCAAGGAGGGCCCCTCATGCTGCGAACTCTGTTTGCGCCGCTCTGCCCGGTCCATTTGGGAGTGCCGAATCGAGCGGCGTTGGCGCTGGCCAAGGCGCCGGCGAGGATATCGGCGGTTGCGATTGCGAGCTGGGTCTTGCTGACACCGACTGTGGGATTTTCTCAGCCCTCAGCTACACCGGCGTTCGAGGTCGCATCGGTCAAACCACACGAATTTCCGGCAGGCGCCTTCGGCTTTGGCGCGACAACCCGTGAAAGCGCCATTAGGATCAGCGGCACCCGGATAACAACCCAGGGCACGCTCGCGGGGTTGGTGCTGGCCGCTTACAGGCTGAGAACATTCCAGATCTCAGGCGCGTCAACCCTGCCCGACAAAACGGGAGCAGACCAGATTTATGAAATAGATGCCAGGGCGCCCGGCGAGGGTGCGCCATCGATGGATCAGGTACGTCAGATGCTTCAGACTCTGTTGGCGGATCGCTTCCAGTTGAGGTTCCATCGTGAGACGAAAGACATGGCCGCGTACGATCTGGTAACCAGCAACCCACCGAAACTGAAGCAGGCCAGCCCTGAGGAAGAGACCAAGACGGACATTCTTAGCGCATCCAGCCAGTTGATGCGAATCAAGTTCACCGACGTCGCGATGGCCGAGTTTGTAATTCGAATTGCGCCACAATTTGACCGTCCCTTGCTCGACAAGACTGGCCTTGAGGGAGGCTACGATTTCACATTGGAATACTCGCCCCGCCCTCCCGATTCTGCGATGTCAGCGCGGGAAGCGACGGCGTTCAGCAGGCTAGACCCTTTAGGCGAGGGGATGTCACTGGTTGGGGCGCTCCAGCAGCAGCTGGGGTTGAGGGTAGTGCAGGCGAAGGAGCGCGCGGACGTCCTGGTAATCGACCACGCGGAAAGACCTTGGGCAAATTAGAGTTGAGGCCGGCGTGAGAGTTGGCAACGCGAGGGAGAGCGCGACCATGGGGTCGCGCGCGGACGAGAGCGACCGCCTTACGTAGTGCATCACCAGCCTCTAAGTCTTGCGCCTCCGACTCAGATCGTTCGGCTGAGTTCCCGCGGTTTCAACTGAAGGTGGCGAGGGTGGACTGGCGGGCACGGAGATGCTTGAGTTCGTGTTCGCCTAGGTTTTCGGCGCAGCCGGAGAGGATGCGCAGGCTGCGCTCGTTGAGGATGCGGCGGAACTCGGGGTCGGGCGTGGCGGCGGCGATGTCGCCGAGGGCGCGGAGGAGACGCAGGCTGACGGCCACATCGGTTTTCGAGTACATACGGATCTGCTCGAAGGCCGAGTCCAGGAGGTGCTCGAAGTGGATCCAGGCGAGGCTGGCGCGGACGATGCCGGGCGGATCGTAGAGGAGGTCGTCGGGCGGCTCGCGTGAGGCGAAGCGGATCAGAATGCGGCTCAACTGATCGACGCAGGAGATGGCGGTGGTGGGGTCGTTGACGGCGGGCGAGATGGCTTTGAGGGCGATATCGACAATTTGGAGGACCCCGAACTCGACATCCTGCTGCAAGGTTCTGGCGGGGCCGAAATCGAAGACGGCAAGCAGGGCGGCGGGGGCATCGGGGGGGAGGCGGTTGCCCTTGGACACCATCATGAGGGGGATGCCGGTGGGGACAAAGTGGCCGACGCGGCGGAGAACGCGGATGGTGACGTGGTAATGGCGGGCCAGGGCGACCAGGCGGCGGGTATCGATGAAGCGAATGTAACCGGGAACATCGGTGGAGACGGCCACCTCACTGGGGTTGGGGGTGAGCGCAGCGGCATCTTTGAGGCGGACGAGCTGGTGGGGCGCGGGCATGAGATCGTCAATGACGGCTTCGGTTTCCCCGGCGATGCGATCGACGATGTGATTGACGCTGATGGCTTGGGAGATGTGGTGAATGAAGAAGAGGAGCAAGGCGACGCAGACCAGCGCGAGCAGCATGGCGCCGAGGACGGTGGCAACGGGCGCGAAGGGGTGAGGGAGGGAACGGGCGGCCGGAAGGGCGGCCATGCAGTAGCAGAAAGCGCCGAGGAAGGCGCCGAGGGTCCATTGCGTGACGCGGTCGCGAGAGAAGCTGACGATGATGCGCGGGGAGAACTGCATGGACGCGAGGGTGAGCGTCATGAGCAGGATGGCGAAGACGATGGAGACGACGGTCATGATGGAGGCGGCGATGCCGGCCAGGATGACCTGGGCGACCTGAGGGTCGGCGTGGGAGGGGAATATGACGGTGGGAACCCAGGCGCTGACGGCGGGATAGCGTTCCTCGAGGGAGGACAGCAGCGCGCCCAGGAATCCGAGGGAGAGGGCGATGGTCAGCGGGCGGATTAAGAAGCCGCCGCGGAGGCTGTATACGGCGCGGCGGAGTAACAATGGCAGGCTTTTATGCACCGTTTTTCAAGTGTAGTGGATTGGAGGGGAAAACGGCACGGATGTGAGGATAAAGGCGAAGAACGCCGGCGCGGACGCCGGCGTGGCCGGCCAGGAGGCCCGCCCCACTTCAATCGCCGACGGCGGCGCGGGCGGCTTGGCGCTCGGTCAACTGAAGATAGCTCTGGTAGGCTTCGTTGCAGATGGCGCTCCAACTGAAGCGGCGCTCGGCGGCAAGGCGCGCGTGGCCGCCGACGCGCGCGCGGAGGGATGGGTCCTTGAGGAGGTCGCACAACGCGTCGGCGAAGGCCGCCCAATCGTCGCGGATGAGGGCTTCATGGCCGTCGCGGAGTCCCAGGCCGCCGCAGCCGGCCGTGGTGGTCACCGTGGCTTTGCCGCAGGCTATCGCTTCCAGGACCTTGATGTTGGTGCCGGCCGAGACTTCGAGCGGCGCCGCAACGGCGGAGGCTCTGGCATAGATTGGGCGTAGATCTTCGACGAAGCCGTGGACCACGATGCGGGGGTCGGTATCGAGCGGCAAGCCTTTGGGCGCCAGCTTGCGCCAGAACCATTCATGATCCGGCCCCGCGACCACGCGCGCGACGGCGTTGGGGAAGACGCTCCAGACGCGCGGCATGATCTCCGTGCGCAGTTTTTCAAAGGCGAGAACGTTGGGCAGATGGCGGAACGAGCCTACCAGGAGGATCTCTGGAGGCGTGGCGGGACTGTCCTCGGGCAGGAAGCGGAAGACATCGACTCCGTTTGGGATGGCGAAGGTGAGATCCGGCGGGCTGCCTTCGCGGATGGCGGCCGAGCGGTCCTCTTCGGACATGGTCCAGACGGCGTCGTAGGTGCGCAGCCAGCGCCGCTCGAATTCCAGCCAGCGCTCGTATTCGCGGCGGGCTTCCAGGGAACCTTGGGATTGGGCTAGCTGGCGATACAGGCTGAAGGTGAGATCGTGCTCGACGAGGATGGCCGGCGTATCCGGCGCGGCATCCCGGAACTCGGCCATGTGCGTGAACTCGACTTGCAGGAGGTCGGGCCGCCAGTCCGCGGCGAGGTCCGCGACGGCCTCGCGCAGACTTTGCGACTGGTGCTGGCGGACCTGCGCCGGCAAGCCCGCGTTGCGGGAGACGGGCTCATCCATATCCACCACGCGAACCTCTTGAAAGACTTCGCGAAGCTCGTCGTAGTGCACGGTTTGGCGGGATTCGTGGATGGCGACCAAAGCGAAATCGACGCGTCGCCCAAGCGCCTTGCACAAGTTGAACATGCGGACGGCGCCGCCGTGGGAAAGGGGATACGGCAGGAAGGGCGAGACGATGAGGACCCGCAGGCGGCCGCTGGGGCGCTCGACGAGGGACGGTCGTGGGGCGAAAGCGATGTTGCCGCGGGAGAGGCTGGGAGCGACGGGACCCAACCGGCGCAGCGCGCGGCGGGTGAGAAGGTGGAACAGGAAGGCGCGCTCCTCCATGGGGTAATCCGGCTCCTGAGAGGCGGGCTGGGGCGACCCCATGCTATAGGAGCGCCAGCCAGCGGCGGATGCTTTCCAAAAGAGGAGCAGCCAGGCGGTCCACGCGAGTTTGCATTTCGGGATGCCAAGCGCGAGCAGCTTGCCGCGATCCACCACGATGGTTTCCGAGAGCGGCGCCAGGACCTGGCTGGCCTCGCCCGGCTGCAAAGGACGGAAGGCCGCGGTGGCGAAGAGCGGGAGGCGCCACTGGCGGTGACGATCCTGCCGGGAGACGGCGAATGTGCGGCGTTCGGCGAGCAGCGGCGTCAAGTTCGCAGTGGGAACTTCAGCAGACCGGCTCCAGAGAATCCAGCGGGCGGTGCTGTCCAGGGCGAACCGCTCTAGGGCAGGACCGTTCCAGTCCGGCCCGGAGGAAACGTACGTATCCACGCCGAAACCGCTCGGCGAAACATGAGCAGGGTGCAAACGATCCACCCCGTGAAAGCGGTGGAACAGACGGCGGTCGGGATACCCGCACCATTTCAGCAGAATGGAAAACAGCCGCAAGGGCGCGATGCGGCATCCAGCCGACCTGATGCGGCATCCGACCTGCCACGCCGCAAATCTTAGGGCGCAAACAGCCAATCGCACGCGGCATCCGACCCGCCACGCGGCAAGTCTGAGGGAGCAGACGGCCGAAGAAACGGCATCGCACAGGCACTGCAGGCAGTGGCGCAGGATATTGGCTGGCGTGGCCGATAGGAAATCGCCGGTGGCGTTGGCGAAGACGGCGCGAAACGGCGGGACGAAGAGCGGCGCCAGTTTCAAAACCAGGCTGCCGGGCCTGCCGGTCCACGCGCCGGCGGTAATCGCGACCGTATGACGCCAAAGCTCCCGCTGCGCCTGCAGGAACAGCGCCACGGAGTTGCGGCGGACCACCACCCGTTCGCAGAGCGCCGCGGTTTCGGGGAGCGGGGCGGAGGTGGAGAACAGCCAGAGCGGGATGCCGGGGGCGCCGCGATGGAGGTGCAGTGCGGCGCTATGGCAGGCCGCGGGGCTGCAACCGAAGACCGCGGCGATTTTCCGGTCGCCCTTGCCTAGAAGTCTAGTGGCAAGACGTACCCAGGCCTTCAGCCAGCCGCTCTGTCTCGCGATCAACGTACCTTCTTATCCGAACAGCCAACAGCCTGAGATTGAGAGAGCGTGGCGTGGCCGAATTCCCGTTACGGTCTTGCAGAATCTACCGGCCACGAACGGACAATGGGGGAAAATCCGACAGTGGCTTTGTTGAATCCCGCAGACTCTTGTCCTGCTGTTGGTAAAGGTAACACGCGTCAAATGTGCGGTGTGTTTATTTCGATATATTTTGGAACATTTTAGGACTAGTGGGTCCAGGACTGACGGCGGTGCGGGCGTATGGCAGGCGAGATCCCCTCCACGGAGCGGAGAGCTTATATTGGCTTTATTGACACACGGCGCACTCCATGTTACATCACGCTTCGTGAGGTGGGAAGGAATGACGAAGCGGCTCGCGGTTTTCGGGACGGTGGCGATGCTTGCGATGGGCGCTGCGCCGAGCGGTCCGTGGATGGACAAGAGCCTGCCGCCGGACCGGAGGGCGGACCTGGCGATGGCGCAGATGACCCTTGACGAGAAGCTGGGCTTGGTCCACGGAGGCAGCGCGTACACGGGGCAGGCTACACCTCAACCGACGCAGTCGCTGGGCGGCGCCGGGTTTATTCCAGGCGTACCGCGGCTGGGAATTCCGGATTTCCAGATGACGGATGGGAGATCGGGCGTGGCGAACACGGGGAAGCGGGGCCGCTACGCCACGGCGCTACCTTCCTCGCTGGCGGCCGGAGCCAGTTGGGATGTGAAGCTGGCTTATGACTACGGGGCGCTGATTGGGAAAGAGACCCGCGACCTGGGCTTCAACGTGTCGCTAGGCGGCACGGCGAATCTGATTCGCGGACCGCGCAACGGGCGCAACTTCGAGTGTTGGAGCGAAGACCCCATCGCGATCGGCAAGATGCTGGGCCGCGCGCTGAAGGGCACGCAGGACCAGTTGGTGATTGGCGATATCAATCGCTATGCGGTCAACGACCAGGAGAACGGCCGGACGGTTTACAGCGCCAACATGGACAAGCGCGCGCTGAGGGAGACAGACCTGCTGGCATTCGAGATCGCCATCAAGGAATCGGATGTGGGGACGGTGATGTGCGCGTACAGCAAGCTGAACGGCGTGTACGCGTGCGAGAGCCCCTACCTGCTGACCGATGTTTTGAAGAAAGCCTGGGGATACAAGGGGTGGGTGATGTCGGACTGGGGCGCCGCGCATAGCACGGTTCCGTCGGTGTTGGCGGGGTTCGATCAGGAGATGCCCACCGGCCGGTACCTGGGCGATGCATTCAAAGCGGCGTTGGAGAAGGGCGACGCGCCGATGGCGCGCCTGGACGATATGGTCCACCGGATTTTGCGGACGGAGTTCGCTCTGGGGGTTTTCGATAATCCTCCCTCGGTTCATCCGGTCAACCCGTTCACCGGCGCGGAAGTGGCGCAACGGGTGGCCGAGCAGAGCGCGGTATTGCTCAAGAACGCCAACGGGCAATTGCCGCTGAAGGCCGGCGCGGTGAAGTCGATTGCGGTGATTGGATCACACGCGGATGTGGGGGTGATGTCGGGCGGGGGGTCGGACCAGGTAGATGCGGCGGGCGGCAATCCGGTGGCGGGCGGCGGGGCGGTATGGCAGCCATCCGCGCCATTGCGGGCGATCCGCGAAAAGGCGACCGGGGCACGGGTGACGTACGATGCGGGAACGGACCCCGCCGCGGCGGCGAAACTGGCGGCGGCGGCGGAAGTGGCGATTGTGTTCGTAAACCAGCACACGAGCGAAGGGCGCGACGTGTCGAGCCTTGAGCTGCCGGATCGCCAGGATGAGTTGGTGAGCCAGGTGGCGGCGGCGAATGCGCACACGGTGGTGGTGCTGGAAACGGGCGGTCCCGTGACCATGCCGTGGATCGACAAAGTGAGCGGGGCGCTGGAGGTTTGGTATCCGGGGATTCGCGGCGGCGAGGCGGCGGCCAACATCCTGTTTGGCTCCGTCAACCCTTCGGGCAAGCTGCCGGTGACGTTTCCGAAGAGCGAGACGGACTTGCCGCATCCGGTATTGCCGGGACCCGCCGGCCGGACGCCCGCGCCTTTCGATGTGGACTATAAGGAGGGTCTGAAGACCGGCTACAAGTGGTTCGACGCGGAGAATCAGGCGCCGCTGTTCCCGTTCGGGTTCGGGCTTTCCTACACCACGTTCGCGTATTCGCAGCTCAAGGCCGCGGCATCCGGGCAGAACGTGACGCTGACCTTTACCGTGAAGAACACCGGGAGAGTGGCCGGCGCGGAGGTGGCGCAGGTTTACGTTGGGTTGCCGGCGAACGCGGGCGAGCCGCCCAAGAGGCTTGTGGCTTGGGAAAAGGTCCCGTTGGCGGCCGGCGAGAGCAAGGTGGTGAAGGTAGAGGTGGATCCGTTGTATTTGTCGGTTTTTGATGTGGAGAGGGATGGGTGGGAAGTGTTGGCGGGGGATTATCAAATTTATGTGGGTGGGTCTTCAAGGAGCACGGAATTGGCGGGGATGGTGCGGATGGAGCGGTGAGGGTCGGCATGGATGTACCTGAAGAGAATCTGCGCGTTGGGTTGTTTGCCATTGGGCTGGAGGCGTACTGGGATCAGTTCGAGGGTCTCGAGCGGAGGCTGACGGATTATGCCGGCCGCGTGGCGGTACGGCTGAAGCGGCCGGGCGTGGATGTGGTGAATCTGGGCTTGATCGACAGCCCGGAGAAGGCCGTGGCGGCGGGACACGCATTCCGCCGGGCGGATATCGATCTGCTGTTTCTGCACGTCACCACGTACGCGCTTTCGTCGACGGTGCTGCCGGTGGTGCGGCGGGCGAAAGCGCCGGTGATCGTGCTGAATCTGTCACCGGGGGCGGCCATCGATTACGCGTCCTTCAACGCCATGACCGATCGTGGAAAGATGACCGGCGAGTGGCTGGCGTGGTGCCAGGCGTGCCCGGTTCCGGAGATTTCGAACGTGTTCCGGCGGGCGAACATCCCCTTTTTCCAGATCACCGGGATGCTGGACGGCGACCCGGCTGCGTGGAACGAAATCGACGAATGGCTGGATGCGGCGCGCGTGGCTCATGCGATGGAGCACAATCGCCTGGGGTTGATTGGCCACTACTACGGAGGGATGCTGGACGTTTATTCGGACCTGACGCTGGAGTGCGCCAGTTTCGGGGGACACATCGAGATGGTGGAGGTGGACGAGCTGGCGGCGCTCGGTGAGGAGGTTTCGCAGGCGGAGACAGAAGACCGCGTAGCTCATTTTTTCCAGGCGTTCGACGTTGAGCAGGGCTGTTCGCGCGTTGAATTGGAGCGGGCCGCCAGAACGTCGGTGGCTCTGGACCGACTGGCGCGGCGTCATGCGCTGGGGTCCATGGCCTATTACTACGAGGGATCGGGCAACGCGCGAAATGAGGACGCGATCGGGTCGATCATCCTCGGCGCCAGCCTGCTGACATCGCGCGGCATTCCGGTGGCGGGCGAGTACGAAGTGAAGAACGCGCAGGCGATGAAGATCATGGACGCGTTCGGCGCGGGAGGCTCCTTCACGGAGTATTACGCAACAGATTATGCGGACGATGTGGTGCTGATGGGCCACGACGGTCCGGGGCACATGGCGATTGCGGAAGGCAAGATCAAGGTGAGGCCGCTCAAGGTGTACCACGGCAAGGTGGGCCGGGGACTCGCGGTCGAGATGTCGGTGAAGCACGGTCCGGTGACGCTGCTCTCGGTGGTGGAAGGGGGCGGGAAGATCAAGCTGCTGACGGCGGAGGCGGATTCGGTTCCGGGGCCGATTCTGGAGATCGGCAACACGAACAGCCGGTACCGGTTCGGTATGGGGGCGCGGCGGTTTATCAACGAGTGGAATGCCCAAGGGCCGGCGCACCACTGCGCGGTTGGAGTGGGGCATATCGCCCGGAAGATCGAGAAGCTGGGCGCCCTGCTAGGCGTCGAGACGGTACAAATTCGCTGAAAGCCGCAGCCGGGCGTGCGAGACTCATAGAAGTGAGAAAGCTCTTCTTTTGGAAGTTGAAGCAGCATGAAGTCCGGCTGGGCGAGCGGACCGCGCTGATGGCCGTGCTGAACGTGACGCCCGATTCCTTTTCCGACGGCGGGAAGTATTCCGACCCCGACCGCGCCTTCGCGCATGCGCTCGAGATGGAGGAACAAGGGGCGGACATCATCGACATCGGGGCGGAATCCACGCGCCCTGCTTCGAAGCGCATTTCGGCCGCGGAGGAGCTGCGCCGGTTGATTCCGGTGCTCAAGCGCCTGAAAGACCGGCTGACGATTCCCATCTCGGTAGACACTTATAAGGCAGAGGTGGCGGAACGCGCGCTGGAGTTGGGGGCGGAGATTATCAACGACCCTTCGGGTCTCACCTTCGAGCCGCACCTGGCGCGGGTGGTTGCAAAGTACGATGCCGGCCTGGTTTTGAACCACATGCGGGGGCGACCGGAGACGTGGGCAAAGCTGGGGCCGTTGCCCGACGCGATGGCGGCCATAACGCGCGACCTGGATGCAGCCGTCGGCCGCGCGCGCCACGAAGGTGTGGACCGGGCACGCATGGCGGTCGATCCCGGACTTGGATTCGGCAAGCGCAAGGAGCAGAATTCGCTGATTCTGGGGCACCTGGCGGAGCTGGCGGGTTTGGATCTGCCCATTCTGGTGGGCCCGTCGCGCAAGGATTTCCTGGCGCACGCCACGGTGGAGGAGACCCGGTTCGCGACCGCCGCGGCGGTGGCCGCCGGCATTCTGGGCGGGGCGCATATGGTTCGCGTGCACGATGTGAAGGAGATGCGGGCGGCGGCGGACGTGGCCGACGAGATTGTGGGGAGCTAAGAGTTCACTGCCGAGGCGCAGAGACGCAGAGAAGAGAAGCCGGTATGAAACGGACAGGATGCGTCTGGGATGGGTTGCGCCGGAATAGCGGGTGGAACGCAGAAGAAGGCAGCGCAGGAGCGCCGCCCCACCGCCTCGGCGGCGTATCGGATGACCGATGTTCACACCCGCATCTCGGCTATAATGTGACGGAGGCTGTTCCGGGTTCATGGATATCAAGAAGAAGCTGCAGGACGAGATTACGGCGCTCGAATATGAGCTGCGCAATGAGCTTCCGAAGGAGATTCTGAAGGCTCGGTTGCACGGTGACCTTAGCGAGAACGCCGAGTTTCATGCCGCCAAAGAGCGGCAGGGCTTCGTCAATGCCCGCGTGAACCAATTGAAACAGCGGATGGCGGAGATGTCGATGATTGACTACTCCAAGATCCCGCACGATCGGGCAGGCCTCGGCTCGATCCTCGTCGTGCTGGATGTAAACCGCGATGAAGAGATCACCTACCGCCTGGTGACCACGGAGGAGGCCGACGCGGCGAACGGGAAAGTCTCCACCACCAGCCCGATCGGCCGGGCGCTATTGGGCAAGCAGGAAGGCGACACGGTTCGGGTACAGAGCCCCGGAGGGATCAAGGAGCTCGAAATCCGAAAACTGACGACCATCCACGATGCCATCGAATAACGTATGACTGCGAGCCGCGGGATCGGACTGTTTTTCGGCGCGATCATCGACCGGATTGTCCGCTGGCTGGCGCTGTCCAGAATCCACCCGAATGTCCTGACGTTTATCGGCCTGGTGATCAACATCGGGGCGGCGTGGCTGTTCGCCATAGGGTACTTCCGGTGGGCCGGCGTGGTGGTGATTTGCGCGGGCCTATTCGATATGGTGGACGGGCGGGTGGCGCGGGCAACCAGCCAGGTGACGCGCTTCGGCGGCTTCTTCGATTCGGTGATCGACCGCTATTCGGACCTGGGATTGTACATGGGCCTGCTGGTCTATTACGCATCGATCAACCGCTTTTTCTACATCGTTCTGACCGCCATTGTGATGACCGGCTCGGTGATGGTGAGTTACACGCGGGCGCGGGCCGAGAATACGATTCCGAAGTGCAAAGTCGGTTTCCTGGAGCGTCCGGAACGGATTGTTCTGATCATTCTCGGAGCCCTGACGGGGCGCATGGCGGCCGTGCTGTGGGTGATCGCGGTGTTATCGAATCTCACGGTGATTCACCGGATGATTTACACCTTCCAGGAATGCAAGCGCCTGGAGGACGCGCAATTGCGCAGCGTACGCGAAGCCGCCGCCAAGAGCGTGGTCTGAATGGGCGACAATGGGGCTTCGAGCGCAGACGCCGGGCGCATACGGGAACGGGTTCGCGAACTCGGCTGGTGGTATCAATGCTTCGAGCTGCCGGGCGGAGTGATGACCAGCCCGGGAGAGCCGCCGGCTTACTACCCGGAGACGCGCTGGAATCTGATAGAGCCGTACGCGCCGCCGGACCTGAGGGGAAAAACGGTTCTCGATGTCGGCGGGAACGCCGGTTATTTTTCCGTGCAGATGATGAAGCGGGGGGCGGCGCACTGCACGATTGTGGAGCCGTTCCTGGAATTCGCCGAGCAAGCCAGGTTCGTCGGTGAGCTGCACGGCTACGATTTCCGCGTGGTGACGGAGGATGTCCACACCTATTGCCTGACCACGGAAGAGCGCTTCGACTACGTTGTTTTCCTTGGCCTTTTCTATCATTTGAAGTACCCGGGCCTGGTGCTCGACCGGCTGGCGGAAATGACGCGCGAGCGGCTGTATTTCCAGGCGCACGTGATTGGGGACGACCGCAGCGGTTACGACGAGCGGCCCGACTATGCGTTTGGAACGGACGATTCGGTTTTGCGCGACCCGGCATTCCCGAAGATGGCGTTCATCGAGAAGCTTTATAACGGCGACCCGACCAACTGGTGGATTCCGAACCCCACGGCATTGGAACCACTGATTCGGAGCGCCGGAATGAAAGTAATCGCGCGGCCGCATCCGCAAGTCCTGGTGGCGGAACCGGACCGTCCCTTCGGCAAAGTCGTCTACGAAAAGCTGGTCTTCCCGCAGTATGGAAAACCGAACGGGGCCGTACACCCGGGCGCACAGCGCGTCGACCCGGAACTTTGGCGGCGTTTGTTGAGCCAATTGGACCGCCCTGGACCGGGGAAACGGTAGTGCGCTCGAAGGCCGCGCTGTGGTCCCTGACGGTCGCGCTGACCTTGGCGCTGGTTTTTGGTTTGGGCGAAGCGATTGCGCGGCTGGCGCATGAGCGCGCGTTTTCGATCGGCGCGGCGCAGTATATCGGCTGGGCCAAGCCGGACCCAGTGCTGGGATGGCGCAACAATCCAGGCGTGCATCCCGCGGATGAAGGCGCTCACGAGCCGATGACGTTCCTGGCCGACGGTTCCCGCGACACCGGAACGCCGCCCGGGCCGGGGCCGGCGGTGGTGATTGTGGGCTGTTCGTTCGCGGAGGGGTACGGCGTCAGGGACGACGAGACGTTCGCCTGGAAGCTGCAGCAGCGATTCCCGCAGTTGCGCATCCGCGACTTCGGCGTGGCGGGATATGGAACCTACCAATCGCTGGTCTTGCTGCGGGAGGTAATGGCGCGGGAGGGGATCCAGCCGGCGCTAGTGATCTATGGGTTCCTGCCGTTCCACGCCGACCGCAACGTTCTGACCTCCTTCATGCTGGAAGCGTTTCGGGCATTCGGAGGGGAGCGGTTCTCACCGCCGCATGTGGAGGTGCGGGACGGCAAGCTCGAGACGTTTCCGCCTTTCGTGGTTCCCGCGTGGCCGTTTGAGGAGCAATCGGCCCTGATCGCACTGCTGCATCGAACGGAGTTGCGGGTGCGGCTGGCGAACCGGGAAAAGCAGCGGGCGGAGGCGACGTCTCTATTGCTTGCGCAAATGAACCGGTTGGTGGAAGGAGCGCACGGCCGGCTACTGGTGGCGACGTTATGGGATGGCGGTCCCGATCCGGAAACCTATCGCCGCGTGACGGCGGATATGCGGCAGGCGGGAATCGCGCAACTGGACGTAACATACGCTGGCGCCGAGACCCGGCCGGAAAAGATCCTGGTGGGCGGCACGGGGCATCCGGGTGCGATCATCCATTCCTGGTGGGCCGATAAGCTAGGCCAGTGGATGGTGGAGCAGGGGGTTGCGAAGTAGGCGGGGGACAAGTTGCGATTATCGGCCGGCCTTCAAGGCGGCCGCCGTGGGCGAGAAGCGGACCTTGCCCCGGAGCTTGCGCAGACGGGCGAGGGTGTCGGAAGCCGCAAGCGGTTGCTGGGCGTCATCAACGGTCCGGTTAATCTCGCCGCGGGTGGCCGGTTGCGTCTTTGTTTGAGTTTACGTATGACGAGAGGAAGAGCGCGACCACGGGGTGCGCGCAGACGGGAGCGCCTGCCCCACCAAGCAGCATAGCAGCAACCGATATGGGGCGTTCGAAGAAGGCAGGCCAGGAGGCCCGCCCCACTTTACAGCAGATCCTCGCGCTTGAGTTTCTCCAGGGCTTTCACCACCTCGCCGACCCGATGAGCCTGGTCGCGGCTGACCACCAGGAGAGCGTCGGGGGTATCGACCACGATGGTGTTTGTGACGCCGAGAAGGGCTACCATTTTGCCGCCGGCGTCGACCAGGTTGCCGTGGGAATCCAGGCATACCACATGCGGCGCCACGGCATTGCGGTGAGCGTCGTGGGGCAGAAGTTCGTAGACGGCGTTCCAGCTTCCCACGTCGTTCCAGCCGAATTCGGCAGCCGGAATGCCGGCCACGTTGTCGGCTTTTTCCATCACGGCGAAATCGATGGAAATGTTTTCGCACAGCGGGAAGGAACGCTTCAGACCGGCGGCGAAGTGGGGGTCGTGGAAGGGCGGGAGCGCGGCTAGAAGGGTGGCAGTCATGGGGAGGCGCAGACGGAGCTCGTCGAGCAGAACACCCGCGCGCCAGAAGAACATGCCGGAGTTCCAGTAGAAATTGCCGGCTGCCAGATAACGCCGGGCTTTGGCCATCTCCGGCTTCTCATGGAAGCGCTTGACGGGAACCGGGCGCCGCGCGCCGGGCTCGGTCCCGCGGGGGAACTCCACATAACCGTAGCCGGTTTCCGCCCAGCGCGGGCGGATGCCCACCACCATCAGCTTGCCCGCCTCGGCGCCTTTTAGCGCGGCCCTCACTGTCGCGCGGAAGCCCGCCGGCCTGCCGATCACATGGTCGGCGGGAAAGACGCCCATCACCGCGTCCGGGTCGATGGACTGGAGGATGTGCGCGGCCAACCCGATGGCCGGGGCGGTATTGCGCTGCGCCGGCTCGGCCAGGATCTGCTCCGCGGGAACTTCCGGAAGCTGGCCGACCACGGTATCGCGCAGATAGCCGTTGGTGAGGACCCAAATCCGTTCGGGAGGAATCAGCGGCGCGAGGCGCTCCACGGTGGCCTGAATCAAGGTGCGCGAGCCGACGACGTTCAGCACCTGCTTGGCGGAGCGCTTGCGGCTTCGCGGCCAGAAGCGCGTGCCGCGCCCGCCGGCCAGAATGAGACCGTAATGATGCGAGTTCATTTTACCGGGTAGCCGTGAATCAGCCGGAACGTCCGCTTCCAACGGGTCTTGGTTGGAAAGTGCTCGAGCAAATCGACGATGTGATTGAGGGTGAGTCCGGGGCTCGATAAATCCTCCGTGGAGGCGTCATAGGACCAGTAGATAATCAGCGGCTTGCCAATAATGTTGTCCCGCGGCACGAATCCCCAGTAGCGGCTGTCGAGCGAGGAATCCCGGTTATCGCCCATGGCGAAGTAACAATTCGGGGGCACCACCACGTCGCCGCCTTCAATGTGGTTGGCCAGCATGTCGTGCGCGCCTTCGGAAACGGGCACGTTCGGGTCATTGGGGAAATTATCGCGGTAGGAATCGATGTACTCGGTCTTGTGATAGGCGTACGGCTCGCGGAGCGCCTTGCCGTTGAGGAAGAGCACCTTGTCCTGCAGGTGGAGACGGTCGCCGGGAACGCCCATGGCGCGCTTCACGAAGGTCTGCGAGATATCCACGGGGTAACGGAAGACGATGATGTCGCCGCGCTTAATCTGGTCGTAAGGCAGCAGGTAACGCGAAATGGGGCCGGCGGGCGCGTAAGAAAGCTTATCCACCAGCAGGTGATCTCCGACCAGCAGGCTATCTTCCATGGAGCCGGTAGGGATAACGAAAGCCTGCACCAGCGTCGTGGTGCCGAACAGGAGCAGGATGACGGTAACGGTCCACTCGGCCAGAAGACCGCGTTGGGGATACTGCCTGGGGGGATCGGGCGCTTCCGGGCGCTCGCCCTCGGCAACGGCCGTGATTTCCTCAGCCACTGGTACGTCGTCCTGGTCCACGACCTTCATTCTAGCGGAAAGCCTGCTATCCTGTTCTGAGATTCCGAGGTCTTCAGTTTGAGCGCTATCGCCGCCAGTCACTTACGGGAAGCCGCCGCCGCGCGCCGCCAATCCATCCTGCTGGTCTTCCTGTGCACCCTTTCGGGAGCGGCGGGGCAAATTCTGGGAAAGATCGGGATGACCCACTTCACCCCGAACCTGTTTGCGATCGTCACGAATGTTCCGCTGATCGGCGGATACTCACTTTACGGGCTGAATACGCTGTTGATGGTGCTGGCGCTGCGTAAGGGCGAGCTTTCGATGCTGTACCCGATTATCGCGCTCACTTACGTGTGGGTCACTTTGCTTTCGTACACGCTTCTGGGCGAACCGCCGAACCTGTTCAAGAACTGCGGCATCGCGATGATCGTGATCGGAGTGGCGGTATTGGGATCGGGCGGGAAGGCGAAAGTATGACGCCCCAACTGTTTCGCTCCATGCTGCTGGTGCTGGGCGCGTCCGTGATCGGCTCTTTCGGCGCCGTCTTTTTGAAGTTTGGGTCGGCCAAGATCACGCGGAACCCACTCAGTTTTCTCAATCCGCAACTCGGCGTGGGCGTCACGCTGTATCTCGGCTCCTCGGTATTCTACTTTCTGGCGATTCGCGGGGGGCAGCTTTCCATTCTGTACCCACTGGTTTCACTGGGGTACATCTGGACGCTGCTTTGGGCGCGGCTCTTCTTCAAGGAATCGCTCACGCGGCAGAAATTCGTGGGCTTGGGGCTGATTCTGATCGGCGTGGTGCTGGTGGGTATGGGTGCGAAGTAGGGGGGAGCCAGTTAGCGCTCGGCTATCTCCCGCTTCCGTACAACTTTTGACAGTACGCGCGGTACTAAATGCTGAGGTCCTGGAACTCCCGGCGCATTTCGGCCAGGGATCCCTCCGGAGATCCCGCCCGGCGTTCGTATTCCGGCATACGACGGACGGCGTACTCCCGGGCGTTGCGCACGCCGCCGAAGAACCTGTCCAGAGATCCCCACGAGCCCCTGCTTCTTCGAATGCACCGTCATCGTCCAGTTGCGCACCGCCTTGGACGAGTTGTTGACCACATCGAAACTGACCTGTTGTTTCTCGCCCTCTACGGACAGATTCCGTGCGCCTAGTGTAGTCTGGGCCCCAAGCGGTAAGACGGCAAGAACAGACCAAATCAGAGCCAGAAGTCTCATAATGAACTCACTATACACTCGGTTGTCCGCTCTGTCGATGCTTAGCG
The DNA here is from genome assembly GCA_964457555.1 of uncultured Solibacteraceae bacterium. GTDB lineage: Bacteria > Acidobacteriota > Terriglobia > Bryobacterales > Bryobacteraceae > BOG-224. The sequence goes on from CAYWHA010000028.1 coordinate 69,861, forward strand.
TTCGAGCGAATGATAAGCGGGTTCCCAGCGCCTGACCTGCGTCGTCTGTACTGATACGAACAATTAGTAAGACCCTTCGGCGGTTAAACGTACATGGGCGGACGGCGGGATGGGCGACTTCTAGGCTAGATTGGCAGGCATGTGTATCCGGATCTCCCTCGGCGCGTTCCTGCTGTTTGCGACTGGGCTGGCCGGCCAGCAATCTAATCCTTACCAGGGAAGCACGCCCGGCGCCGTATCGCCGGGGCCGTTGGTCTTGACGCTGCTGGATGCCATCCAGCGGGGTCTCAGATTCAACCTCGGGCTGCTCGAAAGCGACACGGCGAGCGAAACAGCCAGGGCCGCACGAATCCAAGCGTTGTCGGCCTTGCTTCCTCAAGTGACCGGGTCGTTGGCCGAGAATGACGAACAGCTCAACCTGAAGACGGTGGGACTTAGTGTCCCGCCTAACCCTTACTTGACCATCCGGCCAATCGCCGGTCCGTTTCACTTTATGGCCGCGCAGGCGAATGTTTCCGCCAAAGTTCTTGACTGGACCGCGCTCCGGAATCTCAAGTCGGCGCGGGCGAGCGAGGAAGCCAGTAACCTCTCGGTTCAGGCGTCGCGCGATCTGGTGGCGCAAGCCGTCGCCAACGCGTATCTGGGCGTCATCGCAGATGGCTCGCGAGTGGAATCGATCGAAGCACAGGTGGAAACGGACCAGGCTCTGTATCGACGAACGGCGGATCAAAGGACGGCGGGATTGGCGGCGGGCATCGACGTGCTGCGGGCGCAAGTACAGCTCAAGAGCGAGCAGCAAGCGCTCCTCGCGCAGCAGAATCAGTTCGAAAAGGATAAATTGGCGTTGGGCCGAATCATCGGCCTGGCGCCGGCCCAGGTGTTTCAGATCGCCGACACGGCGCCTTTCTCGCCGATAAGCGGGATCGCTCAGGATGAGGCGCTGCGAACCGCATTGGCCCAACGGCCTGATTACCTAAGCGCGAAACGAGCGGTGGAAGCCGCACAACAGGCGCTGGCGGCAACCCGGGCGGAATGGTATCCCACGGCCGACGTAAGCGGCTATTACGGCGACGCAGGTCCGTCGCTGGGCGACTCGCACGGCGTTTTCGTGGTGAGCGGCGCGTTGAATTTCAATATTTTTAACGGAGGCCGGATCCGCTCGGATATCGAGAAAGCCAGAGCGTCTCTCAAAGACCGCTCCGACGAACTGGCCAGCCAGGGCGCTCAGATCGAAGTGGATGTGCGCGATGCGTTTCTCGATCTGCAATCCGCCGCGGATCAGGTGGCCGTGGCGCGCGACAACCTGGGGCTGGCCAACCAGACCCTGGAGCAGGCTCGCGACCGCTTTACGTCCGGCGTGACGGACAACATCGAGGTGGTGCAGGCGCAGGGGTCGGTGGCCGTTGCCAATGACAATCTGATCTCGGCGCTGTACGCTCACAACCTCGCCAAAGTGTCGCTTGCCAAGGCAATGGGATTGACCGAGCAGGGCGTGAAGAAGTTTATCGAGGTGAAGTAAATGGCAGACCCAACTGTTTCCGAAAGAAAGGCCGAGCCGATTGCGGCCCCGCCGAAGAGGCCACTGAGGCGGCGCCGTGGCCGTCTTGCGGTGGCGCTGATCGCCGTGGTTGTGTTGGCGGCGGCCGGATACGCGTTATGGAAATACTTTGGCGAGTATGAATCCACCGATGACGCGCAGATCGACGGGCACGTAGACGCCATCAGCGCGCGAATCAGCGGTCAGTTGAACGAGGTGTTGGTGGAAGATGCGCAGATCGTCAAAGCCGGGGACCCGCTGGTTAAGATCGATCCGCGAGATTACCAGGTTGCGATGGCGAAGGCCGAAGCGGATCTGGCGGACGCCGAGGCCGCTCTCGACGGCTCGCGAACCGATGTGCCGATTGTCACAACGACCACCGCCAGCACTCTGGACGCGGCCCATTCGTCACGCGCCGATGCGGACGCCGGGTTGATCGCCTCGCAACGGCAGCTCGGCGCGGCTCAGGCTCGCCTGGAGACGGCGCAGGCCCAGGTGGCGGAAGCGCAGGCGATTTACAAGAAAGACGCGGACGATGTCGAGCGCTACCGGCAGCTCGTTGACAAGGACGAGCTCCCGCGGCAGCAATACGACACGACGGTACAGATCGCGGCAGCGGACAAGGCTACCATTGACGCTCGCACGGCGTCGGTGAACGAAGCGCGGCAAAACATTACGGCCGCCGAAGCCGCGGTCCGGCAGGCACAGGCCAAGATCGCAGAAGCCGACGCCTCGATTCAATCCGCTATGACGCGGCCGCAACAGGTTGCGCAAAGCCAGTCGCGGGAGAAATCGGCCTCGGCGAAAGTGGCGCAGGAGCGGGCGCTGCTCGACCAAGCCAAGTTGAACCTGAGCTACACGGCGATCGACGCTCCGGCTGCGGGAATCATCGGCAAGAAGACCGCCGAGATCGGTGAGAACGTGTCGCCGGGCGAAAGCCTGATGGCGCTGGTGCCGCTCGACGACATCTGGGTAACGGCGAACTTCAAAGAGACGCAATTGAAACATTTCAAGCCTGGACAGAGGGTGGTGTTTAGCGTGGATGCGTACGGTCGCGAGTATCACGGCCATGTGACAGGCATCGGAGGGGCCAGCGGGTCGCGGTTCAGCCTGCTGCCGCCAGAGAACGCGACGGGCAATTACGTCAAGGTCGTGCAGCGGATTCCCGTCCGCATCGATCTTGACCCCGGCGAAAACAAGGACCATTTGCTGCGGCCCGGAATGTCGGTCGATCCCAAAGTATACGTCAACCGATGAGGCTGAGATATGGCCGACAGTCCCGATACGACCATTTCCCCACATCCCGTGACATGGACGCCGAAGTTCAATCCCTGGCTGATCGCCATCGTGGTCGCGATGGCTGCATTCATGGAGGTGCTCGATACCAGCATCGCCAATGTGGCCCTCCCGCATATGGCCGGCAACCTGGGCGCCAGCAACGACGAGAGCACCTGGGTGCTGACGTCCTATCTGGTATCGAACGCGATCGTGCTTCCCATTAGCGGGTGGCTCGCCGGCATGTTCGGACGCAAACGTTTCTTCATGCTGTGCATCACCGGCTTTACGATGAGTTCGCTGCTTTGCGGCATCGCTCCAACGCTCAGCGTGCTGATTCTTTTCCGTGTGATGCAAGGCGCGGCCGGGGGCGGCCTGCAACCCATGGCGCAAGCCATCCTGGCCGATAGCTTCCCGCCGCAGAAACGCGGCATGGCGTTCGCGCTTTATGGAATTACGACGATTCTGGCGCCCACCATCGGACCGACGCTGGGAGGATGGATTACGGACAACTACTCGTGGCGCTGGATCTTCTACATCAATTTGCCGGTGGGGATTGTGGCCATGTTCCTGGTGTATCGCATGGTGGAAGACCCGCCTTATCTGCGGCTGGCGAGAAACGCGGGCGTGCGCCTGGATTACATGGGAATCGCGCTGCTCACGCTGGGCGTGGGAGCGTTGCAGATCGTGCTCGACAAAGGACAGGAAGACGATTGGTTCGGCTCGCATTTTATCCTCACGCTGGCCGTAGTGGCCTGCGTTTGCCTGGTGTCGCTGGTGGTGTGGGAGTGGTCTCAGAAGGCGCCGATTGTCGATGTGCGGCTGTTCCGGAGTTTCAACTTTGCCGTGGCCAACCTGATGATGTTCGTGCTGGGCGTTCTGCTGTTCAGCAGCCTGGTGATGATGCCGCAGTTTCTGCAAACCCTGATGGGCTACACGGCCCAGACCGCGGGGCTGGTGCTGTCCGCCAGCGGAGTCGTGCTCTTCTTCGAAATGCCAATTGTCGGGCAGCTTACAAGCAGGTACCCGGCCAAATATATCATTGCGTTCGGCTGGCTGGCGCTGGCCGGAGGGATGTATCTCTCCACTAAGCGGCTGGATCTGTTGATCAGCTTCCGCTCCGCGGCGTGGCTGCGAGTGATGCAAGCCTTCGGCATGGGATATCTGTTCGTTCCGATCACGCTGGCCGGATACATCGGAATTCCATCCGAGAAGAGTAACAGCGTGGCCGGCATTATCAACTTCATGCGGAATATCGGCAGCAGCGTGGGGACTTCGATGGTGACTACGTTACTCGCCAGGCGCGCGCAGTTCCACCAGTCGGTGCTCTCCTATCACGCCACGCGCTACGATCCGGCATTTCGCGATCAGGTGGCCGGACTTACACAGCAACTCGCTCACTCCGGCGCCACTGTGCCCGACGCACAGGTCCAGGCTCTGGGCCGCGTCTATCAAGGCATGCAAGCTCAGGCCGCCACGTTGTCGTACCTGGACACATTTATGGTGCTGGCCATCGGCGCCGGCATCATGTTCGTTCTGG
>CAYWHA010000029.1:0-72635 GCA_964457555.1 uncultured Solibacteraceae bacterium
ACCCCTCCCAGACAGTGGCGCAGGCCCTTTGGCCTGCGTTCTTGACCCCTCCGAAACCCCAGTTGCCCAAACGAACCCAATTCCCCCAGAACCCCAACAAACCGAGCCACTTACTCCCCAGGAAACCGCCCCCAAACCCGCCCGCCGCAACCCCTTGGACCCGCCCGACGGCGACAACACCTACCACTACAGCGCCTGCACCTGCGAATTATGCCTGGCCGATCCAAGGCGCCAGTCCCCCACCGGCCAATCCACCGAGGTTCAGCCCTGAAATTAGCCAGCTTCTTGCTATAATTGAGCCAGATGGTTTTCAGATGCCCGCGCGAGCGGGGTGTCGAAGATCCGGACCGATCCCGTCTGAGCGTCCCATTCTGTCCCCTTTTTTACCCGTTGGAGGTAGCCACTAACCCACTCGATGAAAGCTAGCGTGCGCATCAGCCGAGGCGTCGAAAGCCTCTTCGGCACCCGCGACGAGAACATCCGGTTGCTCGAATCCGGCTTGGGCGTTCACACCCAATTGGTCGACGACAACCTGGAGATCGAAGGCGACCCCGCCAGCGTGGCGCGCGCCGAGAGTATCCTCCAGGACTACGCCGCCCTCCTGCGCGAAGGCTGCGCTTTCAATAACGGCGACCTCAACAGCTACCTGCGCGTGGTCACGGCAGATCCCGAAGTCTCTCTACGCAGCCTCGTGCAGAGCGGCCGTCAGCGCAATTTCGGCAAGAAGATCCTGACGCCGAAAACCGTCAACCAGCGCCGTTACCTCGAAGCCATCGAACGCAACGACCTGGTGATCGGCATCGGCCCGGCAGGCACCGGCAAAACCTACCTCGCTGTCGCCATGGGCATCTCCGCCCTCATGAGCAAGCAGGTGGCGCGCATCATTCTGACGCGGCCCGCGGTCGAGGCCGGCGAGCGCCTGGGCTTCCTGCCCGGCACACTCCAGGAAAAGGTGGACCCCTACCTCCGCCCCCTCTACGACGCCCTCTACGACATGCTCGATAACGAGCGCGTCGAGAAGCTCCTCGAACGCAACGTCATCGAAGTCGCCCCCATCGCCTTCATGCGCGGCCGTACCCTCAACGACAGCTTCATCATCCTCGACGAAGCCCAGAACAGCACGCCGGAGCAGATGAAAATGGTGCTCACGCGCCAGGGTTTCAACTCCAAAATGGTGGTCAACGGCGACGTCACTCAGATCGATCTCCCCAGTGGCCGCCGCAGTGGCTTGATCGAAGCCGCCGAAGTGCTCAAAGGCGTCGAAGGCATCAGCTTCGTGCAATTTGACGACAAGGACGTGGTGCGCCACGCCCTGGTGCAGCGCATCGTCAAAGCCTACGAGCGTTACAACGAGGCCGTCGGAATCGGCCGGCAACTCACGCTCAAGCTCGCCGAGCCGGAAGCCTGAGCGCCCCGCCATGTCCTCCTCCGAAGGCAGTACGGTAACGTTCCGGCGCGTCCCCGCCGATGTGCGCCCCGCGGCGGTCGTGCGCTTCGCCCGCAAATTGCAAGCCAGTGTCGCCCGCGGCCGCTCCTTCGATTGCCTGATCTCCGGCGACGCCGAGCTCCGCCGCCTGAATCGCGACTTCCGTGGCCAAGACCGCCCCACCGACGTCCTCTCGTTCGTACCGCCGCCGGTCTCTGCCGGCGGTTCTTCCCCGGCCCCCGGCCCCCGGCCCCCGGCCCCTCACTCTTCCCAGGCCCCCGGCCCCAGGCCCCCGGCCCCTCACCTGGCTTCCCGTCTCGGCGATATCGCCATTTCCCTACCCCGCGCCCGCGCCCAGGCCCGCCAATTCGGCCATTCCACCGAATCCGAAATCCGCATTCTCATGCTCCATGGCGTCCTGCACCTCGTAGGCATGGATCACGCTGCGGATGCCGGCCGCATGGCGCGCGCCGAGAAGCGCTGGCGCCTGCGCCTGGGCCTGCCCGACGGCCTCATCGAACGGGTGAAATCATGATCGCCGCCCTCGCCATCGCGGCCCTCGCCTCCGTTCCCCTGCTGGCGCTCGTCACCTTCGTGCAATTGCTCTATCTCGAAAGCCTGCGCTTGCGGCCGCGCGATTTGCCTTCGCTCGAATTCTTCAAGGACACGCTCGAAGACAAGCTCGGCTTGAAAACCGAGGACGGCGCCGGAGCTTTCTCCCTCATCAAGCACACCCTGCTGGCCCTGCTGGGAGTCTTCTACCTGGCCTGGTTCGTGGATGGAGATACCGGCGGCTGGACCCACATCTGGCAAGCCGCGCTGGCCGCCTGGCTCACCATGGCCGTCGCCTCCTACGCTGTGCCGCAGTTGCTCTATCGCCGCACGCGCGCCCGCTGGCTCGTGCCCCTCACGCCCCTCCTGCGCGCTCTGGCTTTGACCGCCCGCCCATGCGTCGCCGCGCTCAGTTTCTTCCAATCGCTCGTCGAACTTGCCAACCCCAGCCCCACCACGGAAGAGGCCCCCACTTCCGCCGAAAATATCGAGGCGCTCATCTCCGCCGGCGCGGAAGAAGGCATCATCGGAGAGCAGGATCGCGAGCTGATGCAATCCGTGGTGGAGTTCGGCGACAAGGTGGTGCGCGAAGTGATGACGCCCCGCCCCGGCATCGTGGCCATTCCCGCCGACGCCACCCTCGAGCAACTCCGCCAACTGGTCATCGGCGAGCAGTATTCGCGCATCCCGGTCTATGAGCGCGATATCGATCACATTACCGGCTTCGTCCACGTGCGCGACATGTTCGAGCTCGAAGAGAGCCAGCGCGAACGCCGCACCGTTCGCGAGTTGGTGCGCCCCATTCCCTTCGTGCCTGAGTTCAAGCCGGTGAACGCCCTCATGCGCCAGATGCAGAAGGAAAACACCCACATGGTGATCGTGGTGGACGAGTACGGCAACACCGCCGGCCTGGCTACCATGGAAGATCTGCTTGAGGTCATCATCGGAGAAATCCGCGACGAACACGAGCCCGATAGCGACGTTGTCGAAGACGGACACGGCGGTTACATCGTCTCCGGCAGTTTCGATCTCGATCGCGTCTCCGATCTGGTTCAGGGCTTTCACAAGGAAGAAGACATCGAATCCACCACTGTCGGCGGCCTGGCCGGCGAGTGGCTGGGACGCGTTCCCAAAGCCGGCGAGTCCGTCGACCGCGGCGGCCTTCACCTCGAGGTGCTGGCCAGCGACGAGTTGCGCGTCAACCAGGTTCGCATCGCCAAATCTCAAACGGTAGCGCATGAATAACAGCTTCAAATCCGGTTTCGTTTCCATCCTCGGGCGCCCCAACGCGGGCAAGTCCACCCTCCTGAACGCCTTGATCGGCCAGAAAGTGGCCATCGTCGCGGATAAGCCCCAGACCACCCGCACCTCCATTCAGGGCGTGCTCACCCTGCCGGAGGCGCAGATCGTTTTCCTCGATACACCCGGCATCCACAAGGCCGATACTCCTCTCAACAAGCGCCTGATGAACGCCGTCCGCGCGTCGCTCGATCAGCGCGACCTGCTGCTTTTCGTGGCCGACGCCATGCGCCCGTTCGAAGAGGAGGACCGCCGCGCCATCGACCTGGCCCGCAAGGCGGAAACTCCCGTGGTCCTGGTCCTCAACAAGATCGACATGGTCCGGGAAAAGGCCCTTCTGCTGCCCCTCATCGAACGCTACAAAGCCACCTACGAGTTCGTCGAGTTCGTCCCCATCTCGGCCTCCAAAGGGACCGGTCTGGACGAATTGCGGCGCGTGATTCTGGACCGCCTGCCGGACGGACCGGCCTACTTCCCCGAGGATTACGTCACGGACCAGCCCGAGCGTTTCCTGGCCGCCGAACTGGTGCGCGAGCAGGTCCTGCTGGCTACGCGCAAGGAAGTGCCCCACGCCGTGGCCGTCGCCGTCGACCGTTGGGAAGAAACCCCCAACATCACGCGCATCTACGCCACCATCCGCGTCGAACGCGAGGGCCAGAAGCCCATCGTCATCGGCGCGGGCGGCGCCATGCTGAAAAGAATCGGAACCCAGGCGCGCATTGAGATGGAAAAGCTGTTCGGCGTCAAGATTTTTTTGGACCTGCACGTCCGCGTGCAGCCCGCGTGGCGCGAGCAGCGAGCCTTCCTCGATGCGCTCGACTGGCGTACCATAGTTGGTGAAGATGATAAATAAAGCCTTCATTTCGCTGCTCGCGATTCTTGCCTTGGTCTGCGTCAGCCTGGCCAAGGAGAAGCAGCCCCTCACCGACGGGACCATCACCGACCAGGTCAGCATCCGGCTGGCCAGTGACGAGATCGTCAAGGGCGGCAACCTCAAGGTCGATGTGGCCCAGGGTGTGGTCACCCTCACCGGTCAGGTGGAGGATCAGAGACAGAAGGACCGGGCCGGCTCGCTCGCCAAGAAAGTTAAGGGCGTGAAATCGGTGGTCAATAACATCACGCTGCGCGACCAAAAAGGCGGGCACTGACGCGTGGCGCCGGATGACCGCCGCTACCCCAGCCATCCCCTGGTGGGCGTGGGCGCCATCATCCTGGAGCGCGGCCGCGTCCTGATGGCCCAGCGGGGCAAACAGCCGTTCGAAGGCTGGTGGTCGCTGCCCGGCGGCCTGTTGGAGTTGGGAGAGGCGCTGGCTGACGGCCTTCGCCGCGAGGTTCGCGAGGAAACCGGCCTGGAAGTCCAGCCGCTCGGCGTCCTGGAGGTTTTCGAACGGATCGTGCGCGACGCCGCCGGCGCGCCCGAATATCATTACGTGCTGATCGATTACATTTGCCGCGCCACCGGAGGAACCCTCCGCGCCGGCGACGATGTCTGCGCCGTGGAATGGGTGCGCCGCCGCGACCTGCCTGCTCTTCAAATCACCGAAGGCACGCCCGCCGTAATAGAAAAGGCCTTCCGCAAGTGGGGCAGGCGATTCGCCTGCCATTCGCGACCGGCGGATGGACCGCCCCTGAAGTAGGGGTCGGGCATGCCCGACCCAAGGTTCATAAGTGAAAACCAGTTCCGAAGTCCTCGAATTCGAACCGCTCCGCCAGCTCCTCGGCCGCTACATCTCAAGCCCCCTCGGCCGCCGCGAGCTGGCCAAGGTCCACTCGCACAGCGACCTCGCGCGCCTCACCGAAGACCTTGCCGAAACCGGCGAGGCCATCGAATACCTCCGCGCCGCGGCGCGTCCCGCCGCGCGGGGCGGCGCCATCCGCATCGATTTCAACGGCCTTCCGGATACCGAAACCTCCGTACAAAAGCTTCACATCGAAGGCGCCAGCCTCGAACCCAAGGAAATCTTCGACCTCTTTTCCCTGCTCGACCGCGCCGCCGACGCCAAGTCGCTGCTGGCCGCCGCGGCCGAGCGCTTTCCGCGCTTGGGGCGGCGCGCTCAAACCATCGGCGATTTTCGCGCCCTGCTGAAAGACCTGGAAGGCAAAATCCTCCCCGACGGCAGCATCGCCGACCACGCCAGCGTCGCGCTGGCCCGCATTCGCCGCGATATGGAGCGCCAGAAGAAGTCCATTCAGGAATCGCTCGAACGCTTCCTGCGAGCGCACCGCGAGGAAGGCGTGCTCCAGGAAGATTTCGTGGCCATCCGCAACGACCGCTTCGTGGTGCCCGTCATCGCCGGCCAGCGCCGCAAGCTCGATGGCGTCATCCACGGCGTCAGCTCCAGCGGGCACACCCTGTTCGTCGAGCCGCTCGAAACCATCGACCTCAACAACGAGCTGGCGCAACTGGCGGAGGAAGAAGCCCGCGAGGTCCATCGCATCCTGCTCGAAATGACCAACCGCATGCGCGCCTATGGCGATTCCATTCGCAGCACGCTGACGGCCATGGCGGAACTGGAGCTGATCTTCGGCAAGGCGCGCTTCGCCACCGAGTTCGATTGCTCCATCCCGCGCTTCGGCGACCGCCTGCGCCTGAAGGACGCGCGCCATCCGCTGCTCGAAGACGTGCTGCGCCGGCGGCGCAAATCGGCCGTGCCGGTGAGCCTGGAACTCGACCAAAGCCGCCGCACGCTGCTGATCAGCGGCCCCAACACAGGCGGCAAAACGGTCACCCTGAAAACCGTGGGCCTTCTGAGCCTCATGGCGCAGGCCGGTTTGCCGGTGCCCGCCGCCGAGGCCGAATTTCCGCTCTTCGCGCAAGTGCTGGCGGATATCGGCGACTACCAGTCCATTCAGGAAAACCTCAGCACGTTCTCGGCGCACATCTCCAACATCCGCGACATGGCGCTCGATGTCACGCCCGATTCGCTGGTCCTGCTGGACGAGCTCGGCGCCGCCACCGACCCCGAAGAAGGCGGCGCGCTGGGCGTGGCCGTGGTGGAACATTTCCGCGCGGCCGGCGCGTTCACGCTGGTTTCCACCCACCTGATGGCGCTCAAACTCTACGGCGCGTCCGTGGAGGGCGTGGTGAACGGCTCCATGGGCTTCGACGAAGAGACCTTCGAGCCGACCTATCGCCTGCAATTGGGCCTGCCGGGCAAGTCGGCCGGCCTGGAGATTGCCACGCGCCTGGGCCTGCCCGAGGACATCATGCGGCGCGCCCGGCAATCCATGAGCGGCCGCGAGCGCGATGTGACGCGCTTCTTAGCCGAGCTGCACCGGCGCATTGAAGAAACCCAGGCGCTTGAGCAGCGCCTGAACGAGAGCGTGGAGCGGCTGGCGCGCCGCGAAAAAGAACTGGCCGGCGAGTGGGAGAAGCGCGAGACCGCCAAGCTGAAAGAGCTGGAGCGCCGCACCGACCAGGCGCTGGCGCGTTTCGAAGAGCAGGCCCGCGAGACCATCGGGAAACTCGGCCAGAACACCGAGCGCCGCAAGGCCGAGCAGGAGGCGCTGCGCAAAGTCTCCAAGGCCAAGCGCGAATTGCGCGAGGATTTCCAGACCACGGTCCTTTCCACCGAGGACGATTCCCGGCAGGACCGCATCCAGCCGCTGCGCGTCGAGGAAGGCGCGCGGGTGCGGCTCAAGGACGTGCGCGACCCGGCCCGCGTGCTTCGTCTGCTGGGCAACGGCCGCTTCGAAGTGGAGGCCGGCTTCATGAAGATGCAGGTCGCGCTCGACGACGTCATCGAAGTGCTGCCCGAAGGCGCCCCGGCCGGCAAGCTGCCCAAGAACGTGAGCTACCGTCCCGCGCCGGAGCTGGCGCCGGTGCACCATGAGATCAACGTGATCGGCCAGCGCGCCGAGGAAGCGCGCGACGCCGTGGACCAGTTTCTGGACCGCGCCGTAATGGCCACCGCCAGCCGCGTCCGCATTGTCCACGGCCACGGTATGGGCATTCTGAAGAAGACCATCGCCGAGTTGCTCTCGCGCCATCCCCACGTAGCGCAGTTCTACCAGGCCCCCCAACAGGAAGGCGGCGCCGGCGCCACGATTGTGGAATTGCGTGAGTGAGGGCGAGCCGTTCAGAATTTCAGGCTGCGCGTTTCGGGAGAACGTCGCGCTCAATTATGGCTTGGTCGATGGAGTCCAGGTCGAAGCGGTTCTGAATGTTCAGCCAGTATTGCGCCGACGTGCCGAAGTAACGGCCCAGTCGCGCGGCCGTGTCCGCCGTGATGCCACGCTTCCCGTTCACGATCAGGCTGATGCGGTTGGCCGGCACGCGGATCGCCTGCGCCAGCCCGTTGATGCTGATCTCTTCGTCCCGCATGTCTTCGAACAGGATCTTGCCCGGGTGAATTGGCGCCAGTTTGGTTTGGCCCTTAGTGGTAGTCGGCGATTTCGACATCGGTTGGCCCTTTCACTCCCCATTGGAAGCAGATTATCAGCGCTGGGCCAGCGCGCGGGCGGAGTACTTCTTCCACATGGCGGGGTCGGAGAGCATCTTGACGAAGACGCCGCCGACTACGGAACGGGCTTGGAAGCCTTGCTGTTTGCCGGTCACGGTGTCGTACCAGTCGGTCAGCGGGACGCGCGTCGGGGTCTCGTTGGCCCACTTATATGCCGATGCGATGAGCTTCTCGAAATCGGTCGGGGTGTTGGCCAGCGTGGCGGTCCAGACCAGCCAGTCGAGCTTGGTGTAGTCCTTGCGGTTGTCGAGCGGAAGGCCGTACTGGTTTTCCTTCGTCTCGTAGAACGCAATTTCCTTGCGCACCACTTCCGCCGGAAAGAGGCCGAGGCCGAGCACCTTATCCCAGACCAGGTTGTACTTCTGACTCCACGTGCCGGGATTGTCGAAGGCCAGGCGGTAGTGGTCGCCATCGTTCGCCAAGCCGGTCCACTTGGCGGCGAAATCCTGGGCGGTCTTGCGGTAGAGCGCGGCGTCCTGTGGATGGCCGGTCATGTCGCAGAGCGTGGCATAGGCGCCGAGCGCCAGGATGGCCTTGATGGAGAGATTGGCATTGTGCGCCAGGTGGCCGGCAAAATCGTCTGTGGAGAGCTGATTCTCGGGGTCCAGTCCCTTCTCCTTGAGATACTCGGCCCACTTAGTAAGTTGGGGCCAATATTTCTGGGCGAAGGCGGCGTTGCCTTCGGCATGCGCCAGGGCGGCGACCATGATCAGCATGTTCCCGCTCTCTTCCACGGGCATCTGATTCTCTTCGGTGCGTTCGCCGCCGCCGTAGACTTGACCATTGGCCTGCGGATAGGTTCCCAGATCGTGCGGCGCGAAGGGCCACGGCCAGCGCGGCATGGCGGCGTATTCCATGACGGGCTGCAATTGCGCCTTCAGAAGCAGGGGATTGAACAGCAGCGTAAACGGAGAGCTGGGGTAAATCACGTCCACGGTGGAGATGCAGCCGTTGCTGAAATTCTCCTTGGGGAAATACATGGCGGTCCCATCGGCATCGGCCACCAGTTTGTGCGCGGCCAGGGTTTGACGGTACGCCAGCGCGGCCAGGCGCGCATATTCCTCGCCGCCCACCCGGCGCATGTCCGCCATCAACTCTTCGTCGAATGCCTTGTTCCGCGCCTGCAGCGCATCGTGCTGAGTGCGGGCGACGCGCAGAAGGTCGGTCACCGTGGCGCCGTTGCGCCGCCACCAGGGCCGCAAGCGGCGTTGGAAATACTCAATGGAGTAGAGGTCGTCATACGCCATCATCAGGTAGCGCGAGACGGGTCGCGCGCCCACCTTGCCAAGGTCGAAGCTGAAGGCCAGCACGGCGTTTCCACGGCGCGGTTCGGACGCACCCGTAAAATCGTCGGAGTCCGGAAGACGGCCGGTGGAATCGAACGCCGCGCGGGCCTGCTGATGCGGCGCCGCGACGGCCGAAGCGCCCTCCGGCTTGTCGGCCATGAGGTACAGATAGCCCCAGTCGATGCGCAGGTCGTCGCCCTTCTTGGCGAGCATCGGCTGGTCGCGAGACCCCATTCGCAGAACGGTCTGCCCGTCCAGAAGATATCGTCCCCACTCGACCGGCTGATCGGCTGTGTTCACCACCAGATCGCTCGCGGCGTCGAAGTAGACGGCGACGTCGTGTTCCTTGCCATCGGAGGCGGAAACCGCCCATTCGATGTAAGTCAACGGACGGGAGAGCGCATCGAGATCGTCCGGCGCGGCGGGGGTGAAGAAAGTCAGATCGAGTTGCACGCCGGCGCCGGCGAACCGGTACAGGGTTCGCGTAGGCAAAACCTCCAGGCTTACCTGGCCGAGCGTGGCGGGCCCAGAGGGCGCCCCGCCGCGCTCACGGCCGATTACCTGGTAGGACTTGCCATCGACGCGGAGCAACGCGGACAGGGTTTCGGGCTTGCCGGTCCACTGCTTCGTGCCTTCGTCGTTCAGATGGTCGGCCATCGACCAGACGCTGAAGTAGGGGTCGTGCGCCACCAGGGGAACGGCTGGGGGACGCATGGGCGCGAGCGTCTGGGCCAGCGCGGCCGCGGCAAGCGCCTGGATCAGCGCGGCCGATCGGAACAAACCGGGATGTCTCATGTGCGGTCTAACGGATTTTAGCAGCCAGAGCGGCGCTGAGTGCGGCCGGGTCCATTCCATCGACCGTGATGGAGTAGCCGGCGATGTACTGGCCCTTGCGGATGAAGCAGAGGCGGCCGAGGTACTTGTCGGTGGTCTGGAAAGCCTCGTCGCCGAGCTTGGCCGCGGTGTTATCGGTGAAACGTTCGCGGAGCTTCTGCATGACGGCGGCGGCGGAATCGGGCGTATCCTCGAAAACCACGAAGGCCTTGCCGTAATCGTATTGCGCCACGTAGCCGCGTTTCAGCAAGCGCAGCCCGAGGACGCTTTCCGGCGCCAGCTTGAGCGACTGCTGCTTTTCCTTGGGGAACCAGGAGAAGGCCGCGGGCGGAGTGGTGCTGCCCTCGACGGATTTCGCCAGCGCGGCAGCCCAGAGCTTCAGGTCGGGGGTGTGGTCGCCTTCCGGTTCTGCGGCGATTTCGAGATAGTACTTGCCCTTGGCGAAGATCAGGCGGCGCGGAACAATCTGGCCGCCCATGCCGACGGGATATTCCGGCTGGCGCATATCGCGGGTATCGCTGAACCAGCCATAGGCGTTGTCGGAATCGCCCATGTCGGAGATATCGACGACGAAGGTGTTGTCGCCCTTCTTGCAGGTGACGCCGTGCATGTTCTGGAAATTGTATGAGAAGTATCCCTCGGAATTGCCGTCCATGTACTCGAAGAGATTGTCGGCGGTGTAATAGCGCGCCTCGCCCGCCTGGGTCCAGCCGGGCACCATATTGCAGGAGGGGGCGGCCGCCGGAGCCTGACCGTAGGCAGCCGCCATCACGAACGCACAGAATACCAGGGAGCAAAGGAGCCGTTTCATTACGCAAAAAGCTCCTGGGCGCGGCTGAGTTGCTGCGCCACGTGCACCCCATGAGGGCACTGGACGGCGCACTCGGCGCAATCGCCGCAGCGCACGTCCTGGTGCTCCTGCGCCATGCGCTGGAAGTTCTCGCGGCCTAGCGGGAACTGGCCGTAGCCATCCGCATACATGACGTAGCGCACCATCTCAGGCACGGGCAATCCCTTGGGGCACTGGCCATCGCACTGGCCGCAGGTGCGGCAGTAGTACGGACGAATTTCCTCCAACCGCGCGGAGAGGATTTTGGCGTCGGCGTCGCCGAACTGCCCGGACATGGCAGTGAAATTTTCTTCGAGCTGGTCGATGTCGGTCATGCTGGGGACGGTGGTGGCGACACTGGGGTTCTTGATGACCCAGCGGAGCGCGGACGCCCCGAAGTTGGCGGGCCGTTTGGGCTGCGCCGCGCCGCCGCGGCCTCCGGCTCTGGCCATCACCTTCATGGCGATGACGCCGATGCCGGCTTGCGCCAGCTTCTCCACCGCCGGCGTCCAGGTGGCATCCTGGGCGAAGCTATACTGCGCCTGCACGACGTCCAGCTTGGCCTCGATCACGCGGTCGACAATGGCGGGCAGGTTCTGGTGGCAGCTCACGCCGATGAAGCGCACTTTGCCCTGCTGTTTGGCCTTCTGCTGGGCCGCGACCATATCGTCGGAGATCTGCGCGGGGTTGCTCTTTCCGTGAAGGTGCCAGACGTCCAGGTAATCGGTTCCGAGTTCCTTGAGGCTGGTATCGAGCTCGGCGAGGATGGAGGCGCCGTCGTTCCTATCGCACTTGCTGGCGAGGAAGATGTTCTTGCGCTTGGCGCCGAGAGCCGTTCCGACCATGCGCTCGTTCTGGCCGCCCTGGTAGTTGCGGGACGAGTCGAAGTAGTTGATGCCCATGTCCGCGGCGCGGGTAACCACGGTGGGATCTGAGGTGACCATGCAGCCCATGCCGACGGTGGTAACCTTCATGCCGGTTTTCCCTAACGTCTTGTATTGCAACGCGGCGCCGGAAGACGGCCGGGCGGGCGGTGAGGATTGCGATTGTCCGGAACCCGTGGAATGGGTGGCCGACGCGGCAACGGGGAGAGCCAAACCCGCAGCCAGAAAATTGCGACGAGATGGGGCGTTATTCATGAATTCCTCCGCGGAGAAAACGGTGCTAACATCTCAATTCTATATCGGTTGCAGCGACATTGACAACGCATTTGTGGGGCCAAATGTGGCTGAATTCGACATTTGGACACCTGAATGTGGTGTATACTGACACTTTAGCAAGAGAGTTCAGGATGGGATTACCCGCTGGCGGTATCCCGAACTTGGATCGAACGGGCCCGTAACCAGGAGAGATAAGATATGGCAAACATCCCGCGAAGAAGTCTATTCCAACTGGCCGGAGCAGCGGCATTGCTCCGAACCCGCGTGGTTTCCGCACAAGCGCCGGTTACCGGCCAACAGGCGCCGGCTCCCGCCCAGCAGGGCGCGGCTCCGGGTCAACCGGGAGCAGCGCCGGCCCGTCCGGCGGCGGGGCGAGGGTACAGTCCGATGGGCGGAAATCCGGAATCGTTCCCCGAACTCGACCGGCGCTCGAACGTGGCGATCGTGCAGGGCGAAGACCGGCGTAAGAACGTCTACAACGCCCTGATGGCGATCGACCGGGACTTGCAGCCCAAGCTGAAGCAGCGCAAGTACGTGGTGATCAAGCCGAATTTCGTCAACACGCAGAACCAACTGGCGGCCAGCCACGTGGATACCATGCGTGGAATCCTGGACTATCTCTCCGAGAAATATACGGGGCCGGTAGTGATTGCCGAAGCGTCGGCGGGCAATACGCAAACGGGTTACGACAACTTCAAGTTCATGGCCTTGCCCGCGGAGTACAAGTCGAAGCAGTTGCAACTGATCGACCTGAACGCGGAGGCGAAGTTCGAGAGGATCGCGGTGCTGGATGCCGATCTGCATATCGTTCCGATCCGGCTGGCGGCCCGACTGTGCGACCCGGATGCCTTCGTGATCTCGTCGGCGATGTTCAAGACGCACAACACGGCGATTGCGTCGCTCTCGATCAAGAACATGGTGCTGGGAGCGCCGCTGCACTACGCGCCGAATGAGACGACGCGGTGGAACGAGAAGCGCAAGTTCCACGTGGGCTTGCGGCAGACGCATTACAACATGCTGCTGACGGCCCAGCGGCTGGCGCCGAGCTGGGGAGCGTCGGTGATCGACGGCTACGAGGGGATGGAAGGAAACGGCCCCAACTCAGGGACGCCGGTACCCTCGCGGGTGGCTCTGGCGTCGGCGGACTTCGTGGCGAACGACAGGACCGCGGCGGAATGCATGGGCATCGATCCGGAGTGGCTGGGCTACGTGAAGTACTGCGGAGAGATGGGACTGGGGCAGTTCAATCCGACGAAGATCGACGTGATTGGGGCGAAGATAGCGGACGTGAAGAAGGCGTACCGCATGCACCCGGACATCGAGAAAGAGTTGAAGTGGCAGGGACCGATGACGGAGCTGCCTTTCAATTTGGGATGGGTCACGCCGCATCACGATTCGGTTCAGCGGGGGTAGGGGCGGGAAGAAGGCCGGGCAAGGACGCCGCCATATCAGGCTGATGGCTCATGGGGCCGGCTGCGGGATCGGTGTGTCGGATCTTGACCAGCTTGAGGCCGATTTCCGAGAATCTCACTTATCATTCCCAACGAGGCCGGGTGCTAACATGTCCTCGTGAAACAGGGTGCCATAAGCCTCCTTTCGCTAATGCTCGTAGCCGCGTCCGTGTTGGCCGCGGAGAAAAGGAAACCGCCTGTCCCTGCACCGGGGAGCTTCGTTCTGGGTCGGCACACATTCATAGACATGGGCCCACCGTTCGACTTTTATGAGGTCCTGTCGGTGCGCCCAAACGGCGCAGGCAGCTGGGTTGAACGAATCATCGTGACTCCGCCAGGAGATCCTTGCACACGGCCCGCAACTGTGGAAACTGCTACTGCGTCTCTGTCCGTTCCCGTTTCGGGGCTATTAGGCGGGAGGAATCCATGCAGCATCTCGGGAAAAGCGCTGCAGAAGGAGTTGAAACGCTGCAAGGGATGTCTGGTCTTCAGCGGTGCCGACGTCACGATGTCCGTCCAGTGCGGAGATCAGGACCGCCTTCTGCGTATGGACATTCTCGACCGGGACATATTTGACCCAGCTCCGAATACACCTGAGCACACTTCATGGACCATGGCGCTATTGGCCCGCCTGGATCAGGCCCTCGGACCCGGCGTGCTGGACCGACCCATTTTCGGCGTTGAAGGCCAGTCGGTACCAACACAAGCGCAAAGCGCCGCGTTGGCTGATCTTCGTCGAGGGGCGTTCGACGTTCTGTTTACTGGCGCCCCTGATAAGCCCTCGGAGCTATACCTAAAGGCGCAGGAGCCACCCCCGCCTCCGCCAACGGTTGAGCTTGGGAGGATCTCGCCGGTGCGTCCGCTTGCAGAAACGTTACCGAAATACCCCCCTATCGCACGGGCGACCAGGACGTCAGGCCTCGTCTCGTTTGCTCTCGATGTCGCGCCAGACGGAGCCGTACGCAATTTCCGATTGGTTAGCGGTCACCCACTCCTACGGAGCGTGGTCGAAGCGGAAGTGACAAAGTGGAAATTCCCGACCGATGCTGCGGGCCAGACAGTAGAAGGTGCCATTGAGTTCTCGTACAACTGCGGCCTCAAGCGTTGACGGGCCGCCCCTCGCGTACGACTTTCCCTCGCCTCGTTGCATCGTGGTCCAGAAACGGGGATCCTGGACTTCATTGGGCCTGGCGAGATCCAATACGGTCGCTTTGCGGAATGAAGTCCGCAATCCTCACAACGTCACTGGAATGGTAAGCTCCCATCGATTTCGCGCTGAGGGTTGTAGGCTTTGTGAGGCGGACGGCATTGTTCCGTGGCGCCGTATTCGGTACCATATTGTCGTGTCCAATGCCAAGAAGATCCTCGCGGGAATGCGGAGGAACGCTCGCAACTGGCGCATTGAGGACCTGGAAGTCGTCGCGCGCCGCTTCGGTGTAGACGTTGACGGCCGGGGCGGCACAAGCCATGTGACATTCCGGCACCCGAGGGCTGGCGAACCACTGTGCCGAAGCACATCCCGATCAAACCCTGGTACGTGCGTGACTTCGTAGAGTTTATTAGTAAGTTGGAGGAGCCAGACCATGACTGAGTTCGCCAATATCGACAAGTATCCATTCACGATTCGCCCGCTTTCGGTTGAAGACGGCGGTGGCTTCTTGATCGAATACCCAGACCTTCCGGGGTGCCACTCGGACGGTGAAACGCCCGAACACGCCATAGTAAATGGCCGGGATGCCGTGCGTTCCTACCTGCTGAGCTGCCGCAAGCACGGCGATCCGATACCGAAGCCGAGTGCGACTGCTACCTCGAGCGGGCAATTCCGTGTACGAATGCCCAAGGGTTTGCACGCCCGATTGGCTGCCCAAGCTAAGAGCGAGGGCGTGAGCTTGAACATGCTGGTGGTCGCCGCCGCAGCCCAGGCATTAGGGCGGCATGAAACAACCACGCCCAGGAAGAGGACTCGTAGCCGGCGCGCAGCATAACGAAGCCTGCTAACGAGTCAAGTGCGGTACGAGAGCCGCCGCCAGGATCGCGATGCCGAAGGGCGCGGAGGATGCACCTCGCTTTCAGGTGCGACCGTGCCAGTATCGTGGGCGTCTTTTCCCGTGCGCTACTGCAAAGACGACTACACTGACATCGTCTGCCCGAAAAACGACGTAGAAAGGAAACCGGCGAAACATCGCCCGGCGGAGATCGGCATCGAACATTGAAAATCTCTCCGGCGAGACGGCGATCAAGTCAATCAGGCGGTCCAGTTCATCCAGAAACCGAACGGCGGTTCGAACGCTCCGCTCGGCATACCAACCGGCAGCTTCGTCGGCGTCCCGCTGCGCCGCCGGGTGGAAGCGAACGGACCTTCGCATCAGCCATTGAACCGACTGCGCAGTTGATTACGAACCTCGTCCCAAGCAGTCGTTTGAACGGCGCCCGAATCGATGTCCCGAACCCGGAGGGCGATTTCGGTTCTCCAAGCTGCTTCGGCGTCTTCGTCGACCTCCGTTTCAAGACTATCAATGAGAGAGCCGGCGATTGCGGCCCTTGCCGCGGGGGGCAGCTTCAGAGCGTGCGTTAACAGTTCCGCTGCGTCCTCAGCCATGTTTCCATTCTACCGTGCGCCGCGACGGCCGTGTGCTCTCGTCGCATCGGCTTGGGAAACGGGGATCCTGAACTTCATTGCGTGCGGCGAAACCCAACACGGTCACTTATGGTCCGTTACCGGGAGCCCGGTTGTTTCGGCAACGGCAGAGACCGATGACGGCGCTGCCTTTCAATCTGGGATGGGTCACGCCGCATCACGATTCGGTTCAGCGGGGGTAGGGGCGGATTGAGCGGGCCTGAGACTTCAGTACCCGAGTAGAGGGGCCAGCCTGGCCCGCACTTCTTCAATTACTGCTACTGGACAGCGTCCGAGCTTCTCAGCGCGGCGCGCTTTGCAATCGAGGCTCTTCACATGGTCGGCCAGGACAACGCCGGTGGCCCCGTGGCCGGCAGGGACGGGCACCTCGAATGGGTATCCTTTCGCCCGATTCGTGATGGGGCATGCCAGCGCAAGGCCGGATTTGACGTTGTAAATCCTGGGGCTTATCACTAGCGCCGGACGCCGCCCAGCCTGCCCGCGGCCGGCTTGAGGGTCGAAAGTCAACCAGACAATATCGCCGGCCTCAGGCACAAGTGTGGCACTCACCGGGATTCCCCGCCTTGTGGCTGTCCCCAATCAGTTTCGCGGTGTCGATTCCTGGGCGTAATCCGGCCAACGAGCTCCGACAGTTCGTACTTCCGCCGGGTTGGGCGCAAGACGATGCCGCCACCGCTGTCGAGAGCTAGCGCCACGCAATCTCCCTCACTGAGACTGGCTTGTTTGGCGATCGCCAGCGGAATCCGGACGGCCAGGCTGTTACCCCATTTTGAAACCGTGGTTTCATTTCGCATATGTATCTACTTTGAGTATACTTCCGATTCGCTCGCGAATGGGGGTGCAAGGTTTGAGGATTCGAGCGGCCGTCACCCGGCCTCACACTCGCAAGATGGCGCACGTCGTGTTCCCAGGCGGAACGTATGGCCTGCGTTGGTTGAAGGGAACCGTCGTATCAAGCGACCCCGCCGAAACTGCGCGGACGCTATTGGTGGCAGTGTCCGGCGCGGACACGCCCGAGGCGATGCTGAGAGTAGGCAGAGTGTCGCCGCCGGGCGTTCGTGTTCGCAAGGGCGCGGCCGTCGAGTTTGAAGGCGAGACCGTCGACTTCAGCCCGTCGCCCTTCATGCTTACTATCAAGGTCGATGTATGCAGGGGAGGAACCAACAATGCTGGTTTGAGGTGTGAACTCGCAATAGGCCAACCGCCGCGCACACCGTAGTTGTTGGGGCCGGGCAAGGCCCAGGCTTCCAGCGGCCATGCGGGCTGGGGAAATCGCGCCGTGCTCGTGCCCGGCGCGCGCGCGTTTTCAAAATCAAGGAACGGCGGTTCGGTTTATACTGAATGGGACCGGGAAGTCCAAAACGGAAGTTCCGCCGGAATTGTGAAGGAGGCCTGTCGTGTTGAGACGCGTCTTCAACGGGTTGCCGCTGGCCGTGCTGCTTTCGCCGAGGTTGGCGACCGCGCAGCCGTGGAAGCTGGTCTGGTCGGACGAATTCGACCAGGACGGCCCGCCCAATCCTGCTAAATGGGATTACGAAGAGGGCTTCGTCCGTAACAACGAAGCACAGTACTACACGCGCGACCGCCGCGAAAACGCCCGAGTGGAGAACGGGGTCCTCGTGATTGAGGCTCGCAAGGAGAGGTTCGCCAACCCCCGCTACGATCCGAGTGCGACCACGGGACCGGCATCGCGGCAGTTCGCCGAATACACCTCCGCCAGCCTCACTACGCGCCGCAGCGCTTCCTGGACATTCGGCCGCATCGAGATCCGGACCAAGCTGCCGCATGGCGGCGGCATCTGGCCGGCGTTTTGGACGCTGGGCGCCTCGGGCGGCTGGCCCCGCGGGGGTGAGATCGACATCATGGAGTACTTCGCACGCAATCCCAACATTGTCACCGCCAACATCCACTTCTCCAGGCAAGGGGCGCACGCATCGGCGGGGGGCAGGGTGACAGTGGAAAAGCCGTTCGACGATTTTCACGTCTACGCCCTCGAATGGTTCCCGGACCGCCTGGACTTCTATTGCGACCAGCAAAAGTTCTACACGTTTCCACTCAGCGAGGCCGACGACAACAACGACAACCCCTTCCGGCATCCGCAATATCTGCTCATGAACCTGGCCTTGGGCGGATCGAGCGGCGGCGCCATCGATGACAGCGTCTTTCCACAGAAGTACCTCGTGGATTACGTCCGCGTGTACCGGCAGGCCGATGCATAGGGGGCGGGGCCTCCTGCGCCGCTTTCCGGACCGGTTGCGAATTGCGGCGTGAGAGAGGGACAGAATGGACAGGCGAACATTCAATAGACTGGCTGGAGCGGCTGCGATAGCCGCTATCGCGAATGGCGGCGATCTGCGGGCTCAGTCACCCACGGAGGTGGTCCTCGAAGACAAAGAACTGCTGGTCGCTTTTGACAAGACCTCCGGCGCGCTCACGCGCATGGTAAGGAAGTCGACCAACTGGGTGGTCGAGCGCCGCCCCGAACTGGGTGTTTCCTTCCGTCTTCTTGCGCCCCTGGACCGGCAGCGCGCCAACTTTGTGCTCGGGCAAAAGCAGACCGCGGCCAAAGTGGAGAAGACGTCTCCCACGGAGGTTCAGATTGTCTGGAAGGATCCGGTGAGCGAGCATGGCGGCGGCGTTCCGCTCGTGCTCACAGCCACCGCTACGCTTGTCGATGGAGTACTTACGTTCAACGCCAGCCTGGTCAACAACTCTTCCCTGACGATCGAGACGATCGACTATCCGTACTTCGGCGATTTCACTTCACCTGGTCCGGACACGCCGATGTACGCCGAACGCCTTTGGGTGGGGGCGTTGGATGCCGAAGAGATTTATCCTCACTTCAACAACGGGAAGGGATATTGGGGAGTGCTCTACCCCACGAAGACGATCGATTCCAACGTTAGCCAGTTCTGTCTCATCCGCACTCCCGATCAGGGAGTCTATGCCGGTATGCACGACACCGCCATCCGGTACCTGCTGCAGTTCACCTTCGAACAGCACCCCGGCGTTGCGGACTGGGTTAGCAACGGCGTCCCGCGGAGCGACGAGATATCCGGCCTACCGGTTCACCTCGAGTTTCGCGCCTGCCACTTCGTCTTCGCTCATCCCGGATCGCAGGTGCAACTCGCCCCAATCGTTCTGCATCCGTACGACGGCGATTGGCACGCCGGCCTGGATGTTTACAAGCGGTGGCGCGCCACATGGTTCGGGGCGCCCAAGACTCCCGCGTGGGCTCTGGACGTCCACTCCTGGCTGCAACTTCAGATTGACGGGGCCGAGCAGGACTACCGCGTTGCGTATCGAGACATTGTGAAGTACGGCGAGGAGTGCGCTGAGAATGGCGTCTCAGCCATTCAACTGGTCGGGTGGAATCGGGGCGGCCAGGACGGCGGGGATCCGTCTCTCGACACGGACCCCGCTTTGGGAACATGGCAGGAACTGTACGAGGCGATCGCGAAGATCCAGGCTCGTGGCGTCAGGATGATTTTATTCGGCAAGCCCATTTTTGCCGATATGTCCACCGAGTATTACAAGCAGGAACTGCACAAGTACGAAGCCGTCGACATGTGGGGCAATCGATACGAGTCGAACGGCTATAGCTACACGACTCCAACGCAACTGGCGGGGATCAACAACCGCCGCCGCGCGATCATGGACGTCTGCAGCCAGGCGTATCGCGACATCGCCACCCGGGAGTTCGAAAAGACCCTCGCACTCGGTGCGGCCGGCTGGCTCTTCGATGAAGTCATGCAGCACAATGGGGTGCTTTACAATTTCAGCGCGGACCATGGCTACCCTCCGCCCGGTTATCTTTTCAGCGGCGACATCCCTTTGGTGAGGCAGTTTCGGGCCGCCGCGGACAAGGTGAACCCGGAGTTCTTATTCTCCGGCGAGGGACCGGGCGACTGGCTCATGCCGTACTATACGCTCGGGTATTACCGCATCGGTCCCGACACCCGTCACGCGCTGCGCTATATCGACCCGCAGGCTCCGCTGATGGCTGCCGTGCGAGGCTTCGACGCGCGCGATGAAATCAATCTGACGCTCGCTTATCGCTATATCATCAGTTACGAACCTTTCAACTTCAAAGGCCACGTCACGGATTTTCCTCTCACCCTGGCGTACGGAAAACGCGTCGATGCACTGCGGCGGAGGTATCGCGAATATCTTTGGGATGCGGATTTTCGCGACACGCTCGGAGCCACTGTGACAGCGGACGGAAACCACCGCCACACGGTGTTTGTGGCAAAAGGCGGAAAACGCGCTGTTGTAGTCGTGAATCTCGAACAAGGCAAGGCAATCTCGGCGAAGGTTGCTTTGCCGGATGCGCGCACTCTGGCGATTGTCACTCCGGAGCGGCCGGATACCGAGCCCTTCGCCGGTCCGTTGGACATTCCCGCCCGGTCCGCGGCGGTGGTTCTGGAGCTATGACAGGTCAGGGACTCCGCCCGCTCACTTGGAGTCAGTCGCGCCGTGTATGCGAGCGGGTGTAATATGGAGCAGCAACACTTCTTCGATGGAAGGATCTAGGTAAATCGAGTCACATGCAGACACCGAAACTCACGAACGAAATTATCTCCGCCGCGGTGGAGGGCTACGAAGCGCAGAAAGTCCGCATCGAGGGCAAGATCGCGGAGCTCCGCGCGATGCTCTCCGGCGGCAGTGCAGAGGCCGCCGCGCCGGAGACGGCCACCAGGAAGCGCAAGGTTTCCGCCGCGGCGCGCCGCCGCATGGCAATCGCACAGAAAAAGCGATGGGCGGCGATCAAGGCTGTGGCCGAGCCGCCGGCGCCCAAGGAAACGACCAAGCCGAAACGCCGTATCAGCAAAGAAGGCTTGGCGAGAATTGTCGCCGCCACGAAGAAGCGGTGGGCTACGGTGAGAGCCGCTAAGGTCCAACAGCCGAAACCCGCCGCCAAGAAAACGGCTAAGAGGAAGACGGTCAAAAAGGCTGCGAAGGCGACGGCCCCATCTGCTGGACAGGCAGCGGAACCGCGCATTTCGATCGACGAGAAGTAACGGCGGCGCCCAGGTGCGCGCCCCAATCGCTGGCGACGCCCTGGGGAGGGGAAACTGGGGGAGACTATTCTCCCATAAGCACGATTGCGATTAACCAAGGTGAAGCTGGACCTCAGCGGGTGTAACCCGAATAATACAGTATGGGCGTGCGCGTATGCGCGCCCTAGCGTTCGGAGGAACACCAGGCATGTTACTTAGCCTTCGCAGGAGCTTTCCTGAGCCATCGTTGACAACATTCTTCGCGCTGCAAGCGCTCGATGCGCTCACCACCCTGATTGGGCTGCGAATGGGCGCGAAAGAGGCTAGCGTGTTCATCGCACGGGTGCTGGAATTTGGGCCGGTGACGGGACTGGCGATCTCAAAGGTCTTTGCGCTGGTTCTCGTTGCGGCCGCCTTCCGGTTCAAGCGACCCCGAATCATTGTATTCCTGAACTTCTGGTTTAGTGCGGTGGTGACCTGGAACTTAGCGATGATCCTCGTGACAGAATTGTCGGCACGGGGTTGATCTAAGGCCCGGGACGGACCCCGCGGCGATCCAGGTTTCGTGCGACCACCAGACCAGAATTTCGCAGCCTGCCGATATCGCGCCTCATCGACTCAGGGTGTTCAATTTTGAACAGATCAAAGATGAGACGGTGTGCTATTTTTCCTGCCGTAGGTGTTTCAGGCTCGAAAACGCGGCAGAATAGCTGGGCGGCGCGCAGTGGTTGGGCCGCTGACTCGCAGTTGCCCGCTCAGCCATATCTCGCAGTACTGAGGCCTTCGGTCTATCACGAAGGCTAGCATTGTAATCGGCGCGCGGGGCCGGTTCAATAGGGGGGCAGCCACGATTCGCGAGCACCTGGCGCGATTCGCCATGAAGAGACGGAAGCGAAGGGGGGATCGCCGTGGTAATACGACCTGCCGATCTGGGCGAAGTGCAAGAGACTCTTGAACGAAAGGAGGCCGAACTGGTTCAATTGCTGAGAAAGAGGGACGGCATAGCAATTGAGAAGAGCGCGGACGAAATGGACGAGATTCAGTACGCGTCGGAACGAGATCTGGCGATCCGGAACGTGGACCGCGAGTCTGTTCTGCTGCGTCATGTCAAGGCCGCACTGCGACGAATTCAAGACGGTAGCTTTGGGGTCTGCATCGAGTGCGAGTCGGCAATCAGCCCGAAACGCCTCGCGGCCTTGCCTTGGGCGCGGCGTTGTATCCAGTGCGAGGATGCTGCCGACCGAGACAGACCCGGGCGAACGGAGTTTTCCGGCGGGGCGCTTGTCAAGGCGGCGTGAATCGGCGGCCCCGGTCGCGGCACGCAACTCAACATCACGATCCGGCGAAGAGCCATACAGTCTTGGAGGCTACTTAGCTCCGTACTGCCGACACCGATTGTAATGCGATCCGAGGCACGCGCGAGCATCCGGGCGTCGCGCAAAAGTTGACCGTTTCCAAGCATCGGGTTGGGACTCTGCCAGGAGCCGGCAATGTTCCGGCCGAACAAGGCGCCCGCGGAGGCCGCTGCGAAAGCCAGCATCCAGAGCATCGGTTTCTTCATGCGCGATCTCTTATTTACGATCAGTGTCTCCGTTCGGAATAGCCGGCGAATCGGCCGGAGCGGCTCAGCGGCGAACGAAGCAAGGCTGCTGCTACGATAGGCCGAGCACGCCGCAGAACGGTACCGAGCACCGCACCGCGGCGACAGAACTATGTTCAGTCTGATATCGTGTCCTTGTTCACACGCCAAAGGGTGTGCATCTATGAGACCTTTACGTATAGCGCCGGCGCTCATGGTCCGCCGGTGGATTTTGGCCTGACCCAGTGAATTGGGAGGAACTTATGCAATTACCGAGAATGCCGAGACGGCTTGGATGGGCTGCAGCCGCAGTCGCGATGTTCGGTTCGTGGGCCGTATTAGGGCAGAACCCCGCAGACCCGTTGTTGAGCGGGTTCCAGAATCCGCCGGACAGCGCCAAGCCGCGCGTCTGGTGGCACTGGATGAACGGCAATATTACGAAGGAAGGCATCAAGCTGGACTTCGAGTGGATGAAGAGGGTCGGCATCGCCGGCATCCAGAACTTCGACGCCGGCCTGACCTCGCCGAAGATCGTCGACAAGCGCCTGGTATACATGACGCCGGAGTGGAAGGACGCATTCAAGTACGCCGCGACCCTGGCCGACCAGTTGGGGCTGGAGATGGCGATTGCGAGTTCTCCCGGCTGGAGCGAGAGCGGCGGGCCGTGGGTACCGCCTTCCCAGGCCATGAAGAAATACGTGTGGAGCGAGACGCGCGTGGAAGGCGGGCGTCCGTTCACCGGCGCGCTGCCTAAGCCGCCATTCGTCACGGGAACCTATCAGAACCAGGGCGGCGCCGGGGGCGGCGGTTTCGGAGGTGGACGCGGGCAGGCTTCACCTGCAATACCCGAGTTCTACGCCGACGCGGCCGTAGTGGCGTATCGCGCCCCCGACAACGACCGCAGCATGAGCGAACTGCAGGCGAAAGTGACCTCCAGCGGCGGCAGCTTCGATCTGGCAGGGCTTACCGACGGCGATCTTGCGGCATCGACGCTACTGCCGGCGGCGCCGGCAGGCCAGCGCTCCTGGATCCAGTACGAATTTGCACAGCCGCAGACGTTTCGCGGCCTGACCTTCATCGCCAGTGGCGGCGGTTTCGGAGGTGGACGCGGGGGCGGCGGCGCC
This sequence comes from uncultured Solibacteraceae bacterium, assembly GCA_964457555.1. GTDB lineage: Bacteria > Acidobacteriota > Terriglobia > Bryobacterales > Bryobacteraceae > BOG-224. Next base: position 23,642 of record CAYWHA010000029.1, read on the forward strand.
AGCAACCAGCAACTGGAAGCCAGCGACGATGGCAGTCAGTTCCACGCGGTAGCGCCAATTCCGGGGGGCGTGCGGACGATCGCCTTCCCAGCCGCTACCGCCAAGTTCTTCCGGATTACGATTCTGACTCCAGAGCCTCAGGCGCAACAACAGGGCCGTGGCGGCGCGGGAGGCTTCGGCGGTCCGCCTCCGGCGGGCGTTCCGGCCGCGGGACGAGGCGGAAGGGGACCAGTGGCCCCGGCCGGAGTGCAAATCGCTGAGTTCGTCCTCTACGACGCCGTCGTGAACCGGTTCCAGGAAAAGGCCGCCTTCTCGGCGCCCACGAACATCTACGCGATGGCGACCCCGGCCGTGCCCGCATCCGACGCGATCCGCAAGGCCGACGTGATCGACCTGACCGACAAGATGGAAGCCGACGGCACGCTGAGCTGGACGCCGCCGGCGGGCCGCTGGGTAGTGGTCCGCATCGGTTACTCGCTTACGGGCCATCAGAACGGCCCGGCTTCGCCGGAGGCGACGGGACTGGAGGTGGACAAGCTCAACCCCGCCTTCGTGAAGAACTATTTCAACAACTACCTGGACCAGTACAAGGACGCGACCGGTGGCTTGATGGGCGCGCACGGGCTGAAGTATATGGTCACGGACAGTTGGGAAGCCGGAACGGCGAACTGGACCAACAACATCTTCGCCGAGTTCGCCAAGCGGCGCGGCTACGACATGAAGTCTTGGCTGCCGGCGCTGACAGGCCATGTGGTGGAGAGCGCCGAGGCTACGGACCGCTTCCTGTGGGATTTCCGCAAGACGCTGTGCGACCTGGTGGCGGAGTACGAGTACAACCAGCTCACGGACATTCTGAAGGAGCGCGGGATGCAGGGCCGCTACAGCGAGTCGCACGAGTCGGGGCGGGCTTACATCGCTGACGGCATGGAGGTGAAGGCCAAGGCGGCGATACCGATGAGCGCGATGTGGACGGATGGTCCCGGCAGGGCCCAGACCCGGTACGACGCCGACATTCGGGAATCGGCCTCGGTGTCGCACATCTACGGCCAGAACCTGGTGGCCGCCGAATCGATGACGGCCAGTCAGGGCATTGGCAGCTCCTGGGCGTTCTCGCCTGAAACGCTGAAGCCCACGTCCGACCGCGAGTTGTCCGATGGACTGAACCGGTATGTGATTCACTGTTCGGTTCACCAATCCACCGACGATAAGATCCCGGGCCTGAGCCTCGGTCCATTCGGCCAGTGGTTTACCCGCCATGAAACATGGGCGGAGTACGCGAAACCATGGATGACATACCTGGCTCGCAGTTCCTACATGCTCCAGCAGGGCAAGTTCGTGGCCGACGTCGTTTATTACTACGGCGAGGATAACAATATCACGGCAATGTTTGGGGGCGGTCTGCCGCCCGTGCCGGCCGGGTACGCCTACGACTTCGCGAACTCGGACGTGGTGAAGAACCGGCTGAGCGTTTCACCCACCGGCATGCTTACCACGGCTACGGGGATGAGCTACCGCGTCCTGGCGCTCGATCCCAACAGCCAGCACATGCCTTTGGCGGTGTTGCGCAAGATCCGCGACATGGTCAATGGGGGCGCGGTGGTAGTGGGACCGAAGCCCATCGATTCGCCGAGTCTCTCGGATGACCAGGCGGAATTCAAGAGCATCGCGGACCAGATTTGGGGCGGCGGGGCGCCCTCTGGGCCCGGCAATGGCAAGGTGTTTGGAACCGGCTCGATTGGGGACGCTCTTGCATCGATCAAGGACCCGGCGGACTTCGAATACACCAAGCCGCAGCCGGACACCGAACTCGCCTTCGTGCACCGCAAGCTGAGCGACGGCGACGTCTACTGGATCAGCAACCGCGGCGCCCGCCAGGAGAACGTGGAAGCCACCTTCCGCGTAACGGGCAAAGCCCCCGAGTTGTGGCATGCGATCACGGGCGCGACCGAGCCCGCGGCCTACCGCGTCGCTGACGGTCGCACCACCGTGCCGCTGCGCCTGGTAGCGAATGACGCCGTGTTCGTAGTATTCCGCAAGGCCGCGACGGCTCCTTCACGCACGCTGCCCACCCCGGTGGAGACCAAGCTCGGCGCGGTCGAGGGATCCTGGGACGTTGCTTTCCAGCCCAACCGCGGCGCGCCGGCCAAGGCCACCCTATCCTTGAGTTCCTGGAGCGAGAACTCCGACACCGGAATCAAGTACTTTTCCGGCACGGGCGAATACACCAAGACCGTCCAGGCGCCGGCCGAGTGGTTCAAGGCGGGCGCGAAACTCTGGCTGGATCTGGGCGACGTGAAGAACATCGCGCAGGTCACGGTCAATGGCAAGAATCTCGGCATTTACTGGGATCCCCCGTTCCGGGTGGATGTAACCTCCGTGATGAAGCCCGGCGCGAACACGCTCGATATCAAGGTGACGAACCTGTGGGTTGACCGGCTGATTGGGGACCAGCAGCCCGACATGACGAAGAAGATTACGTGGACGGCGTCATCGCCCTACCGCGCGGATTCGCCGTTGTTGCCGTCGGGTCTGATAGGCCCGCTGCAGGTGGTAAGAACGGAGACCCGATAAGGCATACGAACGATGAGCAACGGGGCTCGTCCGCGGGGCTCGGGCGGCGGAGAGGGCGCGGCGTTTCCGTTCCGATGCAAGATTCGCGGAGCGTCCCGCCGCCGGGCTTCTTTTCTGCTTTGAATTCGAGATAAGAAACCGCGCTGAAAATTCCTGAGAACTCCGGCCGGTTCGAAGCACTGTCTTGGCATGAGGCATGCGCAGGCTGGTTCGGGCGACCGGGGCAGACCCACAAGAAGAGTGCCAGAGGTCAGACTTTACCGCGACCTCGACAACGCCGACCACTGGATCGCCTGGTCCGCTAAAATCGGCTGGGTGCATTTCTGGGCGCGTCCCAACGGATGGGCGGAACGGGTGTCGGTAGCTGACTTAGACGATTTGCACTTGAGTGAAATACCCACAGCCCAAGCCCTTAACACGAGCCTCATCGCCGCCTTCCAGCACCAGGCTCAGACTCCAACGGCAATGTACTAGCTGAGCTGGCAACGAGCGTAGGTCTTCGGGATGCGGCGGTGCAGTCTCGGCGGTGGCGAGGGTAGAAGTTGAGCGGCACTTTAGCCCCTCATTGCCCGACATTGCCCGCCGGAAACAGAAATCGCTGTAACTTATTGATTCTAAACTGGCGGAGAGAATGGGATTCGAACGCCCCTAGCGCATTGAAAACACGTAACTTATTGATTCCGCGATATGCCCGATTCTGATGATTCGCCCCAGTGACGGTTTTCAGGTACAAAATCGTGTACAGGGTCGTACACTGGTCGGCGCGGCCGGGGTGCGGTATCCTTTCGGCTATGAAGATTGCCATTGCCGCCACGTTGGCGCTGGCGAGGCCGTTCTACGCGGCTCTTACGGTGCAGTGCCTATGGAACTGGTTCGTGAGCGGCGCCATCCATGCTTCGGAGATAGGGTACGGGCGCGCCTTCGGGATGTTCCTGCTGGCGTACGCCGCGTCGAACGTCGTGACGCACCACTTCGAGGACAAGGACTCATGGGAGATGACGCGGATCGTCATCGACGCGTGCGTGCCTGATGACAGGAAGTCCGGCATCGCTGAGAGCATCAAGAGGAAGACAGAGAACCCATCGCCCGCTTCTAGCCAGATACTGTCGCCCATCATAGCCTGCTCTCTCGCCCTTGCCGCCGGATGGATTGTCCACGCATTGCTGCTATAGAATCGCGCAGACGATCCATATTAAAATAGTCTCCGTAATGAACAAGACAGCCATCCGTCAGGTGGAAGAAGTGGTAAAGCAATGGAACGCCTCGCATCCGCCCGAACACCTGGCAATGGTCGAGTATGACGCGGTTTCGCACAACTATGTCGTGAGCATCAGCTCAGGCGGCGCGAAGAAGTCGTTCGATGTTCTAGAACCGCTAGACGAACGGCCGCTGAGCGGAGCGGACGAGCTCCGGATCATAATGGATTTGGAATCCCTTCTGTGAGGAGCGGTTGGCTATTTCGCCAGCAGTTCGGCGTTCTCGTAGATGTTGCCGATTACCTCTAAGCTCTTAGGGCAGATTTCATGATCGCCGTAACCGAGCCAGTAATCGGTTTCGGTTTTTCCGTTCACGATACGCGTCAAAGTATACTTGTAATCTGACCACGCTATGCACCGAGACGCGTCGGTCCCGCGTCCGTGTAGTGGGCAGATCGGAAGCCTCACGATATCCCCCTCGTAAATCTCTTTTCCGTTCCTGTCCCTGAGTCCCGTGAACTGCATGATTGGCACGCCCTCGTAATAGAGCGTTGTCTTCAAGGAAGCCGTGTCCAAGGGGTCGGGAGCGCAATAGAATCCGCCGTGTTTCGAAGCTCCTACGGAATACTCCATGCTGTTGCCGGTCCACGCCCGGAATTTTGTCTCCCTCATGCGCTAATCAGAGCATAACGGTAGAAATCCGCAAGCCCGGTTTTATCCCCAGCCGAAATGCCATTTTGCAAGCGCCTGATTTAATTGGAGTTGCAGGCAGCTCTGTACAAAACGATGTACAGGAGCACAGCGATATTCGCTAACTCTTTTGGAGCCAGTCAGTTGCGGATGGCGGAGAGAGTGGGATTCGAACCCACGTTAGAGTTTCCCCTAAACACGCTTTCCAAGCGTGCGCCTTCAACCACTCGGCCATCTCTCCGGTTCAGAACAGCTCCAGAATCCACTCCAGGATAGCATGCGATCTTCCGTCGCGGTTCTTAACAAGAGCCGCGGTGAAATGGGGTCGTAGCGCGGCAGGCGAAAGCGCTTACCCCGCGGGGATGCATCGGCTAGAATGAGTGCGTGGAAGAAACCACCCATGCGTAATCTTCCAGCATCTGCGTTGCTGTCGATCGTCGCGGGAGTCACCGCGGCCGCGGCCCTTCCCACGGCATTCGCCGGTCAGACCATCGAGTTGCAAAAAGGCTGGACGATGGCGTCTTCCCGGAAGGCGACGGAAGATGGAAGCGTCATCTCCCGGCTACCCTATAACGCTTCCGGATGGTACCCCATCCCCACCATGCCGGCTACAGTTCTCGAAGTCCTGGAGGAAGATGGCGTCTATCCGAATCTCTACTTCGGCATGAATCTCACCGCCATCACGCCCCGCGACCTCTACCGGCAGGATTGGTGGTACCGCACCGCTTTTGCCGTTCCGGCCGAAGGCAAGCTCCAGTGGCTCGTTTTCAAGGGAATCAACTATAGGGCGGAGATCTGGCTGAATGGCGCGCGGCTTGCCGGAAATCAGACCGTCGTGGGCATGTATAACGAGTTCGAGTTCAATGTTACGGGGAAGGTCAAGCTGGGCGCGGATAACATCCTGGCTGTCCGAGTGACGCCGGAACAGGCGTTTCAAGACATTGATGGAGTGGAACTGGCCGATAGCTGGTTCGATTGGATCAACTGGAAGTACATGGGATTCAGCCTGGCGAATGGGCGTTTAGGAATCTCGTTTGTACCCGACCGGAATGCCGGCGTCTGGAAACAAGTCTATCTTCAAACCACGGACGCCGTCCGCATCGAACACCCCTACGTAGGGACCGATCTTCCGCTCCCGGCAACCACCCCGGCGTCACTGACGGTCTATTGCAATCTGCGGAATGGACGCGCGGAGCCCGTCAGCGGCGTACTGCGCGGAGAAATCTCCCGAGCGGGAAAGCCGTCTATCGCGTTCCAGCAAAACGTGACCCTCGCCGCCAACGAGGACAAGGAAGTGGCGTTCTCCCCGGCGTCCTACCGTCAGCTCGCCGTCGCCAGCCCGGATCTGTGGTGGCCCTATCAATGGGGCGATCCCGCCTTGTATCGTCTGAAACTGGACTTCCGGATTGGCGCCGCCGTTTCCGACGCCGCCAACCTCGATTTCGGCATTCGCAAAGTCACTCGAGGCCGCGATGCCGGCCAGCCTTCGAGAGCCGGCGCGGGGGGAGACTTTTACTTCCAGGTCAATGGAGTCGATTTCCTGGTGCGTGGCGCGGATTACACGCCCGACTTACTCTACAAGTACGATGAGGCGCGCGAAGAGACCATCCTCAAGTACGTGAAAGACATGGGCCTGAACATGCTGCGCTGGGAATCGAAAATCTCAAGCGAGCATATCATCGAACTGGCCGACCGCGAGGGGATTCCCGTCATGCTCGGCTGGATGTGCTGCAATCAGTGGGAAAAGTGGGATCAGTGGGACGCCGAAGACCATCGCGTCGCCAGGGAGAGTCTTCGCGCCCAACTCTACATGCTTAGGGCCCATCCGTCGGTGTTCCTATGGGCCAACGGCAGTGACGGCCTGCCGCCTGAGGAAGTGCGCAAAGACTATCACTCGATTCTGGACGGCCTGCACTGGCAGAATGCCGTGGTCGATACGGTCTCGGCCCAGAACAGAGACTCCTCCGGACAGCGTGTCTGGGACGGCATACACATGGAAGGGCCGTATAGCTGGCGCCCGCCGTCTTACTGGTTCAGCGACCGTTATAAAGCGACCGGCGGCGCATGCGTCGAACAGGGGGACAACGAACAGATACCGCCGCTCGAAAGCCTGAAGAAATTTATACCCGAGGACAAACTCTGGCCGATCAACGACTGGTGGTATTATCACGCCGGGTCGATTACGGGCAACACCACGCTGCAGAACATCAAGCGAGCCGTGGACCGGCGTTACGGCCCCTCGGGCGGCGTTGCGGAGTTCGCGGAGAAAGCCCAACTCGCGCACTATGAGAACACCAGGGCCCAGTTCGAATCCTTCGCCGCGCAAGACTGGAACACCCATAAGATGACCATGTACTGGATGCTCGACAGCCAGTGGCCCTCCTTCTTCGGTCATATTATCGACTACTATCTAAAGCCGGGCGGCGCCTACTACGGCGCAAAGAAGGGCCTGAGGCCTGTGAGCATTGTGTACGATTACTATGCGTCCGGCGACCGCAAGCTTGCCAAGGTCTTTGTCACTAACCAGACGCTGGCGGCGCGTCACAATCTGAGCGCGGCTGTAACATTCGTCAACCTGGATGGCGAAGTGAAGTACTCGAGGAAGGTGGAGCGCCTTGAAGTGGGACCGGGCGTCTCCGTGGCTGCCATCGAGGCTCCCCGCGTTGAAGGTCTGACGGCGGCGTTCTTCGTGCGCTGTCAATTGAACGACTCCGAGGGCCATACCTTGGCCGACAACGTCTACTGGCAATCCACCACGGATGACGATTTAGGGCCACCTGCCAACGACCGCGCATTCGACCTCCAGCAGACCTCGTGGGCCGATCTTACCGCACTGAACCACATGCCCACGGCCGAAATCGTCGCCGGCGCGACGGTCCGTCAAGCGGCGGATGGGTACTTGGATGCGACCGTCACTCTGGCGAGTAAGTCGAAAAGCCCGGCGTTCTTCCTGCGCGCCGAGATTGTCAAAGGCAGCGGCGGCGATGAGATTCTTCCGGTCGTGTGGGATGACAACTACGTCACGCTGTTCTCCGGCGAATCGGTGGCGCTCCATGCCCGCTATAAGCTCGCGGATGCATCCGGCCAGCCCGCATGGCTCCGCCTGCAAGGCTACAACGCGCCCCTTAAAGTCTACCCTGTCCGGCAGTAGGTAGGGCGATTTCGCCTGCCAACTGGAGCGCCTTACCCTTTGGCTTTCGATTGCGCCAGCTTGAAGGCGCTCAAAGCGGACTCGTGGTAGACCTTCTTCAACACATCGTCCGGCAAGGCCATCCCGTACATTGGCCAGTGGTAGTTGAAGTTGAAGAAGAAGTCCTGGTCGTAGAAGTGCTCGTCGGCCGATTCCAGAATCCTGTAAGTCAGGCTGAACAGATGCTGGCTGAACGGGATATCCGTGCCGTAAACCACCCGGTGGCCCCACTTCTTCAGGAAGTCGGCTGTGGTTCGCGGAATGGTGCACGTTTCGTGGAAGCGAGCCGAAATGTCGGCGTAAAAATTGGGGTTGCGCTCGAAAATCCCGCCCAGCCGCGCCAGGTCGTAATCCAGGTTCAGCAGGTGGCTCGCGATGAACACCGTCCTGGGATGCCTCTTCGCCGCCGCCTCGTAGCTGGCAATCAGCTCGTTGTGCTGCATGATCCCCGGTTTATCGTCCAGCCGCCAACTGAAGCCGTTCATCAGCCCGTCGTTAAACCGGTCCTGTTTGAGGTAGGACCAGTATGGGTCGGAGACATGCAGGTTGACCGGCATGCCCAGGTCCGCGCACTTCTCCCAGACGGCGTCGAGTTGCGGCGCATCGGGGTGAAACCCTTGGACGGGAGCGCGCGGCGCGCCTTGAACTTGGCGCCCGCCCGAACCCCCGGGCATCGATCCCCCAATGCCCATACCCTTGTCATGCAGCTCTCCAACACCCACGGCGCCCGCCTTGTGGCACCGTTCCAGTTCCGCGACGGTTGCATCCGGGCGCCACCCCGGCTGGCCGGCGCCGCTCATATTGAGGCCGGTGTAAACATAGAACCGCTTCGGGTACCTGGAGTGGATTCTGTAACCGTCGTCGAAAGCGCCGGCCCGGTACGTGGGACCCTCGCCCACTCCCATGAAGGCCACCGAAGCCTCCAAACCAGCCGCGTCCATCGTCTTGATTTCCGCATCCACCTGTTCCGCGGTCCTCGATGCATGGTGGTGGCAATCGATCACCGGAAACTTCGCCTTCCGGATGTCCGAGACATGAATCTTATAAACCGACCTGGGACGGTAATCCTTAAGCATCACCTGGTCCGGCAGAAGCGTGTCGATGGCGGCGTTCGGCGGCGCCGGCGTCGGGGACTGGCCCCCTCCACGGACCGGCGCCAACGCCGCCGCGGGGATCATCATCACTTGCCTGCGATTCATGTTGGTTTCTCCCTTCTCACAATAGCGCGGGTTCAGAACCGCGGCGGCGCGGTACCCTGTAGGCGTGGGTCTCGCTTTATGAAGCTTCGTGAAATCGCCAGCGCCCTCGGGTGCCGCCTGGAAGGCGATGGGGAGACAGAAATCGCCGGCGTGTCCGGAATGGAGCACGCCGGACCCGCGCATCTCACCTTTCTGGCCAATCCCAAGTATGCCCGCAAGGTGAAGGACACCAAGGCCGCCGCCATTCTGGTCCAGACGCCTATTTCCGGTATGGAAATCGCCTTCCTGGTGACCGAAGACCCTTACCTGGGCTTCGCGCGCGCCCTGGCGCTCTTCTACCAGCCGCCCCGCCCCGCGCCGGGAATCCATCCGCTGGCCTGGGTGGCGCCTACCGCCGTAGTTGGCGAAAACGCCTCCATCGGCCCGTTCGCGGCGGTGGGAGAGCGAGTGCGCATCGGCCGCAATGCCGTGCTGCACCCGCATGTCGTGATCTATGAAGGCGCCACGATCGGCGACGATTTCCTGGCCCACTCGCACGCCGCCGTGCGCGAGTTCTGCCGCATCGGCCACCGCGTCATCTTGCAAAACGGCGTCGTGGTGGGCGGCGACGGCTTCGGTTTCGCCAAGCGCGCCGATGGCACGCACTTCAAAATTGTGCAGTCCGGCGTCACCGTCATCGAAGACGACGTGGAAGTGCAGTCTCTCACCTCCGTGGACCGCGCCACTGTGGGCGAGACCCGCGTCAAACGCGGCGCCAAGATCGATAGCCTCGTTCAAGTCGGCCACGCATGCACTGTCGGGGAGGACAACATCATCTGCGCCCAGACGGGACTGGCGGGCAGCACGGTCCTGGAACGTAATGTGCTCCTGGCCGGACAGGTCGGCTCCTCCGGGCACCTGACGGTGCACGAAGGCGCCATCGTCTACGCGCAAAGCGGCATCGGCGGCGATGTGCCCCCATCCGGCCGCATCTCCGGATCGCCCGCCTTTGCCGCCGGCGAGTGGCTGCGCGCCGTGACGGCTTTCCCCAAACTGCCCGATCTCCTGAAAACGGTTCGCGAATTGAAAAAGAAAGTGGAAGATCTCGAACAACATGCCCATTCCGACGCCGCCCCAAAATAACCTCCGCGAAGTTGCCTATCTGAATCCGCGGTTCTTGAACAGCCCGGACGCGCGCGCACTGCGCATCCTGGCCGAGTTTCTGGAACCTCTGGCGCATTTTCGCCGCGAGAAAATCCGCGACACCGTCGTCTTCTTCGGGTCGGCGCGATTGCGCGAAGACGGGCCTCTAAAGCAGTACTACGACGACGCCCGCACGCTCGCCCGGCTCGTCACCGAGTGGTCCGAGCAGTTCGTCAATAGCAACCACCGGTTCGTCATCTGCACCGGCGGCGGCCCAGGCATCATGGAAGCCGCCAATCGCGGCGCCGCCGACGCCCACGGCCAAACCATCGGCCTCAACATCGGCCTGCCCTTCGAGCAACTCCCCAACCCCTACATCACCCCTGAGTTAAGCTTCGAGTTCCATTACTTCTTCATGCGGAAATTCTGGTTCGCCTATCTCGCCAAGGCGCTGGTGGTGTTCCCCGGAGGCTTCGGCACGCTCGACGAGCTGATGGAGGTGTTGACGCTTACCCAGACCCAGAAGCTGGCGAAGAAGATGGCCATCGTCCTCTACGGCTCGAGCTACTGGAAGGAAATTGTCAATTTCGACGCCCTGGTCAAGCACGGCATGATCTCACCCGAGGACCTGAACCTGTTTCAGTACGCCGACGATCCGCAGACCGCGTTTGAGATCCTGAAGACCGGCCTGATGGCCTATGCCCTCCAGCCCGACACCCAGGAGACCCCCGCCATCTCGAAATCCCGCAACCCGCAGCGGCCATGATAGATGCCGTTGACGGCATAATGCCTTCTATGACATACTAGAAACGTGGCTTGGGAAGTCGAATTTTCCGATGAGTTCGGCGAGTGGTGGGACGGTCTTACCGCCGCGGAACAGAAAAGCGTGGACTTCACAGTAAGCCTTCTGCAGCAGGTGGGTCCGACGCTGAAGATGCCTCACTCCTCCAGTGTTGAGACCTCGCGCCACGCACACATGCGTGAGTTGCGTATTCAGCACGAGGGACGGCCGTACCGGGTGCTTTATGCGTTCGACCCGCGTCGAGCCGCAATGCTGCTGATTGGTGGGGACAAGACCGGCAATAATCGCTGGTATGAGGAGTATGTTCCACTCGCCGACGCTATTTACGATCGGCATTTGAGAGAAATGGGGATTGGATAAGAAAACGGGCCGGGTTAAGTGTTAGCGCTGTCAGCCAGGGAGGGCAACGATATGGCGCGTAATTATAAGGAACTTCAAGCGAGGATGGACCCCGCGAGCCTCGCGGACAACCAACAACGGGTGCGCGAAGAACTACAGAGCATGGCGTTGGAAGATGTGCGCAGCGCGAAACTGCTCACACAATCCGACATGGCGGAGATGTTGAACGTGCCGCAAAGTTCGATTTCCCGCATCGAGCAGCGCGCGGACATGTATCTCAGCACTCTGAGAGACTATGTCCACGCAGCAGGGGGCGAGCTCCGCATCCAAGCCGTCTTTCCCGATCGGCCCACGGTCGTGATCAACCGTTTCGGCGAGTACGAGGAGCGGCCCTATGTGGTCCAAGCGATGGCTGAAGGCGGCGGCGTATTCCGTTTGCGCGCTCGTCCGTTTAACCATGATGGCGCACCGTTTTCGACACGCCCTTTCAAGATGGCGGGACTCACAAAGACGATGAAGGCTCTGCATCTTCCTGAACCACAAATTGCCAGCATCAGGCAGAGCTTGGAAAAGACCGCTGGCAGGGTTGAAATCGGTGGTGGTGGCCCATCGATCCAACGGGTTTTCAGCGTTCAACATCTGGTGGATGCCGGCTTCGAGGAAGCGAATACGGAATAGCACTTTACTCTTGGTTCCGGTCCGTTCGACATCGCGAGGTACAACAATGAGCGCCAGCTTTAACGAAACCGTGGGCAATGCCATTCTGGGCACCGACACCCTCTGGGGCGGAGACGTGATGTGCGCCTCCGGCGCCGGCCGCTTCATCGCCGATTCCTGGTTCTCCGGCGAGCCACTCCCGCTCGCTTACACCCACCCCGCCGCCGCCCGCCTGCGTAAATCCGGCGGCGTTTCCGCCAAGGCGCCCGACCGCCCCGCCATTGAGGCCTACCTTGCCGCCGTGGATATCCCCGCGGCCATCCACGCGCTTCACACCCCCGACCCCTATCTCTCCTCTCTCGCCGATTGCTTCCAAACGATGTGGGACCTCGCCATGGAGATTCTCGGCCAAGGCCAACCCGTGCCGTACGAGCGATGCGTCCTCGCTTCCACCGGCCGCCCGCCGGAACCCTCCGACCCCACCGCCAGTCGCGAGCGCGTCGCCCAATTGCTCGCCGCCGCCGGCTATCCTTCCAATGACCGCGCCGGACTGCTGGACGCCGTGGACTCCTGGCGCACGGCCCACGCGGTCCCCTTGGCCTCTATCCGCGCGATGGGCGCGGCGATCATCGCCTGGTTCGACCAGATGACCGCCACCAACCTGGTCCCCTACCTCCCCGTCGAACTGCATTCCGTGCCCCGGGCGAACATCGAGTTTCTGCCCATCGAGGACGCCTGGTTCTCCGGCTCCATGAATTACCTGGGCCGCGCCACCCGCCCGGACGGCAGCCCGGAGTACGAAGCCTCCTATGAGATCAACGCTTCGCTCCGCATCTCTTTCCCGGAGTTACTGCAGTTAGTCAGTCATGAGGTGGTGCCTGGTCACGTGACCACCTTCGCCTACTTGCAGAACCTCTACGTGCGCGGCAAGGTCGGATTCGAGGCCACCGTACTGACCATGAACACGCGCGCGGCCGCCCTGTTTGAAGGCATCGCCAACAATGCCATCCTCATGGCCCACGGCGCTCTCGAAGTGAGTGAGTTGCCCGATCCCGACCTCCAAATCGGCGTCTTGCTGGCGCTGTTACAGGATGACGCCAAGAATCAGTCGTCTTACCTGACATGGGGCCAGGGAGTTCCTCAGGCGAATGTCGCCGCCACGCTGCGCGAGGATTTCCTGGTATCCCCCGAACGCGCCGACAAGCTCTCCGGCGCCTGGGGACGCCACCCGCTGCTCGGCCGCATGTATCTGCCCGCCTACCGCGCCGGCACGGAGCGCGTCGCCGAGTTGCGCCGCCGCTACCCGCCCGAGCGCATCCTCCCGGTCCTCTACGGCTGTTCCGGTCTGGTGGACATCGTCACCATCGACCAAGCCTTAACCGACCCGCTAACCGAGCCGCGAACGTAAGAGAGCGGTGCCTTACCGCCCTTGGCCCCGCCCCGCCAATGGGCTACACTACTCGCATGAATCGCATCCTTGCGTTGCTTCCGTTGTTAGCCCTCTTCACCGCCGCACAAACGCCTCAACGAGGCCCCGCCGTTCGGTATCGCAGCCACATCACCATCTATGACCTGCGCGCCAAATCCGCCAAGGTGCTCTTCACCTCCGAGATCCGTTGGGAAGCTCCCAACTGGACGCACGACGGCAAATATCTGCTGGCGAACTCGCAAGGCGGCCTGTGGAAGCTGGCCGTCGATGGGCCCGGGCCGCCCAATCCCGAGCGCATCAAGCTGCCCGACGGTTTCAATTGCAACAACGACCACGGCTTCACCTTCGATGGCAAGATGCTGGCATTCTCCGCAACCACCCCGGCAGCGCGTTCCTCCCAGGTCTACCTGATGAGCGCCGATGGCGGGGAACCCAGGCAGATGACGCACACCGGAACCAACTACTTCCACGGCTTTTCATCCGATGGCAAGTGGCTTATGGTCATTGGACAGCGCCCAGTCAACGGCGTCACCAAGACTGAGATCTACCGCGTTTCCGCGGACGGCTCGAAGGAAGAGAAACTAACCGACACCGGCGGCTATGACGATGGCGCCGATTGCACCCCCGACGGCAAGTGGATCTACTTCAACTCCAATCGCCTCGGGACCACCAACGACGGTTGGGATATCTGGCGCATGCCGCCCGAGGGCGCCGGTCCGAAGGACGCCAAGGCCGAGCGCGTCACCCACGACGAATGGGAAGACTGGTTCCCGCACGTCTCCCCGAACGGCAAGCTGATCGTCTTCCTCTCATTCCCCCACGGCACCGAGAACCATAACGGCACAACGGATATCGAGTTGCGCATGATCCCAGCCCCAGGCAAGAAAGTGGTTCCCGAAAAGCTCAAGATTCAGACCGTGGCCAAGATCGTCGGCGGTCAGGGCACCGTCAACGTGAACTCGTGGTCGCCGGATTCCACGCGCTTCGCCTATGTCGTCTACGAGCCGCTCCCTCCCGCAACACCGCCGGCCGCCCCCGCCGGCCGCGAGTGAGCCTGGGCAGCGCACGCCTCGCCCCCTGTTACACTTGCAATTTAGCAAGTCACCCGGGAGGCTCGAAGCTTGATTAACGGTAAGCGCATCGTGGTGGTGTTGCCCGCCTATAACGCCGAAAAGACGCTGGAGGCTACGGTCCGCGAACTTCCCGATCTGGTCGACGAACGCATCCTGGTGGACGACCACAGTGACGACCAAACCGTCGCCATGGCGCGTCGGCTCAAGCTCACCGTGGAGGTGCATCCGCAGAACCGCGGCTACGGCGCCAATCAGAAAACCTGCTACGCCAAGGCGCTGGCCGCCGGCGCCGACGTGGTGGTGATGATCCATCCCGATTACCAGTATTCCCCGCTGCTGGTCACTGCCATGGCCAGCATGGTGGCCTCCGGAGTGTACGATCTCGCGCTCGGCTCCCGCATCCTCCTTGGCGGCGCCCTGCGCGGCGGCATGCCCAAATACAAATACATTTCCAACCGCTTCCTGACCATCAGCCAGAACCTGCTGATCGGCGCGCACCTCTCCGAATATCACACCGGCTATCGCGCCTACAGCCGGGAATTGCTGACCGCGCTGCCCCTCGACCGCAACTCCGACGATTTCGTTTTCGATAATCAGCTACTGGCGCAGGCCGTGATGTACGGCGCCCGCATCGGCGAAATCTCCTGCCCCACGAAATATTTCCCCGAGGCTTCCTCCATCAACTTCCGGCGCAGTTCGATTTACGGCCTCGGCGTCCTCCGCACGTCCCTGCAATTCCTGCTGGCCAAGTGGGGGATTTCCCGCGCGCCCATGTTTCAATTCCCGGTCCGCCCATGACTTTCGCCCAGCTCCGAGCCAAAGCTGGATTCCACGCCAACCCCGGACCGGATCTTCTCCTGCCCGCGCTCCTAACCCTAAGCGTTGCCAGGCTCTGGCTCATGCCGCTCGGATCGAGCTTCTGGATCGATGAAATGGGCACCGTCTTCGTGGCCCGCCACGGCGCGGCCGATCCGTCGCTCTCCGTGGCGCCGCAGGTCGCCTTATCCATTTACTATTACCTGCCCCGCGCGGCCGCAGCGCTTTTTGGATCTTCAGAGGTGGTCTACCGCCTTCCCTCAGTCCTGGCCATGGCCATCGCAGTGGCGCTGGTAGCGCGCGTGGCCGCCCGGCTGATCCATCCCCGCGCCGCCTGGTTCGCCCTCTTCGCCTGCCTGGCCATCTCCGGCATCGATTACCAGGCCGTGGATGCCCGCCCGTACGGTTTGGGCGCCTGCGTCTCGGCGGCCGGCGTGCTCTTTCTGGTCCGTTGGCTGGACGATGCGCGCTGGCGCGATGGCCTGTCGTTCGTCCTCTTTGCGGCTCTGCTTTGGCGGGTCCACCTGATCTTCTGGCCGTTTTACCCGGTGTTCGCCGGATACGCCGTAGCCCGTCTGCTGCTCGGAGAGACGCGCGCCGGCCGATTGCGAACCGCCGCTCTCTTCGCGCTGGCCGGGCTGACGCTGTTCCCCGTCCTGGCCGACGCCCTGCCGCTGTTCCGCGACGCCAAATCCCACGTCATCGTCAAGCCGCCGACGCTTCACGAGTTCGAGCACTCGCTGCGCTGGAACGTGGTCCTAATCTGCGCCGCCGCCGCATGGTTGCTGAGTACCAAGGTGGGGCGGGCGATTCGCCTGCCGCTATCCGAGCCGGGCCCAGGGGGCGCCCCGTCAGAGAGCGGTTCTTCCCGCCCGCCCCGCATCGCCCCCACCACATGGCTCCTCTTCCTCGCCTGGTGGCTCTGCCAGCCGGTGTGCCTCTTCGCTTTCTCCTGGCTCACCGGAAACAGCGTCTTCGTGCGCCGCTACGTCTTTCTCATGCTGCCGGGAGTCGCTCTCACCGCCACGGCCGCGGTTGCCCATTTCACTCCCCCGCCCCGCATGAAATCCCTGGCCGTCGTGCTGGCCGCCGTGGGCCTGCTGGCGCTGGGAGACTGGAGCCATCTATGGCCCGCGCACGAGCATTCCGACTGGCGCGACGCCGCACTTAAGGTCAACGAACTCGCGCTCGGACCGGATATGCCGGTTATCTGTCCGAGCCCCTTTATCGAAGCGCGGCCCCCCGTTTGGCGGCCCGATTACCACATGCCCGGCTTCCTCTATGCGCACCTGCCGGTCTACCCCATCGCCGGCAGGGCTTGCCTGTTCCCGTTTGAAACCTCGCCCGAAGCCGAGCGTTACGCCGCCGACCTGATCCGCGGCCAAATTTCCGCCTCGCGCCGGTTCCTGCTATACGGCGGCAATGGCGCCACACGTTTCTGGCGCAATTGGTTCACCGCCCGCCCCGAGCTGGCCGGATGGCGCTCCGTGCGGCTCCCCTACGGCGACGTGGACGTCATCCAATTCGACGCCGGCCCGCCCAAGTAGAGCGATACTATGACAGGAGCACTCATGAACTACTATCAACAGCACCAATCCGAATTCGTCGACGGCCTGAAGGCCTTCCTCCGCATTCCCAGCATCAGCGCGCTAACGGAAAACAAGCCCGACATCCGCCGTGCGGCCGATTTCGCCTTGAACGAACTGCGCGCGGCCGGCCTCTCCGGCGAATTGATCGAGGGCGACGGCAATCCGCTGGTTTACGCCGAGTGGCTGGGCGCGCCCGGCAAGCCGACCGTCCTCTTTTACGGCCACTACGACGTGCAGCCGCCCGATCCTCTCGACGAGTGGAAGTCCCCGCCGTTCGAGCCCGAAATCCGCGGCAACGATATCTTCGCGCGCGGCTCCTGCGACGACAAGGGCCAGGTCTTCATCCAGATCAAGGCCGTCCACGGCCTCATGAAGAGTACCGGCAAGCTGCCCGTCAACGTCAAGTTCCTCCTGGAGGGCGAAGAGGAAACCGGCGGCGAGCACATCGAGCGCTACGTCACCACCAAGCCGCCGCGCCTCAAGGCCGACGCCGCCATCGTGTGCGACACCGAAATGTTCGCGCCGGATCTGCCCACCATCTGCGTGGGCCTGCGCGGCCTGGTTTACTACGAGCTTTTCGTGGAAGGCGCCAATCACGACCTGCATTCCGGCGTCTACGGCGGCGCCGCGCCCAACCCCGTCATGGCCATCGCCGAGATCCTCTGCGCCCTCAAGGATCGCGACGGCCACATCAAGATTCCCGGCTTCTACGACCGCGTCATCCCGCCCAGCCAGAAGGAGCGCGATGCCTGGGCCAGTCTCCCCTTCGACGAAAAGGACTACACCAGGAACGAAATGGGCGCCCGCGAACTGGTGGGCGAGCCGGAGATCGGCCTCTTCGAGCGTGTGTGGGCGCGGCCCACCGTGGAAGTGCACGGCATCAAGGGCGGCTTTGTCGGCGAAGGCGCCAAGACCGTAATCCCGGCCCGCGCCACCGCCAAAATCTCCACCCGCCTGGTCGCCGATCAGCGCACCGCCGAGGCCGCCGATCAATTGCGCGCCGCCATCAAAGCAGCTTGCCCGAAAGGCGTGACTGCCGAGCTGAAAGTCCTCAGCGCGGGCGAACCTTCGCTCACCGACCCGGACAACAAGTACATCGAAGCCGCCGCCGAAGCCATGAAGCAGATCTTCGGCAAGGAGACGGTCTACATACGCTCCGGCGGCTCCATCCCCATCGTCGGCGTCTTCGACCGATACCTCGGCATCCCCAGCGTCCTGATGGGCTTCGGCCTGCCCGACGACAACCTACACGCGCCCAACGAGAAATTCCACCTGCCGAACCTCTTCCGCGGCATCGAAGCCGTGGCGCGCTACCTGGAGATTCTGGGCAAGTAAGGCGCTTTGGGGGATAATGTCTCTATGGCGACCGCCGACAAAGCCGATCTTTCCCGGATCGCTGTCGTGCCGGGTCAACGTTCCGGGCAGCCCTGTATCCGCGGGCTCCGTGTGACCGTCTGGGACGTGTTGGATGTGCTGGCATCCGGCATGACCGAGGATGAAATCCTGAGCGATTACCCGTACCTGGAGAAGGCCGACTTCCCCGCGGTATACGCCTACGCTTCGCAAGCTGGGCGGGAGCGCAAATCGCGTTGAAGCTTCTATTTGACGCGAATCTCTCGCCCAAGCTGGCGGGCCGTCTCGCGGAGCTTTTCCCCGATTCGGTCCACGTTTCCGACACGCCTTTCGCCCGTACCGCCCGGGTCGAAGAGCTTCTGAGGCGGCATGCCATTAGGATCGCGGAATTGGAACAATCCCCACGGCCCGTTCTGGTCATACGCAGCACATGATGAATATGAACGTTCTACTTTTCGGAGCGACGGGCATGGTCGGCCAGGGCGTCCTCCGGCAATGCCTGCTCGACCCCGATGTCCAGGCTGTCCTGTCTCTCGGACGCACGGCGGCCGGAGTGACTCACCCGAAGCTCGGTGAGATTGTCCGCGCGGATCTGCTGAACTATGACGATATCGAGAGTGACCTGCGCGGGTTCGACGCGTGCTTCTTCCGTCTGGGAGTGTCCGCGGCCGGAATGTCCGAGTCTCAGTACGAGCGCGTCACTTACGACATCGCCATTGCGGCCGGCCAGACTCTGTCTCGCCTGAACCCGGGCATGACGTTCATTTACATTTCCGGCGCAGGAACCGACAGCTCGGAAAAGGGACGGCTCATGTGGGCGCGAGTCAAAGGCAAGACCGAAAATGCTCTCTCGCGCCTTCCGTTCAAAGCCGCCTACATGTTCCGGCCAGGAGTCATTCAACCGATGCACGGAGAGCGGTCCAAGACCCTCGCGTACCGAATCGGTTACAGTCTGACCAAGCCTCTTCTGCCCTTACTCCGCAGTCTTTTCCCAAACTCCGTCCTGACCACAGAAGAGATCGGCCGCGCCATGATCCAAGCTGCCAGGTTTGGATATCCGAAGCGCATCCTGGAGAGCGCCGACATTAGAGATTGCGCCAGGCCGCGCGTGTAGCCGGTGGGGCGGGCCTCCTGGCCTGCCTTCTTCCTCCGGAGGCCTGCCCCACTGCCCGGTCACATCCTGATTGCCACGGTTAAGACACCTCAGGAACATTACGCTAATTCGCGGTCGGTCTCTGTAAGCTATCGATCACGATGACTTCGGCGGGACCTTTGGCCGAATCGACTCTCAACCCTAGTTGTTCCCGCAGCGCGCTAAAGATGCTCGGCAGGCCGGGGGGATCGGACGCCTGCGCGGCGCCCTCCGGCTGACCCGGAACCGCTGTCAAGCTCCTCGATATTGCCAGGGAGTCATCGAGGGCGAATTGCAACTGAAGATCGAACTCCCCCGTGAACCCGGTCTTGTCAATGACGGGACGGCCGAGTAAGTCCGTCAATCTGCCCACCAATGCCGCCATTCTGACCTTTCCGCCATATAGCTTCGCTCCGGGCGGCGTTACTGGCATTAAGATGCTGCCGCACGCAGTCAAGAGCGGCTTTCCGGGCGCGGGCTTCGGCGGCGGCACGCGCGGGTCCGACCCCACGCAACTTCCCGCTTGCGGCGCCGGAAGCTTCCCGCTCTTCGCCACAGACAGGTTGAAAACGGGCACGACCCTCTTCTCGCGATGCCACTTCATCCCGAACCTCTCTTCGAGGAGCGGTACTAACATCGGCCACATCTGTTGCAAGCTGGCAGGCCCTTCCGCTTTCGCCGCGATATCGTACCGGGCTGACGAGGCCCAGGCCGGGATACCCGTAATCTCCCACGGCTTGGCGGAAAACGCCCACAGGATGATCGTTCGGAGTACAGCGTATTGCAGCGTCATCCGGCCAGGGCGAGAGTCCACGCCCCTCATGTCTCCGCAGTACACGCTTGAGGGAGGGCTGGGTTTGACCGACGCCACCTCGAACCGCGCGCGCTTCGCCGCGGACAGGCCATGGAGGGAACAACAGCCCAGAATCAACAGGAGCGCTCCACGCGCGGTTTGCATCATGGACGAGGCCGCTTTCCACTTTAGCACCCGCGCCGCCCTATCGTTCCGGTTCAGTGCGCTTTGGAGGCCCTCGCCTCCAACTCTACCCGAAGTGATTCCAGATCGTTGAGCCGCGATTCGGTCTGCCGCACGCGAGGATAGTCCTCCGACAAGACGTATCTGAGCGAGGCCAAGGTCCCCTTCGTGGCCGCGATCTCCCAGTCGAGGTCCGCCAGATCCCTGTCAACAGAGGCAGGCACAGCCGCGTGCGGTGGATTGGGAGGGGCATCGGGCAGGTTGAGCAGCCGCTCCTTCTCCGTCGGGTCCATCGTCATGTGGAACTCGCCCTTCCCGGTCGTGTCCACGAACTCGATGACCACGCTGTACCCGATGCCCTCGATCCACCGGTAGCGCCACTGCTGGTAGGCGCGTGGATGGTCGTTGCTATGGTCTTCAATCTCGTCCGGCGGTCCATACGAAATGTAGATCCGCCCGCGGTCCGTCTTCCAGCCCGGCACGCCCGCCGGGTCCGTAAAATGTTCGTTGACGAAGGCGATGCGCCGGTAATGTTCCTCTTTGAATTCGTTCTCCGGGGTGCCTGGCGTAGGATCGCGGCGCTCCCAGAACTGTTCGATGAACTTCTCGCGCTCCGCGTCGGTCGTGAGCGCCTTGAATGCGGCGCGCTCCTGGTTCGTGATGATGTAGGCGACGTCTTCGTCCAGCCACTTGGTATACGGACTTGTCTCTCCTCTCTGTATCTCCTTCTCGGTCTTGTCCTCGTTCTTCTGTTGCTCTCTCTCGGCGAGCGGGCGCGGCGTCTGAGCCGGCTGGGCCTGCGCAACGACCACGGGTTGCGCCGGGTGCGCGGGCATTTTGGCCTGCCATGCCGATAACCCCACCGCAATCGGCGCCAACAGCAAAATCGCGCCCAACACCGGTCCCGCCACCGACCTTGGCCTCTCCGGCTCCAGCAAACGCCGTACTCGCTTCATCAGGTTTCCTCCTGTCGCGGCCAGCGCGGGATCGCCCACCGACCGCCTTTCTTCAAGCGCCGCCAACGCTGCCGCATACCCCATCGCATCGCCGTCGAGCGCCACCACCCAATCGTCGCAGCAGTTCTCCCGCTCCGCCCGCGCCACGTTTGAGAGCCACCACACCGCGGGGTGATAGAACAGCAGCCCTTCCACCAGGCTCTGCATCGCGTTCACGGCATAGTCGTGCCGGCGGATGTGCGCCAACTCGTGCAGCAGGATCGCTTCCAGTTGCTGCGGTGCAATCCCCGTCACCAGCCCCGCCGGAATCAGGATCGCCGGGCGCAGGAACCCGATCAACACCGGCGTCTCGGCCAGGCAGGATTCCAGCAGAATCACCGGGCGGGTGACGCGCAGGCGCACGGTCAGCGCTCGCAGCCGCCCCTGCCACTCCTCCGGCGCCGGCATGGTTCCCCGTTGACGCAGCCGTTCGGCCGTCAGCCACCCTCCCGCCATACGCACATAAAACGCGAGCACGCCCGCCACCCAGAACGGCACGATCCACGGCAGCCAGTCCGTTGGAGCCGCCGGCGGTGATGGAAATGCATCGGCGCCCGGCGGCGCGGCGCGCAAGCCATGCGGAACCGGCGCCACGAGGCCCGGAACCGCCGCGGGCCATAGCACCGCCAGCGTCACAGCGAAGGCCGCCAGCATCGCCAGCAGCCCGAAGCACGCCAGGCCGTAACGCGTTCGCGCCGAAGCCGGCCGGCAGAGCGTCAATCCCACGCCTATCAGCGCGGCGATCAGCGCGCCTTCCCACAGAAAGTGGATCAGCGTCCAGCCGAGCGCCTTCGCCACCGGCGTCCGCACCAGAAGAATCAGCGTGTTCATCGGCCCCCCTTTTCGTACTCCTCCAGTAGCCCGCGAATCTCCGCCAGCTCTTTCGCCGATGCCTTGCGGGCCGAGAGCGCGCCCACCATGAGGCTCTTCGCCGAGCCGCCGAAGGCCCGCTGAAGCAGATCGCCGGCCAACTGCCGCTGCGTCCATTCGCGTGGCCGGTCGGCTTCGTAAACGTGCGCGCGCTGGCGCTCATCCCGCCGCACCAGCCTTTTCTCCGCCATGATCTGCAACAGCTTGAGAACCGTGGTGTACTGCGTAGGCTTGCGGCGCGCCACCGCCTCATGCACGTCGCGCACCGTCGAGGGGCCGCGCTCCCACAGCACGGTCAGAATTTCAAGCTCGCCATCGGTGGGCCGCGGCGGATCGGGAATCTTCGCAGGCATCTACGAAGACGTTACTACGAAGCTATTCGTTTGTCAACAAAATACACAAACGAAGAAGGCAGGCCAGGAGGCCCGCCCCACTCAAGAACCCATCCATTTCTCTTGATTTCTCTTATCTGTGTTTATCTGTGTTCATCTGTGGCCAAAAATTCTTCTCCGGCTCCCTCAGCTCAACCCCGGCGTCCCCCACCCCAGCCTATACTTCCTCCGAATGAAACTAGTAGCCTCCGCCGAATTGTCGAACCTCAGCTTGGCCGCATTCCACACCAGGTTCTGCTTCGGAAACCGCGTCGCCACCGATCCGAGCAGCACGCTCTCCGTCAGCGGTCCCGAGTAATCGAACGACGCCGACGTTTTCCCCTTCCCCATCGCCGCATCCACAAACTGGAAGTAGTGGTTATCGGCCGGCTCCCTGACAATCTGAAACGCCTTGAACTTATCGTCGGGCAGCAGAATCGGAAAGGCCGTGTGCGGCAGCAGCATCGTCCCTTCGGTTCCGATCAGGATCGATCCTTCCTGCGGCCATCTCCTCGTCCCGATCAGCGCCTGAATCTCCTTCGGCGGACGTTCGTCCCCATCCGTCCATGTGACCGCCACCGTCTTGCCCTGGGTGAATTTCGTGCCCGGGAAAGTGTAATGCACCACCGCGTTCGTCGACCAACTGTGCCCGTTCGGCGGCGGTCCTTCCGACACCAGCGACAGCGGCGCCGTCAGCGCCAGAGCCGTGAATGGCGGATCGTAAATGTGGCAGCCCATGTCGCCGAACGTCGCCGTCCCGAAGTCCACCCGTTTGCGCCATTCGCTCGGATGATAATAGCCGTCGATGAATGGCCGGTCCGGCGCCACGCCGATCCATTGATACCAGTCCATCGTCGGCGGCACCGGATCGCTGCGGTCCGGGTACGGCGCCGCGTCGCCCCAGGTCTTGTAACTCCACGCGTGAACTTCCCTGATCTTGCCGATCGCGCCGTCCTGAATCAGCTTGACCGCCGTCTTGTATTCCGCGCGGGAGTGGCACTGGATGCCCATCTGCGTGACCAGCTTGTGCTTGTCCGCCATCTCCCTCAGCTTGCGCGTTTCGTAGATGTCGTGCGTCAGTGGCTTCTGCACGTAAACCGGAAAGCCCATCCGCATGCAGGTCATGGCGATCGGCCCGTGCATGTGGTCGGGCGTGGCCACGCACGCGATGTCGATGTTCTTGCGCTCTTTATCGATCATCGCGCGCCAGTCCTGGTAGAGCTTCGCGTCGGGATACTTCTTCTGCACTTTATCCGTGCGCGTCTTGTCTACCTCCGCCACCGCCGCCAGCGTCACGTTGGGATGCGCGCAGATGGCGTCCAGCGTATCGTACGCCATTCCATTAGCGCCGAAACTGGCGAGACGCACCTTGCCGCTGGGAGGCGCGGAAATCAGGTTCTTCACAAACGCCGGCGCCGCCAGGCCCGTCCCCGCGGCCCGCTGCAGGAACGAACGGCGATCGATTCTCTGGGGCTGGTCCATGGCGATAGCTTAACCCCCCACCCACCCGCACGCAAGTTCCCCAGCCCCATCGCCCACCTAAGTTATCCTGGTTTATATCCATGCCCGTCTTCGTCTCCATGCTCCGCGCCGTCAACGTGACCGGCCATAACAAGATCAACATGGAAGCGCTCCGCGCACTCTATGACTCGCTTGGCCTGCGCGACGCCCAAACCTATATCCAGAGCGGCAACGTGGTCTTCAGGACCAGCCAGCGCGACCCCTCCCGCATAGCGGAGCGCATCGCGGACGCCATTCAAGAACGCTTTGGCTTCCGTCCCAGCGTGCTGGTGCGCACCGCTTCCGACCTGCGCGACGCCATTGCCCGTAATCCGCTTCCGGTGCGGGCTGCGGCCGAGCCCGGCAAGCTCCTGGTCGTCTTCCTCTCCGCCGATCCCCATCCCGACGCCTGCGCTAAGGCCCTTGGAATCAAAGTCGGCCCTGAGGAATTGCGGATCGCCGGCCGTGAGCTTTTTATCTACTTCCCGGACGGCCAGGGACGTTCCAAGCTTTCCTTCACGCTGGTCGAAAAGACCCTTAAGACCACGGGAACGGGCAGAAATTGGAACACCGTCACGCGATTGCTCGACATGGCGGAGAAGCTCGAAGCCTCCTGACGAAATTCTCAACAGGTCCGGCTGGTTATATTGGTGGTGATGAACGTGTACTCGGCAAAACTCGCGATTATCCGAAGCTTCTTCATTCTTCTGGCGCTGGCGGCCGGCGCGGCGGCGCAAGCGCCCGCCCCGCTGCAACTCACCCTGCGCGATGCCGTCAACCTCGCGCTCAAACAGAACCCCATGGTCATCCTCGCCAACCTGGGCGTCGCGCAAAGCGAACAGGAACGGCTCGTGGCCCGCTCCGGCCTCCTGCCGCAAGCCGGCTTGAACGCCACCGAGGTGGACCAGCGCTTCAATATCGAAGCCCTGCTCGGCAGGCCGTTCCCGGGCATCCCACAGCATGCCGGGCCGTTCCAAACCTTTCAGGCGGGCGTGGATTTCCAGGAGGTCTTCGATCTGACCTTGTGGCGCCGCTACCGCTCAGCCCAGCTCGGCGTCGACGGCAGCCGCGCCGGTGAACTCACCGCTCGCGAAGAAAGCGTCCTGCTGGTGGTCTCCCAGTATCTCGGCAGCCAGCGCGCGGCCGCCGACGTCTCAGCCGCCCAGTCCCAGGTGGACCTCGCCCAGGCGCTCTACGATCAGGCCGCCGACCTGCAACAGCACGGCGTCGGCACCGGCATCGATACCCTGCGCGCCAACGTCCAGCTTCAGAACCAGAAGCAGCGCCTCATCGTCGCGCGCACCTCGCTCGACACCTCGCTGTTCGGCCTCTCCCGCCTTCTCAATGTCGATCCCCATCGCAAGATCGAACTCTCCGATCAGGTGAGTTTTTTCGATACCCCGGCCACGCCCGTCGATCAAACCATCGAACGCGCTTACGCCAACCGTCCGGAGCTGAAGCAACTCACGCTCCAGGAACGGCAGGCCGATTTGGCCTTGGTTGAGGCGGGTGACGCCCGCCTTCCGCGCGTCACCGTGAAAGGCGATTGGTCCCAGCAGGGCCTCACCCCCACCTCCGTGATCCCTTCCTACACGTACCAGGCAGGCGTTGACGTGCCCATCTTTACCGGCGGCCGCATCGAGGCGCAGCGCACCCAGGCGGACCTGGCCATCAAGCAACTCAAGCAGCAGGAGACCGACCTCCGCAATCGCATCGCCCTCGAGGTGAAAACCGCCGCCGCCCAGTTGGAATCCGCGCGCGGCGAAGTGGACGTCGCCAACCAGGGCGTCGAGCTGGCCCGCCAGGAAGTCGATCAGGCGCGCGACCGTTTCCAGGCCGGCGTGGCCGACAACATCGAAGTGATTACCGCCCAGGACGAACTCGCCCGCGCCAACGATAACCAGATCGGCGCGCTCTATCGCTACAACCAGGCCCGCGCGGATCTGGCTCACTCGGCCGGCCAGATGGAGGCGCTCTACGCCCGGTAACTCCAACGGAAATGGCATGGCTGCCCGCTTCGCCGCCTTTCGCGGCGCCGAGCGCAGTCACGCCACCGTCAACCCATGGCTGGTAGCCATGACGGTCATGCTCGCCACCTTCATGGAGGTCCTCGACACCACCGTCGTCAACGTCTCTCTGCCTCACATCGCCGGCAGCCTCTCCTCCACCGTCGATGAGACCACCTGGGCGCTTACCGCATACCTCGTCTCCAACGCCATCATCCTTCCCATGGGCGGTTGGTTCTGCATGTGGATCGGCCGAAAACGCTTCTACATGATCTGCGTGGCCCTCTTCACCGTCAGCTCCTTCATGTGCGGCGTGGCGCCCACTCTCGACCTGCTCATCTTCTTCCGCGTGATGCAGGGAATTGGCGGCGGCGCCTTGCAACCCGTCGCCCAGGCCATCCTGGTCGAGAGTTTCCCGGCCGCCAAGCGTGGCATGGCCATGGCCATGCTCGGCATCGGCGTCGTCTTCGCGCCCATCATCGGCCCCACCCTCGGCGGCTGGATCACAGACAGCTACAGTTGGCGCTGGGTGTTCTTCATCAACATCCCCATCGGCATCCTATCCCTGGCCCTCACCTCGGCGCTGGTCTTCGATCCGCCCTACCTCCTGCGCAAAGGCTTTAAAGACGGGCTCAAAATCGATTACACCGGTTTCGGATTGCTCGCCGTGGGGCTGGGCGCGCTTCAGGTGGTCCTCGACCAGGGCCAGAAGGAAGATTGGTTTTCGTCGCACTACATCGCGTCGTTCGCCATCGTTACCGTCGTCTGTCTGGCGGCCGTGGTCTTCTGGGAACTGCGCCAGAACCAGCCGGTCATCGATTTCCACGTGCTGAAGGACCGCACCTTCGCCATATCCACCGTCACCATGCTGCTGCTCGGCATCGTGCTTTATGGAAGCACAACGCTCCTGCCCGTGCTGTTGCAAACGCTGCTTGGATATACCTCGCTCCTCGCCGGTCTGGTGCTCTCTCCAGGCGGTCTGGTGGTGGTCGTGTGCATGCCAATCGTGGGCATGATGCTGCGGCATTTTCAGCCGCGCTGGCTGGTCGTCTTTGGAGTCGCCGCCAGCGCCTCCGGCCTGTTCATCATGTCCGGATTCAACTTGTCCATTGACTATAAGACCGCCGTTTGGAGCCGTTGCGTGCAGAGCCTCGGATTTGCGTTCCTCTTTGTGCCCATCAGCACCATGGCGTTCGCATTCATACCGAAGGAGCGCACCAACTACGCCACCGGCCTGTTCAACCTGGCCCGCAACATCGGCGGCAGCATCGGAATCGCCATGGTCACCACCATGCTCTCCCGGCGCACGCAGTTCCATCAGAGCCGCCTGGTGGAGCACCTTACGCCTTACGATTTTGCGTACCGCCAGTCGTTAGCCGGCGCCGCGCAGGTTCTCAGCCAGCATGGCGCCTCCCCGCCCGATGCCGCCGCCGCCGCCCACGGCTTGATCTATGGAAGCATGTTGCGCCAAAGCGGCATGTTGGCGTTTTCGGACACTTTCTGGTTGATGGGGATGCTATTCCTGCTGGTGATTCCCATGATGTTCCTGGTAAAGAAAACCGGGCCCGTGCACGGCCCAATGGTGATTGAGTAGGGGCCGGGCATGACCCGGCCCAGGGTATCATACACATGCCGAATGATCTAAACCTAAAAGAATCCTCGCCCGTTGAAGAGAACGAAACCGTTCCGCCGCCCCGCCCCGGCTCCCGCCTCAAGATGGCGCTGCTCGTCGTGATCCTGCTGGCCGCCGTCGCCGGCGCTTACGCCGCTTACATGCACTATCGCGACCGCGTCTCTTCCGACGATGCCGAGGTCGATGGCCACATCGATGCCGTCGCCCCCAAGATCTCCGGCAACGTCGTCGAAGTGCTGGTCGACGATAACCAGCAGGTCAAGGCCGGCCAGGTCCTGGTCCGCATCGATCCCCGCGACTACCAGGCCAAAGTCGATATCGCCAAGGCGGAACTCGCCCACGCAGAGAGCCAGTTGCGCGCCGCGCGCGTCGTCGTGCCGTTGACCGACCAAACCACTCAATCCGGCGTGACCAGCGCATCCGCCGAGCTCGCCGACGCCACCGCCGAACTCGAGCGCGCGCGCCTGTCCTTCGAACAGGCCTCCGGTTCCGACATTGCCTACGCCCAGGCCAATGTGCGCGTCAAGCAGGCGAGTAACGATCGCGCCCAGGCCGACCTCGCCCGCATGAAGCCCCTGGCCGCCAAAGCCGAAATCTCGCAACTGCAATACGATTCCTATGTCGCCGCCGCTCAGGTGGCCGACAACGAACTACAAGCCGCCCGCGAGAAGCTGGCGTCCGCCGAGAAGGATGGCGCCATCAAGAAAGCCGCGCTCGACGCTGCCCAAACCCGCGTCAGTTCCGCCCAGTCGGACGTCCAGGCATCCGCCGCCAACCGCAAGCAGGTGGACGTCCGCTCGGCCGATGCCGGCACCGCCGCCGCGTCCGTCGAACAACAGCGCGCCAACCTTGCCAACGCCGAGCTCCAACTCAGCTACACCACCATCGCCTCGCCAAGCGATGGCGTGGTCACCCGGAAGAGCGTGGAAGTGGGCCAGGTCGTCGCGCCCGGCCAGGGCCTGATGGCCGTAATTCCGCTTCGCGGCACATGGGTCACGGCCAACTTCAAGGAGACCCAGCTCGCCAATGTCCACACCGGCCAGCGAGCCGAAATCCACGTCGATATGTACGGCAAGAGCGTCGAAGGCCGCGTCGATTCCATCGCCGGCGCCACCGGGGCCCGCATGAGCCTCCTGCCGCCCGAAAACGCCACCGGCAATTTCGTCAAAGTCGTCCAGCGCATCCCCGTCAAAATCCTGGTCGACAAAGACGAAGGCCTCATCCTCCGTCCCGGCATGAACGTAGACGTCACCATCTTCACGAAGTAGGGCGGACGGGGCGCCCACAGCATTTGTGGGCCCGCCTGTCTTCTTGACCGCCCTGTCTTCTTGACCGCCCGTGGCGCAAGCCGCCAGGCTTGCTGAGCCGAGAGTCGTCTCGGCTTTTGTCCTCGACGCACGCGCTGATCCCCTGGCGGGCCCAGGATCGCCATTTACATCCCGACCCTCTGTCGCATGCGCCGCCATTCCGCCACCGAAACGCGATCGGGCGGCGGGTATTCACAGCACTTGTGCATGTACCCGTACAGGTCGCCCCACACGTAGTTCTTCGCAGCGTCGATGCCGCGGGTCAGATCCGCAACCAGGTCCTTGACCTGCAAATCCGGGAACTGCGACTTCAGGGACCGGATCGTCGCGCGATCGGGTTGGCTTGAGATATGGAAAATCTCCTCCTTGATCCGCGCCGTTCGCGCTTCATCGTCCAGAGTTTGGTCCTGGACAATGCGGTCGATGACAGGCTTCATGAGGCGGTTGACAGTCGCCGCCCCAGTCTCCTCAGCATCGAGTCCCGCGGCGACATTGGCGTCTCCCTCGTAAGCGCCATCGCTAAAGATGGCGGCCGCAACGATGACCCGCTGCGCCTGAGCCGGAAGCTCTACAAAGCCCTGCGGCGTCACTCTGCGCGCCAGGTCGAACGTGAAGGACTCCTTTCGCGAATCACCCTGTGGGGCAATCACGGGATGGCTGCGGGAGCCGCGGCTCTCTCTCGACATAGCCACCCTTGCTGTCGGATCTCCGCCATCGCTGAGGACGTAGGCTACCACGCCGCGTGAAGACAGGTTATGCAGCACCACTTCGCAGGTCTGCGTGTCCGGGGAGCCGAATCTGCGCAGATCGGACGCCAGGTTATCGTCGGCCGCGAAAGCAATCCCGATGGACGGCGTCTTGCTGACAAGGGCGGGATGCGCTAATCGGGGTGGCGGAACGAACTTCACTATCTTCAGAGCGATCGGCTGGTAACCAATCTTCCTCAGTTCCTTTAACTCGATGGTCCCATTTAGCTTGGCTGACCACCTGCCCAATAGATGCTTGTGACCATCGGACCAACGCAGGGGATCGCTCTCCGGAGGAATCGTATAGACGATTGCATCCACACTGTTTCCGTGAGCTGTGAAACCAAGCGTCAGCGTTACCGGCCGCCCAGCATGGGGATCGGTCCCGGGAAGCAGTTGAAGAAACGCGCCTGTCATTTCCGTTCCGACTTCGCCATTAGCCGGAATTGGGAGCTGCGACGCCGGAGAATAGCCCTCAGGCCCGTTCTCTGCCGGGAACTCGACTGCAAGCGTAGGTCCGGCTGACTTCGTCTTGGATTGCTGGTGAGCGCAGGACACGAGAAGCATCGGTACGAGCGCTGTGGCTGCTATCCGGTTGCGCATGAGAAGTGCGTCCACTCATTGAGTCTACGCTACTCGTTCCTCAACGCCGCCATCGGATCGATCCTCGCCGCCCTCCGCGCCGGAATATAAATCGCCAACCCGGCCACGCACACCAGCGCCAGCGGCATCGCCCCAAACGCCCTCGCATCCGTCGCGCTCACGCCCCAAATCACGGCCGCCATCAGGCGCGCCAGCCCGCTCGCCAGCAACAGCCCAATGCCAACGCCCACCAGCCCCGCGCGCCCGCCCTGCC
This sequence comes from uncultured Solibacteraceae bacterium, assembly GCA_964457555.1. Classification (GTDB taxonomy): domain Bacteria; phylum Acidobacteriota; class Terriglobia; order Bryobacterales; family Bryobacteraceae; genus BOG-224. The sequence goes on from CAYWHA010000029.1 coordinate 54,060, forward strand.
GGAACAGCATGACCAGAATCTTCCGCCGTCCCGCCCCCAGCGCCATCCGGATTCCAATCTCGTGCGTCTGTTGCGAAACCAGGTACGCCGTCATCCCGTAAACCCCCACCCACGATAGCGCCAGCGCAATCGCGCCGAATATGCTCATCAGCGTCGCCGTATAGCTCAGCCCAATCGCCTCGTCCCGTTTCATCTCCGCGAGCGTCATGATGCCCGTCACGGGTTGCTCTGCATCCACCTCCCCGATGGTCCGCCTGACCGCCCCGGCCAGCGCCATCGGGTCTCCCGCGCTCCGTATCGCGATGTCCATTCCCAGCTCCGGGAATTGCGTGTAGGCCACGTAAAGCGTCGGATGCCCGGCCCGGTCCATCGCGCTCGCCCGAATTCCTCCCACCACGCCCGCAATCGCGATCGCCGCCCCGCCGCCGCCCTCCGCGCCCAGCCTGATCTGCTTGCCGATCGGCGGCGCCTCACCCGGCCACCACTGCCGGGCCATCTCCTCGCTGATTACGGCCACAAGTGGCGAACCAGCCCCGTCGCGCCCGTCGAGAAAACGCCCGGCGACCAGCGGAATGCGCATCGTCCGAAAATAATCCGCGCTCACCGTCTGCAATTGCGCGTTCGGCTCCCCGCCCGGCCGCACTTCCCTGCCCTGTATGCGAAACGCGCTCGACCGCGCATGACTGCTATATGGCAGCGCCGTCGCGGCAGCGGCAGCCTTCACGCCCGGCAGCGCCCCGACCCGCTCCAGCACTCGCCCATAGAACTCCGCCACCCGCTCCGGCGTGGAATATTCCGCCGCGTCCAGCTCCAGCCTGAGCGTCAGCAAACTGCCGGCGTCCATCGCCGTCTCTCCGCCCACCAGATTGTGGAAGCCCCGGACCATCAGCCCCGCCCCCACCAGCAGTACCATCGTCAGCGCCAGTTCCGCGCCCAGCAGCACCGCGCGGAAACGCCGCCGTCCGGATCCTATGCCGGCGCCGCCCCCGCCTTCCTTTAGCGATTCCGTCAAGTTCGGCCGCGACGCCCGCAGCGCCGGCGCCAATCCCGCCAGAATCCCGCTGAGCACCGCCGCCGCCGCTACGAACGCCAATACCCGCTCATTGATTCCCAGGTCAGCCCAGCCGGCCGAATATTTTCGCAGTTCCGGCGGGATGCCTTCCCGAATCGCCCGCAGTCCGTACCGCGCCAAAATCGCTCCCACCCCGGCCCCGGCCACAGCCAGCACCACGCTCTCCGTCACCAGTTGCGCCACAATCCGCACGCGGCTTGCGCCCAGCGCCTGCCGCAGCGCCACTTCCCGCCATCGCGCCGCCCCGCGCGCGAATTGCAGGTTCGCCACGTTCACGCACGCAATCAGCAACACGAATAGCGCCGCGCCCAGCAGCAGGTTCCCAAACTGCGCCCCGTAGTCGCCCACCAGATACCGGCGGACCGGCCAAGCCATGAACCGCCGGTTTGCGTTCGTCTTCGGATAGAGCTTTTCGAGTTCCGCGCCCAGCCTGCTCAACTCCAGCGACGCCTGCTGAACCGTGCGCCCCGGCTTCAGCCTTCCGGCCGATTCCACCAGCAGCGCATTGCGCGAGTTCCGTTCCTCTGACGTGAGCGCCAGCGGCGTCCACAGTTCTTTGCTCGCTCGCGGAAAAGCGAAACCCGGCGGCATCACGCCCGCGACCGTGTAATCCCGGTCGTTCAATCGGATCGTCTTCCCCGCAATCGCGCGGTCCGCCTGGAATCGATTGCGCCACAAGCCATCGCTCAGCACCACCTCGCGCTCGCGCCCCGGCTGGTCCTCGCCCGGCTCAAACCCGCGTCCCAGTTCGGGCGACGCGCCCATGAGGTCGAAGAAATTCGCCGTCACCCGCGCCTGGTCCACGCGCAGCGGCTCGCCGCCCGAATCCACAATATTGGCCGTCGCGTTTTCCCAGCTCGCCAAATCCCCCAGCACGGTCTGGCTCCTGCGTATGTCCTCGATATCCGCCGGCGAAGAGGGAATCCACAAATGCGGGTTCCCCGGATACGCCTGGAGCACCATCACCAGCGTGTCCGGCACTGACGGCGTCTTCCAGACAAACGCATCGCACACGCCGTAGATAGTGGTTGCCGCCGCAACTCCAAGGGCCATCGTGGCGATGGTCGCGAGGGTGAACCCGCGGTTCGCCCGCAGTTGGCGGCATCCGTACCGCGCGTCCTGCCATACCGCCTCCATCCATCCCAGCGTCCACAGTTCGCGGCACGCCTCCTTCACCGACGTCGCGTTCCCAAACCTCCGCCGCGCCGCGTAACCCGCATCCGCCGCGCTCGCGCCTTCCGCCTGGCAACTCTCGCCGCGCATTTCCAGGTGGAACCCAATCTCGTCTTCGAGGTCGCGGTCCAACTGCCGCCGGCGAAACACCGCCCGCAGCCGCAGCCGGAAAGCGCTCAGCGCCTCTCCCAACGCCCCGCCTATCAGGCCGGCGCCATGATCCGCGCGATCGCGCCTGAGATCCTCTCCCACCGGGCCGCTTCGTCCGCCAGTCCCCTGCGCCCCGCCGCCGTCAGCCGGTAGTACTTCGCCCGCCGGTTGTTCTCCGAAACTCCCCATTCCGACGCCAGCAGGCCGCGCAGTTCCAGCCGGTGCAGCGCCGGATAGAGCGCCCCCTCCTCCACCCGCAGCACGTCTTCCGAGGTCTGCCGTATAAACTCCGCCATCGCGTACCCGTGCATCGGACCGCGTATCAGCGTCTTCAGCACCAGCATGTCCAGCGTCCCCTGCAGCAGTTCGCCGGAGTTGGGCCTCTGTTCCCGCATAAGTCAGCTCCTTGATGCCCAGGTCGATCGTGACCGCGGGCGCATCTTCGTATATCAGTCTCGCTTCGCCCCATCCCTCGCGCCGCAGCCTGCGCAGCCAGATCCAAACCACGGCCAGATTCACCAGCAGAATCGGGAAGAGGAATACCGCCTCGCTCGCGATTGCGATCAATACCGCCAGCACCGGCACACCCGCCGCGAGGACCGCCACATACTTCGCTACCACTCCCACCAGCGGCCGTTCTCCCGGCGTGTACGAACATGTGAATGGCAGTTTTTGCCAGCCGTTGAACAGCAGTTCGAACATCGCAAGCGTTGCCAGCAGTTGCAAAACTGTCATGCGAATCGCCTGCGGCCACCCCAGCGCATATACCGCCACCGGGAACAGCGCCACATAGATCGGAGCCACGCCGTACGCCATCGCGAAGCGCTCCACCGCCCGCATCCACTCCGCCCGGCCCTGGCTTTCCGCGATCCGGAAAACCCAGTTGGCCGGCCATTCCGCCGGAATCGAGAGCACATGCCGCAGCCCGCTCAGCACCACCACGGAACAGGCCAGCGGCCAGAAATGCACCAGAAAATGCAACGCCTGGTTCCAGCCTCCGGAGCGCATGAAGATGCCCCCGTCAATCAGCGAGCTATTCAGCAGCACGGCCACGGCCGCGCCCAGATACGCCAGCCACAGGAAGCGGTGCGTCCGGCTGCGCGCCAGCGTCTTCGCCATGAAGTCCATTACCGCTTCCTGGCGCGGCGTCCCGGCCAGCAGTCCGATCGCGCTCCGCCGCCAGATTCCCGGCGCCGCCGGCCGTCCCGGAGCTTCGAGCAGCAGCTTGCGATAGCGCCGGTAGCTCACGAAATACGCTGCCATCGTCAGCGCCACGGCCGCCCCCGCCGCCGCCTCCGCCCGGTGAGCCATCGCCGCCCACCCTTCGTCGAGTCCCGTGAACCATACCGGCGGAAGCCATGCGCCGAATGCCGGCAGCCGCGCGATGGTCGCCTGCGTCCACGCCTTCATCGACCAGCTATAGAGGCCGCCCAATAGGAACAAGCCCACCAGCGCCCCTTGCGCGTACCCGGAGACGCGCTCGAACCACTTTGCGGGAAGCGCATTCAGCAGCACGCCCTGTAACGCCACAATCGCAAAGAAGATGAAGAGACACCCCAACCCCAACGCCGCCGCCTGATCCCACGCTTGCCGCCAGAACGAAGTATCCACCCGCCATCCCCCGCCGAATTCCACGGGCGCGATCAGGCTGGGCAGAACGTTCATCGCCCCGATCGTCGCCAGCGAAAACAGCAGCACGGAGGCGAAATTGGCCGTGAAAATCTGCCGCGAACGCACCGGCAGCGACGCCAGCGCCAGGTAATCGCGCCGGCTCGGAAACAGCGATTGCCATTCGAGCGTCGCAATCAGTCCGGTCACGCAGAGCATGAGCGTGACCAGCGCCAGTTCATCGGCCGTGGCGGCGGCGCGCACTCCGGCCGCATTACCCGCCATCGCCAGCAGCCGGTACTTGGAAGCGTATTTTGGATCGAACCCTCCTTCCCTCACCACCAGCAGCCCCGCCGGCAGCAGCAGCGAAATCGCGCCGATGGCCGCCTGCCTCCACTGCCCCGGCGCGGAGGTCCATTCGCCGTCGAACATCCGCCGCAGAAAATGGCGGATCAGTTCGAACTTCACGCCGTGCGTCTCCTCCAGCCAGCTCACCCTTGCATTGCCTCCAGGATGTGCTCCGCAACCGCCCGGTGATCCCGTTCCCCCGTAAGCTGTCCGAAAATGCCCTCCAATGACGATGCGTGCGTCGATTCGCGCAACTCCTCGATCGAACCGTACGCCGCCACCCGGCCCTTCGAGAGGATCAGCACTCGCGAGCACACCCTTTCGAGCACATCGAGAACATGCGAGCTGTACAGGATCATGCGCCCCCGCACCGCCAGCCCTTCCAGCAACTCCCTGAGCACCAGCGCCGTCGTCACGTCCAGGCCCGAAAGCGGCTCATCGAGAATCAACAAATCGGGGTTGTGCAACAGCGCGGCGGATAGCAGAACTTTCTGGCGCATCCCTTTCGAATAGGCCGATACCAGACAATGCCGGTCGTCCCAAAGCGAAAACAGCCGCAGGAATTCGTCGATCTTCGGTTCCAGAACCGTCCGCGGCATCCCTCGCAGACGCCCCACCAGTTGCAGATATTCGCGCCCCGACAACTGCGGGTATAAGTAAGGTTCCTCCGGCACGTAGCCGGTGCGCCGCTGAAAGCCCGCCGGGTCTTCAATCACGCTTCTCCCCTGAAAGCGGATTTCGCCCTCGCTCGGTTCCAGCAGTCCCACAATCATCTTGACCGTGGTGCTCTTCCCGGCGCCGTTCGGCCCCACGTACCCCAGGATCTCGCCCGCCTTCAACGTGAAGCTGACGTCCTCAACCGCCGGAATGCCGTTGAACCGCTTCGACAACCCGCAAATTTCGAGCATCCAAGTCTCCTATCCCATAAGCCGTTTATGGATACTGAGCAATGGACGCCGCAACCAGACAAAATGTTCCCGGAAATCGCGTAGTGCATGTGGGGCAGGTCGGCCGGCAGGCAACCTGCGGCCGATGGTCAATCGGCCCGCGCGGCGGTTGACAATCGCCCTGACTCGTCATTCGCTCCGCAGCGCATCTAACGGCGAAATCGAGCTGGCTCGAATGGCCGGGACGATCGATGCAACCAGCGCCGACACCCCCAGCGCCACGACGGCCGCAATGGTAACGACAGGATTGTATGGATTCATGCCGTAGAGCTGACTCCCCAGCAATCGCCCGGCGGCAAACGCCAACGGCAGCCCAATCGCCAATCCGGCAAGAATCAGCCAAACTGCGCCCTTGAGCACCAGGCGGACAACATCGCCGCGTGTAGCCCCCATGGCGATGCGCACGCCCACCTCGTTGACGCGCCGTCCGGCGTTATACGCAATCGCTCCGTAAACCCCGATGCAAGCCAGAATCAGGGAGAGCGCTCCGAAGAACGAAGTGAGTCTCGCAATGAGCCGTTGCTGAGTGAATTGGATCCCGACTCTCTCTTGCAACGTTTGAATCGAAACGATCGGTATGCCGGGATCCACGGAGGCCATCGCATGACGCACCTCCGTAACGGACACATTACCGCCAGGCCTTGTCACCATTACGATATCGTGCAGGAAGAGTGAGCCGGCGCTCTTCGTGTAATCCGCCTGTCCCGCCGGCAAAAAGAACAACGGACCGGTCGGCTGGTCGAGGCCGCGTGTAAAGTACCGCGCATCTTTAGCCACGCCCACTACCTCGAATTCACCGCTGGTTCCAGGCGTCTCGCCAAAGTGCTTTCCGATCGGATCTTCGTTATTGAAAAACTTCCGGGCAAACGCCGCATTGATGACCGCTACTCGCCGCGAGGTCGTTGTGTCCTCTTCGTAGATCCCTCGCCCTTTAACGATTGGTGTCCCGATAACGTCAAAGTATCCCGCTGTGACCCGGTCCCACGCACTGGAGTTATCCTCACTCGGCCCTGGAGCCGGGTGACCGTCTACCCACACGCCGGAGCCCCATCCCCCGCTAGGGGGCGAGTAGAGACACAAAGCCGCGGAGGATACGCCCGGAATGCCAGATATCGAATCGTGTATGCGCCGGTAGAGCTGAGGGAGTTGCAGCGGCTGGTAACCGGCTAGCTTTGGATTGATCTTTGTCACGATGCGCCGGTCCTGATCGAATCCGAAATCCTGAGTCTCCATCGAGTGCAGCGCCGCGGTAAGCAGTCCCGATACCGACAGTAAAGCCAGAGAGAGCGCGATCTGGAACACCACCAGCGCCTTCCTTGGTAAGGAGCCGGCGCGGGCGGTGACTCGGCTTGCGCCCCGCAGCGCTTCCATGGGGTCAGTCCGCGTAGCGATCCATGCGGGAGCGATGCCGAAGGCAACACCCGCAATCGCCGAAACACCGAACGCGAACAGCAGTACCGGCAGGGAAGGCGACGCAGCGATGGGTATGCCCGCCATACCGCCATCCGGTGGGAATGCGAAGCGCAGAATCAGCCGCGTACCCGCGAATGCGACTGCCAGGCCCGCCGCGCCGCCAAGTAACGACAGCGCCATGCTCTCGGTGAGGTCCTGCCTCACGATCCACGAAGCTCGCGCCCCCAGCGCCATGCTCAACGATGTCTGCCGCCGCCGCTCCATCCCGCGAACCAGCATGAGACTGGCGACGTTGGCGCACACGATCAGCAGCACGAATCCGGTTACCGCCATCAGGATCTGGAGCCATCGCTCGTATCGTTCGCGCATGCTGGTGATGCCGGCGCCTCCAGGAACCAGAAACAGCGTCTGCTCGGGAAACTTCGCGCGGTCGCTCGCGCTCATTTCACCCCAATGCGAGCCGAGCCACTGCTTGAGTTCGACCCGCATTGCCCCTTCAATGGCGGCGGACCGGGCGCCCGGCGCGATGCGGCCAATCAACTCCAGCCAGTGCTGACCGTACCTATTCAGATCGGCCTCGCTCTCCACGTACGGTTCCGTATTCAGCGGCAGAAAGAAATCGGGCGGGGCGCTGCGCAAGGTGTCGCCGAAGAAACCCGGCGGAGTGACTCCGACTACCGTAAACGGCTTTTCATCGACATGGAAAGTGCTGCCGATCACCGAAGCGTCCGACCCGTATCTTTCCAGCCATAAGCGATAACTCATCATGGCCACCGGCGGCGCGCCGGGCTGATCATCCTTGGCCGTAAAAGTGCGCCCCGCATACGCCCCAATCCCGAACATCGCGAAATAATTGCCGGAAACGTACTCGCCCGCGCAGGTCTGGGCCGCCTCGGAACCGCCCGCGCGCCGGACGCCAAACACCAGATCGGCCGCCGGGAAAGCCGCCAATTCCGTAAAGCCCTTGGTATTGTCTCTCAGGTACTTGTACAAATCGTACGAGACCAAAGAAAACTCCTTGTCCTGGCTATACCCGGCCAGGTAGCAGCAGCGCGCCTCTTTCCCAACGCGGTACAGCTCCTCCGGCTTCGCTACCGGCAGCGATTTGAGCAGGACGGCATGCGCCAAAGTAAAGATCGACGTCGTGGCGCCAATGCCTAATGCCAGCGTCAGTATGGTAGCGGCCGTGAACGCCGGGGCCATGCGCAGCCGTCGCAACGCCAGGCGCGAATCCCGGATCAGCGTTTCCGCGAACGGCAGGCCTTTCTGGTCCCGATAGCTTTCCTTCATCGCCTCCACCCCTCCGAACTTCAATGCCGCCTGGCGACGCGCGTCCGCCGGCGATAAGCCAGCCCGGATATTCTCAGCCGTTTGAAGCGCCAGGTGTTCTTCGATTTCAGCCTGCAAGCGCTCTTCATCCCGTTGCGCCGCCGCCCAGGAGAATAGCCGCCTGAAGAACCGCCGGAGCGGCCTCATTTCAGATCCTCCGCCTTCACCGCAAAGAACCGCCCGATGATTGCCGCCGTCTGTTCCCAGTCGCGCATCTCGGTCTGCAGTTGTTTGCGCCCGCCGCGCGTCAACCGGTAGAAACGCGCCTTCCGGTTATTCTCGGATGCCCCCCACTCGGACGATATGGACCCCTCCTGTTCCAGCTTCAGCAAAACCGGATACAGCGTGCCTTGATTCACGGTGAGAAGATCCCCGCTGATCTGCTCAATACGCCGCGCGATGCCGTACCCATGCAGCGGCCCGAGCACATCGAGCGTCTTCAGCGCCATCAACGCCAGCGTTCCCTGCAAGACATCCGTTTTCTCTTTCATAGCCTATTTGGGTTTCCAACAGGAAGTATCTCACACTTTCTTTGGGAAAACAACAGGACCGCGTTTTTCGGCGCACGCGCGTTCCGCGGTCCACGAGGTCGCTCCAGCGGCCGAGCCGCTGATCGGCGGGGGTGGCCCCGCATCCTCCCCACTTCCGCTACACTGGTCTTTCTCTTTTAACCGTGACCCCAGTCGAATTCCGTGCGGTTTCAAAAAGCTACGCGATCTACGACTCGCCCGGCGACCGGCTCACCGAATTGCTGTCCCTGAACCGCGCCCGGCGTCACCGCGATTTCCTCGCCCTTGAGGATGTCACCTTTTCGGTGGATCGCGGCGAAACCTTCTGCATCGTCGGACAAAACGGATCGGGCAAAAGCACCCTTCTCCAGATCGTCGCGGGCATTCTCCAGCCGAGCGCCGGCAGCATGGCCGTCAACGGGCGCGTTTCGGCGCTGCTCGAACTAGGCGCCGGCTTCAATCCGCAATTCACGGGACGCGATAACGTCTACCTCAACGGCTCTATCCTCGGTCTGACCACCCGGCAGATCGACCGGCGCTACGCGGAAATCGAGGCTTTCGCGGAAATCGGCGATTTCATCGATCAGCCCGTCAAGACCTACTCGAGCGGCATGGCGGTGCGGCTGGCCTTCGCCGTGGCCATCCACGTGGACCCCGAAATCCTCCTGGTGGACGAGGCCTTGGCCGTGGGCGACTTCTACTTCCGCCAGCGCTGCATGAGAAAAGTCCACGAGCTGCGCGTGCGCGGCGTTACCATCCTGTTCGTGTCGCACGCAGCCGCCGAAGTGAAGGCGATCGCCGACCGCGTCCTCTGGCTCGATGGCGGGCGCGTGGCCGGGTTGGGCGAACCCGAGCGCGTCGTCGGCGAGTATCTCGCCGCCATGGCCGAACGCGACTCCCGCTACCAGAGCCGGCGTGCGGGAGCCGGCCTACCGCAGGCTCAAACCGCCACGAGCCTGGCCGACCCGGTCGATTCCATTCCCAACATCGACCGCCGCCACGGCGACGGGCGCGCGGAAGTGCTGGGCATCGCGGTCTTCGACGAACAGGGCCAGCCGCTCCATCTGCTCGAGCCGCTCGCGCGCATCCAGGTGCGCATCAGCGTACGCGCCCGGAACAACCTTGCGCGCCCCATCGCCGGCTTCCTGTTGCGCGACCAGTTGGGCATGGATTTTTCGGGAACCGATACCGCCCGCGAGGGCTGCGCTATCGGGCCGCTCGAACCCGGCGACGTTTGCACCGTGAGTTTCCACATCGATCTGCCGGAGCTTTATCCCGCGTCGTTCTCGTTCTCGCCGTTCATCGCCGACGGTTCCCTGAGGGACCACGCCGTATGCGACTGGATCGATAACGCTGTCACCCTGCAGATGGGCCGCTCGGCGGGCCAGGTTTACGGCTATGTGCATCTGCCCTGCCGCGTGGAAGTCTATGCGCCGGCGCCGGCCGCTGGAGAGATCGAATGAGCGAGTTTACGGGCGAGCGCGCGATTCCGGGCGAAATAGACGCCGATCTGCTCAACGAGCACTTCGCCCGCTACCTGTTCGCCGCGCGCCTGGCCCGCGGCAAGCGCGTTCTGGACGCCGGCTGCGGCGCGGGCTATGGTTCCGCGGAGTTGGCCCGCACGGCCGAGTCGGTCACCGGCTTGGATTTGGCTCCGGAGGCGGTCCGCTTCGCCCGCGCCCATTACCAACTCCCCAACCTGTTCTTCGAGCAGGCGTCCTGCGCGGCGCTGCCCCACCCCGCCGGCGCTTTCGATCTGGTGGTGGCGTTCGAAGTGATCGAGCACCTTGAGGATTGGCGCGGGTTCCTGCTCGAAATTCGGCGCGTGCTTGCGCCCACCGGCCAATTCATCGTTTCCACGCCCAACAAGCTCTATTACGCCGAATCGCGCGGCGAGGCGGGATCCAACCCCTTCCACGTGCATGAGTTCGAGTTTGAAGAACTGCGGGCGGAGCTGACCCGCATCTTTCCCCATGTCTCCATGTTCCTGGAGAACCATGTGGAGGGCCTCGCGTTCCAGCCCGACGATCCCGATAGCACGGTGGAAGTGCGTGTGGATGCGAACCGTACGGCGCCCGCCGATGCGCATTTCTTCGTGGCCGTCTGCGCGCACCGGACCCAGCTTGGCAACCCGACGTTTGTCTACGTGCCCGGCGCCGGCAACGTGCTCCGCGAGCGCGAGCGGCACATCGGGCTGTTGGAGCGTGAGGTCGCAACCAAGAACGAGTGGCTCGCCGAGTCGGAACGGCAGCGCGGGAAACTGCAGGAGGCTCTCGACGCCCAGGCCGCGGAACTGGAGCGTAGCAACCAATGGGCCCGCAGCGAGATCGGGCGATTGGAAGGGGAACTGGAGCGCAGCAACCAGTGGGCGGAAGCGCTCAACCGTGAGGTGGAAAAGGCCCGCGCCCGAATCCTGGAGTTGCAGGCGGAACTGTCCCATGAACAGGAGAACGCGCACGGAGTAGCCGAGGGCTATCGGGTCAAAGTGGCGGAGCTCGAAGAGGAGCTTGCCCGGCGGGCGGCGTGGGCCAACGGGCTGCAGGAAGAGGCCCGGAGGCTGGAAGAGCAACTGGCAGGTTACCGGTCGTCGGCATGGGTCAAGCTAGGGCGGAAGATCCGGCTGGCGCCGGCTATCTGAAATGGCCGTGTTGAAGCGAGTTCTGTTGCGGCTCCCGCTGCTGCTGGTCTCGCCGTTCCTGATGGCCCTTGCGGCCGTGGCGCTGGCCGCGGTGGATTTGGCGTGGCTCGTCTTCGGCGCAAGGCAAACCGCCGCGGCCGCCCCGGATTTGAGCCAGGCGAACGCGGTCCCGGCCGCGGCCTCGGTGGTGATTCCCAACTGGAACGGAAAGGATCTCCTCGAGAAGTATCTCCCCTCGGTGGTCGAAGCGCTGGCAGCCAACCCCGCCAACGAAATCGTGGTGGTGGATAACGGGTCCACAGACGGCAGCGCGGAGTACCTGGCGGCCGAATTCCCGCGCGTCAAGACGATTGCGCTTCCCGCCAACCTGGGCTTCGGCGGCGGATCGAACGCGGGCATACGCGCGGCCTCGAACCGCATCGTGGTGCTGCTGAATAGCGATATGCGCGTGGCGCCGGATTTTCTGGGGCCGCTGCTCGAAGGCTTCGCCGATCCCGCCGTCTTCGCGGTTTCCTGCCAGATCTTCTTCGTGGACCCCGACAAACGCCGCGAGGAAACCGGGCTGACGCAAGGCTGCTGGCGCGACGGAAGCCTGCGCGTGCGCCACCGCATCGACCCCGCCATCGACGATCTCTTCCCCTGCTTCTACCCCGGCGGCGGCTCCTCCGCGTTCGACCGCTCCAAGTTCCTGGAGTTGGGCGGTTTCGATCCGCTCTTCGAGCCGTTCTACCTGGAAGACACCGACCTCGGCTATATGGCGTGGAAGCGCGGGTGGAAGGTGCTCTCCCAGCCGCGCAGCGTGGTGCACCACCAGCACCGCGGCGCCATCGGCAAGAGTTTCAGCGCCGGCCGGATTGAAGCCGTGCTGAAGAAGAACTACGTGCTGTTCTGCTGGAAGAACATCCACGAGTGGCGGCGCCTGGCGGCGCATTTCTTCTTCGCGTGGGCGGGGGCCCCGCTGTCCGCCGTTTTCGGCGACGTTCCCCTGCGTCCGAATGCGGCGGCGCTCTGGCGCGCGTTCCGGCAATTGCCGCAGGCGGCGCGGTCGCGCTGGCGCGCTCGAAGCCTGGCCGCGGTGAGCGATACGGAGGCTTTCCGGCGTCCGCTGGGCGGCTACTTCCGCGACCGGTTCGCCGCCATGGAACGCGATCCCGAACGGCTGCGCGTGCTGTTCGTCTCGCCTTATCCCATCGCCCCGCCGGTTCACGGCGGCGCCGTGTTCATGTACCAGACGCTGCGCGAGCTGGCGCAACTGGCGGAAACCCACGCGGTCGCCTTGCTGGACTGGCCCGGGCAGGCCCAGGGTAATGAGGAATTGCGCGGCTTCTGCGCCTCCGCGGAGTGCCTGGTGCGGCCCGCCGGCGAGCCCATCGACAAAGGGTCCCGCCTGCCCTACGCAGTGCGGGAAATCGCGATCGATGACCTGGATTGGCTGATCCACCGCCAGCTTTACCGGCAGCGCATCGACGTGCTGCAACTCGAATACACGGCCATGGCGCAGTATCGCGGCGCGTACCGCCGCATCGTTGTGGCGCTTTTCGAGCACGACATCTATTTCCAGTCGGTGAGCCGCGGCCTGGGCGGCTCCTTCGGCCAGTTCCACGGGCTGAAGGCGCGGTTCGAATACCTGCGCGCACTGCGCTACGAGTTGCGCACGCTTCCCGAATGCGACCGGGTGCAGGTGTGCACTTCGGCCAACCGGAAGTACCTGCTCTCCTTTCTTCCCAGGCTTGCGCCGAAGGTACGGGCGGGACTGCGCGCGGGAATCGACGCGGCGCGCTACAGCTTCCGTCCGCGCGGCCGCGAGCCGCTGACCATGCTCTTCCTGGGCAGCTTCCGTCATGCTCCGAATCATGCGGCGCTGGACTGGTTTCTCCGCCAGGCCATGCCGCCGATCCTCGCGCGGCAGCCGGGGGCGCGGCTGGTGGTGGTCGGCTCAGATCCGCCGGCCGCTTACGGCCTGGCCGGGCAGGAGGGGCGCGTCGAGATGGTCGGGGACGTGGAAGACGTGCGCGAGCCGCTCGGGCGCTACGCCGTGTTCGTCTGCCCGATTCTGAGTGGATCGGGCGTGCGCGTGAAGCTGCTGGAGGCTTTCGCAGCGGGAATCCCGGCGGTTTCGACAACCATCGGGGCCGAAGGACTGGCGAGCCGGCAGGGCGAGTTCTGCCTGCTGGCGGACCATCCCGCGGAGTTCGCGGACCGCGTGCTGGAGCTGTTCGAGAATCCTGAAAAAGGGGCCGAAATGGCGGCGCGCGCGCGCGCCGAAGTGGAAGCCCACTGGGCGATGGCGGCCATCACACGCGAACTGGTTGGGAGTTACCGGGAAGCGGTGCGGGAGAAGCGCGGCGCCCCAACGAGGTCCAAGACACCGCCGGCTGAGACCGGCGGCGGTACGGCTACTTCTTTCTCAGGTCGTGCATGAGCCGGCTTACAATGTCGGAGGCTGTGCGATCCAAATCGTCGGGGGTCGATTTCTTGGGGGCTTCGAAGGTGGACCACAAGACCTGGCGAAATTTGGCGGCCACCAGGAAGAAGGTTCCCTTGCCGCGTCCGAAGGTGGAAGCCAGGGACGGGTCGTCGAGGGCGTTCTTGATCTCCGGTTCCTTCTTGGCGTCTTTGTCCTTGGCCTCTTTATCCACGACTGGGGCCGGTTTGGCGGTGGGAGCGATTTCTTCGAGCGATGAATTTAATGCCGGGCCGAGGCGGTCGGTGAGAACGGCGTCCGCCAGTTTGGGATCGGAGACAATCTGGAAGACATGCTCGGCGGCGAGGCGGTTGGCCAGGAATTGGTCCATGCCTCGCGACATGGGCATGACATACACGGAGTGCACCGCCGGCAAATCGGCCGCGAGCAACAGCGCGCCGGAGCAGGACAAGAGGAGGCATAGCCGCTTCATAGGAATAATGACGCCGGGCGCGGTAGAAAAGTCTGAAGGAGTCCGCGGCGCATGAGCATCACGGCCATTGTACCGGTTTGGAACGGCCGCGACCGGTTGGAGCGGTTGTTCACGACGCTGGAGGCGCAAACGCTGCCCGCCTTCGAGGTGCTGGCCGTGGATAACGGGTCGACCGACGGCGCGCCGGAGGTGGCGCGCAGCCATGGGGCGCGAGTGATCGCGATGGGGCGCAATACCGGTTTCGCTCCCGCAGTGAACCGCGGGATTCGGGAGAGCCAGGGAGAGTGGATCGCGGTGCTCAACAGCGATGTGGAACTGGCCCCGGATTACTTCGCGACCCTGCTGGCGTCCGCGGCGGCGCGGGATGCGTGGTTCGCGACGGGGAAGATTCTGACCGAAGGCTCTTGGGACCGCTTGGATGGCGCGTTCGACCTGATGTGCCGCGGCGCGGCCGCGTGGCGCGCCGGCCACGGGCGCCCGGACGGCCCCGGGTTCGCCGAGTTGCGGCCGATCCGGTCGGCGCCGTGGACCGCGGCGGTGTTTCGGGCGGAGCTGTTCCGGCGGATCGGAGTGCTGGAGGAAAGTTTCGAATCGTACCTGGAGGACGTGGATTTCGGCCTGCGGTGCGCGCTCGGGGGCTTCGCGGGGATCTACGAACCGACCGCCGTGGCGTGGCACTGTGGAAGCGCGGCCCTGGGAGCGTGGCATCCCGAAACCGTGCGGCGGATTGCGCGCAACCAGGTGTGGCTGGTGGCGCGCCACTATCCACGGCCACTTCCGCCGCGCTATTGGTGGGCCGTTCTGGTGGCCCAAGGCCTGTGGGCCGGGTTGGCGCTGCGGCACGGCGGGGGAAGGGCATGGATCCGCGGAAAATGGGAAGGGTTGCGGGGCTTCTCGCGAGCGCGCGCGGGACTGGCCCGGCCGGAGGACGCCGCTCACCTGGACGGTTTGCTGCGGGACAACGAACGAACCATTTACGAGATGCAATCCGCCGCAGGCTTCGATTTCTACTGGCGGATGTACTTTCTTCTTACCCACGGTGAGGCAAAGTGACACATGGCGGAAATGGGCATCGTCATTGTGACGTACTTTTCGGAAGCCGAAATCGGGCCCTGTTTAGACGCCGTACGGGGAACCGGGGCCGACGTGGTGGTGGTGGATAACGCGTCGCGCGACGGGACCGTGGCGGAGGTGGAACGGCGCGGCGTCCGGGTGATCGCGAACCGGGTAAACGTAGGGTTCGCGGCGGCCGTGAATCAGGGCGTAACCGTATTGAAATCTTCGTATCTGCTGCTCTTGAATCCGGACGCCGTGGTGGAGGGAGGGCTCGAGCATTTGCGCGCGGCGTGCGATCTTCCGGGGGCCGCGGGGGCAGGCGGACGGCTGGTTGGTCCGGGCGGCCAGTTGCAAGTCGGTTTCATGGTGCGCGCGCTGCCGACGCCGGCCGCGCTGATTTTGGAAGCCTTATTGCTGAACCGTATCTGGCCTGGTAATCCCGTGAACCGGCGGTACCGGGCATTGGGCCTGGATTACAAGACGCGCGCGCCGGTGGAACAGCCGGCGGGGGCCTTCCTGATGATCCGCCGGGACGTGTGGGAGGACTTGGGCGGCTTCGACGAAGGATTTCGCCCGCTGTGGTTTGAGGATGTGGATTATTGCCGCAGAGCGATGGACCGGGGGTATATCCTGTACTATGAACCAGGGGCTGTGGCTTTGCACACGGGTGGGCATTCCATCTCAAAGATTGCAGTGGAGTTGCGGCCGGTTTACTGGTACTCTAATTTAATCAGGTACGCCGCCCTGCACTTTCGGCCGTTGGCATTACGGGCGGTATGTCTGGCCGTGTTATCAGGCGCTCTTCCAAGGGCGTTTGCCGGATGTGCTGTCGAGTGGAGCGTAAGGCCGTTAGCAGCGTATTGGGAAGTTGCACGGCTCGCCAGCCGGTGTCTGGTTTTTGGCTGGAGAGATGAAGTGGTTTTGCAGGGTCCAAGAGAGTAAGGTTTCTGTGCGTATGGTCCGGAGATCCTTCTAGGTTCGTGTTCATGGCTCAAAACGACTTCGTCTCCGTCACGATAGTTACTTACAACAGCGGCCGCTTCATCAAGCGCTGCCTGGAGTCTGTGCTGGCCCAGCGGTATCCGCTCAAGGAAATCATCGTAGTGGACAACGGCTCCGCCGATGGCACGGTGGACATTCTCGAACAGTTCGAGGACCGCTGCCACATCTACTACAACGACGATAACCTGGGTTTTGCGGCGGCGCAGAACCAGGCGATCAAGCTCTCAAACGGCGACTGGGTGCTGACGCTGAACCCCGACGTGCTGCTGCTGCCGAACTTCATTCAGGCGCTGGTGGACGCGGGACAGTTCGATCCCTCGATCGGTTCGGTGTGCGGGAAACTGCTGACGATGTCGGCGCACTTCGAGATTCCCGCGCGCCCGGTAGTGGATTCCACAGGCATCTACTTCAACCCCATGCTGCGGCACCTGGACCGGGGCAGCCAGGAAGTGGATAACGGACACTACCTGCAACACGAATACGTGTTCGGCGCGACGGCCGCGGCGGCCTTGTACCGCCGCGCGATGATTGAGGACGTCTCGCTGGGCGGCGAGTTTTTCGATACGGACTTCTTCGTGTACCGCGAGGACGCGGATGTGGCCTGGCGCGCGCAGTTGATGGGCTGGCGATGCCTCTACGCGCCTTGCGCGCGCGGCTATCACGTGCGCAAAGTGCTGCCGGGCAACCGGCGCGCGCTGCCGCCCGAGATCAACATGCACTCGGTGAAGAACCGCTTCCTGATGCGCATCAAGAACATATCCGGGGATCTCTACGGGCGCAACTGGCTTTCCATTACGACCCGCGATTGCGTGGTGGTGATGTGCTGCCTGCTGTGGGAACACACGTCTTTGAAGGCGTTCTGGCTGCTGGCGAAGAACTTGAAGAAGGTGCTGGCGAAGCGCCGCCTGATCCAGGCCCGCACGCGCGTGGATAGCCAGTATATTGCAAGCTGGTTTCAATACGCGCCGGTGAGCAAGCGGGCGCCGAAGAAGATGGTCCGCATGCTGTCGCGATCCGAAATCGCCAAGACGTAGGGCGGCGCGGGGCCGATGCGCATCGCCATTGCCGGCACGCGAGGCATACCGGCCAACTACGGCGGATTCGAGACCTTCGCGGAAGAGTTGTCCACGCGTTTGGCGGCGCGCGGGCACGACGTCACGGTGTATTGCCGCGCGCGGCCCGAGGCGGAGACCTACCGGGGCGTACGGCTGGCGTACATTCCCGCCATTCCCCACAAATATTTGGAGACCCTGGCGCACGCCTTCATTTCGACCCTGCACCTGCTGGCGCACCGGGTGGACGCGGCGCTCTACTGCAACGGGGCGAACGCCATCTTCACCGTGGTTCCGCGCATTTTTGGGATGCCGGCGGCGCTCAACGTGGACGGCATCGAACGGCAGCGCAAGAAGTGGAACCGGTTTGCCAAGGCGTGGTACCTGGCTTCGGAATGGATGGCGACCTTCTGCCCCACGGTGGTGGTGACGGACGCGCGCACCATACAAGACTACTATCGCGAGCGCTACGGCAAAGAGAGCGTCTTCATTCCGTACGGCGCGGAAGCGGGCAAGTCCGCCGGGAGCGGCGCGCTGGCCGCGCTGGGCCTGGAACCGGGCCGCTATTTTCTCTACGTGAGCCGCCTGGAGCCCGAAAACCGGGCGCTCGAAGTGCGGGAGGCGTTCGAGAAGACGCGCACGGCGATGAAACTGGCGCTGGTGGGCGATGCGCCGTATGCGCGCGACTATATACGCCGCGTGCGCGAGACGCGGGACGAGCGCATCGTGATCCCCGGCGCGATCTACGGGGAAGGCTACCGGCAGTTGGGATCGCACTGTTTCGCTTATATCCATGCCACGGAGGTGGGCGGGACGCATCCGGCGCTCATCGAAGCGATGGGCCGAGGCGCGCTGGTGCTGTACCGGAACACGCCGGAGAACGAGGAAGTAGCGGGCGGCGTGGGAATCCCGTTCGAACCGGACGAGCTGACGGCGAAGATGGAGCTGGCGCTGGCGATGGGTGAAGACGAGCGCGCGGAGTTGCGGGAAAAGGCCATGGCTCGGGTGCGCGAGCGGTATTCGTGGGACGCGGTGACAGGCGAATACGAAAGGTTGCTGCGGGGGATGGCGTCAGGCAGTGGCGCTAAGACCGCTCTCTGACGGGGTGCCCGCTGGGCCCGGCTCGGAATGGGACCCGGGGCCCGGGTTGGGATCGGTTCGCGGTTCGGAAACGTGGCAGGCGAAAGCGCCTGCCCCACCTTGGAGGGTTTGAGGCTGTTTCGGGAGAACGAACCCAATTGGAGGGACGGCGGGGGGCGCTTCCGCCTCGGCTTGTTCGGCCTGTTCTTCGGCGCGGCGTTCGTTTTGGGCGCGCCGCAGTTGGGTTAGGGCGCGGAAATAGCTGCGCTCGGCGGAGGCCAACTGGCGGAAGGCGGATTGGA
>CAYWHA010000030.1:0-72581 GCA_964457555.1 uncultured Solibacteraceae bacterium
GGAGGACCCTTTTTCATCCGCGCCCTTATACATTCAAACAGACGGGACGTTCCCCATTCCACCCCAGCCCCTACGCCGCCGCCGCCCGCCGCGGCTCAAACGTATATCCGAATCCGCGCACCGAGTGTATCAGTATCGGGCTTGCCGGGTCCGTCTCCACCTTCTGCCGCAGCCGCAGCACGTACACGTCCACGGCGCGGTCGGTGATCGCCCGGTCTTGCCCCCACACGGCGTTCAGCAATTGCTCCCGGCTGAATACCACCCCCGGCCGGCCCATCAGGTATTCCAACAGGCGGAATTCCGTGGCCGTCAGCGCCACCGGTTCGCCGTTCAGACGCACCTGGCACATGCTGCGGTCCAGTTCCAGCCCGCCGCCTTCCAGCACTCGCGCCGGCGCCGCCTGGTTGCGGAACTGCAGCTTGATGCGCGCAATCAGCTCCCGTACGAAGAACGGCTTCACCACGTAATCGTTAGCCCCCAACTCCAGGCCCACAATCCGGTCCGTTTCCGAGGCCCGCGCCGTCAGGAAGATGATCGGCGTCGCCGCCAGGTCCGGGTCCTTGCGGATGCCCTTGCAGATGTCCAGCCCGTCCGAATCCGGCAGCATGATGTCCAGCAGCACCAGGTCCGGCCTGACCCTCCGGCACAATTCCAGCGCCCCGCCTCCGGTCTGTTGCCCGCTCGCCGCGAAACCCTCTTTCTCCAGGTTGTACTTCAACAGGGCAAAAAGATCCGCGTCGTCCTCAATCAGAAGAATCTTCTTCATGGCTTTCCCAATTCAACCTACCAGCCCCACTGTTACCGTTTGGTTAAGACATGATGAATTCTTCGACGCTTATCAGTTCCCCAAAGGCCCTTTGACGTGGTCGATCACCAGCACTTCAACCGGTCCTTTCCTCGATTGCAGCTTTAGTTTCAGGCGCTCCTGGATGCCGGCCACCACCTGCTCCTTCAAATCGCCTCCGCTCGGATCGATTGGAATCTCGTAGTCGAACTTCCCCGTGACGCCGGTCATATCGAGCACCGGGCGGTCGACAAAGGAAGTCAGGTATCCGGCCACCTGTCCCATCGTTTGGCCGCAGACGCTCATCCGCTCAGGCATAGGGTTAGGGGTGGGCTTACAGGTCGCTACAGCCGGCGTCAGTTTGGGGCCATCGTTCGTGGGGACCAGGGCATAGAAGGAAAGGTCCCTGCTCTCGCGGTGCAGCGTCAGAGCGAACCGGTCGCGAAGCAGCGAACGAAGCATTTCCCGCACCTGGTCCGCATTCGGCGGATCCGGGCCCGGCGCACGCGCCTCAATGTCGTAAAGCTCGCCGCCGTCAGTAGCGCGGGAACCCTGGCCTGGATGCCCGAGCGTGGCCGGCATCCCGACCACCTGGAAGCTCTTCACATCGTATGCGATGCGAACGATGCCGCAGATGCCCCCCGTGAGGACGGTAATCAGCGTGCCCGAGACCGACAGCCTGCCTGAGCCGCAAGGGTTCGTTGCCACCGCGGCGCGAAAGCCGGCCGCGTATTCATCGCTCGGAAAGGTCGACGGCTTAATGGATGCAACCTCGAACCGAAGCCCGCTTTCCTGTCCGGCCAACAGGCCGGCGCCCATCGAAGCCAACACGGCGGCAATCATCGGCGCCCGCACGAATGCGCTCATTGCCTTCAAACTCCTTCTTCAAATCGATACCCGAACCCCCTCACCGTCGTCAGATACTTCGGATTATCCGCCTGTTCCTCAATCTGCTCCCGCAGCCGCCGCACATGCACATCTACCGTCCGCGGCGTCACGTAGTGCTGCGCTCCCCACACCGAATCCAGCAGTTGGTCGCGGCTGTAAGCGTGCCCCCGGTGCGTCAGGAAGAATTCCAGCAGGTTGAACTCGGTCGACGTGAGCGTGAGCTCCCGCTCCCCATGCATCACCCGCCGCGCGTTCCGGTCCAGCCTGAACGGCCCGATATCGAGCACCGCCGGCTCCGCGTCCATATCCTCCCGCCGCAGGTGCGCCTTCACCCTCGCCACCAACTCTCGCGGACTGAACGGCTTGGTCATGTAATCGTCACCGCCGATTTCCAGGCCCAGCACCCGGTCCACTTCGTCCGCCCGCGCCGTCAGGAACAGTACCGGAATCCGCCCCAGCGCCGCCGACTGCCGGATCTGCCGGCATAGCTCGAACCCATCCACCTCCGGCAGCATCACGTCCAGCACCACCAGTTCCGGCTTGAACTCTTCGAGCGACTTCAGCACGCCCCCCGCCCCGCCCATCGTCCGCGTCTCATATCCGGCTCGCTTGAGGTTGTAATCGAGCAGCGCGGCCAGTTCCGCTTCGTCCTCTACAATGGCGATCCGCTTGGGCATAGAGGTCTACCCGTCACACCGCTGGTTGCCGCCGGTTTTCCATCCACCGCGCAACCAGGTAAAACGCAATCGCCAGGCCGATTGCCAGCCCGCCCAGCGTCCAGCCGTGCCGCGTCAGGAAGCCCTGGGCATCCTTGCCAAGCAATAGCCCCACGTAGACTTCCCCGAAGAACCGGATGCTTCGCGCCAGCACGATCACCGCGAGGAACTTCCCCCGCGACGTGCCCAGCGCCCCCGCCGTCACCACGAACACCTTCAGCGGCAAGGGCGGAACGGGAGTCACGGCCGGTACGAAAACCGTCAGCATCCCATAGCGCGCAAACCACTCGCGGAATCGCTGCCGCTTTCCCGGCGCCGCCTCGCCCTTCACCCACCTGGCGCCGCCGCGCGCGGCCGAGAACAGCGCCAGATTTCCGGCCGTCGATCCAATCACCGCCATCAGCGCAGCAAATAGCGCGTGGTGCGGCTCCGCCACGCTCTTCACCGCCAGCCCAATCAGCAGCACATCCATGGCGCCCGGCAGCGGGACGCCCACCGAATCCACCACGCAAAACAGAAATACGCCCCACGGCCCGTATGCCACCAAAATCGCGCTGATCTTGTATAGCAACGCCTTCATGCGGAGGCTCCGGCCCGCTTACAGGATATCCGCGAAAGAACCTTGCAGCTTATGGAACCAGGCATGTCCCAGCAGAAACACCGCCGCCGATAGCAGCCAGAACTTCCACAGCGGGCCCCACGCCGGCGCCTGATTGTGCAGCAATATCGCACGATACCCGCGCACCAACACGGTCATCGGGTTCTTCGACAGAAACAGGGTAGCAGAATGCGGCAGCGTGGAGAGAGAACTCTCGGGATAGCAGATCGGCGTCAGGAAGAACCAGATGGTCAGCAGAAATCCGGCCACCTGGCCCAGATCGCGTACAAACACCCCCAGCGCCGCCAGGAACCAGCTTAGCCCCAGCGTCAGCAGGATCTGCGGAATCAGCAGCGCCGGCAGCCACACCGCCGACGCCGGCACGCCGCCGCGCAGCAACAGCAGGAAGATGCCGAACAGCAGAACCGCGAACAGTTCGCTCACCAGGCCCGATGCCGCCAGGTTCACCGGCAGCGTCTCCACCGCGAACACCAGCTTCTTCACGAAGTTCCGGTGCTCCAGGATCACCGTTGGCGCGCGCCCCAGCGCTTCGCTCACCGCCAGCCACGGCAGAATCCCGGCCAGGAAATACAGCCCGAAACCCGCCCGGCTCGCGTCCCCCTCAATGCGCGACCGCAGCACCACGCCGAACACGAAAAAGTACGTCAGCATCAACAGCAGCGGGTTGATCAGCGTCCAGAATGCCCCCGCGAAGGATCCCCGGTACCGGCCCAGAATGTCCCGCCGCACCATCACGCGGATCAGCCCGCGGTTCCGCCAGATGGTCGTGAAGGGCGTCGTGAACCCGCGCCCCACCCCGCGCAGCGCCCGCTCTCGCCGCAAGGTGGCGCGCCTTGCCACGCGCACCCGCTCCAGGCGGGGCGTCCCATCCTGTACGCGGATCTCCGCCAGCAGGAAACGCCAGTCCCGCTCGTGGTACCAGCACACGCCTTCCTTCATGGGGGAGATGAATGCCTGGTACCGGCCGTCTTCGCGCGGCGCATCGAAATCCAGGCGCACCGGCGCCGCCTCGCCGGGTTTCACGTCGTGCTCCGTAGGCCTGCGCTCCCCGTCCACCACCAGCGTCCCGGTCTCCGCGTCGTAGAGTTGATACCCGATGGCGAAGCCTTCCGCCGCCCGCCAGGTCTCGCCCGATTCGTTGCGGACCAGGCACTCCACGTGTACGCGCCGCGTCTCCGCGTCCACCGTCACGTCCGCGGCCGGGTACTTCGCGCTCATGCGTAAAGCCACTCCGGGTAGCGCTCCTTCACCGGACCGGTTTTCCTTCCCAGCGCGTAAATCCCATCGCCGCGCAGGCCGGTTTCCAGGCGATACCGCTCCAACAGGTGCATCACCCAGCCGTATTCCGGGTGCGGCCGGTCGCGAAACTCACCGGTCTCCAGGCGGACCGTTTCGAAACCCGAGTTCTCCAGCAGCTTGCGGATTTCCCTTGGCGTGTACTCGCGATTGTGCCGCGCCCCCGTCTCTTCACCCGGCCCCGCGGGCCGCATGTAGGCATGATAGAAGCCAGGATGGTATCCCAGCAGCACCGCGTCGATGGCGCGCAGCGCGGCCACATTCGGCGTGGTCAGCAGCAAATGCCCGCCCGGCTTCAGCACCCGGTTCGCCTCCATCGTCAGGTGCATCGGGTCTTCAAACAAATGTTCGATCACTTCGCAGCACAGCACCGTCGAGAAATATTCGTCGGCGTAAGGAAACGCGTCCTTCTCGGCGTCGAAATGGTCGACGTCGCAGGCAAACCGTTCGCCTTCGCTCGATGTCTTCACGCAATGGTCCGTCTGCCCGAGCTTCCCGTGATAACAGCCGCGAACTTCACCGTACCCGAGCCGCGACCGCAAGGCCGGCGTGATCTGCAAGTACGCCCCCATCTCCAGAATCCGGTCGCAAGCCCCGCCAGGCGGAAT
Source organism: uncultured Solibacteraceae bacterium (assembly GCA_964457555.1). Lineage (GTDB taxonomy): Bacteria > Acidobacteriota > Terriglobia > Bryobacterales > Bryobacteraceae > BOG-224. The sequence continues at coordinate 4,912 of CAYWHA010000030.1, forward strand.
CATCTCCAGCGTCTTCACCAGCCGCGTTCGATGCGTCTCCAAGTACCGCAAGCCTTCTTCCGACTCCGCCCAAGTTCGCAAGTAAGAATCGGGGGCCAGGGGCCGGGGGCCGGGGGCCGGGGTTTTGTCTTCCTCCATCGGCGCAACCTCCGCGGTGTGAACCTCCGCACCGCGAACGTCAGACAGCGGTTCTTCCGCGCCGCGCGCATGGCCTCCTGGCCTGCCTTCTTCCGCACCGCGCGCCTCCGAACCGGCTATGTGGGGCGGGCCTCCTGGCCTGCCTTCTTCCGCACCGCGCGCATCCGCCCCACGAACCTCCGAACCGCGCCCATCCGAGCCGCGAACGTAAGAGAGCGGTTTCTTCCCCGGCCCCTGTTCCGGCCCCTCCCCCACCACCTCCTCTAAAAACTCCGCATACCTCCGCGCCACGCTAGCCCACCCGCACTCCCGCGCCACGTAATCCTTCGCCCTGGCGCCGATCTCCCGCGCCACGTCCGGCCGCGACGCCAGCAGGTTCATATACTCGAAGATCGCATCTTCCTCACCCGCTCCAACCGGCACTTTCAAACAAACATCGTCGGGCAGTTCCCGAAACGAGCCTACCTCCGATACCAGCGCCGGCTTGCCCAACCCCATCGCCCGCAGCAGCGTGCCGGAACTCTCTCCCACCGTGGGGTAACGGAGGTTGAGCGCCATGTCGCAAGCCGCCAGATAGCCTACAAAATCCTCCGCCGGCATGAATCCCAACATGCGCACGTCGGCCGACAAGCCCATCGACCTGATCATCGACTCCAGCGGAAGGTCCACATGCGGCTCGCCCACCAAGATCATCTTCGCTTCGGGGATCAACCGCACCAGCCGCCGCAAGGCGCGCAGCGATTCCGGGATGCGCTTGTAAGGCTTCAAGAAGCCGAAGATGCCCGCCAGCGGCGCGGTCTCGTCGATCCCCAGCTTGTGCCGGTACCGGTTGCCATCCGACTCCGGAATCCAGGCGCCGTGCGGAATTACCGCCAGCGGTCCGGCGAATCCGGCGGCCCGCACTTCTTCCTCCATGAACCGGCTGTGCACCACCACGCCGCGCGCCGTCTCCAGCAGCCGCCGCGTCATCGTGACGCCTTCGTAATCCGGTCCGGTTTCGAGGCTGCGTACGCGTTCCGCCTTGGCGCGCGCCTCCGCGCCGCCGTTGTACGCGCATTCCTCCACGTAGGCGTCCCAATCGCCCCGCTTGATGGTGAGGTCCGCTACCAGGTGATGCAGATTGCTCTCGTGCAGTACCACCACGCCGGGATGCCGCAGAGCCGCTTCGTAGACGAATCCGTGATGCCCGTTATTGCCGACCTGATAGAGCGCGATATCGAACCGCTCCGCATCGAACCGGATGCCGCCGTCCGAAAACGTCTCTAGTTCGGTCAAAGGATTCAGGGCTTCAATCAGCGCCGCCGAATAATCCGCGATTCCGCTCGGCGCCGGCGGAAGCGGGGAGAAGAATGCCAGGCGCATCATCGGTGGGGCGGGCCTCCCGGCCTGCCTCCTTCGGGGTGATTCACCGGCGTGCCAGGGAGGAAGGTCTCACGGTTTCCATCGCCGGAACCGTCCGCTCGGCTACCTCGTGGAAGACTTCGAGAGTGCTCTGCGCCGTGTTCTGCCAGTTGAAATGCGCCGCCCGCCGCAAGCCCAGCCGTTCCATCCGCGTGCGCATCTCGGAATCCAGCAGCACGTCGGCCATCGCGCGCGCAATCTCTTCCACCGAGCAAGGGTCGGTTAGGATAGCCGCCCCATCCACTACCTCCGGCAGCGCCGCCGCGCTCGAGCACACCACCGCCCGGCCGCACGCCATCGCCTCCAGCGCGGGCAATCCGAAACCCTCGTAAAAGGACGGGAACACGAAGAGGTCGCAGGCGTTGTAAAGCCGCAGCAGGTCGTCGTCGCTGACGAAGCCGAAAAAGTGGATGCGGTCCGCCACGCCCGATTCCCGCGCGGCCTCCCGTACGCGGCCCGCGAACCACGTATCCTTTCCAGCCAGCGCCAGCTTGTGCTTGATCTGCGGATACGCCCGCACCAGCCGCGCGAACGCCCGTATCAGCCCGATCTGGTTCTTGCGCGGTTGCAGATCGCCCACGTTCAGGATGAACGGACCGGAAACCGAGAAGCGTTCGAGCACCGCCGCTTGCGCCGTCTCCCGCGGAAGAGGACGGAATTCGGGTGCGGCCGCATACGGCACCACCACTACCTTCCTCTCGTCCAGATCGCTGTAAGCCTTGAGAATCGCCTGCTTGGAAAACTCGCAGCCGGTAAGCACCTTGGCGGCGCGGCGCACCGTGCGCTGTACCGTCCAGCGCAATTGGACCGCGCGGTCGCGCGTGAAATACTCGGGGTGCTCCAGAAAACTGACGTCGTGAACGCTCACCACCACCGGCGTCGCGCAGAGCAGCGGCGCCGTGTACTGCACATGCAACAAGTCCGGCCGGTCCTGCAGAAGCCGCGCCGCCAAGTCCATCCCTAGCCTGCGAAACGGATTCGCCGATACCCGGCGCGTCCGTATGTTCGCCGGAATCGCGGCTCGCGCGGCGTCGGTCGATACGTATGCCACGAACTCACAGTCCGCACCCTGCGACGCAAAGGCGTTCAGGAGACTCCGAATGTAGACTTCGTTCCCGGTCTGGTGGCGCCCGATAGCATGAGCATCAACGGCAAAGCGCATGGATTGTTACCAGTATAGCGAAAGGTGCGACTGCGGTAGTCTCACAGGTCCAACTTTGTCCAGGCGGTATCCCACGTAAACTCCCGCTCCAGCAATCGCCTGCCGGCGATGCCAAGATGCCCCCGTAGAGCAGGGGACGCGAGTAGCCGGGAAACCGTTTCGGCAAATGCGGAACCCGTATCCGCGATGAGGATATTCTCGCCATCCCGCGCGGGCAGTCCCTCCGCACCCACGCCGGTAGAAACCACCGGAATCCCCGCCGCCCACGCTTCCAGGATCTTGAACCGGGTGCCGCTGCCGGCCAGAACCGGGACCACCGCCGCGCGGCATTTTGCCAGCTCCACCACTGCGTCGTCCACAGGGCCCGTCGCCTGGATGCGCGGGTCGCCTTCCGTGTACCGCTTCACCGCATCCGGGTTTTTTCCCACCAGCCGCCACACCAGCCTCGGCCAACGTTCGCGCAGCCGCGGCCAGACCTCGGCGCGGAAAAACTTCACGGCCGCCGCGTTCGGGTGATACTCCATGTTGCCCGAAAAAACGATGGCTTCCTCGTCCGTCCTCGTGGGCTCCGGGACCGGCGGAATGGCGTTCGGGTAAACCGAGATTTGAGCCTGCGGAGCGATGGCGCGCGCCACCTCGGCGTCGTGCTCCGAGGCCGTCAGAACCCGGGAATACCGCGGCAGCCACTTGCGCTCCAGTTCCAGACTTGCCTGCCCGAAAACGCGGTGCGCCAGGGCCGCCGCGCCCCGTTCCACCTGCGCGCAACGCCCGTGCAGAACCGATTCGATGTTGTGCAGGTCGAGCGCCGTTCGCTCGCACACCTGTGAAACCTCTTCCCAGTATGGCGCGCACCAAAAATGCTCCACGACGCCGATTTCATACCGCTGTCCGGCAACCGCCTTTGCAATCCGGCGCCCGAAGCCCGCGAAGCGGTCCACCAGCGGGGGAGTGTCCCGCGCCAGGCGAACCGCGTTTCTGAAGGCCCGCGCAGCCGCGCCATGGCCGGTTTCCGGAAGATCGATCGACACAATCCGCCGCGCCAGGCCCGGCGGCATCCTGGTGGCGGGGTCCGACGCCCCAGGCTGGCGGAACACGATCACGTCCACCTCGCGCGTGCGCGCCAGGTAGTTCAACAGCGAGGCGCTGCGCAGCGCCCCGCCGCCCGCCAGCGGGTAGGGCGCCTCGGCCGCCAGGAACAGCGCCAACGGTCTCGGTTCAGCCTTCAAAACGCTTGCGCGCCTCCTCGTAGACCTGGTGCGTGAGGCGCGCCGTGCGCTCCCAGGAAAATTCCCGCGCCCGCGCCAGCGAGCGCATGCGGCAATCCGCCCTCCATGCCTCGTCTTCCGCCGCCCGCAGCATGGCGCGCTTCAGGTCTTCCACGCCATCGGCGTAAACTGCCGCCCGGCCTCCGGTTTCCTCAAGCGCACGTGAAGCGATTACGCATGCGCCGCACTGCATGGCCTCCAGCACCGGCAGCCCGAACCCTTCGTAGAGCGACGGGTACACAAAAGCCAGCGCGCCGCTGTACAACCCGGAGAGCGCCTCGTCGGGGACCTCTCCCAACAGGCGCAGGCCGGGCTCCTCGGGAATGGCCGGGCAGTCTGCGCGTCTGCGCCCGGCCAGCAGCAGGTCGATCTTGTGTTTCCGCCGCAGCCCCCGCCAGGCCTCCACCAGCGCGGGCAGGTTCTTGCGCGGCTCGAGCGTTCCCACGAAGAGGAAGTACGGCGTCTCCGGCCGTGTCTCCACCGGACCGAACCACCCCGCGGCGGCTTCCGGTATGGCAACCACCCGCGCCGGCCTCAGCCGGAACCGTTCGATGGCCTGTTGCCGCACCGCCTCGCTGGGAGTCGCGACCATGGTGGCCGCGCCCATCCCGAGCAACACCGGCGTGCGCCGCGCCACCCGCTGCGCGGCGGAATGCCAGCCGGGATTCATCCACGGAGAGAGATCGTGCAAGGTGAGCACGCTCGGCCGCCGCGCAAGGTATGGCACGGCGAAATCCGGACCGTGGATGACGTCCACCCCCAGCCGGTCGAGTTCGCGCGCGAGACCCCACAGCCACCAGCGCCGCTCCACCGCGTTGCCCGCCCCACCCGCCTGCCTCAAGTTCGCCGGAGACCCCGCCGGCATCCGGAACGGCCGGTCGGACACCAGAAAAAACTCGTCCTCCGGAAACCCCCGCGCCAGCGCCAAACTAAGCTCCGTCGTATACCGCGCCAGCCCCCCGCTCGAAAGCGAAAGCGCCCCCGCCTCAATGGCTACGCGCATAAGCGCCGCGCTGAATTCTTGACGCGGAGACGCAGAGACGCGGAGAAAACCGCCAAAAAGGCCTCGGCATGCCGAGCTCTCCCCGTACGCTGAACCCTAACGTTTCTTTTCCGCGTCTCCGCGTCTCCGCGTCAAAGTTAAGCCACAACCCTGCCGCCATAGTTCTGCTCGTAATACGCGAGGTACGCTCCGCTGCGCACGCGCGCCACCCAGCCGGCGTTGGCCCGATACCAATCGATGGTCTGCGCCAGGCCGGTTTCGAAATCCATTTCGGGCTGCCAGCCGGTTTCCCGCGTCAGCTTGTCGCTGGTGAGCGCGTACCGCCTGTCGTGGCCCAGACGGTCGGTGACGTATTGGATCAGCGTCTCCGGTTTGCCCGTCAACGCCAGGACTTTGCGCACCACATCCAGGTTCGGAAGCGAACGGTTGCCGCCGATGTTATAGATTTCGCCGTCCCGTCCCTTTCGCAGCGCCGCCAGAATCCCGCGGCAATGGTCGTCCACGTAAAGCCAGTCGCGCACCTGCATGCCGTCTCCGTAAACCGGCAGCGGGCGATCCTCCAGGGCGTTGGCGATCGTCAGGGGAATCAACTTTTCCGGAAACTGGTAAGGGCCGTAATTGTTGGAAGCCCGGGTGATGACCACCGGCAGTCCGAAGGTGACGAAGTACGACCGCGCCAGCAGGTCCGAGCCAGCCTTCGAGGCCGAATAGGGGCTGCTGGGGTTGAGCGCGAAATCCTCCGTGGCCGAAAGCGGCGCCGTCAGGCTGCCGTACACTTCGTCCGTGGACACGTGCAGGAAACGTCCGATGCCGCGCCGCCGCGCCGCCTCAAGCAGGGTAAAGGAGCCGAGCAGGTTGGTGTGAATGACCGGCTCCGGCGAGAGGATGCTGCGGTCCACGTGCGATTCGGCCGCGAAGTGGACGATGGCGTCGGGCTTTTCCTCCGCCAGCGCCGCCTCCACCGCGCCCGCGTCGCAGATATCGGCGCGCACGAACCGGTAGCGCGCGCTGCGCTCCACGGGGGTCAGGTTTTCCAGGTTTCCGGCGTAGGTCAGCTTGTCGAAGTTGACCACCCGCCAGTCCGTCTCCGCGATGACCATGCGGACGAACGCGGACCCGATAAAACCGGCCCCGCCAGTCACTAGAAGCTTCATAGAATGTGGAGGGCCGGGCATGCCCGGCCCCTACTTGCGCTGGGTTTCCCAATCATAGCCGATGGAAGGGTCGTCGTAGGGGATGCGGCCTTCGTCCCGCGGATCGTAGAAACGGTCCGTCAGATAGACGAGCATGGCGTCCTGGTTCCCGATGGCCTTGTACCCGTGGCCGACGCCCGGCGGAATCAGCACCTGCCACGGCCGCAACGCTCCAGCGTACATGGTGTTGCGGCAACCGAAGGTGGGCGACCCCAGCCGCAGATCCACCAGCGCCACCTGCAGCATCCCCATCACCGGCGCCCAGCAATCCGTCTGACGCAGGTGGTAGTGGAAAGCCTTGACGGTCCCCGGAAAGCTCAGGGCCGCGGAAATCTGCGTGCTTTCGGGAGGAAAAGCCGCGGCCAGCCCCCGGCCGATCCGCTGCACTTCCAGGAAATACCCTCGGTCGTCCGGGTAGATGGGGAACGGCTGCACGCGCACGCCTTCGATGAGGTCGCGCGAATCGGGCGCGCCGATCAATGCGCCAATGCCCTTGGAACATACCGGGATGGCCAGCTCCAGGCCCTCGAAGGACGCCAGGCGCCGCGCCGCTTTGATCTCCGCCGCTCCGATTGCCATTAGACCAGCACCGCCCCGTCCGGGGCCACTTTCGCTTCCACCGACTTCGCCACCAGATTGGCCGCGCGGAGCAGCGAATCGAACGTGCCGGCGTCGGTCCACCACCCGTCCAGAAAGGAAAAGGTCATGGAGCCTTCCCGAATGTAGGCGTTGTTCACGTCGGTGATTTCCAACTCGCCGCGGTTCGAGGGAACCAGGGTCTTGATCTTGTCGAACACCGTCGCATCGAACATGTAGACGCCCGTGACGGCGTAGTTGGTTTTCGGGTGCGCCGGCTTTTCCTCGATTCCGACAATCTTGCCGTTCGCCACTTCGGCCACGCCGAACCGCTCCGCGTCCGGCACCTGCTTGAGGAGGATGTGCGCGCCCTGCGCCTGCGCCCGAAACTGGTCCGCGGCCTCACGGATGCCCGCCTCGATGATGTTGTCGCCCAGGATGACGCAGATCTTCTTGCCGTCGGCGAAGTGCTCGGCCAGCGCCAGCGCGTCGGCGATGCCGCCTTCGCCCTCCTGGTAGGTGTAGTTGATATGCTTCAGCCCGAAGCCTTTGCCGTTGGCCAGAAGCCGCAGGAAATCGCCCGAATTCCGGCCGCCGGTAACCACCAGGATGTCGCGAATCCCGGCATCCACCAGCGTCTGAATGGGGAAGTAAATCATCGGCCGGTCGTAGATGGGCAGCAGATGTTTGTTCGTGATTTTGGTCAGCGGAAAGAGCCTGCTGCCCGAGCCGCCGGCGAGTACGACACCCTTCATACGCCCTTATCTTACCAGTGCTCACGCCAGTGCGTCGAACCTCGCCGGAAGGGACGTAAGATAGTGTAGTCGATGGCGGTCTCATCTAAGGCAACTACCGGTGGACGGCGATGGTTTCACAGCGCCTTGGTGGCCGCGGCGACGGTTTTCGCGGCTGCCACCGTACTCTATACCTACTGCTGGGCGGTCGCTACCCGGCTCGACCGGCCCGCCGACGTCGAACTCGGTCTCGATTTTCCCTATCAGGCGTCCGAGCAAGCCAATGTCGTGACCAACGTGAGACCGAACAGTCCGGCGCAAAGGGCCGGTCTGAGGGCTGGGGACAAGGTGGTGGCGTTCGACGGCCGGCGGGTTCAAGGCCCGGGAGATCAAGATAGAGTCTGGAACAGCCATGAGCCCGGGGACTCGGTCCGCTTGACCGTTATCCGGCCGGGCCAAGCCGCTCCCTTGGAGTTGACCGGCATCTTCCGGCGCAATTCCGAGATCGTGACGCCCGGCAGTCTGGGGGGAGCCGGCCGGTTCATCCAGAGCTCTTTTCCGCTGGCATTCGCGGTTGTCGGGCTGGTGATTCTGTTCTGGCGTCCGCAAGACCGGAACGTCTGGCTGCTGGCCTGCTTTTTCGCCGGCATCATCGCGGCGCCAGGATTCCCGAACAGCTACCAAACCGCGCCGGCCCGGCTGCGGCCATGGTTCGAGGCGTACAACGGCCTGTTCCTCGGCATGGCGGGAGCTTCGTTTTATTGGCTTTGCGCGGTATTTCCGGCGCGCTCTCCCATTGACCGGCGCCTGCCCTGGCTGAAATGGGCTGGCGCGGTCCTCGGATTGGCGGTGGCCGGGGAAACCAATCTGCCGGACTTGGTGCGTCCCTTTGCCACTATTTCGAGAGCGATCGGCTCCCAGGCGGCCGGACAGTTGGATTTCGGCATCGTGGTCGGGTTTATGGCGCTTGGGATGCTTTCCCTGGCCGCTAACTACTTCTTCCCGAGCGGGCCGGAAACGCGGCGCAAGATCCGCGTGATTTTCTGGGGGACGGTGGTCGGTTTGGGCCCTTCGGTGATACGGGCGGCCTTCCAGCAGTTCGCGGGGTTCCACTCGCCGGACTGGCTGGAAACGATCCTCGACGGCAATTTGATGCTGATTCCGGCGTCGTTCGCCTACGCCGTTTTCAAGCAGCGCGTGCTGGACATTCCCGTTCTGCTCCAGCGCGGCGCGCGCTACGTGCTGGTGCAGCGCGGGTTCTTGGTCCTGTTGTGTTTCGTAAGCTTCGGGTTGACGCTGGTCTTCGCGACGTCGCTGGCGCGTCTGGCGCCGCCGGCCGTGGGAGGCCAATCCGGAAGCGTCGCGATGGGCGCGGTGTTCGGGACGGCGCTGCTGTGGAGCGGCTCGCAGGTTCACAGGCGGGTCAGCGGGAAGATCGACCGTGCTTTCTTTCGCGGCGCATACGATGCGCGGGTGATTTTGGAGAATCTGGCCGAGACCTCGCGCACCGCGGCCAACAGGGAGGCGCTGGCGCACCTGCTTCTGGAGCAACTCGAAGCGGCGCTGCAGCCGGCGTCGCTGGCGGTCTATCTGGCGGACAATAACGGCGACCTGGAAGCCGTGGCCGGGGTGGCGCCGCCGGCGCTTCGGACGCTTTCCGGCAGCTCGCCGAAGCTCGTCGAACTGGCCAGGCAAGGCGGGCCTTGGGAATTGCCGCCGTCCGGCCTGGAGCCGGAACTGGCGCCGCTGCAGTCCGGGTGTCTGGTGCCGATGCTGGACCGCGGAAGCCGGTTGGCCGGACTGCTGGCGCTCGGCCCGCGCCTTTCCGGCGAGCCCTATTCCGGGGAAGACAAGCGCCTGCTGGCTTCCATTGCCAGCCAGGCGGGCATCGCGATCGAGAATTTCCGGCTGGCCGAAGACATCGCGGAAAAGCTGGAGGCGGAGCGCCGGGCGTCGCGGGAGATGGAAATTGCGAGGGAGGTTCAGAGCAGACTGCTTCCGCAGAGCGCGCCCAATCTGAAGACGCTCGAATGCGCGGGGCGATGTCTACAGGCGCGCCGGGTGGGCGGCGATTACTACGATTTTCTGGAACTGGGCCACGACCAGCTTGGGCTGGTGCTGGCCGATGTCTCCGGCAAGGGCGTGCACGCCGCGCTGCTGATGGCGAGTTTGCAGGCGCATTTGCGCAGTCTCAGCGAGCTGATTCGCTCCACGGCTGCGGTGCTGCCTCCGCTCGGTTTGGTTGCCGCCCTGCGAGAGGTGAACCGGATCCTGTGGAAGTCGACCGCCGCGCAGCATTACGCCACGCTGTTTTTCGGGCTTTACGACGACGGCGCGCGCAGCCTGAGCTATGTGAATTGCGGTCACAACCCGCCCATGCTGCTGCGTGCGGACGGGAGTGTGGAGCGGTTGCCATCGAGCGCGACGGTGATTGGATTGTTCGAGAAGTGGGAGTGCGAGGCGCGCGAGATCCATCTGGCGCCGGGCGACCTGCTGGCGATTTTCAGCGATGGCGTCACGGAGGCGATGCGCGGCGAAGAGGAGTTTGGCGAAGCGCGATTTCTCGATGAGCTGCGCGCGGCAAGCGGGCTGGCGGCCGAGGAAGTGGTGAGCGCGGTTTTCACCAGCGTGGAGCAGTTTGGCGCGGGCGATCAATCCGACGACGTGACGCTGGTGGTGGCGCGGGCAAAGGCGGGGTGACGCTTCCGGGCTGCTTTTTTCTTGAGCGCGCATCATATTTGAGCTACGATGTAGTTTAAATGTCGTCAGCGGCTCCATTAGGGGAGTTCGAGCAGGTTGTCCTGCTGGCAATCCTGCGTCTGGACGAGAACGCCTATGGCGTGACCATCCGCGCGGAGATTACCGCCTGCACGGATCGGGAACCGGCTCCCGGAGCGCTCTATACGACGCTCGATCGCCTGCAAGAGAAGGGACTCGTGACATCCCGCCTCGGCGATCCGACTCCCCAGCGGGGCGGGCGCGCCAAGCGATTCTTCACGGTCACCGCCGCCGGCGTGCGGGCTGTGACTGAAGCGCAGCGTTCGTATCAACGGCTGATGAAAGGGTTGAGACTGCTGGGAGGCGCCCATGCGTAGCGCAATCGCGGCGGAATGGATTCTCTCGCTGGTCACGGCGCCGGACCGCGCGGCGGCAACCGTCGGGGACTTGATGGAAGAGGGATCGGCGCACGGCGTTGGGTGGTTCTGGTCCAACGTGCTGCGAACGGCTTCCGGGCACGTCTGGCGCGACGTGAGCGACTCGCCGCTCCGCGTGTTGGGATTCGCGTTCGCGGGGCTATTGGCGCACATTGTTCTCTGCCTGCTTTACGAGTTTCTCGTGAACAACACATGGAACCGTCTGGCCGGTCATTCCGGCTGGTGGGGCTATCAACCCGCGATTTACACCGCTGGAATCTATGCACTGACCGTTCTGAAATTCACCATCGCCGGTTTTTTGACCGGCTGGCTGGTGGCGGCGCGCTCCGAGAGCCTGGCGGCCGTGTTTGCGGCGGTGGCTCTGATCGCCGTGTGTTTTGCCGAGACCCTCTATCGTGTGGCGACACACCCCGCGCCTGGCTTCGGGCTGGCCGTGTTTAGCGCCATGGAGATGTGCGTGGTGGTTGGCGCGATCTTTTTCCGGCGCCGGACCGCGCGGCGGCAACCGTCGGGGACTTGATGGAAGAGGGCTCGGCGCACGGCGTTGGGTGGTTCTGGTCCAACGTGCTGCGAACGGCTTCCGGGCACGTCTGGCGCGGCGTGAGCGCTTCGCCGCTGCGCGCGCTATGGCACGCGATTTGGGGATTACTTGCGATCTTCTGTCTTGGCGCTCTGTGCATAACGATGGTGTCCATGTGGGTGCGCGTACCAACCCGGTTTGGGTCGGCTCCGGCGCCTTGGGGCATCCGCTAACGGTCTCGAACTGCCGGCCGCGCTTGCAACGACGTGCTTGTACACCCTGCTTTCTGTGGCCGGGCAATTTGCCCTCTGGGAGGGCGTCGAACCCCTGCTTACTGCGTTCGGCAAGAGCTGCTGCACGACGGTTTTTCTGCGCTTGGCCAAGGATTAACTCAATAAGCCAGAAGAAGGCAGACCAGGAGGTCCGCCCTACCGGTCTGAAGGGGGCGTTTTGGTAGAGCATACGCCGCAAATGCAGCCGTTGTCGTGGTTGGTGTTGTCTCCGTTGGGCGGGCCCCAGGGGTTGCGGGGGGCGCGGGTGGGGCTTTCTGAGGGGGTAAGCGGTTCGGTTTGTTGGGGTTCGGGGGAAATTGGGTTCGTTTGGTCAATTGGGGGTTCGGAGCCTTCAAGAGGGCTGCGGAGGGACTTAATTCGCTCGAAATCCTGGACGGCGCGGCGGTAGAGGCGCTCGGCTTGGGCGTTGTAGCGCATGCACAGGTGGAAGACGTTGGAGGCGCCGACGCTGCGGCGGAATCCTTCGGCCAGGAGGTAGTTTTTGACTTGCTGCTTGCCGGGTTCGCCGCCGCCGTACATTTCCGGGTCCATCTCCATGAGGGGACGCTCGCGGAGATTGAGGACGTCGTTGAGGCAGGTGGTTAAGGTTCCGGCTTCCAGGCGGGCGGCGCGGTTCATGGATTGTTGAGTGATGGCGATTCGCTCGACGGCGAAGAGTTCCTGGGCGTTCGCGGGCTTATAGAGATTGATAACGCTTTCCCTGAGCTCGGCGACCTCGTCGATGTCTTCGAGGCGTGGGACGGTGTACGCGGCGGCAGCAAAGCCGTGTTTGCGGGCGTTCTGGGAGGAACGGGCTTTGCCATCTGGGGTGCGCGGGCCGGTGGAACCTGCGGCGTTGGCCCGATTGGCCGCGAATTGCTCTGGGGAAACGGTGTTTTGAAAGTTCTGCATACAATACTCCTCGCCTTCAGGTTGTCATGGCCGTAGGATGAGTCCGAAATTAGGATGGGGTAAGTAACGGGAAGGAAAGGGAGTTATTTAGTTGGACTTGGAGTGACGATGAAAATGGAGCCGGCTCACTTGCGCGGCGACGTCCGGCCAGAGTTCCAGAAAGACATTCGTGGCAGCGTCGCCTACCAGGGCGAATCCGTACTTGGAGCCGAGCGCGCCGATGGTCCGGGCCTGGCTGGGGTAGTAGGCGGTGGAGACGATCTGGGCGATGCCGCGGCCCAGGATCTCAGAGATGTTAAAAGAGTCGCGGCCGCGATCGTCGGGCGTAATGGCGACTCGCGACGCGGCATAGGCGGCGCGCTCCCATAACCCGCCTTCGCCCTTGGCGTAGTAGCGCTCGTCCTGGTGGAACAGGGACGGCAGGGCGAAGAGCACAAGATAGTTGCCGTCGGTTTTGTCGACAAAGCCGCGCCAGTAATACCTGGCGTAGCCGGCGGCGCCGACTCCGAGTTGCGGGTGCGCGTCCCGGCCATCCGCGAGGCCGGACGTCATGCCTACGAAAATGAACGCGGAGTAATCGAAGCTGCTCTCAGTGGCGATGCGGAAGGCCTCTTTGGCGCTGGGCGGCGGCGCGGTCTCCCCGGCGCTGACGGCGCGGTAGTTGGGAATGATACCGAGGATGCGCTTCGGCTCCGGCGCGAAGGTGCGAGCGGGCTGCGGCGCGGAGGCAGTGGGTTGCGGGGGCGGATCTGGCGTAGGGCCGCTTGGCTGCGCTAGAACGGAAGCGGCGGGCAAGAGAAGCGCGAAGCATGGATGAAAACGCAACGGATTCCCCCTCTGGCAGTTTGACGTAGCACGCGAATGGCCCGTTCGCGTGTACACGGTATGGCTTGGTAAGGGATGGCACAAGGGTCCGCGACGTGTTGTATTTGGGGTTTCGTAATTAGCGCGTGGCGGAGGACGGGGGAACGTTTTGAAGCGATCCTGGCAACCGCTCTCTTACGTTCGCGGCTCGGAAATTTCGACACATGGGCGCGCAAATCGCGCTCATGAGCGCCCTGTTACAATCCGTGTCAGAAATGAGCCTGGCACATGCGCTTTCATAACCTCCGGTATGCCTTGCGCGCGCTGGCGCGAAGCCCGGGATTCACGCTGACCGCGGGGCTGACGATGGCGCTGGGCATCGGCGGCGCCTGCACTATTTTCACAGTGGCCGACGCGGTATTACTGCGGCCGCTGCCGTACGCGGATCCGGGACGGCTGGCGCTGATTTCAGCCGATCAGGGGCAGGACCGCTTTCAGCCGTTCTCCTATCCACGCTTCGTTTCCATGCAGGAAAACAGCCGTTCTTTTTCGGGCATGGCTGCGTTCACCAACGAAGTTTTCAACCTGACCGGGCGGGGCGAGCCGGAGCAGATTGAGGCGGCGCGGGTCTCCTGGCGCTTCTTCGATGTGCTGGGCGTGCGCCCGATACTGGGCCGCGGGTTCACGGCGGAGGACGACCGGCCGGGCGCGAAGGATGTGGCGCTGATCGGCCACAAGCTGTGGACGGCGCGCTTCGGCGCGGCGCGCGACATTGTGGGGCAGAGCATCACGCTCGACTCGAAGGATTACGCGGTCGCCGGCGTGTTGCCGGCCGGCTTCACGTTCGCGCCGCTGAGCGAGGACGTGGAGATCTGGACGGCAAAAGTCTTCGAATTAAACCTGACCACTCCGGCGCAGGTGCAGGCGGGCGCGGGTTTCCTGAATGCGGTGGCGCGGTTGGCGCCCGGCGCGGAATTGCGGAGCGCGCGGGCGGAACAAGATGCACTCACGGCGCAATACCGCGCGGCGAACCCGAGTCGGCCGGACAGCAGCCCGCAAACCTCGATCATGGTGGCGGATCTGCAATCGGAGATCGCCTACAGCCTGCGGCCGGCGCTGATTGTGCTGCTGGCGGCGGTGGGGACGGTGCTGCTGATTGCGTGCGCCAACATCGCCAATCTGATGCTGACGCGCGCGCTGGGGCGGCGGAAGGAAATCGCCGCGCGCGCGGCGTTGGGCGGAGGGCGCGCGGCCATCGTGCGGCAGTTGCTGGCGGAAAGCATGACGCTGGCGGCGGCGGGCGGAGCGCTGGGCCTGGCGCTGGCGCATTGGGGGACGCGGGCGCTGGTGACGCTGAGCCACAACAACATGCTGGTAGCGGCCGGGCCGCACATCGATTGGCGCGTGTCGCTTTTCGCGGTTGCCCTTTCGACGGGGGGCGGCGCACTGTTCGGCCTGGCGCCGGCCTGGCAGCTTTCGGGCGCCGACCTGAACGCCGCGCTGCGCGAGGAAACGCGCGGCGGAACCGGCTCGCGACGGAGCGGCGCGCTGCGCGCGGGGTTCGTGGTGGCGCAAGTGGGTTTGTCGATGGCGCTGCTGACCGGCGCCGGCCTGCTGCTACGGAGTTTCATCAACCTGCGCACGGCCGATTTGGGATTCGATCCGCGCGGGGTGGTTACCATGCGGGTGTCCCTGCCTCCGGCCAAGTACGGCAAGCCGGAGCAGACGATCGCTTTCTACAATGAAACGCTGCGGCGAATGGGCGCACTGCCCGGCGTGGAAGCGGCGGCAATCTCCTCGGCTCTTCCGCTGAACGCCTCGCGGTACACGCCCGCGACGATCGAAGGGCAGCCGAACGTGGCGCTGGGGCAGCGGCCGATCGTCAACGTACAGACCATCAGCCCGGATTACGCGAAGACGATGCGCGTGCGGCTTCTCAGCGGGCGCGTGTTCACGGATCGCGACGACGCATCGGCGCCGCCGGTGGCCATTGTGAATCAAGCGCTGGCGCGAACCTATTGGGCGAACGAGAATCCCATCGGCAAGCGCATCTGGCTTGGGCGGCGCACCACGCCGGTGGCAGTGGTGGGCGTATTCGGCAACACGAAGAACCGCGAGCTGGCGGGGGAGACGCATCCCGAAGTGCTGCTTCCGTTCCCGCAACTGCCATGGGCGTCGCTGAACGTGAGCCTGCGGGCGGCGTCGGCGGATCCGGGCACGCTGATTGCCGCGGCGCGGAACGCGATCCTGGCGGTGGACGGCGACCAACCGGTTACGGAGGCGCGGACGCTTGAAGAACTGGTGGACGGCGCCAGGGCGCAGCCGCGCTTCCTGCTCTATTTGCTTGCCGCGTTTTCCGCCACGGCGCTGGCCATTGCGGCCGTGGGGCTTTATGGGCTGATGGCCTACGCCGTTTCGCAGCGCACGCGGGAGATGGGGGTGCGCATGGCGCTGGGGGCATCGCGCGGCGACATTGTGAGACTGCTGACGGGCTGGGGGCTGCGGCTGATCGCGGCGGGCATTGCGCTGGGAACGGGCGCTTCGCTTGCGCTGACCCACCTGATAGGGAGCCTGCTCTACGGCACGCGGCCAACCGATCCGCTGGCCTTCGCGGGCGGCGCGCTGGTGCTGGCGGTTGCCGGACTGGCGGCCTGCTATGTGCCTGCGCGGCGGGCGGTGCGGATCGACCCGATGGCGGCGCTGAGGGGGGATTAGCATGGATGAAGAAGGCGGGCGGACCCACGAACGGCGCGGGTACCCCGGCCCGCCCTACTTACCCCACACAGGGTTGGTGTTGTTGCCTGCCGTGGTTAACTGCTGCACCTGGGAGCCGTCCGCGAGCATGCGCCAGATTTGATAAGAGCCGCCGCGGTTCGACCCGAAGACGATGTGCGTTCCATCCGGGGACCAGTTGGGGTCCTCATTTTTGCCCTCGCCGCGAGTTAGCTGCACATACGTCCGAGCGGCGATATCCATGATGAAGATATTGAAATGCCCAGGTTCGTATCCTTGCGTCCAGGCAAAAGCGATCATCTGCCCGTTGGGATGCCATGACGGGTTGGACGCCACGCCGGTTCCGTCCGTGAGCCGTTGGACGTCCAGCCCGTCCATGTTCGCGCGATAGATCTGCAACGCCCCGGAACGGCCCGATGAAAAGACGATTTCGCTACCCGTTTTCGGATTGACCTTGGGTTCCGCGTCGTCTTGGTCCCCGGAGGTGATCGGCCGGAAGCCAGACCCGTCCAGGTTGGCGGCGAAGATCTTAGAGGCCGCGCCCGGCTTCGACATATAGACTATCTGGCGCCCGTCGGGCGTGAACGATGGAGTTCCGTTCACGGGTGATTTCTGATTATAAAAGCGCAGGTCTCGCACCGGGTCGGTTGCGTATATGTAGATGCGGGGAGCTTGGCCGGGGCCGGGCCATGCAGTAAAGGCGATTTTCGAGCCGTCGGGCGATAGGGCAGGAAACTGCGCAATGAAGTTGAACCTGGTGATCTGACGCTGGTTCGACCCGTCCGCGTCCATCGCCCAGATCTCTTTGTGGCCGGTGCGGTCGGATGTGAAATAGATATGGGTGTCGAATAGCGGCTGCCCTCCGAACATTGAAATGATATCGGCTGCGAACTCATGCGCGGCCTTTTTGGCGCCCGCCTCGCTGACGGCGACGGCGTAACGATTGCCGATCGACTGGGCAGTGGCGGGCGTATCGCGGCGCACGTCGAACATCCAGCCGTAGAGCACGAAGACACCGTTCTGAACGGCTGAATAGCCGAAGGCGAGGTAGTCGGCGGAGACCGGCGGCCCGGACCAAGCGGCCATGGCGCTGCTCTGGCCCGTTGCCCCCTGGAGGAGGTCCGATGGCTGCTGGGGTATGGCGGTTGGATACAGGGTTTTGGCGACCAACTTCAGCATCCCCGAACCGTTCAGATCGTCCCATAGCGTCTGGTTCAGGACAGACATGAACTGCTGTGCGTCGCCGGAACCGCGCAGATCGGGAACGGCGAGATGGGGAAGCGCGCCGCCCGAGATGTGAAGCGTAATATCCTGGGCGCGGAGGCACGGCGAAACGGCGATCAGGAAACAAGCCGAAATGGCGGCTATGCCAATCGGGAAACGCAACATCGTGTCAGCCTCCTTCAGACAGTATAAGACCTGATTAACTCAAACTCTCGCGTTTCGGCCAGAAGAACCAGCGGGGCGAGATTGAGCGGGTAGCAACCGGCGGCGGTGTGGGGAAACGCCCGCGATTCAGCGTGCGATTCAGGGTGTCGTTTTAGGGTTGATTCGGGCGGCATGGGGTGGTATTCTCTAAATGAACGTGGATTGATTTAAGGCTTTTGGCCTGACTAATTGCAACCACGCTAAAAAGTGCTAAAGGTGAGTCGGTCTGTTCTGGAACTTCTAGACCCTGGCGCCTTTGGGCTCCGGGGTTTTTTCGTTTTGGGCAGGCCGGTCGCCGGATGCTGGAGGAATCGATGAGCGTCTGGCCCAAGTTGGAGCCGGCAAGTCCTTCGCTTTCGGGCAGCGAAGGGGCTTTGGTTTCCGTTTCGATCGATGTAAAGCCGCGTTATCTGGAATCCCTGTTGGAGGCGCTGGCGCAGCTTCCTTTCCCGATTAATCCCGAGATTTATCACGATGCCGCCCTGGTTTCGCGACGCGCCGACGGACGGGAGGCATTGGAAGACATCACCCTGGTGGAGTTCCCGGCCTATGCGGGACGGCTGGAGGAAGTGCGCCGCGCTTTGGAGGCATACGGCTTCGACCGGTCGAGTTTGCAGGTGACGAGCATGCTCGATGAGATCCAGGGCGCGACACCCATGCCGCGGCGGATCAAGCGGCGCCAGGCGGGGGCGCACAGGTTGGACGCGGCGTAGGGGCGGCGGAAGGGAGAAGGCGCGTAGCCTCGGGGCTTGCGTGCCGGTTTGAGACGATTGTCAGCGCTTCATTAAGACGCGGTTTTCGCAGGTTCTCGACGAGTTGCCGCCAATGAACTCTGCCGTAGACGGTCTTCATCCGGTTGTCCGCCAGGTTTACCTGGCCCGCCCAGATACGCTGGTGAAAGTCCTGGAAGGCCGGTAATTCCTCACTCTGGTTCACGGGCTTTCCGGCCGAACCCAGCAACAGGAAAACGGCGGCGTAGAACATGTGCATCGCCTGCCGCATGAGGAAGAAGCGCGCGAGCTGATACTCGCCGGGCGGTTGGTCAAAATACCGCTGGAGATATACGCTTTCGGCGGCATCGTTCGTGAGCACGAAGTTCGCGGCGACGGCGAGGTCGAAGTAGCGATCGTTCAGAAAAGCCGCTTGCCAGTCCACCAGCCAGAGGCGCCGGCCATCGAAGAGGATGTTTTCCGGCTTCAGGTCCATGTGAGACGAAACCATATCCGACTCGAGGCGCGGGTAAACGGCGCACACTTTTTCATATTGGGTGAAGGTCTCCTCGACCTCGTTGCCGGGGAGAAGATTCGACGTCCGCAATCTCCAGATAAAGCCGTTGTGCGCGGTGACGTAGTTGAAGGTTTTGGGAAATGGCGGGAGGGCGTGGAGGGTGCGCAGCGCGTCGGGAATCCGGACCAGAGCTTCGGATATGGGGAGAGGCACGGTCTCTATGAAGTCGGTGATGGAAATGCCGTTTTCGACGTTCGCGTGCCAGACGCGGGGTGACAGACCGGCTTCTGCCGCGGCCTGCATGGCAGGGAATATGCGGCGCGGGTCGTTACGCTCATCGATCCGCGTCATGATTTTCAATAGAAAGGGAGATCCTTTCACGACGATGCGAAAGGCAAGGTCCGAGCCGAGGCCTGCGGGCATCGGGCGGATATCTTCGATTTCGACGGCGCCGAATGCGTCGTGCAGGGCGTGAGAGACGGCATGGGTTTTGTCTTGAGGGATCAAAGCGGGATCCAGTGTGCTTCTTTAGAAGATACCGCTCTCTGACGTTCGCGGCTCGGACAGCGCGGCTCTGACAGCGGGGCACGAAACGTGGTACAAGGCAGTGACGGAGTCTACCAAATGAAAAGCACCTTCGCTTGCGCGCTATGTGCGGCCATTGCCGCTTGCTTGTTCCTGTCGGCGGCGCCGCCGCAGACCAAGCCGCTTGCCTCTTACGATTCGCAGGTGAAACAACTGCTGGCGCAGATGACGCTCGATGAGAAGATCGGGCAGATGACTCAGCCGGATTACGGCGGCATTGTGGACCAGGCGGACATCGAGAACCTGTTTCTGGGATCGGTCCTGAGCGGCGGGGATACGGACCCGAAGGCGGGCAACAGCGTACAGGCATGGACGGATTTGTACGACAGCGTGCAGGCGCACACGGCCAAGACGCGCTTGAAGATCCCGCTCCTGTATGGGGTCGACGCGGTTCACGGGCACAACAATGTGCTGGGCGCGGTGATTTTCCCGCACGATATCGGCTTGGGGTGCACGCGCAACGCCGCGCTGGTGGAGAAGGTGGAACGCGCGACGGCGGAGGAAGTGCGCTCCACCGGCATCCAGTGGGCGTTTGGACCGTGTGTGACCGTGCCGCAGGATATACGCTGGGGCCGCACGTATGAGGGCTTTTCGGAAGATCCCGTGCTGGTCAGGGAGCTGGCCGGGCCGGCAGTTCGCGGCTTTCAGGGGGCCGGCCTGGGCGACCCGCTGGCGGTGCTGGCCTGCGCCAAGCACTTCATGGGCGATGGCGGCACGGCATTCGGCTCGGCCGGAAGAGGACGCGGCCTGGACCAGGGCGATACCAAGGTGGACGAAGCCACGATGCGCAAAATCCACTTACAGGGATACATCGCGGCGGTGCAGGCGGGCGTTGGCTCGATCATGCCCTCCTACAGTAGCTGGAATGGCGTGAAGTGTTCTGCGAGTCACCGGCTGCTGACTGAGATACTCAAGCAGGAGCTAGGGTTCCAGGGCTTCCTGATTTCGGATTACAATGCGATCGATCAGATCGCGCCGAATTATAAGGATGCCATCGCGATCTCGATCAACGCAGGCATGGACATGGCAATGGTGGCCAATCCGAACCATCACAGGGAATACATATCGGATCTGAAGGCGCTGGTGGGCGAGGGCAAAGTGCCCATGACGCGCATCGACGACGCGGTGACTCGCATTTTGCGCGTGAAGTTCGCGATGGGGCTGATGGACCGGAGCCGGCCGACGCTGGCCAACCGCGGTTTGCAGGCAAAGTATTTTGGGTCGGCCGAGCACCGGGCGGTGGCGCGCGAGGCGGTGCGGCAGTCGCTGGTGTTGCTCAAGAACGACCGCAATACGCTGCCGCTCGCGAAGAAGGCCGCGCGCATTCACGTGGCGGGGAAGAGCGCAGACGACATCGGCATGCAGTGCGGCGGCTGGACCATCGCATGGCAAGGCAAAGCCGGGACCGTGACGTCCGGCGGGACCACTGTACTTACAGCCATTAAGAACACAGTTTCGAAAGATACACGGGTGACTTACTCGAAGGATGGCTCGGGCGCAGCAGGAGCTACGGTGGGAGTGGTGGTGATTGGCGAGACTCCATACGCCGAAGGGCGCGGCGACCGCATCGACCTGTCACTGGCGCAGGAGGATCAGGACGCCGTCGCCGCCATGAAGAGCGCGGGCATTCCGGTAGTTACGATTCTGGTGTCCGGCCGGCCTATGATCCTTGGCGGGGTGCTGGATAAGTCGGATGCGTTGGTGGCGGCATGGCTGCCGGGCACGGAAGGACAGGGCGTCGCGGACGTGCTGTTCGGCGATTACAAGCCTACGGGGAAGCTGTCATTCACATGGCCGCGGACGATGGCCCAGTTGCCTGTGAACATCAACACTCCGAACGGCGACCCGCTGTTCCGGTACGGATACGGGTTGAAGTATTAAGTTAGCACCGCTCTCTTACGTTCGCGGCTCGGTAGGTTCACGCCTCCGCGAAGGCAGGTCGCGCTTATCGAGGGACTTACTATGAAGACGGTCCACTTACTCGCATGGTCGATTGCGTTTGCTTCCTTGTTAGGCGCGCAGACCGCCGGGCGAAGCTCGATTGAAGGGCAAGTGGTCAGCAGCGTCGATGGGACGCCGGTGAGGAGGGCCACTGTGACCCTACAGCTCAACACCGGCCACGTTGCGATGCCCGGCCAGCCGCCCCTGACGATGCTTCAAGGACAGGTGGAAACCGACGATCAGGGACGTTTCGCCTTTCATGACCTGGTAGCCGGGGGCTACCGCGTCACCGTGCAACGGCAGGGATTCGTACCGCGTGGCCGCCTGGGACGGCGCGACGCCGGAAGCCGGCGATCCGCCCGAGTCAATCGGGCAATTCGCGAGGTACGCGAAGACGGTGACGCTTGGCGCGAACGGGCATGAGAAGGTGCAGGTGACGGTGGTAGCGGCGGGGAGATAGCTGGGATTTGGCGAAAGAAACCGGGCCGGCCGGAACCGCTCTCTTACGTTCGCGGCTCGGAACCGGCTGCACCGCATATCGGGCAACGTCAGTTCCAGAGCTTGTTGACTACGCGTATGACTATGGTACCGGTGACAAGAAACACCGCTAACAGAGCGGCTGTCAGGCCCATTCTTCCGTACAAGAAATTGCCCACGCAGAACAGGGCCGACCAGATCATGGCGCATCCGGCGGACCAGCCTAGGAAGGCCAGCGGGATGTTATCGCGCTTCGCGTATTCCGCCGCTTCCACTTTGGAAACGCCCGCAATCGACCGGATATATTTCCATCCCGGCCCGATGGGGCTGACCTTCCGGTAGAACGTCACGAGCGTCTCCTCATCCGTACGGGGACCGGCGTACGCCGTGATTACCCAGCAGATGGTGGTGAACGCCACGGTGATCACCAATTGCCGGTCGGAGGGGATCACAATCCCGTGGTTGTTCATGATGAGGAAGGTGACGGAGATGGCGAATGAACTGACCATGGCCACAATCTCACACCACGCGGTGATGCGCCACCAATACCAGCGCAGCAGGTACAGCAGGCCGGTGCCGGCGCCCACCTGGAGGATCAGCACAAAGGCGTCCTTGGCAGTGTTGAGGGCGAAGACCAGGGAGGACGAGCACACGAAGAGCAGGATCGTGGCCAGCCTGCCGGCCATGACGTAGTGCTTCTCGGTTGCGTCGCGCTTCACGAAGCGGCGGTAAAAATCGTGCACCAGGTAGGAGGCGCCCCAGTTCAGGTGCGTGAGGATGGTGGAGGAATTGGCGGCCACCAAACCGCCGAGCATCAGCCCGACCCATCCGGCGGGCAGGAACCGCAGCATGGCCGGGAAGGCGATATCGTGGCCCATGAGCGTGGGGTCAAGGTGCGGGAAGGCCTTTTGAATATCGGACAATTGCGGGTAGACAATCAGCGACGCCAGGCCGATCAGAATCCACGGCCACGGGCGCAGCACGTAATGGGCGACGTTGAAGAAAAGGGTGCTGCCGAGCGCATCCTTTTCGGTTTTCGACGCCAACATGCGCTGCGCCATGTAGCTGCCGCCGCCGGGTTCGGCGCCCGGATACCACACGGCCCACCACTGCACCGCGAGGGGCATGATGAAGATGGCCACGGCGAGCGTCCAGGTATTGGAGAAATCCGGGAGCATGTTGAGATAGTTCAGCCCGCCCGGACCGTGCGTGTGGGAGAGTTTTTCCACCAACCCGCTCATGCCGCCCACCTGCGGCAGGGTCACGGCGAAGTAGGCCGCCGCGATGACGGCCGACATCTTGATGAAGAACTGGAACATGTCGATGACCAGCACGCCCCATAGCCCGGAATGGGCGGCGAAAACCACGTTCAGCAGGCCCACTGCGAGCAGCGTCTGCCAGCGGTCGAAGCCGAAGAGCACGGCGGCGATCTTGCAGGCCGCCAGGTTCACGGTCGCCATGATCATGCAGTTGAAGAACAGGCCCAGGTAGATCGCGCGGAACCCGCGCACCGTGGTGGCGGCCTTGCCGGAATAGCGGAGCTCGTAGAATTCCAGATCGGTAAGCACGCCGGAGCGCCGCCACAGGCGGGCGTAGAAGAACACCGTGGAGACGCCGGTCAGCGTGAAGGCCCACCATTGCCAGTTGCCGGCGACTCCCTGCGTGCGCACGATGTTGGCCACCAGGTTGGGAGTGTCGCTCGAAAACGTGGTGGCGACCATGGAAATTCCGGCCAGCCACCAGGGCACCGACCGCCCGGAGGCGAAGAACTCGGCGGTGCTTTTTCCGGAGCGCTTTCCGAAGAAGAGCGCCGGAACGAAACAGATGGAGATGGAAAGAAATGCGATGATCCAATCGAGAGTATGAAGCTTCACGCTATGAATTCTCCAGATAGAGGGCGCCGGGCCCGGGTTCCGCGTCGATGATGGCGTTGCTGGGGGTTGCGGCTGCCCGTTGTGAATAGAACCGCGCGATCAATCCCTGGCGCACCGCAGGCAGACTGCTTTTGGGGGCAAACACCACGGCGCACCCGCCGAAGCCCGCGCCGGTGAGCCGCGCGCCCAGGGCGCCCGACTCCATGGCCGCGTCCACCAGGCAATCCAGTTCCGCGCAACTGACTTGGAGCCGGTCGCGAAGGCTGGCGTGAGATTCCAGCAGCAGGCGGCCGAAGGTGGGGGCGTCGCCGGCTTCCATGGCCGCCACGGCAGCGGCGACTCGCTGGGCCTCGCCGGTCACATGCAGAAACGCGTCGCGCTCCAGGGGATCGAGCGGCGCCAGATCCGGGGGATGCGCCAGCGCGTCGCGATACGACGCATATCCCAGCTTTGCGAGCGCCGCGGTTCCCGCCTGACGCCGCGCGTTGTAGGCTGCGCGCACCGGCCCCGATTTCTCAGCGGTGCGCAGGCTGTCCGCCACCAGGAAGCCCCACTCGCGCGGAACGGGAATGGCTCGCACGTTAAGCGGATCGAAGCCGATTAAGGAAGCGCAGCCTTCTTTCGAGGCCAGTGAAGCGGCGTGATCCATGCCGCCGCCGCGCGTGCCGACAAACTGCTCGCCCTCGGGCAGGATCTCCATCAATTCCTCGAACGTGGCGCGCTGCCGGTTGGCTTCGAGCAGGGCGAGCGTGAACGCCACCAGGAGCGCGGAAGAGGAAGACAATCCGGCCGCCGGAGGGAGGTCCGACACAATGGCGGCATCGACGCCCACGCCGGCGCCCCATTTGCGCGCGACGGCCTGTGCCGCGGCGCGCGCGTAATTCTCCCAATCGCCTTCGCGGGCCGGCGTCAGTTGCGGAGTCCATTGGAATTCGCGGCGATCATAGCCGGCGCTGACGGCGCGGATCAAGCTGTCGGTGCGGGGGCGGTACGCCAGGCGGATGCGCCTGCGGAGAGCCATGGGGAGAACCGGAAGACCGTGATAATCGACGTGCTCGCCGATGAGGTTGACGCGCCCCGGCGCCGCCGCCACGCGGATCTCGCCGCCGCCGCCAAACGCCTCCGTGAGATCCGCCCGTGGATCCGCCAAGTGCTCACGATATCATGGCGCTGGGAACTTGCGGAAAAGAGGGTGATAGACTCCAGTGTGTGGGCCGAGTTGAGCATCGAAGCGGCTATCGATGGCGTCGCTGACAAGACCGCTCTCTTACGTTCGCGGCTCGGTTCGGTGAGCGTGAATTTGCAGAGTCCGGCATGTTGCCCATGCTTCGCTCGGTGTGGATCTGGACCGCGTCTTCGGTTCTGGTTCTTTCGTGGACGCTGCTGTTGGCGGTAGTCCGGCTGTTCGACCTCGATCCGCGCCATTTGCGCACGGGGCGCTGGTTCCGGCGCTTGGGGCGCGCGCTGGCGAGAATCAACCCATGGGATGTCCGCGTTTCGGGGCGGGAGAACCTGGTTGCCGGCCGGGTGTACGTGATCGTGAGCAATCACCAGTCCATGGCCGATATCCCGGTGATCTCGCATTTGGCCGTGGACGCGAAATGGCTGGTCAAAGCCGAACTGTTCCGCGTCCCGCTGCTGGGGTGGATGCTGCGGATGGCGGGAGACGTTCCCGTGGAGCGCTCCGACCGGCGGAAAGGCGCTAAGGCGCTGCTGCAATGCGCGCGGGTCCTGCGGCATGGGTGCTCCATCGTTTGCTTTCCCGAAGGCACGCGGTCGTGCGACGGCCAGGTTCTGCCTTTTAGCGAAGGGCCGTTTCAGTTAGCCATTCGGGAGAAAGTGCCGGTCCTTCCGCTGGTAGTGGAGGGTTCGGCCGACGCCCTGCCGAGGAACTCCTGGATTTTCGGCGGAAGCCGAACCGTGCAACTGAACGTCCTCCCGGCTGTGGCCGTAGATGGGTGGGGCACGGAGCGCAGCGGTGAGCTTCGGGACCAGGTGCGGCGGTCGATCGTAGACGAGTTGAGCCGTCTGCGCGCCGGGAGCGCGTAAACGTGCCCAAGACCTGGCGCCTGCTGTTGAGCGCGGCCTTCTTCACTCTGATCGCGCCGGTGGCGGTCACCGTGCTTGTGCCCTGGCTGTTGTTGCCGAGGCATCCGGAGGCGGCGACGGGAGCGATACTTGTCTTCGGGATCGCGCCGATAGCCTGCGGCGCGCTGATCTACGTTCGTTGCGCGTACGATTTCATCTTCGCGGGGCGCGGCACGCCTGCGCCGTACGACCCGCCGAGGTTTCTGGTGGAACGGGGACTGTATGGTTACACGCGGAATCCGATGTATATCGGCGTTACGGGCGCGGTGGGCGGCGAAGCTCTGGTCTTCCGATCGATCACCCTGGCTGTGTATGCCGTTCTTCTGCTCGCCGGCTTCCATATGCGGGTGGTCTATTACGAGGAACGCGTGCTTCGCAAGAATTTTGGCGGGATTTACGAGGATTATTGCCGGCGCGTCCCACGGTGGGTTTGGCGAGGGTGAGAGGGAAGGCGGAAGAAGGCAGACCAGGAGACAGGCAAGAAGAACAAGCAAGAAGGCAGACCAGGAGGTCCGCCCCACTGAATTGGATTACACTCTGGTTAATATGAAAAGCCGATCTTCGCGCTGGCTGGCGCTCTCCGCCGCGGTGGCTCTCTCCGCGACCGTCCTGATTGCCCAGACCGCGCCCAAGGTGACTTCGCCCAAGGACGCTCTGGGGTTCAACATCGGGGACGATTACCAGATGGCCAATTACACCCAGCTCGAGGCCTACTGGAAGACGCTCGCCTCCCAGTCCGACCGCATGAAGCTGGTCACCATGGGTCAGACTGGCGAAGGGCGGCCGCAGTACATGGCCATCATCAGCTCGCCACAGAATCTCAAGAACCTCGACCACTACCGGGACATCGCGCGCAGGCTGGCGCTGGCCGAAGACCTCACCGACGAGCAGGCTCACGCGCTGGCCGCCGAGGGCAAGGCCGTGGTGTGGATCGATGGCGGGCTGCACGCGAATGAGACTGTGGGGTCGCAACAGCTCATGGAGACGGTTTACCAGATGGTCAGCCTGACAGACCCGGAAACCATGCGCTTCCTGAACGACGTAATCCTGCTGTGCGTACAGGCCAACCCGGATGGACAGGAGATTGTCGCCAACTGGTACATGCGCGAGAAGGACCCGCTCAAGCGCAGCCTGAACAACCTGCCGCGGCTCTACAACAAGTACATCGGGCACGATGACAATCGCGATTTCTACATGTCCAACATGCCCGAGACCACCAACATGAACCGCGTGATGTTCCAGGAGTGGTTTCCGCAGATCGTGTACAACCACCACCAGACCGGGCCGACGGGCGCCGTGATCTTCATGCCGCCGTTCCGCGATCCGTTCAATTACTATTTCGACCCGCTGGTGCCGCTGGGAATCGAAATGGTGGCGACGGCCATGCACAGCCGGCTGGTGGCGGAGGGCAAGGGCGGAAGCGCGATGCGCTCCGGGTCGAACTACTCGACGTGGTGGAACGGCGGCCTGCGGACGGTCGGCTACTTCCACAACATGATCGGCATTCTCACGGAGATTATCGGCAGCCCCACGCCCATGAACGTTGCGCTTGTGCCGGAGAAGCAACTGCCGCAAGGCGACTGGCCGATGCCGGTTGCGCCGCAGACGTGGCACTACCGGCAGTCGATCGATTACGACGTCACCAACAACCGAGCCATTCTGGACATCGCGTCGCGCTACTGCGAGACGTGGCTTTATAACATTTACAAGATGGGAAGGAACTCCATCGAGAGGGGCAGCCGGGACACCTGGACCATCACACCCAAGCGGATTACGGCGCTCGAAGCCGCGGCGGCGGCGCAACCGCAGAGCGGAGGCGGGCGCGGAGGCAGGGGCGGCGCAGGAGGAGGAGCCGCGCAGCCGGCCGCGAGCGGCGACTCGCCCTTCGCGGGCGCCGCGGCCCGGACGGTTCCCTCCGAACTTTACAACACGGTGCTGCACGATCCCAAGATGCGCGATCCGCGCGGGTACATCATCCCCGCCGACCAGCCCGATTTTCCCACCGCCGTGCAGTTCGCCGACGCGCTCATCAAGAACGGCATCTCGATCTTAAAGGCCACCGCGCCATTCCAGGTGGCGGACAAGAGCTACCCGGCGGGATCGCTGGTGGTGAAGACGGCGCAAGCCTTCCGGCCGCACATTCTGGATATGTTCGAGCCGCAGGACCACCCCAACGATTTCGCGTACCCCGGCGGACCTCCGAATCCGCCGTACGACATCGCCGGCTGGACGCTGGCCTTCCAAATGGGCGTGAAGTTCGACCGCGTTCTGGAGGCTTTCGACGGCCCGTTCCAGAAGGTGAGCGGCTTGTTGCCTCCGCCGCCCGCGACGGTGCAGACGGCGGCCAATCCGGCCGGATACCTGGTGGACCATCGGATTGTCAACTCGTTCACGGTGGTCAACCGGCTGCTCAAGGCGAACTGCGACGTGTATTGGCTCACCAAGCCGGAACAGAACCTGGCTCCCGGCGCCATCTGGGTTCCGGCTTCGGCGCAGGCGCGCGCGGTGCTGGAGCGCGCCGCCGGAGAGCTTGGCGTGCCGGTGCAAGCCGCCGCCAAGGCGCCCGCGGGCGAGGCGCTCAAGCTCAAGCCCATACGCATCGGCCTGTACGACCAGTACGGCGGCATCATGCCGTCCGGATGGACGCGCTGGATTTTCGAGCAGTACGAGTTTCCCTTCCAGGTGGTTTATCCCGCCACGCTCGACGCCGGCGGGTTGCGCGATAAGTTCGACGTCCTGGTCTTCACAGACGGCGCTTTCCGGCGCGCGGGCGGCGGGCGCGGCGGAGGAGGAGGAGGCTTTGGCGCGGCGAACCCGGAAGACGTCCCGGAGGAATACCGCGCATCCATGGGGCGCATCTCCGAAGACAAGACCATCCCGCAGTTGAAGAGCTTCGTGGAAGCGGGCGGAACGGTGGTGACCATTGGCGGGTCCACCAGCATGGCGGAGCTATTCGGCATCCCGGTGAAGAACTACCTGGTGGAGATGGGCGCCGGCGGCGTGGAGCGGGCCCTGCCGCGCGAGAAATTCTACATCCCCGGCTCGCTGATGAAGGCCACCATCGACAACACCAACCCGGTGGCGTACGGCATGCCGTCCACGGTGGACGTGTTCTTCGACAGCAGTCCGGTTTTCCGCTTGGAGCCAACCGCCGAGTTGAAGCACACGTCGCCGGTGGCGTGGTTTAGCGGCACGGCGCTGCTGGATAGCGGCTGGGCGTGGGGCCAGCAATATCTGGACGGTGGAACGGCCGTGGCGGAAGCTTCGGTGGGACAAGGCAAAGTGGTTCTGCTGGGACCCGAAGTGGCGTTCCGCGCACAGCCGCACGCTACGTTCAAGCTGCTGTTCAATTCGCTGTATTACGGGAGCGCGAAGGCGGTTGCGGTGCGGTAGGGACGCGAGTCGGGAGAGGGTTGACTTCGGGTTCCGAGGGCTCCACTATTTCAATCGGAGGCGCCCTTGCAACTGCTAATGACTGGCTGCGTAGCCCTGTTCGCGCTGGCGCGGCTTTCTGTAGCGGGAGACGTGTCCTATGTGGTCCTGCACAGACCCAACTATGAAGGCCTGGTGCGTGTGTCCGGCGATGGAAGCTCCCGGACCACGATCGCCAGAGGCGTGGGCGGATTCGGTTTGGCGGTGGACGAACGCGGCGACTATATTGTTGCGAACGCGTCCTCACTTGTTCGAGTGACTCCGCTGGGCGTGGCCGGCAACATTGCCGCGGCGCCCGGAGGTTCCCAGTGGCTCGGCGTGGCGGTGGATGCGACGGGTAATTACATTCTCGCCGATAACCGGCAGCACGCTGTCTGGCGGGTCTCCCAGGATGGGCGGATCGTGGACAAAGTGGCCATTTACACGGACCAGAGCAAAGAACTGGAGGACGTCGCCGTGATCGTGGATCGCGCCGGAGACTATCTGCTCATGGAAGACCACTCCTTCGCAGCTCACTTCTGGCTCATCACTCCGGCGGGGAATGTCGCTCCCATTCCTCTTCACGGCGATAGGATAACTTCCTGCACTTCCATGGTCGGCGATGGGGCCGGGGCCTATCTGGTGGCGTCCTATCGGGAAGGCGCCGTCTTCCGCGTCACATCCTCCGGCGATGTTACGAAATTCGCGGATATCCCCGGCCGGCGCTGCCTGGGTTTGGCGAGAAATCCAGAGACAGGCGAGTTAGTGACCGATGTCGGCCTCGATCCTTCCGTGCTTTGGAGAATCGGCGCCAATGGGTCGCCGGTCACCCAGTTCGCCACTGAGGGGTATGTGACCGCCATCATTGCCGAATCCGGGGCAGTATCTGCTACGGGCCGATGACACTCAGCGCGCGCCGATTGGGCGCCAGTTCATGCCGCCGTCCTCTGTCTTGTACATTCCACTGCCCTCCGTCCCGGCGTAGACGACCTCGGAACGATTCGGGTCAACGGCCAATGACCGGATAAACAGCGGGCGTGGGAGACCGCGCGCAATCGCCGTCCAGCTATGCCCGCCGTCACTGCTCTTGAACATGCCTTGTCCACCCGCATACCACACCTCCGCGCCGGCCGCCTCTGAACCGATCGCCAGGGCCCGCACCCGAAACCGGGTATTGATACTCGTCCACGTCTGCGCCCCGTCGTTACTGCGGTAGATCCCCTGGTCGCCCGCCGCAAACACTGTGGATGGGTTGGCCGGATCAAGGAGCACCGTATCGATATTCAGGCTGCCCAGGCCGGAGTTCATCGGTTTCCAACTCAGGCCGCCGTCGAGGCTCTTGGAAACCCCGGCACGCGAGATCGCCGCATAAATCACCCTGGGATCGGATGGATGAAACGCGAGCCCGTTCGGCAGGTTCGGAGAGTTTGCCACTGTGATTCCGTACGTCCGCGGCCAATGCGCGCGGCTCCAGCTTTTTCCCGCATCGGAGCTGACAGAAACGCCGCTGGTCAGGTCCGTAGCGTAGATCTCGTGAGGTTGAGATGCAGGCGCAATTGCCAGCGCACGCATCAGGCCGCCGCCTGCGAACGCCGCGCCGGCGCCGGTCCAAGTTAATCCGCCGTCGAGCGATTTGAAAACTCCCAGCGCGGCAGCCGCGGCATATACTACATTCGCGTCGGATGGATCTACGGCGATCGCGTTGATCCCAATCGCTTCAATGCCGGAATCCGCTTCCGACCAGGTTAGGCCGCCGTCGGTACTCTGAAAGAGGCCGTGTCCTTCAGTGCCGACATACATGGTCCGTGGGTTAGAGGGGTCGATAGCCAGATGCAATGTCCTGAGATTCGCTGTGGGCAGACCGTGGTTCATCGCGGTCCAAGTCAGGCCGCCATCGACCGTCTTCAGGAGTCCACCGGTTTCCGTCGCGGCATACATGGCGCCCGGGCTTTCGGGGTCGATCGTGAGATGTTGAATCGTTGTCCGGGCGGTGGCGCTCAGCACGGTCCAATTGAGTCCGCCGTCGATGCTCTTGATCACCCCACTGCCATTCGTGCCCGCATAAATGATCGCCCGATCGGTTGGGTCCATGGCCAAGCTATTGACCCACCCCGTCGAAGACGATGATCCCAGCGCATTCCAGCTCTGGCCGGCGTCCGCACTCTTGAAGATGCCCCGGCCGGTTCCGGCATACACGATTGAGGGTTCGCGCGCGTCGACGGTCAAATCGAATACCACCAGGTCGGGCGGCAGGCCGGAATTTACCTCGGTCCAACTCTGCCCGGCGTCGGTACTCTTGCGAATTCCGTAGCCGCAGGTCCCCGCATAGACCACCGAGGGGTCTTGCCGTTCAACCGCGACAGACCATGTGCACCCGACGCGACCCTGAACCGTCCAAGTCTGCCCGCCATCGGCGCTCTTCCACAGTCCCGATGACGAAGCCACGTACAGAGTGGCAGGGTTACGGGGAGCGAGCGCGATTGCGTTGACAAAAACCAGGCTGCCGCTCCTGGTCCAGTGACGGCCCCGGTCAGTGCTGATGTAAACGCCCGCGGAAGTACCCGCGTAGAGAGTATTCGCATTGACCGGAGAGACTACGATGGATGACACCTCTCCCACTGGCAGGGACTGGCAGAATAGCGACGACTCACAGCCGGCGCCGAGCAATACCGCAAGAATCAGGGTCCTCGACGGCGTTCGCATATTCAGAGAATATTCCTTTCCTCTACTACGCGGAAAAGGCGAACAAACGGGGCCACCGAATGGAAAAGCGGCCCGGCTGTCGAGGTCATGCGCCGATCACTGCACGTTCAGGCCAACCACGTTAGAGGTCACTCCGCCCGCGACCACATACACGCGCACGTCGCCTGTGCCTGCGAGGCTCTTCGGTATCGAGACGTATACTTCGTCGAGTTCCGGGTAGGATTCCATTTGCCCGGCGTAGATCACCGGCGCGCTCTGGCCGTCGACGAAGCATTGGACGGAAGCGGCTCCGCGAATTCCAGTGCCGTAGAGTTCCACGTAGAGCGTGTCCGTCGCGCCGCCGAGGCTTAGCGGCGCCGCCAGGCAACTGCGGGCGTTTGCCGGGGAGCAAT
Source organism: uncultured Solibacteraceae bacterium (assembly GCA_964457555.1). Classification (GTDB taxonomy): domain Bacteria; phylum Acidobacteriota; class Terriglobia; order Bryobacterales; family Bryobacteraceae; genus BOG-224. The sequence goes on from CAYWHA010000030.1 coordinate 36,906, forward strand.
TGAAGACGGTTTGTCCGGTGGTCTGGTTGGACGCCGAAACCAGGTACGCATTGGCTGCCGCCACTCCCGCTCCGTCCGAGTTCATGCTGTATAGCCCCGGCACGGATGACCCAACGGTCATCGATCCGGTGAGGGCCGCCGTCGATCCGTTCAGTACCGTGACGGATGCGGCGCCCGCCGCGAGGCCTGACGGCGCCATTAGGTTTGCCTGTATCGCATCCACCGCGAAAAGCGGCGCGAACTGGCTGTGGCCCGCGCTGTCAGTGATCTGGACCGAAGTTGCGCCCAGAGCGGTCGGGAGCGGCAGCGACGTCGCCAGGGCCGTCTGCTGCGCCATGCCCGGCCCGAACAACGTCACAACCTCTCCCGGCGCCACGGCGCCCGAAAGATAGCTTGCGCTGTTCACCACCGAGGCCACCGCCGGGGCATTCAAATCCACACGCACCACGCTATAAGCGGGCACGGTAACCGGGTTCGCCGAGGTGGACGTCTGCACGGCAACGGCATTCTGAACGGCCGAAGTGTTCTGGACGGTTGGATCGGAACCCGCGATGAACGTAAGCGGCGCCGTCCCGGCAAACGGCGTTCCATTCACGCGGATGGTCGTTGCGACGGCCGTCGCACCCTTGTTCGAGACAACCACGCTCTGCTGTCCGGCCGCGCTGGTGTACGCCTGCGCGTAAAGCGCCGGGATCTGGCCGAGGCCCGTAGCCGCGACGGTGGCGCCGCCGGTCACGGTGGTGGAATCCACCAGCGTCGCGTTGCGCAAAACGCCATTCAGGACCGCCAGCCCCAGCGGCTGCGCCGTCAGGTAATAGCCAAAGCTCAGCGTGAGCGTGTCGATGGCGGTTCCGGCATTGTAAGCATTTTGCGTATCGTTGTAGTGGGTGTTGACCGCATAGACGCCGCGCGTGCCCGTGAGCGCGTGCATTCCCACATAGAGCATGGAAGGCACGGCCGACATCCGCATGACATACTCGGCTGCGTAGATGGCGCCATAGAGCGTGCCATCCGTGACCGACGTGCCCGTTCCCAGGCCGTCGCCCGAGGGAAGAAACTCGGAGATGAGAAATTTCGTTCCAGGTGGATTCAAAGGCGCCAGATAGCCGGTCACGTAGGCCGCGGATTTGGACGCCAGCACGGCGTTCTCGTCCGCCATCCACTGGCTGAAAGCGCCGGTGCTCTGCGGCGGATAGTGATGGTACGTGATCGCATCCCAGTATGGGTTCGGATAGGTCAAGATCGACTGGTTCCACGCGGGATTCGGGTTCGGGTCGCCGGCATCCTCGAAGAAGATCGCTACCGTGGCGTTGGGATCCGCCGCTTTGATGGCGTCGCGGTAGGGCTTCATGGCGGCCACGTATGCGGCGCCCGACGCGAAGAACTGCGAGTAGAGATAAGGCTCGTTGGCAAGTTCCCACACGGCCACGGGAATCCGATTGGCTTTTGCGAACGCGGCCATTTGCCCGGCAGACGCGGGCGTATCGGTGTAAGCGTTGACGCAGACAATCAGTTTCGCGTCCAGGAAATTCGCGCGGTTAGCGCCGTCGACAAAAGAGCCGCCGCCTTTGCCATTTGTCCACGGGACTCCCTCGGTCAGCAGCGTCGCGATATTCGTGCCGGCAAACTGCGCTGCCCATGCGGGGACCATGAGACCGGTCTGCCAGTCGAAGGCATCGCTGAAGCTGCCGCTCGGATATCTCACCCAGCCGGGCGAAAGTTGCGCCGCCAGGTTGTTCAGACGGTAGTCGAAAAACTCGGCCGGGAAAACCACCTCGTCGTTGAACCCGCTGAAATTGGGGTTGAGCGGCGTGGTTTGGGCAGTATTGATGTCAATGATGGCGGTATTCTGCGCCAGGGCCGTGAAGGGGATGGCAAAGCACACGGCCAGAAGCCAGACGGGAGCTGTCCTCATAGGGTACAAGAGATGAAAACCGCGGATTTGAGGGAAGTTGCGGGGCCTTCGGGAGCGGCCATTCTTGCGTCCCGGCTCCCCCGAGGGTGGTAATTTGTACCGCCTGCCGTTTTGGCGGCTGCGTGTTGCCCGGCAACTGTAAGGAATAGATGCAGTTGCGCGCGAGTCGACTTTGGCTTCCCGCTTGCTGCACTGGGCAGGGGGATAAGGCGATGAGCGAACTACGTCACCGTGGGCTCGTGCTAGCCCTTGGTTTATCGCTGCTAGCGGCCGGCTGCAGCCGCAAAGGTCATGAGCAAACCGGTTCGGGACGTTCCGGGCAGTCCTCTCAGAAGACTTTCTACGCGGTGATTTCACCCCCCACTCCGCAGCCAACCCAGGAACCAACTCCGCAACCAGCCCCGCAACCGGGGACTACCAGCGCGGCGGCGCCGGAGCGGCCCTCCCCCTTCGTTGCCGAGCCGCAGGCCGTGGAGCCGCAGACGCCGGCGCGAGTCCGGTCCGCGAACCCGCGCAAACCCGCGCGCAATGACGCGGCCGCGAAGCCGTTTGTCATGCCAACGACATTGGCTGCAAGCCCAGCCCCCGTGACGGCCAGCCCCACGCTGCCGCCTCCGCCTCCTATCCTCCAACCTAAGCCGGATGCGGGCCGGATGCCGGCGCTTATCGCGACAACTTGTTGCGACGCCACAGCCACTTACGAGCCTGTCAAGCCCAAGGGCTTCACTCGCCTGGTCGGGAAGGTTCCGGGACTCCGCAGACTGGACCGCTCCCGCACGGACGATCCAAGATTCGTGCCGCCCCGCCCGCTGCACGATGTCCGGTTCGCTGTGCCGGCGCATTCGATACCGGCTTTGGCGCGCACGGAGCGAATGGATCTGAAGGCCACCTTGGACGCGTCCGGCCGGGTAAGCCGGGTGGAACTTCTGGCGCCCCGCGACGAAGATCTGGTGTCGCTGGCGGCTGACGCCGCGCGCGCATGGAGCTTCACGCCGGCGCAGTTCGACGGGCATCCCGTGCCATCCGAAATCGTCCTGCACTTCAGCTTCGCGGACGGGTCAGCGCCGGAGACGGCGGCGGCGGCGAAGGCCCCTTAGAAGAAGGCAGCTGGACCCGAACGGCGCGGGTGCCCCGGGCCGCCCTACCGGCCGCGTGCTATGCTCAAGGCAATAGCTGCCAGGTTGCAAAGGTGATGGAGCGATCCGACAACCCCCCTGCATGGGAAGACTTGGCCGAACAAGTCCGCTCCCTATCCGATGAAGAGCTGAAGAATGTCTGGGAGAGTCGATTCCTGGTCCCGCTTCATAACACCAAACGGCTTCCAGGGATAACCGCTCTACTCGTGGAAGTGGCCGGGCGGCGCGATTGGGACACACTGCGGGCAATGCTTGAGATTTCCCTGAAGACCGCCGGCGAGTTTCGAGCTCCGGCGCCAATCTGCTTCAACGTCTAGCTTTCGGCCCCATAATATGAAGTGATATGACCGTCGAGATTGAAGGCGTCACCTTGCATCTGGCTCATCCGGACGAAATCGCCGTCCAGTGGGTTGGGCAGGATGAACTGATGCGGCAGTTGCTGGCGGCCTGGATGGTGGTCAACGAGCAGGATTTGCCCATGAATCCGCGCCTGCTGGGCAAGCCCGGCGTCGGCAAAACCACCCTGGCCTATGCCGCGGCCCGGCGCATGGGGCGCGACGCATACATCCTGCAGGCCACCATGGATACGCGCCCCGAGGACCTGCTGGTCACGCCCGTCCTCGAAAGCGCCGGCAGCCTGCGTTACGTGGCTTCGCCGCTGGCCACCGCCATGATTTGCGGCGGCATCGCCATCCTCGACGAGGGCAACCGCATGTCCGAGAAAAGCTGGGCGAGCCTTGCCCCGCTGCTCGATAACCGCCGTTATGTGGAATCCATCGTGGCCGGCATCAAAATCCGCGCCCACCCCCAGTTCCGGCTGGTGGCCACGATGAACGACGACGCGTCCACCTTCGAGCTGCCCGAATACATCCACTCGCGCTTGCAGCCGCAGATCTTCATCGACTTCCCCGAGCGCGACGAGGAGTACCAGATTCTGCGCGAAAACCTGCCCTTCGCCGAGGAACGCATCCTCCATTACGTGACCGATTTTCTTCAGGTGGCGCACGCCGCCGACGAGCGCTTCACCGTACGCGACGGCATCAACGTGGCCCGTTTCGCCATCAAGCTGAAGAGCCTCGCCACGGAGCGGTCGCACGAATCCGAGGCGCTCGAACTCGCTTTGGTACAGGTGTTGGGAGAGGATGCGCTGCGCTATGCCAGAGGAAACCGGCGTTCCACCTCCTGATGCGGGCAGCCTGACGCGCGGGCGATTCACTTACTTCCCGGTTGTGCCGGGGCGTCTGGAGTTTGCCATTGAGGCGCGCCGGGCCATTCTGCGGGAGCGGCCCCAGGCGGTCGCGCTGGAATTGCCGCTGGCCTTGCAGGATGCCTGGACACGCGGCGTGGCGCGCTTGCCCGAGATGTCCGTGATCTTCTATCCGGACGAAACTTCCGGCGATACCGAAGCCGTTTACGTCCTGGTGGAGCCCGCCGACCCCTTTACCGAAGCCATTCGCACGGGTCTCGAAATCGGCGCCGAGATCGTATTCGCCGATCCGGAGGCCGGCTTGCGCCCGCATCTCAAGGACGCTTATCCGGACCCATACGCTGTGCGCCACATCGGACTGGCGCGCTACGTGGAAGCCTACCGCGTGTACCCGCAGCCGCGCTCGGCGGAAATCGCCCGCCATGCCGCCGGTCTGGCCTGGAAGCTCCAAGGAACCGACCCGGACGCGCGCGTCTTCGTGGTGGCGTCGCTCAATCTGCTCGATCCACTGCTAGACGCGATGGAGGAACCGCAAGCGCAACCCCTGGCGCGCGCGCGGCGCGAAGGAATCGAGCTCTTCAACCCGCATCCCGAATCGCTGGCTGAAATCGCCGTCGAGTACCCGGCGCTACAGTGGCGCTATGAGACCTTCCGGCAAACCATGACCGACGCGCCGCTTATCGACCGCCGGCACGCTCAATTGGCGGTCTTCCGCGAGGCCGAGAAAGCCTATGAAGCCAGCACGGGAGACCGCATCGCCCACTGGCAGCGGCGCCTGCTGGCGCGCTACACGCGCAACCTGGCGCTGGCCGGCGACGAACTGTCCGCGCGGCTGTTCGACCTGACCGTGGCCGCCCGTGGAATCGCCGACGACAATTACGCCTGGGAGGTATGGGAAGCCGCCGGCCGCTATCCGCCCCAGAAGACCGACTCCGGCGTGATGACCGTTCACATCACCGGCGACGAAATGTGGACCGAGACGCGCCGCATCCGCCTGCGCCGCCGCTTGCCCAGCCCCAAGCGCAAGCTGCGTCCCTTCGGCCTCAAGCCCCGCAAGAAAGAGAAGTTCCCCGGCGAGTGGGCCAGCCAGTTGAACGGAACCGGCATCTGCTCTTACCCGCCCGAAGATCTGGTGGTTGAAGACTACGGGCGATACCTAAAGAAGAAGGGCAAGAGCATCCTCTCCGAGGAGCGCGTCCGCGTGGAACCGTTTACCACATCCATCCTGGACGGCATCGATATGCGCGAGACCATTCGCAACTGGTATGAGGGCCGCATTTACGTGCGCCAGATTCAGAAGATCCAGGGCGAAGTGGGCAGCGTGGTGGTGATTTTCGACGAGGATCGGGATAACCGTTATCCGTATCTGACTACCTGGCTCGGCGAGAACCAAAACGAATCGGATATGGCGTTCTACTCCACCTTTCCGTTTGACAACCTGGTGGGTCCGGGCATTGGCCGCGCGGAATATGGCGGCTTTCTGCTCAGCCTTCCGCCGCGGCGCATGTACGATGTCTGGCAGGACCCCGATTACGAATTCGCGGAGTCGAAATCCGAGCGCCTGCTGCTGGCCGCCTTGGACTATTCCATGCACCACTATGTAGTCTTTGTGGCGGCCAAACCTCCGCGGTCTATCTTCAAGACCATCGCTTCGCGCGCGGGCCGTACCATCGTGTACATTCCCATCGGCCAGCTTTCGCCGGTGTCGCTCAAGAAGATCCGCGTGGCGCACGTCCTCGATGGGTACGACAAGCGCGAGATTGCAAAGGAGTATTTATGGTGAACCGGTTTTCGAACGCGATCCTGTTTTCGGCCCTCTTCCTGCCCGGCCTCTTGTGCGCGCAAACGCCCGCTGAGCCGCGCGCGGCCCGTTCGGTTCACTTGAGGTATCAGGGGCCGCCCGCCACCGTCTTCTACAATGAGCTGACGGTGGAGGAATCGGTCCCCAACAGCTACTTCATGGCGTGCGGGTTCCGCCAGGGTTACTTCGGCATTCAGGAGTTTCGCCCCGGCCAGGATAAAGTCGTTTTGTTCTCCGTGTGGGACCCCGGCGCGCAGAACGACCAGAGCAGTGTCCCAGCCGCACAGCGCGTGGAAACGCTCTACGCGGGCGACGGCGTCCAGGTGGGGCGATTCGGCGGCGAAGGCACCGGCGGCCAGAGCAGGTTCAAGTACGATTGGAAGATCGGCCAGACCTACAAGTTCATGGTGCAGGCCACCGTGGAGGGTGATAAAACCTCCTTTGCCGCCTGGTTCTTCCTCAACGAAACCGGCGTGTGGAAGCACCTGGCCACGTTTCGCACCATCAGTGGCGGCGCACCGCTTTCGGGCTTGTATTCCTTCATCGAGGATTTCCGCCGCGACGGCAAGAGCCTCCACGAGCGACGCTCGGCCCGCTACGGCAACGGCTGGGTGCGTGGAACCGGTGGCGCATGGGCGCCGCTTACCGAAGCCGTCTTTACGGGCGACAACACGCAAGTGGATAACATCGACGCGGGAGTGCGCGGCCAGGATTTCTACTTAGCTACAGGCGGCGACACCGTCAAGCACACCGAGTTGAAATCCACCATCAACCGCGTGGCCGGCGACCGACGACCACCGGAAGTGCCCGCGGATCCCCCTCCCGGCGGAAAATAAACTGAACTTCCGCCCGCTGCATACGTCTGTGGGCTTATGGAGGAGTTTGTGAAGAGATTTCTCGCGTGCGTTCTTTTGGCATTCGCGGCAACCGCAATCGCCATGGCGGCCGATGTAACCGGAAAGTGGACCGGGAGCTTCACCCCGGAGAATGGCGACGCCCAGTCCGCGCTCCTGGTTCTCAAGCAGGACGGCGCCACCATCACCGGGACGGCCGGACCGGATGAGAATCAACAGTTTCCCATTCAGACCGGCAAGGCCGATGGCAACAAGATTGTCCTGGACATCGCACCCGGCGAGGGATCGGTCTACCACCTGGAACTGGTTCTCGATGGCGACCACATGAAGGGGGACTTGACCGCCAAACACGACGACCAGACGATGACCGCCAAGCTCGATGTCGCGCGCGTGAAGTAAAGCCTGCGGCGCGCTCACTCATACCGCAGGCAAACCGCCGGGTCCACCATGGTGGCGCGCCGGGCCGGCATCCAGCAGGCCAGCGCGCCGGTCAGCGCCAGTAGAACCGGGGCGGCGATCAGGGTCGCCGGATCGTAGGGCGAGACGCCCCAAAGCTGGCTGGCGATCACCCGTCCCAGCAACAGCGAGGCTGCCAGGCCTATCGCGATGCCCAGACCGACCAGCTTCAGTCCGCTCCCGATTACCATCCCGAGCACGCTCCCACGGTTCGCGCCCAGCGCCATGCGGATGCCGATCTCCTGGGTCTGGCGCGCAGTGGCGTAAGACATCACGCTGTAGACTCCCACCGCCGTCAGCGCCAGGCCCGCCAGCGCGAAAACCGTCAGAAGCAGAAACGTAAACCGGGGCTGCGCATAGGAGAGCTGGTCGATGGAGTCCTCGAGCGGTCCCGCGTCCGTGATCGCCACTCCCCGATCCACGGCCCAAACTTCCCGCTGCAGCGTGCCGACCATGGCGCGTGGGTCGCCGGCGGTCCTCACCAGGATGGTGCGCTGGCCCTGGCCCGTGAGCGTGTAGGGAACCCAGATGGCCGGCTGCACGGGGTCCTGCAGGCCATGCGCGCCGTGGTTCTTGGCGTCCCCCGCCACGCCGATGACCTCAAACCACGCGTCCGCCACAGGCTGGGCGAGGGTTTCGAGCATCGGGATGTGGACGCGCTGCCCGATCGGGTTGTCCCTCCCCAGGTATTTCCGCACGAAGGTCTCGTTCACTACGGCCAGCTTGCGCGCGTCATAGACTTCCGCCGCTGAAAACGAGCGGCCCGCTAGAATCGGGATGCGCAGCGTGGTGAAGTACCCGTCGCCGGTCAACTCTCCGCTCACCGTCCATTTCTCGGCGTGCGTCTTCCCCGCCACGTCCACCTCGCCGATGAAGCCGGCGTAAGGGGGCGCACCGATGGCTTCGCTGGCGTCCACCACGCCCGGGTCCGCCTTGAGTTTCTCCACCAGCGTGCGATAGAAGAACGCCATCCGGTCGGTTGGCCGGTAGGCCGCGGGAAGGGGAATGCGCGCCGTCAGAACATGGTCCGCCCGCAGCCCCAGGTCTACGTGGGAGAGCGCCAGAAAGCTGCGCATCAGCAGACCCGCGCCGGCCAGCAGAACCATCGAGAGCGCCACCTCCGCCACCACCAGCGCTCCGCGCAGCCGCGCCCGCCGAAACCCGCCGCCCACGCCTCTGCCGCCCGACCGCAGCGTCTCATTCACGCGCTGCCGCGAGGCGTGCATCGCTGGCGCCAGCCCGAAAATCAGCGCAGTGAGCGCCGCTACGCCCAGCGCGAACAGCAGCGCCGCGGCATTCAATCCAACCGCGGCTTCCGAGGGAATGATCTTGCGCGGAATTGCCGCAACCAGGCCGCGCAAACCGGCCCATGCCAGCAGGCAGCCGAATACCGCCCCGAGCGCGGCCAGCGCCAGGCTCTCCACCGCAAGCTGCCGCACCAGGCGCCAGCGGTTGGCCCCCATGGCCATGCGAATCGCGAATTCCCCCTGCCGCGTGGTTGCGCGCGCCAGCAGCAGGTTCGCCACGTTGGCGCATCCGATCAGCAGCAGCAGGCCCACCGCGGCCATCACCAGCGCCAGCGACGATTGGAAACGCCCCGCCACATAATCGGCCAACGTCTGCACTTTCACCGCGAACTGCTTGGGGTAGTTTCTGGGCTTTTCCTGAGCCATTTGCCGTACGAGCACGTCGAAATCCGCCTGGGCCCGTTCGATGGACACGCCGCGCTTCAATCTGCCCACTGCGAAGTAGTAATCGGGGGGGCGCCCCGGCAGTGCCGCGGCCTTCAAGTCCGCCGGCCTCCACATGTCATGGTCGCCCCAGGAGAAGCGCGGCGACATGATCCCCACCAGCGTTCGCGGCGTTCCGTTCAGGACGAAGGTCTTGTTGAGGATCTGGCGGTCCGCGTTGAAACGCGCCACCCAGGTCTTGTGCCGCATGACGAACACGGGAGGGGCCCCCGGTTTGTAGTCCGCGGCCATCAGCGGGCGGCCGAGGAATGCGGGCAGACCAAAGAACTCGAACGTATTCGCCGTGCAAATCCCGCCCGTGAACAACTCCGCGCCGTCCCCCATGCGGTACAGCACTTCTTCCCCGGCGTCGCCCGCGACATCTTCGAAGACGCTGTTGCGCCCGGCGATCGCAAGATATTCCGGCGCGCTGAAGGCGGAGCGGCCTACGCCGTCGCTGCGGGCCTTGTCCGTGATGGACATCATCGTCAGCCTGCCGGCGTCGCGATAGGCAAACGGGCTGAGGAGAATGTCATCGACTACGCTGAAAATGGCGGTCGAGGCCCCAATGCCGAGCCCCAACGCCACCACCGCCAGCGCCGTGAACCCCCGGTCTTTCGCGAGCCCGCGCGCAGCGTAGCGCAGGTCGCGCAAAAGAAATGCCATGACTAATCATACTTGGCTGCGCGCAGGAAAGGTGCTTTTCCAGTTTTCAAATTTGGAGGCCTCTGGCACTGCCTTGTACCACGGCTCAGGGCTGGAGCGAACCGCTGATTCGGCGGGTTATGCGGTCAGCGTGGTTACGATCACTACGGCGCCGGCCGCAACTTCCACGCTGAGCGCGATGGCAATGGACGCAAAGGCGCGCCACAACAGGCCCGCGCCATCGGCATTGGCGGGTCTCCTGGAAGCCAATTGTAGACTCTTTGACCCGGTTATGCTAATCGACTCCTTTCAAAATCGGACCGCTCTCTAACGTTCGCGGCTCGGACTGGGCCACCGAGCCTTGAGCCGGCGACCGCTCTTCTTGGCCGCTTCCTACCGAACTTCCACTTCCTTCAGCCAGTCCGGCCGCTTCAGCACTTCCCTGGGTTTGCTGCCGTCGGGGGGGCCGATGATGCCGTCGCGCTGCATCATGTCCAGAATGCGGGCCGCGCGGCCGTATCCCAACCGCAGATGGCGCTGCAGGGTGGAGGTGGACGCCTTACCCATTTGCAGCACCAGGCGCACGGCCTCTTCGTACATCGGGTCCTGCTCGGGGTCGCCGGAGTCCCCATCCACGGCGGCGACATCGTCGTCGCTGGGCGGAGCGATCAGGAAGGATTGATCGTATTCCGGCGTCGCCTGCTGTTTCCAGCAATCCACCACGCGCGCGATCTCCGTTTCGGTGACGAAGGCTCCGTGCAGGCGCGTGAGCCGCGAAGATCCGGGCGGCAGGAACAGCATATCGCCCTTGCCCAGCAGGTGCTCGGCGCCCATGCAGTCGAGGATGGTGCGCGAATCGACGCGCGTGGCCACGCGGAAGCTGATGCGCGCCGGGAAGTTCGCCTTGATCAGGCCGGTGATCACGTCCACGCTGGGGCGCTGCGTCGCCAGCACCAGGTGCATGCCGACGGCGCGCGCCATCTGCGCCAGGCGCGTGACGCTTTCCTCGACGTTGCGGCCCTCCAGCATCATGAGGTCCGCCAGTTCGTCGATGAGAATCAGAATATAGGGCAGCGGCTTGAGGTCTTCCTGGGCCTCTTCCTCGGCGAACAGGTCGCGCGGTTGCTCCTGGAGCTTGCGAATCTTCTTGTTGAACTGGTCGATGTTGCGTACGCCGTACTCGGCCAGCAGGCGCAGGCGCCGCTCCATTTCGAGCACCGCGTTGCGCAGCGCGTTGGCGGCCTTCTTGGGGTCGATAATCACCGGCGTCAGCAAGTGCGGAATGCCTTCGTAGAGGCCCAGCTCCAGGCGTTTGGGGTCCACCATGATCAGGCGGACCTCGTCGGGCGTGGATTTGTAGAGAATCGACATGATCATCGAGTTGATCATGACGCTCTTACCCGAACCGGTGGACCCGGCGATCAGCAGATGCGGCATGGAATCGAGCGCGGCCATGCGGATGCGGCCGTTGGCGTCCTTGCCGAGCGGAATGGTCAGCCGCGAATGCGATTGCGCGAATTCCTCGGACTCAAGCATCTGCCGCAAGGAGATCAGCTCGCGGCGCGTGTTGGGCACCTCGATTCCCACCGTCGGCCGGCCGGGAATGCGCTCGATCAGGATGGATTCGGCCTGGAGTCCCAGGCAGAGGTCCTCGGTGAGAGTGGTAATCCGGCTGTACTTGATTCCGGCCTCGGGTTTGAACTCGAAGGTGGTGACCACGGGGCCGGGGTTGATCTGGACCACGTTGCCGAGAACGTTGAACTCCTGGAATTTGGACTTGATGCGCGCCGCGGTGTCCTTGAGTTCCTGCTCGTCGTAGGCGTTGCGGGCGGGCGGCTCATTGAGCAGTTCGGTGGCGGGCAGGTGGTAGACCGGGTGGAGCGCGGGCTCGGGCGCGGCCGCCGCAGCGGGGGCCAGCAGCCAAGGTTGCGTGGGCGCGGCTTCGGTTGCGGACGCTTCTATCGGGCAGATGGGAATCTCTTCGATGGCTTCGGGTTCGGGCTCCGGCTCGGCGGCTTCCGCGGCCGCCTCCCTGGTCTGCCACGGCGGCGCGGCTTCGGCGGCCGGCTCCGGTTCTTCCACCGCCGCGACCGTCCGGGCTTTGTATCTCTTGCGCTCCTGACGCTTCCGCGCCTTCTCCTCGGCCCTGACGATGGCGCGCCGTCGCCGTTCCTCGCGCCACTCGCTCCAGGCTTCGCGCTGGCGCTCCCACCAGGCGGCCGGGCGCGCGAACCAGGCGCCGAAACGGGCAACGCTGAATGTCGAAACCAGGTAGACGGAGACGATTCCCGCCGTCGCGGTCGCCACCAGCGCTCCCGCCAGATTGAGCGTGTCGATCAGGTAGCCGGCCACCAGCAGGCCCAGAGTCCCGCCCAATCGTATGGTTCCGCCGTAGAGCGGCAAGGGCAGAAAAGAGAACGCCGCGGCGAGGCTCACCGTGAGCAGCGCGGCGCCGAAAACTTTGGCCGCGCCGGCTTCAATTGGCACGGAGCGGAGCCACCTCCAGGAGAGCGCCAGCACCATCACGGGAAACAGAAACGCCACCGCGCCGAAGGCTTGAAAGAGGAGGTCGGAGAGGTACGCGCCCGGATAGCCGATGAGATTGAGCGGACGGGAAACGGAGGCCGTGTCCCAGGAGGGATCCTGGGCACGGTAGGAGGCCAGACTCAACAGCGTCACGATGCCCAGGGACAGAAACAGAATCCCCGTGACTTCGTTCAGCCGCCTGGACTGCGTCGGCGATAGAAGCTTCATCACGCTGGCGGGCGGATGAAAGCCAGAGCGATTACTATTATGCCAAAAATAATGCGGTAGTAGGCGAATGGACGCAAACCGTAGCGTCCCAAATAATGCAGAAACCAGGCGATCACCACGCAGCCCGTCACCGCGCTCACCCCGACTCCCACCACAAATTGAGCCGTGAAAAGCCCGTGCAGCAGGTGCTCCTTGTGCATGTGCCAGAGCGTCAGGGCCGCCGCGCCGCCAATGGCCGGAGTGGAAAGCAGAAACGAGAAGCGGGCGGCCGTTTCCCGGTCCAGGTTGCGGAACAGTCCCGCCGTAATGGTGATGCCGCTGCGCGAACACCCCGGAACCACGGCCAAGGCCTGCGCCGCGCCGATGGCCAGGGAATCCGGCAGGTTGACGGTGGCCAGGCCGCGCTGCTTCTGGCTTACGTTTTCGGCGTACCACATCAGCGCGCCAATGGCCACCAGCATGACGCCCATTACCATGGGATTCCGCCAGGTGGTGTCCGCCTGCTTCTGGAACAGCGCGCCGGCCACTGCCACCGGCACGGTCCCGATAGCCATCAGCCACAGCAGCATGTGATTGTGCTTGAGTTCCTGGTTCGACCCGACGCGGATTCCGAAGCCTTGGCCGATAATTTGGAGCCAGTCGCGGAAGAAGTAAATCAGGACCGCTAGCAGGGTCCCGATGTGCAGCATGATATCGAACTGGAGCGCCTCGGTCTGCCACCCCAGAAGCCAGGAAGTGAGGTAAAGATGCGCCGTGCTGCTGACCGGCAGAAATTCGGTGAGGCCCTGGACCAACGCCAGGACGATCACTTGCAAGATGGGCATCACCGTTCAGCGTGAAGGATGAAGGCGGGGATGTCAAGTTCAGCGCAAACGCCGAGCCGAGCCGCGAACGTAAGAGAGCGGTAGAATTGGGTCTATCCATGCCGTCGTTCTACGAGTTCTTCGCGGGTGGCGGCATGGCGCGCGCCGGTTTGGGCGAAGAATGGGAGTGTCTTTTCGCGAACGATAACGACGCGAAGAAGGCCGCCGGTTACGCCGCCAACTGGGGTGACCGGCATCTTACGGTTGCGGACGTCGGCGCGCTGACGGCGGCTGACCTTCCCGGCCGCGCCGATCTGGCGTGGGCCTCGTTTCCGTGTCAGGACCTGTCCCTGGCGGGCGCCTGCGCGGGGCTGCGGGGCCGGCGCTCAGGCACGGTCTGGCCGTTCTGGCGGCTCATGCGGGCGCTGGCCGCGGAGGGCCGCGCGCCGTCCATCGTCGTACTTGAAAATGTTTGCGGCGCGCTCACTTCGCACGGTGGAGAGGATTTCGCGGCTATCGGCGCGGCTCTCGCGGAAGGTGAATATCGTTTCGGCGCCGTGGTGATGGATGCCGTGCGCTTCCTGCCGCAATCGCGGCCCCGCCTTTTCATCGTCGGTGTTCATGGACGCCGCGCCCTACCCGCGTCCGTGGTGGCAGCCGGGCCCGATCCGCTGTGGCATCCATCGCATCTCGCCGGCGCGCAGGAAAAACTGTCGCCGCGGTCGCAGGCCGCCTGGGTGTGGTGGAAGCTCCCGGAGCCCGCGCCGCGAACCTCCACGTTTTCCGAATCGATCGAAGACCCGCCGCGCGGCGTCGTCTGGCATACCGCGGCGGAGACGGCGCGGCTGTTGTCCTTGATGGCTCCGCTCCACCGCCGCAAGGTCGAAATCGCCAAAAGCGCCGGCCTTCGGATGTTCGGAGCCATCTACAAGCGGACGCGCACGGACGAAAACGGCAACAGCGTGCAGCGCGCGGAGGTTCGCTTCGACGGCGTCTCTGGCTGCCTGCGCACGCCCGTCGGCGGGTCTAGCCGTCAATCCGTCCTGGTTGTCGAAGGGCGCCGCGTGCGGTCCCGCCTGCTGTCTCCGCGCGAGGCGGCGCGCCTCATGGGCTTGCCGGACAGCTACCGGCTGCCCGAAAACTACAACGAGGCCTATCACCTGGCCGGCGACGGCGTGGCCGTGCCGGTAGTCCGCTTCCTTGCCGACCGCCTGCTCGAACCGCTGCTGGCGGCCGGTGGCGAATCGGGGATCATGAGCCGATGATCGAGGGCGCGCCAACTGAATCGCGCTGGGTCCGGACCGAGCCGCGCCGCGGTCTTCCGGCGCACATCCTGAACCAGATCGTGGGCCGCGCTTTTCCGCACCGGCGCCTGATCGACGCGCGGCCGCTCGAAAGCCTGCGCAACGCGAATTTCGTACTCAAGCTCGATTCCATGGCGGATCGGGTTGTGCTGCGCATCTACGAGCACGATCCGTCGCTCTGCCAAAAGGAACTCGATCTGCTAAGAACGATTCGGAACTCTGTCCCGGTTCCCGAAGCGCTCCATGCGGAGCCCGGCGGACTGAATGAGATTCCGCCCTTCGTCCTGTTCCGCTATATCGAAGGAATCGAGTTTCGCGAGCTCAAGCGCATGGAAAACGCGCGGTCGCAGGCCGCCTACGCCGTGGGCCAGACCTTGGCGCGAATCGGCGCGACGACTTTTGATCGTTCCGGATGGCTCGGGCCTGGACCGGCCGTGTTGCATCCGCTTCTCGAAGGCGCGAATCCAGTCCCGAGGTTTGCCGAGTTGTGTCTTGCGTCGCCGAATCTCCGGGGCCGCATGGAACCGGCCTTGCGCGAACGGACCCTTGCCCTGGTTTGGTCTTACGCCGCGGAACTAGCCGGCCTGGAGAATGAGAGGTGTCTCATTCACGGCGATTTTGGCAAGCGCAATGTCATCGTGCGCCAGCTTGCGGGATCGTGGACGGTGGCTGCTGTCCTCGACTGGGAGTTTGCCCTCTCCGGATCTCCATTGGCCGATGTCGGCCACTTCCTCCGTTACGAACGTAAGTCGCGTCCGGTCGCCGAGCCCCACTTCTCCGAAGGCTACCGGCACGCAGGAGGCAGGCTGCCCGACGGATGGCGCCGGCTGAGTCGCATCGTCGACTCGATCGCGTTATGCGAAAGTCTGACCCATGACGAACTGCCGGGCCCCATCGCAGCGGAATTGGTGGAACTGGTCAGCGCCACGATCGACGATCGTGACCCGCAACTCGCATAACGTCAGTTCTGCCAGCGGACGACTACAACCTTGTTCGCTTCAACCCGGACTTGCTCTGCATGACCCTGTCCACGGCTCACGGGAACGATCTTTACCGCGTATGAGCCTGGGTTCAACAGGAGGCCCTGGACCGGGTTGTCGAACTCTCCGGAGTGGCCTACGAACCTGCCGTTTACATAAACCGCCGCGAACTTATCCGGGCAGACGGTGCGCAGGGTTCCGAACACCGGCTTTGCAGGCGGCAGCGCCTCCCAAAGGCCGTACGGCGACTGGAACTGGTAACCGGGGGCCCAGTCCATGTTCTCGACCAGCTCCGTGGTCTTGCCGGCTTGAATCGTGACCTTCTTGACCACTTCTTTGTAGCGAGGTTCAGACAGCGTGACCTCGTGCTCGCCGGCCGTAACCGCATACTTCCTGGCGACGCCAAAGTTTCCGGCAGGTCCGACGTACTTCCCATCGATGAAGACCCCTGCCCGGCCGGGATCGACCCTGGTTTTCAGGTACCCGCCGTTCTCTAGCGCGGGAAGAGGAATGGCCGCCGCCGCCAACAGCAGCGCCAGCACGACAGTGAGAGGATGAATTCGCATAAGGATTGTGTCCGCTTCCCAGAATAGCAATCCGCAGCCACGTCGCACACCTCCCCTTGCCATCCGGGCCGCGGTACTGCGAAACTATGGGACTGTATGCGCTATGTCATGAAGCAGAAGGTCTTCTCGCTCGGAGACAAGTTCGCCATTCGCAACGAAAAGGGGGAAGACGCCTTCTTTGTCAATGGCGAGGTCTTCAGCCTCGGCCACAAGCTCTCGTTTGAGGACCCTCAAGGCAACGAGTTGCTCTTCATCGCGCAGAAGCTCGCCTCATGGGGGCCCACCTACGAGCTGTACCGCGGTGACAGACACGTCGCCACCATCAAGAAGGAGATGTTCACCCTCTTCCACTGCACCTTCGACATCCACGTCGACGCTCAGGGCGATCTGGAAGCGCACGGCGACCTGTCCGACCACGAATACTCAGTATCTCGAGATGGCGGGCAAGTGGCCCAAATCTCCAAACAGTGGTTTTCCCTGGCGGACACTTACGGCGTAGACATCGTCGACAGCGAAGATCCGGTCTTGATCCTGGCCAGCACCATAGTCATCGACATGTGCTGCCACAAACGTTGACCGCGCCTAGCGGCCCACCAGCTTCTGGTGCGATTCCGGATAACGCGCTCCTGCCAGCTCGCTGCGTGAGGAGGCGCTCCCGATGGCAGCGAGATCCTCGGGCGTCAACTCGACATCGAGCGCTCCCAGGTCCTCTTCGAGGCGATCAAGCTTGGTTGCGCCGGGGATGGGAACAATTTTCACGCCCGGTTCTCACACTACCGGAAACGGTCCCGGCCGGGCAACACGCCGGCTCTACCAGTCGGGGTGGACGGCGCGGCCCTCGCCGGATTCCTCGCCGTAAGTGTGATCCGGGGACTCGACAATCCTCATCAGCTCGCCGTGATCGAGCCAATTCACGAGGCAGGTCTCGCAATCGTCGATCACGACATTGCCGGGCCCGCTGTAATAGTGGGTCTCCATGCGCCGCTGGCACTGCGGGCATGCGATCCGCCGGTCAAGCTCTCTGCGGTCGGGCGTATGCGGCACGACCCGGTTGGTGTGGACGGCCTTCAACTCCCCGATCAACGCCAGGAAACCGTCCATGGGTACCAGCATGCCTCGACAGTGGCGGCAGACAAGGATGCGCTGCCGGCCGAGGATGGCGTGCATTAACGGAATCGCGCAGATGGGGCAGGAGACGTCTGCCTGGTCCAGCACGCGCACGCCTTCGTCATCCTGCTCCGGCAGGTAAATGGACTTGCAGTAATCGCAACTGAGGCTCTCCTGGTCGCCGGCCAGGCTGAGCGGCGCGCCGCAGGATGGGCAGTTCATAGCTGTGGCTTGCCGCAATCCGGACAGAATTTCGCCCGCTTCGGCATGGACCCGCCGCAATCCACGCAGAACTTGGAATCCGCCGGCGCCGCCGCAGGCGCAGCCACCGGAGCTTTGAGAGCGCCCATCATGTTCTGCGCCATTGCCAGACCGGCGCCCAGCCCAACCCCCGCGCCGGCCGCGCCACCCGGGTTGGCGGCGGCGATGGGCAGGGCCTGCGCCGCCAGGAATTGGGCATATCGCGCCGGCTCGCCGGCCATATTCATTTCGATGCGCTGGTCCAGCACCTTCTGCAACTCGTCCGGCAGCGAAAGGCTCTCCACCACGAACTGGCAGAGTTCCAGGCCAAGGCTATCGAACGCCGGCTTCAACCCGGCGGCGATCTTCTCCGCAAGCTGGGCCTGATTCGCGGCCATGTCCACAAAGGCCACTTCGCTGGGCGCGAAGATATCCGTCATCTTCGCCACAATCGTATTGCGAAGCTGCCCGTCCAGTTCCGAAGCGTAGTAAGCGTCGCGCGTGCCGCTCACATTGGCATAGAAAACTCGCGCATTGGCGATGCGGTACGAATAAATGCCGTAACCGCGCAGGCGCACGGCGCCGAATTCCTTGTCGCGGATGGTGATGGGAGTGGCCGTGCCCCACTTCTGGTCCAGGCGCTGGCGCAAGGAATAGAAATAGACGTCGGATTTGAATGGCGATTCGAAATCCTTGTCCCAATTCATCAGGTCCGTCAGCAACGGCAAGTTGCGGGTCGTCAGGGTGTAGAGACCCGGGCCGAAGACGTCGGCAATCCGGCCTTCATTGACGAAAAGCGCCGCCTGCGACTCGCGGACCGTGAGCTGCCCGCCGTTCTGAATCTCCATATCCTGCATGGGATAGCGGTAGGCCAGGAGCGTTTCATCCGTGTCGGTCCATTGAATGACGTCAATGAACTGCTTGGCCAGGAAGTCTCGAATGCTCACGCCTGTCTCCTTACCGGGGCGCTCCGCGCAGCCCGATTTCGAACCAGCATATCACGATACAACGCTAGTGACTTACTCACTTACGTAAACCCGTGACTTGGCCAGCGCCTGTCTTTATGGCTGCCAAGTAGTGAACGCGAAATTCGGCGTGAAGCGGAAGCCCATTTGCACCACCCCTTGACCGCTCAGCGCCATGGTGCCCATCTTGCCTGCGAGCTGTGGCAGGTTGAGGCTGGTACTACTGAGCAGAAACGAAGTGTGCGCGAACGCCGCGAGTTGCTGGCTGTACGTCCCGAGCGTGTTGCCGTTCGGATCGTAGAAAGTCAATGTCATGGTCACCGGGCTATCGGTGGTGTTCGCAAAGCCGTATCCGGAAAAATTGGTTCCCGTTTCGTCGAAGGGCAGCGTGTAAGTGATGCTTCCCGGCAGGGGAATCACGCACTCAGCCCCGGACTGATCGATGATGGGGACGGCGCCCTGCGAGTATACGACGGGCGGGCCGGGGTTGGTCCACAGGAAGACGCCTTGGACCTTGATGCCCGTGGCTGTGTAGACCACCGCAGCCCAACCATCGGTGTTCGCGCTGGTCTGCCAGTCCGGCTCTATGATTTGCATGCCGTTGGCCGGAATTGTGAGCGTGGTGCTGGTCGAGGATACTCCGCTAAAGGGCACGTTCAGTGGATTGCCATTATCGTCGAAGTAATATAGCGTGACTTCGGCGGCGGCGCTGCCGGTATTCGCGACGACGAACTGGGTTTGCCACCCCGCCCCGTACGCTAATTGCGGAAGCGCCACAAGATACTGCGTCACCCCGCCGCTGGTGTTGGCGCTGCTGGCGCTATCGCGCGCAGCGCGGATGACAGTCTGAACGGTGGCAGGTGGACGCTCGGCAGCGGCCAGGGCAAGCGTTCCGAGTAGCACGGCGGCAAGTGGTTTTACGATGCGCATAAGGTCTCAGTTCCAGTCATCGTACAAAGGTTGTGGCCCGGCGCTGCCGCCGGGCCATGCATATCGCGGTGTTCGGCGAACACCGGAAGCGACTTACTGCACTTCAACCGTGGCTTGGCCCGTTGCCGGAATGCCATTTAGATACACGACCACGCTGTTCTCTCCTGCCGGCAATCCCTTGGGCACTACCACGTTGATCTGATAAACTCCCACTAGGTACGGCGCCAGTCCGGCATACTGGACCGTCGCCGGCGCCCCGCCGATGGTCACGCTGACGCTGCCGCTTGCCTTATCCGCCGCAGTCGCCGCGGACCCGGTGGACACGGCTGCCTGCACATCGCCCAGCCCGGTGGCGTAGAGTACGATCACTTCTCCAATTGCGGCCGGATCCGCGGCAGTGATGAGCGTGACGCCATTGGTATGGAGGAAAACGCCGTCCCCCGTGCCGCCTTCATTCAGCGTGAAGAACGCCGGGGCCGCGCCCAGCGCTACGGTTTGCGGCGCCCCAACCACTCCATTGCTCGTGACCACGATGTCCGCTTCCGGCTGCCCGTCCAGCTCGACCGGTACCTGTAGATTGACTTGGTCCAGCCCGCCGGTTTCGCTTGCCGGGAATGCCGCAAACAAGGGAGCCGCTACGCCGCCGATGGTGACCGACGCAGCGCCAAGGCTGGACGGCAGCGGCACAACCGTGGCCACTCCGCCCGAACCCGCGATGTTGGTTCCAAACAGGGAAACCAGGCCGCCGGGAGTAAGCGGCGTGGGTTGCGGCGCGAAGCTTGCGGCTCCCACCGCGCCGTCGGCATAGACCGGCGTCAAGACATCAGTGGCGGACTCCACATCGCCCGTCACCACGGACCCCGAGGCTTGGAACAGCGCGCCCGTGCTATCGCTCGCCTGGGCGGCCACGCTTAGCGTCACGGTTCCGCCCGCCGCCGGCTGGAAGAGACAGGAATAACTCCCGTTCTCCAGGTCGTCCATCGTGATGTCCGGCTCGCCATTGGAGCTGCTCAGGATCACGGTCGCGCCAGGCACGGCATTGCCGGCCGAATCGACCAGGGTGACTGTGACATCCATCGCTGAGTCCGTGGACCAGGTGAAATTGTCCGATGGTCCCATGATGAGCGCGTACAGCGGTCCCGCGGCGAACGTAACGGTGGACGCCGCCAGTTTCGCCCCGCGGAATGCCGCTTCGGCCGCCAACGGCGCGGCGCCGGTCAAGGAGCCGGGCTCTCTGTCGACTGCGATCGCGGTCTTGGTCACAATCAGATACACATTGACGATCTGCACCGCCGCATTACTGGCGGGAGCGGGCGTGAAGCTCACGGCGCCGGTGTAGACGCCTGCCGCCAGACCCGTGGTGTTGACGGAGATCGGAACATCGGTCGCCGTGGATGTCGCGGTGCCCGAAGTAACGCTCGTGCTCAGCCATGAGCCGCCGCTGGGTGTGGAAACCGCGGTCGAAGCGGTGAAGGCCAGGCCCGCGGTCCCAACGCCCTCGGAGCGCACCTTCAGATCCTTCGCTGCCGGGTTCGCGCCGCCGGCCGTGGCTACGAACAGGACGCCGCCCGGATTCACCACCAGCACCGGCGTGGCGCTTGGGCCGTAAACGCGCAATCCCACTCCAATGGTCCGCTGCGCGGTGGGCGCGCCGCCCGTGAAATTCACCTGCACCTTCCCGGTGTAAAAGCCCGGCGCAAGTCCGGCGACCGCTGAGGAGACCACGGAAACCGCAATCGTGCCGCCGCTGAGGGCCGTGCCGCTGGTCGGCGTGACCGATAGCCAACTGCCGCCTGTAGATGTCGTGGCGGCCGCCGTAAACGGATAGCCCGACGCGTTCCTGGTGACGAAGGTCGCGGTTTCAGACGCGGGCGACGGCGCCGGGGGAGTCACTGCGGTCGAAGACGTGAACCGCATGAACTTACGATCCAAACGAATGGCAGGGTTACCAAGGACAACCAGATACACCGTCACCTGGGCCTTCAGGGCGCCTCCCGTGACGCCGGCAGGCTCCGTTGCAACTCCGGAAATTGTCGCGCTATAGGCGCCGGGCGCAAGTCCCGCCGGGTTGACGGTGACCTTCGTGAGCCCCGGCGTAGTATTCGAAGCCGGCGTGAAGGCGAGCCATGTCCCACCCGTGGGAGAGATTACCGTGCTCGACAGCGTGAAGCTCAGCGGTCCCCCGCCGCCCAGGTTTCTGCCGTAGAAAATCTTCGGAGCCAGGGTTGCCAGGTTCGTGTCCGCCACGAAATACAGCACCCCAGGCTGGTTAAGATACGGACCCATCTGGAAGCTGGGCGGCGCCGGCGCAGTTGCCGTCAGGTTCACCGTGACGGTCGCCGTCGTCGAATTGCTGGTGTCGGTCACCGTGACGTGACCGGTGAAACTCCCCGCGGCAGTCAGCTTCGCGGGATTGACGGAAACCCCAATTGACGACTTGCCTGAGCCGGTGGTCGCGCTGATCGTCAGCCAGGTTTGGTCCGACGTGGCTGTCCAGTTAAACGCGGAGCCGATCTCGTTGTACACGTCCACCATCTTCGGATTGGGATCGGCCTCTCCGCCGACCATAGCGGTGAAATTGAGCTTCTCCGGATCGACGATGACATTATTGCCGGAAACCGTAAGGGATACGTCCACATTGGCGCTGACGAACCCCGCCGCGGCGATCCCCACCGCTCCGCTGTACTTCCCGGAGGCCAGGCCCGCTGTGTTCACCGAAACGGATACCGTGGCGCCGGTGGCGGTCGCTGTCAGCCAACTGCCGCCGGAGGTGGTAACGGTCAGCGCTCCCAGAGTCCCCTTCCTTACCGAGACAGCCAACGTTTGGGCGGTTGGCGTCACGCTTCCGGCCTGCCGGAATATCAGTACGTTGGGACTCACCACTACCGGCAATTCCGACGCCGTTGTCGACGCCGTTGTCGAGACCGTTGTCTGCGCCAGGCACAAGCCGGCCAGGCAAGACGATAGAACCGCAACCAGGATGGCCTTCCAAACCTGGAATCTCGGTGCGCGGACGCGCAAGTATACCGCTCTTTTTTGCATGACAAGGGCTCCAGTAAAATTGTGAGCGATCCGTAGTGCCCAATCTAGTCCTCCAAAGTTAACCTGGTTATGGACTAGCGAGCATGGACTCGCCTACAGGGTTCTTAATTCAGTAAGATACAGCCGGTCGGCGCCGGCCTCTCAAATCAAGCGGGTGAGCCTCGCTTCCCCTATATCAACCCGGCGCCGCAAAAGAAGTAGCGTTCCAGTGGCGGCTTTTCGCGTTATCCCAGATCTGTCGTCTTCCCATCTAAGCTTCGCGGGCTCTCCTCAAGCCGGGACGCTTGCGTCATCAGATAATTCCGTTCCGGTATGCTCATCGTCCGTTCGGCCGCGGTCCTGTAGTGCTTGATGGCGTTTTCCCGGTCCCCGAGCATTTCGAGCAAGTGCGCGCGAACCGCGTCCAGACGGTGTCGCTCGGTGAGCCGCGCGTCGCTATCGAGCGTCTTGAGCAGCTCGAGCCCTCTCTCCGCGCCGTGTACCATGGCCGTCGCAATCGCATGGTTGAGCGTCGCCATGGGACTCGGAGACACCCGTTTCAACAGCTCGTATAGCGCCAGGATCTGCGGCCAGTCCGTGTCTTCCGCCCGCGCCGCTTCGTCATGAACCGCGGCCACCGCCGCTTGCAACTGGTACAGGCCCACCGACCCTTGCGATAGCGCCGCGGTGAGCAGCTCGATTCCTTCAGCGATCTCGGCCCGGTCCCACAGAGTCCGGTTTTGTTTGTTAAGCGGGATCAATTCCTCGTCAGGCCCTGTCCGCCCCGCGCGGCGGGCGTCGGTCAACAACATGAGCGCCAGCAGGCCGGCGACTTCCGCATTGTCGGGCAGCAGCGCTTTCGCCGAGCGAGTCAACCGGATCGCCTCATGCGCCAAATCCAGCCGTTGCAGGCTCGCACCGCTGCTGCTGGCGTATCCCTCATTGAAGATCAGGTAGAGCGCATGCAGGACCGCCGGCAGCCGTTCGGCCCGCTCCTGCCAGGAAAGCAAACGGAATGGCACGCCCGAAGCCTTGATGCTCTGCTTCGCGCGGCTGATCCGCTGCGCCATGGTCGCCTCCGGAACCAGGAATGCTCTGGCAATCTCCGCCGTCGTCAAGCCGCCCACCGCCCGTAGCGTTAGCGCAATCGCGGAAGACGAAGTAAGCGCCGGGTGGCAGCACAGAAACAGAAGAATCAGCGTGTCGTCCGGGTCCATGTCCGTTTCAATCTCGATCTCGCCGGCCGCCTCCACGGTCTCCACATCCCTCGCCGCCGCGGTCTCCCTTTGACGGCGGGCAATCTCGCTGCGCACCTGGTCGGTCATGCGGCGCGATGCCACCTGGATCAGCCAGCCGCGCGGATTCTCGGGAATCCCCTCTACCGGCCACTGCGTGAACGCCGCTAACATCGCCTCCTGCACGGCGTCCTCAGCCGACGCGAAGTCGCGAAATCGTCGCGCCACCACGCCGAGCGCCTGCGGCGCAAGTTGCCGCAGCAGGCGCTCGGACGCGGCGTCCCATGGTTTGGACATGTCCGCTCCCGCTACATCATTTCCTGCGGCGGCGCGCTCATCACCGGGCGCACTTCAATCGGCATGTTCAACGGCGCTCCGCCGGGGCCCGGCGCCGCCGAAGCGCGGGCCGCGATCGCATAAGCCCGCTCCGCCGTTTCTACATCGACAATCCAGAAGCCCGCAAGAAATTCCTTGGATTCGGGGAACACGCCGTCCGTGACGGGTGCACCATCCTTGCCGGCCCGCACCAGCCTGGCCCGATCGGGAAATGACAGCCCCTCCGCCAAGACGAGTTCCCCGGACTCGCGTAGGTCCTGGCCCAGCTTTTTCATGAACGCGATGTGCGCCTGCAAGTCCGCCCTCGGCCAGTTGGGGACCCCTTGCTCCGCCCTCATCGTGTTCATCATCAGAATGTATTTCATTGTCTCCCTCCTGTGGGACTCGCCAACCGCCGCACCTCAATCGGCATGTTAGTCGGAATCCCTCCGGGCCCCGGCGCCGCCGAAATCCGCCCCGCGATGGCGTAAGCGCGTTCCGGAGTCGCCACGTCCACCATCCAGTAGCCCAGCAGAAACTCCTTCGACTCGGGGAAGATGCCGTCCGTCACCGGCAGGCCGTTCCTCTCGCCACGCACAACCCTGGCTTCAACCGGTCCGGCCAGCGGCTGCGTCGCCACGAACTCCCCGGACTCGGTCAGCTCCTTCGTAATGCTCCGGAGCACCGCCATGTGCGCCTCGATATCTCTTGCCGCCCAGGCGTGATACCCATCGACACCCGCTTTCGTGCCCGACATCATCAGAATGTATTTCATTCCGTTGTCTCCTTTCATTTGCTGGTCGGAACCATCGCGCGGTTCTCGACATCCGTTGGGGAAAATTATTCCGGTCGCAAATCGCTCCACAATGTCGATTTTCGCGCACCTGCGCCGACCCACCAGTGGAGGTTGGGATATGACGCTCGAAGATGCAGTGGTTGACGTGAGTCAGGATTGGGTGCATGCCTGCGATGTCCAGCAGCGGTTTATGCAGGGTCCCGCCTTGGGCGCCGGCCCCCTGGACTACGCCGCGCGGTGCCGCCAACTCAAAGCCCTTGGCGGCGATTGGTACGATTTCATCCCCCTCGCCGGGGACCGCCTCGCCCTGGCCGTCGGCGACGCATCCGGCAAAGGTCTCGCCGCTGCACTCACGATGGCGAGCGTCCAGTCCTCGCTTCGCACCGCCGCATGGTTCACACCAACCGATTTGGCCGCCCTACTCAAGGTCGTCAACGTCCAGGCGTACGCTTCCTCGTCCGCGGATCGTTATGCGACGCTGTTCTACGGCCTCTTAGACCCGGCGGCGCGCACGCTGCGATACGTGAATGCGGGACACAATCCCCCGATAATTGTTCGCGAAGGCGGCTCGGTCCATCGGCTGGAACCAACCGGAGCCCTATTGGAATGTTCCCCAATTCCCGCTATGAGGAGAGCGTCCTCCGGCTCACTCCCGGCGATCTGCTCATCGCCTACACCGATGGAGTGGTGGAAGCGACGAATCCCGAGGGCGAAGAATGGGGCGTTCCCGGCCTCTTGAATGCGGCCGCCGCCCGGCCCCCGCGCTGCCCGGCAGGCGCCGAAGCTCAGGTCGAGCGCATCTTCGACTCCATGGACCGCTTCTCCCACGGATGCCAGACCGATGACGCGACCGTCGCAGTCCTGCGCGTGGTCTGAACGATCCCACGATCAGGGCGCCGGGGCCGCGTGCAGATTCGCGAAGTAGCCGTCGGTGCCGGGACCCGTCCAAAGACCGATCCCCCCTTTCGCCGGGGAGAGTTTCAAATCGTTGACAATCAGGCACGGCTGCCCGGCGCCCTGGACATAGAGACGGGCCTTGCCGCCGGCCAAAACAATCTTGACGTGGGTCCACACGCCCGGTTCCAGATCCACGTAGGACTCGTAGAGTCCGGGCGTTTCCTGGCGCGTGCGCTGCCATGGCCAGTCCGGAAACGAAGAGTACTGCGTGGAATGGTTCCGGCGAAGCTGGTCTTCCGCGCGGCCGTTGGTCGGGCGAAGATAAAGCAACTCGAACTTCGCAGCGTCGGGCTGAACGCGGAACGCCACGCCGATGAAGCCGCGCGCGTCTCCGAACGCGCCTGGCGCAGGCGCGCCCGCCAAATCC
Source organism: uncultured Solibacteraceae bacterium (assembly GCA_964457555.1). Lineage (GTDB taxonomy): Bacteria > Acidobacteriota > Terriglobia > Bryobacterales > Bryobacteraceae > BOG-224. Next base: position 62,990 of record CAYWHA010000030.1, read on the forward strand.
ACTTCAATCGCGCCATCCTGCAGCTCAAGCCCGCGCACGATGGCGAGAGTATCCTCCCCTTGCGCGCCGGCCGTTTGCGCGATGTGGATGGCCTTGGTTCCGCGGTACTCGGCGGCCTCGGCCTGCACTTTGTGGAGTTGAAGTTTATCGATCGTCTGGCCCGATGCCGGAGTCCAGCCCGCCAGAAGGGCCGCAATCGCCGCCGCCGCGAAGGGTGTGATATTCGCCATCATGAAGAATGATACGCGCCCGAATGGCGGGCGTTCCCGGAAATGAGACTGCCGTACAGCGTCCGGTCGGGTTGACGTGAGGAAGGCCACAGCAGGCACGATAATGGATTGCAATGACCTGCCATAGATTTCGAAGCAGAAAGTAGAGCGGCGATGAGAACGGAATTGCTACGGTTCGATGGCGCTGTCGAGCGGCATCCCGCCATCGACGCGTGGATGAACGGACATGCAGGTGAATTGGGAGCCATCGCGCATCGCTGGTTTGAGGTAATGCGAAGGTGCGGGGACGAAGTCCGGGAGCTCTTGCATGACGGCTGTCCGGTGGCATGCCTGGGCGATGCGCCCTTCGGCTACGTGGATGTATTCACCTCGCACGTAAACGTGGGGTTCTTTCACGGCGCGGCGCTGCCCGACCCGGCCCGCTTGTTGCAGGGCACGGGCAGGTTCATGCGTCATGTGAAGCTGAAACCGGGAACGGCCTCAGACGCAGCGGCGCTAAGCAGGCTCATCGATGCGGCGTACTCGGATATCAAAGCGCGCGTCGAAAACGGGTAGCCCCGTTCCGACCTCTCCCCTACTTCGCCACCGCCGCCACGGCCGCCTGTTCCTTCAACGCCTCGGCCTTGTCCGCCGCTTCCCAAGTGAACGTATCTTCGGTCCGCCCGAAATGCCCAAACGCCGCCGTCTTGCGGTAGATCGGCCGCCGCAGACGCAGCGTTTCGATAATCCCCCGCGGCGTCAGTTGGAAATTCTCGCGCACCAGTTCCGTAAAGCGCTCGTCCGCAATCAACCCCGTGCCGAACGTGTCCACCATCACCGAAACCGGATCGGCCACGCCAATCGCATAGGCAAGCTGCACTTCGCACCGGCTGGCCAGTTTCGACGCCACGATGTTCTTGGCAATATACCGCGCCATGTAGCACGCCGAACGGTCCACCTTGGTCGGGTCCTTGCCGGAGAACGCCCCGCCGCCGTGACGGCCCATGCCGCCGTAGGTGTCCACGATGATCTTGCGGCCCGTCAGTCCGGTATCGCCGTGCGGCCCGCCCACCACGAAGCGGCCGGTCGGGTTGATGTGGTATTTGGTTTGCGAATCCACCATGCCGGAGGGAACCACCGGGTCGATGATGTGTTTCTTGACCGCCCGGCGCAACTCATCGATCCCCACCTCGGCGCTGTGCTGTGTGGAAATCACCACCGCGTCAATGCGCTTCGGAGCCCCGCCTACGTACTCCACGCTCACCTGGCTCTTGCCGTCCGGGCGAAGGAAATCGAGAACCCCTTCGCGCCTCGCGACGGAAAGCCGCTGCACCAGCTTGTGAGCCATCATGATCGGCAGCGGCATCAACTCCGGCGTCTCGTCGCACGCAAAACCGAACATCATGCCCTGGTCGCCCGCCCCGCCCGTATCCACGCCCATCGAGATATCCGGCGACTGCGACTGGATCAGGTTAAGCACCCCGCAGGTGTGGGCGTCGAACCCATACGTGGCGTCGTTGTAGCCCACGTAGTCGATGGTGCCGCGCGCGATCCGCGGAACGTCCACATACGTCGTGGTGGTGATCTCGCCGGCCACAATGCAAATGCCGGTGGTCACTAGAACCTCGCAAGCCACCCTCCCCATCGGGTCGTCCGCCAGTACCGCGTCCAGCACGGCGTCTGAAATCTGATCCGCGATCTTGTCCGGATGCCCTTCCGTAACCGATTCGGACGTAAAAAGATGTCGTCGAGTATCTGCCAAGTTCTTCCTCCCTAGGGGATGATGTTTCTCCAATTTATCACGGCCCGCCGTTCAATACCGGTAGTGGTCCGGTTTGTACGGCCCTTCCACCGGCACGCCCAGATAGCCGGCCTGCTTGGGCGTCAACGCGGTCAGCTTCACGCCGATCTTCTCCAGGTGCAGCCGCGCCACTTCCTCGTCCAGCTTCTTCGAAAGCGTGTAAACGCCCGGCTTGTACTCGTCGCGGTTCCGCCAGAGGTCGATCTGCGCCAGCGTCTGGTTCGAAAAGCTGTTGCTCATGACGAAGCTGGGGTGGCCCGTCGCGCAGCCCAGGTTCACCAGCCGTCCTTCGGCCAGGATGAAAATCGTGTGCCCGGCCGCGAATGTGTACATGTCCACTTGCGGCTTGATGTTCTTTTTCGCCGCGCCGGAGGCGTTCAACCGGTCCACCTGAATTTCGTTATCGAAGTGGCCGATATTGCACACAATCGCCTGGTCCTTCATCTTCTCCATGTGCTCGAGGCGGACAATGTCGCAATTGCCCGTGCAGGTGACGTAGATGTCGCCGCGCCCCAGCGTGTCTTCAAGCGTGGTCACTTCAAAGCCTTCCATGGCCGCCTGCAGGGCGTTGATTGGGTCGATCTCGGTGACCACCACGCGCGCGCCCATGCCGCGCAGCGAATGCGCGCAGCCCTTGCCCACGTCGCCGTATCCGCAAACCACCGCCACCTTGCCCGCCACCATCACGTCCGTGGCGCGCTTGATGCCGTCGGCCAGCGATTCGCGGCAGCCGTAGAGATTATCGAATTTCGATTTCGTCACCGAATCGTTGACGTTGATCGCCGGAACCAGCAGCGTGCCCGCTTCCTGCATCTTGTAGAGTCTGTGCACGCCCGTGGTGGTCTCCTCGGAGACGCCGCGCCAGGCTTTCACGATTTCGCGCCAGCGGTTCGGGCTCTCCGCGTGGACCCGTTTCAACAGGCTCTTGATGACGTCCTCCTCGTGGCTGTCCGAGGCGGAATTCACCCAGCCGCCGCCGTTTTCCAGTTCGTAGCCCTTGTGGATCAGGAGCGTGGCGTCGCCGCCATCGTCCACAATCAACTGCGGGCCTTGTCCGTCCGCATGGCAGATCGCCTGGTAGGTGCACCACCAGTAATCTTCGAGCGATTCGCCCTTCCACGCGAAGACCGGCACTCCGGCGGCCGCGATAGCCGCTGCGGCGTGATCCTGCGTCGAGAAAATGTTGCAGCTCGCCCAGCGCACTGACGCTCCCAGCTCCACCAGCGTCTCAATCAGCACCGCCGTCTGAATCGTCATGTGCAGCGAGCCGGTGATGCGCACGCCCGCCAGCGGCTTCTCCGCCGCGTATTTCCGCCGGATGGCCATCAGGCCGGGCATCTCGTATTCGGCGATGGAGATTTCCTTTCGTCCCCAATCCGCCAGCGTCGCGTCTGCCACCTTGAAATCGGTCCGGATCAGCGTTTCAGCGCCCATTTTATTAACCTCGTATCGTGAAATCTTGATACATTGATATTATCTGGTTTCACTTATGGCGTCAATTCTGAAATCGCTGCGCCTGGCGGCAGATCCGAACCGGCTTCGGCTCCTGCTCCTTCTCGAGCGGGAAGAGTTGTCCGTGGCAGAGCTCCAGGAAATCCTCGGCAAGGGGCAGAGCCAGGTTTCCACCAGCCTCGCGCTGCTGAAATCGGCCGGGCTGGTGGACGATCGCCGCACCGGCAAGAACGCCTTCTATCGCCTGAAAGCGCCCGCCCGCCTGATGGAGTTGCTGCGGGAAGCGGCGGCCGAAGTTCCCGAAACCGAGCAGGATCGCCAGGCTCTACGCCTGGTCTTGCGCAAGCGCCAGGACAGCATGAGGCGTTATTTCGACGAGTTGGCCGGCAAGTTCGGCCGCCAGTACGTTCCCGGCAGGTCGTGGAAGGGCATCGCCGAAGCGCTCCTCAAGCTCATGCCGCCCATGGCGATTGCGGACCTGGGCGCCGGCGAAGGAACCATCTCCCAACTCATGGCCCAGCGCGCCAAGCGCGTAATCGCCATCGACAATTCCGAAAAAATGGTCGAGTTTGGTTCGGAGCTGGCGCGCAAGCACAACATTGCCAACCTGGAATACCGCCTCGGCGACATCGAGGACGTGCCCATTCGCACCGGCACGGTGGACCTGGCGTTCCTCAGCCAGGCCTTGCACCACGCCATCCATCCGGAGCGCGCCATCGCCGAAGCCCACCGCATCCTCAAGCCCGGCGGACGCATCGCCATTCTGGACTTGAACCGCCACCATTTCGAGGAAGCCCGCGAGATGTATGCCGACCTGTGGCTCGGCTTCACCGAGCTCGAAATCGAGCGTTACTTGAAGGACGCCGGCTTCAAGAACGTGGAGACCGCCGTAGTGCACCGCGAAACCGAAGCCCCGTACTTTGAAACCATGCTGGCAGTGGGAGAGAAGTAGCTACTCCACCGGCTTATTCAAGTCGTCCGCCAGAATAATAGCCTCGGCCAAGTCCCGCATCGGCCGCCGCATCCGCCGGCTTTGATTGCGCAGGTGCAAATAGGCTTCTTCCTCGGTCATGGCGCGCTGCCGTTGCAGAATACCCTTCGCCCGTTCCACCAGCTTGCGCGTCTCAAGCACGCGCTTCATTTCCAGGGTCTCTTCGAGCAGCCGCTCCTTTTCCTCTTCGAGCAGCGACCTCGAAATCGCCACTCCCAATTGCTCGCCGATAAATGCCAGCGTGGCCACTTCCTCGGGGCTATGATCGTGCGGTTCCCGGTGATGCACGTTCACCACGCCGATCGCTTCGCCCTTGCTCACCAGCGGCGCCGAGAGAAACGCCTGGTAAGTGTCCTCCACCAGTTCCTGAAATCGTTTGAACCGCGGATCGTCGCCTGCATCCGAGCTCAGCGCCACTACCGCCTGGTGCGCCGCCACCCACCCGGTCACCCCTTCCCCGATCGGGATGCGCAACGACCCCAACGCCGCGGCGTGAGGCAACTGGGACGCGCGCAGAACCAGTTCTTCGGTCGGGTGATCCACCAGATACACCAGGCACGCGTCGCAGCCCGTGGCCTGTACCGCCAACCCGACCGCCTCTCCCAGCATCTCGTCCACAGAGAGGTTCGAACTTACAATGCCGCTGATCCGGTGGAGCATGGAGACATGCGATTCCGACTCATTCATACGCGTCGCTGTTGCCATACTCCAGCGTATCCTCCGGCGAAATTCCGCTGCAATCGAAAGTTTCTATCCCCGCGATCACAAAAAAACGGGCGCGGAATCAGGCGACCGCGCCCGTGCATGGGATGGAAGGGAAATCAGACCGCGCTGCGCTCAGGCGGCTACCTTAGCCGCATGCGGGCGCAGGATGGAAGCCATAATCCAACGCACCTGGACGGTTTCGAAAGGAGCGCCGCAATAGTCCGCCGCTCCCCCCTCGAGCGCGTTCAACCACTGCGACGGGTCCGGCATGCGTGTCGTGACCACGAACGGAAGATCCGGTTCCGCGTCCTTCAACGCGCTTAAGGTGTCCTCGAAATCCGGTGAGTCGGCGCAGATGAAGACCACGCTGGGCCGGTAGCGTTTGGACAAATCCTGGACGTAGCGCTTGCGATCGACGGTATGCGTTTCCGCACGCAGGATCCGGGTCAGTTGACTGGCAAGATCCTGCGGAAATCCGAGCAATGCAACGTGTGCCATATTTTACGCTCCTGAGTGGAAAGGGACTTCTCGGCGGGGAGTAGGACAGGTCGCCCAAGGACCAGATTGGCTCCAGGTTACCAGATGCGAAAGAACCCGTCCAATCAATAAATTTGATGCGGGGAATGCGGTGTTGCGATTGGCAATAACTGGCTGGCGCGCCATGCTCCTCCGCCCGTCCGCGGCGCCTCCACACTTCATATCCGCTCTGCCGTTGATATGGTCCCCGGCGGAGCCGCTCTGTCTCACTTATCTTTGACGCCGCTACTGTCCCCGGTTGATTTCAGGCGCCGAAATCGGATATAGTTCGGATCACATTTAGTTTTAGGGCAGAACTAACATCGGAGGAATCCGTGTCCACATCGCGATCGGTTCGATATTCGCTTGGCTTGGCCTTAGTGGAAGTGCTCGCCGTCCCTGTCGGGATCAGAGCCTTTCAGGCTGCCGCTCCGTCCGCCGGCAGTCCGCCCGCCCCGGTGCGGCTCACTTCGGAGGAAGATCACCAGCGCGTCATGGGCCTTCTCCACATCGCCGAGCTTCGCCCCGGCAAGAACGGCAGTAACCGCGATTCCCCAAGCTACGCGAATTACGACGAATCCAAGGCCAATCCCTATCCCAACCTGCCCGACCCGCTCCTGTTGAAGAGCGGCAAGAAGGTGACCACGGCCGCCATGTGGTGGAACCAGCGCCGTCCGGAAATCGTGGAGGATTTCGATCGTGAGGTCTATGGCCGCGTCCCCAAAAACGTTCCCAAAGTCTCCTGGCGCGTAGTGAGCTTCGCCAGGGATCCGAACGGCGGCGTGCCCATCGTAACCCGCCAAATCGTGGGCCATGTGGATAACTCCATCGACCCGCAAATCGCCGTCGATATCCAGCTCACCGTGAGCACGCCCGCCAACGCCAAGGGCCCCGTGCCCGTGATCATGGTATTTGGCGGCGGCTTTGGGCCTGGCCTGGGCGCTGGACGCGGCGCCGCTCCCGCACCCACGGGACCGCCCTACGGACCGAATGCCTTCGCCACCCCTCCCGCGGCGCGCGGAACTTTGACAGCGGCTCCAGGGGGAGCCGTGCCAGGCCGCGGCGCTCTGACGGGCCGCGGAGTGCCGGGCGCACTCGCAGGACGTGGGCCAACCGGACCCACCTGGCAACAGCAGGCTCTCGCGAAAGGCTGGGGCTACGCCAGCATCAACACCGGCAGCATCCAGGCCGATAACGGCGCCGGCCTTACCCTCGGCATCATCGGTCTGGTCAACAAAGGACAGCCCCGCAAGCTCGACGATTGGGGCGTCCTGCGGGCCTGGGCCTGGGGCGCCAGCCGCGCCTTGGATTATTTCGCCACCGACAAGACCGTAAACGCCAAACGCGTCGCCGTCGAGGGCCATTCGCGCTGGGGCAAAGCAGCCCTCGTCGCCATGGCCTACGACCAGCGTTTCTGGACAGCCTACGTCAGTTCCTCCGGTGAGGGCGGCGCCAAGCTCAACCGCCGCAACTGGGGCGAAATCGTCGAGAACGTAGCCGCCACCAGCGAATATCATTGGATGGCCGGCAACTTCCTCAAGTACGCCGGTCCGCTCCATTGGGACGATCTGCCGGTCGACTCGCACGAACTGGTCGCCATGTGCGCCCCCCGCCCCGTCTTCCTCAGCGCCGGCAAGAGCGGATATGACGCCGAACCGGGCGGCGATAGCTGGCAGGACGCCGAGGGCACCTTCATGGCCGGCGCCGCCGCCGGTCCCGTCTACAAACTCCTCGGCAAGAAAGACATGGGAACCACCGCCTTCCCCAAGATCGAAACCCCTCTGGTGGATGGTGACGTGGCCTTCCGCCAGCACGCCGGCGGGCACACCGACGTCCCCAACTGGCCCACCTTTCTGGCCTTCGCCGAACGCTACGTCAAGTAACCGGCTGACCCCGCCCGGGTCCGCCCGTAAGCACCGTTTGCCGTGCGTGGAACTCCGCCTCGATGAAGAGCACGACCCCGACCTGCGCGCCGACCTCTATGAACGGTTTTCTCAGCGTCTCTGCGTCTCCGCGTCAGGTCTTCGCCCCCGCCCATCCACTTGGCCCCGCAAATTACTCGGCGGCGCATTGTTGTATCATAGGGTTTCCGCATGAGAGCTTTACTGGAAGCGCTTGAGCCTGGCGATCGGGATTGGGCCCTCGCGCACGCCATCGATCCCCTCCGTCTCCCCGAACACATCGCCATCATCATGGATGGGAACGGCCGCTGGGCCGCCCGCCGCCGCTTGCCGCGAGTCGCCGGCCACCGGGCGGGCGTTGGCCCCGTCCGCACTACCGTGGAAACCTGCGCGCAACTGGGCGTCAAGGTGCTCACGCTGTACGCATTTTCCGTGGAGAACTGGAAGCGGCCCCGCGCCGAGGTCGAAACCCTCTGGCGCCTGCTGCGCTATTACCTCAAGCAGGAACTTCCCGATCTTCAGAGAAACGACGTCCGCATGCAGGCCATCGGCCGCCTGGATGCCTTGCCTCCGCAAGTGCGCCGCGAACTCGAGGCCGTGCTGGAGGCCACCTCCGCTAATCGCGGGCTGCTCCTGAATCTGGCCATCAACTACGGCGGCCGCGCCGAAATCGTGGACGCCATGAACGCCATCCTCGATATGGCGCGCCTGGATGGCAGGCTCGAAACCCTCAAATTCGATGAGGACCTGATCGCCACCAACCTCTATACGGCGTCCTGCCCGGACCCCGATCTCCTGATCCGCACCTCCGGCGAAATGCGCATCAGCAACTTCTTGCTTTGGCAGATCGCCTACGCCGAGTTGTACGTCACCCAAACCCTGTGGCCGGATTTCTCGCGCACGGACCTGCTGCGGGCCGTGCTCGACTACCAGAAGCGCGACCGCCGCTTTGGCGGGCTCAGCGCCGTCCAGGCAGCCGATGCCTTCGAACAAGCCCCAGATCCGGGCGAGCCGAACCTCATCGAAGCGCTCCGCCCGTCATGAAGCGGCTTCTGACTGCCGTCGCGCTCATCCCCTTCATTGTCTATGTGGTCTTGTTCGCCGGCGATTGGATTTTCCTCGCCGTGCTGATCGCCGCGGCCCTGCTGACCTATCGCGAATACAATGAAATTGCCGCCGCCTACGCCTTCGGACCGCCGGGACCCTTGGGCTATGGCCTCGGTTTGTTGCTGTTGGTCTGGAAAGGCGATGCCTGGCTGGCCCTGGTTGCCGCCGCGCTGGTTTCGCTCGCGCTGTCCATGGGCGCCGCCGACCTGGCCAAGACGCTGCCCCGCGCCGCCCTGCTGACGCTCGGCGTAGCCTATGTGTTCGGCTGTTGGAAGTGCGCCATTCCGCTGCGCAACGCAAGCCCTCACTGGCTCATGTTTGCCCTGCTGGTGAACTGGGTCGGCGACGCCGGAGCCTATTACGTGGGCAAGCCGTTCGGCAAGCATAAAATGGCCCCGCGGGTCAGTCCCCAGAAGTCCTGGGAAGGCGCCGCCGCCTCAGTGGTCACCTCGGTCTTGATCGCCGGCGGCTATCTCATGCACTTTATCCCCGCCATCGGCGCGCCCCTCGCCATCGCCTTCGCGGCCGCCGCTAACGTCGCCGGCCAACTGGGCGATCTCGCCGAATCCGCCATGAAGCGCGGCGCCGGAGTCAAGGACAGCGGCGCCCTCCTTCCCGGCCACGGAGGCTTCCTAGATCGCGTGGACAGCACCCTCTTCTCACTCCCCGTAGTCTACGCCCTCGCCGCCTCGTTGAAGCTCGTCTGACGCCGGTCACCTGCACGAAAACACGCACGAAAAGGGGACGGACGCATTTTCATCCTCGGGCAAGCGGTACATCCCGACGTGGGGTGCTAGTCCCCGTTGCGCCGGCAACGGGGAGCGAATCCCCGTTCCAGGGTCAAAGTACGAGATACCCGTTTGAACAAAGCCGCTGGCGCGGCGGACGCTGGGCTGTGCTCCTCTCCGGG
>CAYWHA010000031.1:0-69240 GCA_964457555.1 uncultured Solibacteraceae bacterium
CTTCGGTAGCCCCAAAACTGAGGTTCCCAACATAAATATTCTTCATCGTTAGTTTGTCCTTTACAGATTTGAACGAAGGCTAATTGAGGGGCGGACGAAAGTAGCGGATTAGAGAACGCTAGAAAGGTCGACCTGGAATCGGCGAAATCATCAAATCGCTTTCAGTGTACCACGAGTCGGGATGTGCTACAATACCCATATTGACTTGTCCCGCCGACCTAGCCAGGTTGTTTGGCTGTCGTCTGAGCCGGCCCAAGGCTCCGGTTTGGCGTCACATCTCCGTTCGAAATGAGGCTTACCATGTTGTACGATAGCACCAAGACTTTGCTGCAAGGAATCCTGCGAACGCTCGAAACCGCCGACGATGCGGCGTGGGATGGCCAGATTGAATCCTGCAACCAGGCGCTTTACGAGATGCACCAGATGTCCGCGCCTTCCTACAAGCCGTACAAGACGGATCGTTCGGATGCCAAGTGGCCCTCGCGCGTCCCTGACTCGGAGAAGCTGGTCCGGGCCATGCCTCACGTCAAGTCGATGGCCAGCGCCATTCGACGCAGGGATCAGGCTACCGCTCTCGTAAGCGGCCGCGCCGCGCTCGCCGCTATGTAATCGGGCCGGGGGCCCGCGTCTTTCGCGGGCCCGCCTGCCCTCTTATGGCCGCCTCTTCCTGTCGGGCTTCCGCCTCAACGCTAGAATAAGGTCTCATGAAGCCTCTAGCGGTTCTCTTCATAGCCGGCCTCTGCTCGCTGGTCTTCACTTTGTCCGGCGCCGGTCAGACGGACGCCCAGCCCACGGCTCCCAGCGCTGCCATCAAAGTCGATCAGGTGGGTTATCAGCCCGGCGCTCCCAAGCTTGCGTTGGTGGCCGCGGAACGTCCGGCTGGCGATTTCACGCTGCGGCGAGTCTCTGGCGGGGCCGTTGTGCTTCGCGGGAAACTCGGCCCGGCGGTGGCCGACGCGGATTCCGGGGAAAACGTCCAGACGGCCGATTTCAGCGCGTTCCGAACAGCCGGCAAGTATTTCCTGGAAGTTCCCGGCGTCGGCAGGAGCTATGCGTTCGCCATCGACGCCAACGTCTATGGACGCGCGTTCTACCTCGCCATGCGCTCTTATTACGGGCAGCGCTGCGGCGCGGCGGTGGATCTCGGTCCCGAGTTCCCCGGCTATAAGCACGACGCCTGTCACCTGGTGGGCGCCTGGCATGCGTCCTCCGGCAAGTCCGGCCCGCGGATCTCGGCCAAGGGCTGGCACGATGCGGGCGACTACGGCCGTTACGTGGTGAACTCGGGGATCACCACCGCCACGCTGCTGTGGACCTGGGAGATGTTCGGCGATCATGTGAAAGGCGTCAACCTGCACATCCCCGAGTCTGGCAACCATACGCCGGACATCCTCAATGAGATCAAATGGAACCTCGATTGGATGCTCTCCATGCAGGATGACGACGGCGGAGTCTGGCATAAGCAGACCAGCGAGCAGTTCTGCCCGTTCATCATGCCGGAGAAGGACGACCTGGTCAGCTACGTGGTGGGGACGGGCTCGGAGCCGTTTAAGAGTTCCTGCGCCACTGGCGATTTGGCCGCCGTGATGGCCATCGCCGCGCGCGCCTACAAGCCATTCCAACCGGAGTACGCGGCGCAGTGCTTGCGCGCGGCGCGCCAGGCGTGGACATGGCTCGACAAGTACCCCAACGTGCGATTTAACAACCCCCCAGGCGTCTCAACCGGCGGTTACGGCGATGGCAACTGCGCTGACGAGCGCCTGTGGGCAGCCGCTGAATTGGCGCGCACCACCGGCGACGCGGTCTACGAACAATACTTCCTGGACCACTATGGCGATTTCAAGAACTCCATTCGCGCCACCAACCCGCAGTCGTGGGGCAACGTCGCCAACCTGGGGCTGTGGACCTACGTGCTTGGCAAGGGCGGGAACGCCGAGGCCGCCGGCGCCATTCGGGAAGCTTCTCTCAAGGCCGCGGACGAGATTGTGGCGCGCACCGCCGCCCTGGGATACCGCGACAGCATGACGACGCGGGATTACAACTGGGGTTCCAACAGCAACGCCGGCAACTACGGCATGCAACTGCTGGTGGCCAGCGCCTTCAAGAGCGATCCGCGCTACGTGCAGGCAGCCCTCGACAATTTCGGCAGGAACCCGTTTTCCATGTCCTATGTGACGCAGGTGGGCTCAACGTGGCCGGAACATCCGCACCACCGGTTGAGCGCATCCGATGGCATCGCCGAACCGTGGCCCGGCTTGCTGGTAGGAGGTCCCAACAGCGGCCGCAACGACACGGCCATGCGCGCCAAAATCCCGGCCGGCGTTCCACCCGCCAAGGCGTACATCGACGATCAGGAAGCCTACGCGGCCAACGAAGTGGCCATCAACTGGAACGCTCCGCTGGTGTTTTTGCTGGCGGGCGCTCTGAGGTAGTCAATCCAATGGCGGTGCAGTTTCGGCTTTGAGCCTCCGGCTTCGCTTCGAAACGCGCGCGAGCAGGAGCAGACATATTCCCCCGAGCGCCAACAAGATGCCTGAATGCGGCTCCGGCGTGTCCGGTGGATCGGGGGCGTCCGGGCCACCGATCCCAGGCGGGTCAAAAGTAACCGCCGCCACCGTTCCGCCCGCGCTGAACCCGCCTCCGGACAGGCTGACTTCGAGAGATTGCAAAAGCGAGTATGGCGGGATGCCGATTGGAACGTCGCCTCCCAGGTCCTGTACAACCAGTAATACCGCCGGACCGGAGAACAGTTGGCTCGAAAGCTCGGGAGTAAGCGCCACCAAGCCGGATTCCATGGTAACGGGCCCTCGATAGAGCGCCCCCTGGAAGTATCCAGTCGACAGTAGCGGATCGTTGACTGCCACGGAAACGTCGCCGTTGTAGGACTCGAGGGAAAAACCGAGGTCCATCCCGTCAAGAAGCGGGTCCGTCAACAGCGAGAAGCTCAGATATGCCGGATCCACCGGTCCGCCGAGTGCAGCCGCGTGGACCTTATAGCCCCAGGCCGAGATCGCGAACGTGAGCGTATTTCCGTTCTCGAGCGCCACCGACGACTGCGACGAAACGTCAATCGTTCCCGCATACAGAGGCGCCACGATCAGACAAACGCACCATCCGAATCGCGGAGCAACCATGCAACCATAGGGTAGCCTAGAAAAGTCGGCAGCGTAAGGCGGAAAGTACCGGTACGGCTGAGAAAAACGGCCCCATGGCAACCGGACGCCCGCCTTAAGTCGCCCAAAATAGCTGCAACCCTTGACGGCGCGGGCTCATCTAAGGGCTAGACTTGCGGGAATGCGTGTGCGCCGGGGGTTCTGTGGCAATTCTGGCAGCATACTCCAAGCCGAAGATTCTAAACCGAGAACGGGTTTGTGAGGGTGACCGATGCACATGGAGGGGTCTACGTTGACACCGGTGGAAGCGGGCGCGAATAACCGCAGGACCAAAGCGCGCTATCAAATTCGGCGTGAGTTGCGATACCTGGTAGTGGATCGGGGCAAGCCCCTCCAGTCCGGCGTCGGAAGTACCGTCGACATGGGCAGTGGAGGCATTGCTTTCCGCGCCGATCAGCCTCTGGAGCCCGGCAAGTCGGTTGAGCTTTTCATCAGTTGGCCGGCCCTTCTGGACTCAGTCTGCCCCATGCGGCTATGCATCGTCGGCCGCATCCTCAGGTCGGACGACATATACGCCGTTTGCACCATCGACAGACACGAATTCCAGACCAGGTGCATGTCGCAGACCTCCGCGCTGGCCGAGAAAGGCTCCGACGTGCAGCGTTGGCTGGTTGGACTTAGTTCCAGGTCCTCCGCGGCCAGCATCTGAGCGCGCCAGCAGTGGAGAGCCTCTGGTTGGGCGACGATCCCGCCGGTGCGCTTAACGGCTTGGCGCCGGCTTCTCGGAGGGTTTGCTATCGGCTTTGGCAGCGGGTGGCGGATCGCTCTTCGCGGCCGTCTTGTTGCCATTCCCGGAGGCAGGTTTGCTATCGCTCTTGGCTTCGGTCTTGGACGATTCTCCGTTGGACCGGTCTTTCTGCGGTAAGTGTCCACCGCGGCCGTAGTCGTTCACGTACCAGCCGGATCCCTTGAATTTCAACGCCGAAGTGGAAATCAGCTTTTCCAATTCCCCGCCGCAACCATCATGAACCAATAGCGGAGCGTCGGAGAATTTTTGCATCTTCTCAAAGGTTTTGCCGCAGGTATGACACTTGTATTCGTATAACGGCATTGATTCTATTGTAGCAGACCGTTCCGGCGCCCGATTCGCCGGGCAAAAGTGGGGCCCACCCCAAATGCACGAGGGACGCTAACCTCGCGCCGGGATCGTTCGTCATAGCAATAGAGCAAGAGGACGATGCGACGAACTTACCTGATTGGAATCGTAGCGCTCGGGCTGATGGCCGTGACATTCAGCGGCACGCCGGCATACCGCCAACTGATGTCGTCCGCCGCGAGTGTCGAACGCTACCTCGACAGCCTCAACAGGGCCGACAATTCGCTGAACCCTATCGAGCGCTTCGTGTTCAGCCTGGTACTTTCGAACTCGAAGGCGCCCCGCACCCAAAGCCAAGGTACGGCGCCGGTGCACCGTACCTGATTCGCGCGCCTGGCTACTGCGCCTTCTTCTTCACAGCGGGTTTCTTAGCTGCCGGCGCAGCGCATGGGTCCGTAGCCATGCCCTGAATGTCATCCTGATCCACGTTCATGGTCAGCATGAACGGCTCTTTGGTGAACGCGGTCGGCTGGCCATCCCACTTGATCTCGGTTCCGGCGGTCGGCTTTCCGGTCAATGGCTTGTCGAGCTTCAGCGTGATTTCCGCCGGCGGGGTGGTGGTCGGATTCTCCGGGTCGGGGACGGCCACCAGGAGCTCCTTGGACCGGCAGGCGGGGTTGCCGCTCACAATCTTACCCTTCAGCCCTTTCACCAGGGTGTCTTTCATGTTCGCGAATTGCGCGTCGCTGTCAGTCCCCGACAGCATTCCCTTGATTCCCATCCAAAGAGCCGCTTCCGGGTACTTGTCCTGGAAGGCCTTCTGCTTCTCCATGGATACTTCGCCGCACGTCTTGATCTTGAAATCCGCCGGCGGAAAAGCCGAAGTCAGCGCCAGTTGCTTAAGCTCGGCCAAGCCGTCTTCGCCGCAGTGAAAGCTGACATAAGCCGACTTCAGGAAAGCATCGATCTTGGCGCGTTGCGCTGCGTCGGGAATGCCGCCCTTGGCCGGGTCCATGGCATCTGCCCGGGCGATAAAATACAGGCCCTGCGGAAATGTGTCAGGATTCTTTTGCTGCAGGATCGCGGACCCCAGGCTATAGGCGATGCTCCAACCATCCGGGTACTGCTTCAAGGCTGTCCGGTAGCCCCCCTCGGCGGCGGGCCAGTCCCTCTTGGCGGCGGCCTGATCGCCGGCATACGTGGCGACGGTCAATAATGCCCCGTTGCCGATGTCCTCGAGTTGCTTGCGAGTGGCGGCCCATTGGGCGTCCGTCGCGGTTTTTGGTTTGTTATCGGCCTTGAAGTACGTTGGCGTAAACGCCAGCAGCGCCTTGGCCCCCTTTTCGATCGTCGCCAACTGCTCAGGCGTCGCGTTCTGGATGCCGCTCGCGCACGCCGCGGTCAGGTAATACACCTTCAGGACATCCGACGGATCCTTGATGGCGGCCGGCACGTCCATGGCAAGCAGTTGCGCGGCGTATTGCAGCGCTTTATCTTTTTGCGGCGGGTTCATGCTGGCGTAGGCTTGCAGATAATAGAGCAGCCTCTCGTTTTTCCAATCAGATTCCGGATACTTCTGCACCCAGGTATTCAGATCGGTGATGGCCTTTGCCCAGTTGGGGGTAGTCGATAGGATGTTCGTGAAGACCGCGTTGGCGATATCGTACTCGCCTTGGTCCTTGGCTTTCTTTTCCGCCGGCTGGGCAGCCGGTTGGCCAGGCTGAGCAGCCTGCTGGGCCGCCGGCGCCTGCGCGCTCGCAAGCCGTGCGGTCCCCGCCATGAGGACGGCGCCCATAACGGCCGCTACCGCGACCCCGGTCAACGTCTTAATGAGACTGTACACATGCGCCTCCTGCGACAACATTCCTTTAAGTATTGCCGATCCACCATCCGGCCCCGGCGCCCTGGCCCAGCGCCACGCAACCGGTTGGCACTGAGCGGAGTATAACCGAATCGATTTCATGGCGCAACTTTGCCGCCATCCTGTTCGACTCCTTTTCGGACCGCCGGGTTCCGAATCACAAATAATAACAGATCGGCGCTATGCTGGTGGACACTTCCCGCATGCATTTCCTCGATCTGACGGTCATTTTGGCCTACCTGGCGGGCATCACCTGGTTCGGCGCCCGGTTCCGCCGCGGCCAAAAAAGCTTGCGCGACTACTTTCTGGGCGGAAGGAGCGCGCCCTGGTGGGCCATCGCCCTGTCCATCGTCTCGGCCGAAACCAGCACCCTTACCATCATCAGCACGCCGGCGCTGGCCTTCTCCGGCAACCTGGGGTTCCTGCAACTGGTTCTCGGCTACCTGCTGGCACGCATCGTGATTTCGATCCTGTTCCTGCCGCACTATTTTCGCGGCGAAATGTTCACCGCCTACGAATTGATGCGCAGACGGTTCGGGGAGCGCATTTCGAAGCTGACCGCCTCGATTTTCCTGGTTACGAGAACCCTGGCCGAAGGCGTGCGCGTGGCTGCCGTCGCCATCGTGATTTCGGTTGTGCTGGGGGTGGGCCAAACCACCGCCATCGTTCTCATTGTTGCCCTCACGCTCTTCTACACCTTCGAAGGCGGTATGACGGCCGTGATCTGGACCGACGTCGTGCAGATGAACCTCTACGTTTTCGGAGCCGTACTCAGCTTTGCAATCGTCCTGCGCCAGATACCCGGCGGATGGGGCCACGTTTCGGCTGTGGCGTCCGCGGCGCACAAGCTTTCGGTTTTCGATTTCCGTTTTGCCCCCACGCTCGAGTTTTTCACGCGCAAATACAGCTTCTGGGCGGGGTTGGCCGGCGGATGTTTTCTGACTACCGCCAGTCATGGGACCGACCAGCTCATGGTCCAACGGCTGCTCGCCGCGCGCAACGAGCGACAGAGCCGGGCCGCGCTAATGGCCAGTTGGGTCGTGATTTTCGTGCAATTCACCCTCTTTCTGCTGATCGGCGTGAGCCTCTATGTACTTTATGCGGATCGGGGCCTCGCGCCGCCAGCCAAGCTGGACCGGCTGTATCCCGAGTTCCTCTGGAACCATCTCCCCCCGGGCGCGGCCGGCCTGGCCATTGCCGCCATTTTGGCAGCGGCCATGGCCAACCTCAGCGCCGCGTTGAACGCCCTGGCCTCCACCACGGTGGTCGATTTTTTTCGCGGGCGTTCCGGCGCCGCAAACCCAGCCGCTTCTGTAAGGTTGGCTCGACTGGCCACCGTCGGTTGGGCGGTAATCATGCTGCCCATCGCCATTCGGGCCAGCCACTCGCAATCCGTATTGGAGACCGGACTCACCATCGCCGCCATCCCTTCGGGAATGCTGCTGGGAATCTTCCTGCTAGGCGTTTTGACGAAGAAGCCGCGTGAAGGCGCAGCCGTCGCCGGCGCTGCCGCAGGTTTGTGCGGCATCCTCTACGTCTGGCTCAAAACCCCCATCGCGTTCACCTGGTACGTGCCGGTCGGAACCGTGATCACGTTCTCAGCCGCGCTCCTGGCCTCGCGTTTCGAGCGCCCGCTTCTTCCTCCGGAGGAAGAAATGCTCGTAAGAGTTCCCGCGGGCCGTCCACCGCATTTGCCGTCGCGCCACGCGCTTCCGGAAGAGTGATCGCCCCATGGAACAGACGCCGCCAATCGAACTGAAGCGCATTCTGGGGCCGTGGACGGCGGCCGCTATCGTAGTCGGCACGGTAATCGGCAGCGGCATCTTTCTGGTGCCCCGCACCATGGTCCAGGGCGTGGGAACGGCGCCGATGGTAGCGGTGGTCTGGGTGGTGGGCGGGTTGCTTTCGCTCGCCGGCGCGCTAAGCTACGCCGAATTGGCGGCGGCCATTCCGGAAGCCGGCGGCGAATATGCGTATCTCCGGGAGGCCTACGGCCCGCTGTGGGGGTTCTTATACAGTTGGACGCAAATGTGGGTGGCGAAAAGCGGTTCCATCGCAACATTAGCCACTGGGTTCTTCGTATATCTGGCGAATTTCTTTCCGCCGCTGGAAACGGTTTTTTATTCCCTCCCGCTGCCCCTCGGCCCGCATGGCGGACCGCTCGAACTGCGCTACGGCCAGGTTTTGGCGATCGTCCTAATCCTCTCCCTCGGATTGCTGAATTACTGCGGCGTGAAGATCGGGGGCAACGTCCAGGTAGCGGTCACGGCGTTAAAGCTGGCGCTCATCGGGTTCATCGTCATCGCGGGACTGGCTTACGGCCGACCCCACGCCGCCGCGACCGCACTGGCGGGGCCGCCCGCCGCGACACTGGCGTTTTCGGGCTTTGTGGCCGCGCTGGTGGCGGCGCTTTGGGCCTACGACGGTTGGAACAACGTCAGCATGGTGGCTTCGGAAATCCGCGATCCCCAGCGCAACCTGCCGCGCGCGCTGGTGTGGGGAACCGCCGCCGTAATTGCCGTCTATTTACTCGCAAATGCCGCCTATTTTCACGTGCTTTCCGCCGCGGAAGTGGGCGCCAGCCAGCGCGTCGCGGCGGAGATGATGCGGCGCATTTTCGGAGCCCCGGGCGCGGCCGCGGTCTCCATCGCTGCCATGATCAGCATTTTCGCCGCCCTCAACGGCTCCATCCTCTCGGGAGCCCGCGTTCCCTACGCCGCCGCGCGAGGCGGCTACTTCTTTGCCGCCATCGGACGCGTACACCCCAGGTTCCGTACCCCCGGCGTATCCATCCTGGCATTGAGCGCATGGGCCGCGCTGCTGACGCTGTCCGGAAAATACGACGATCTTTTCAACCTGGTGATCTTCGCGAGCTGGATCCTCTATGGCATGACCGCCGCGGCGGTTTTGGTTCTTCGAAAAAGACGGCCGGACCTGCCGCGCCCCTATCGCACCGCCGGTTATCCGGTGGTCCCAGTACTCTTTGTTTTGGCGGCGATTATTTTGATTATCTCCACGGCGGTCGAGCGTCCGCGCGAATCGGCCATGGGTATTGGGCTTATTGTCATCGGACTTCCGTTCTATTTGTATTGGAAAAGACATCCCCCACACGCGAATTAAAGTTCCATTCGTACTAGTTGATACCAGACCTCCGGGGCAGGACTGATGCAACTAAAGATTGGAAATATTGCCTTGATAATATGGGATTTTGGAGGGAGAATTAAGTCAGAGAAAGAACATCGCGCGAATGAAATGTCTGACGAGTTCGCGTGGAATGGGGGCCCCGAATGGATGTCGCTAAAATCCTGGTCGAACTGAGGGACGAAAGGCAGCAGATCCAAGAAGCGATTCTTAGCTTGGAACGGCTGGCTCATGGGCGTGGCAAGCGCAGAGGCAGACCCCCCGCCTGGCTTGCGCAAATTGGCCCCAGGCGCCGCGGACGTCCACCCGGGAGCAAGAACAAATCCGGTCCCGCCGCCGTACCCGCCAAGAACAGCGCCGTTGCTTAATGTGAGTGGGGCGGACCTCCTGGTCTGCCTTCTTTCTTCTTTGTGGCGTCTTCTCCCAGCAGTTCCATAATCTTCGCCCGAATATTCTTCCCCATCTGGTCTTGCGCCAGAAATGCCTCCTGGCCTTCGTACTGCGCCTGCAAGATCCCTTGCCTGTCGATAAAGGCGATCAGCGGCATGCGCGGCCCAACCATGGGCGGATGCTGCATGAAATCGAGCACCGGCATCAATTGGTTGTAGCCGACCGGAAAGGGCGGGTTGAATTGACGAAGGAACCCCGGCAAATCCGTCTTCGCCGCAGCTTCAACTGCCGATCCGAGCGCCTGAAAGCCGCGCGCTCCGAACTCGTTCTGGTCCTCGGCCAGGCAGCGTACGGCGCCCTGGCAATGCGGACAGGTTGTGAGGATAAAGAGCAGCGCCACGACTTTGCCTTGATACTGGCTCAAGAACATTTTCTTTCCGTCGCTCATTGCGATGGCGAAATCGGGCGCTTTGCGCGGAATGTTGGCAGCTCCGAGCGCCGTCGCGGCGGCCAACGCCAGAATCAGTACCGCCGCCGGTCTTTGCCGGCGGTGCTTGCGCGCGAATTGCGCGAATCGATAATCTGCCATTGAGTTCACTCCACGTCCGGCGCCAGTCCTTCCACGCTGGTGACTGTGGCCCCATTGCGGCGTAATTCGAAGCGGCCGTCGTCGCCAGTCCCATCGGCCGAATCGGCGGTCTGGTCCCGCAGCGTCAGTTTCTTCCATTTCTTTCCGAGCGCCTGCTTATAGAAGTCGAAATAGCTGCGCGCGGCCTCCTCGTTATCCCACTCCACGGCGTAAAGCAGCACGTCCCGGCCGGCCTTCTTGTTTTCGCGCACTTCGAAATTGGAGCCGCGCCAGTGCGGTGCAATCTCAGCGGCTTGTTCCTTGCTTCCATACTGCTCGATCAAAATGGCGTGATCCTCCTCACCGAGCGTGCCGCCCACCAGCGCCTTGTAGCCGTGCGGCAGGCGCGTCCGGGGCAGCGCCGGTTGCGTCGGCTTAACGGCAGCGAAATAGTCTTCGGGGTGGAGAATCTGATGCGTGGATGCCGGCGCGCGGCGGAATGGTTCCGCGAATCCATCCTGCCCGTCGCGCTGCACCAGGGCGTTCTGAAACAACATGCCCTTCGTGTAGGGAAAAATCAGCGATTCCCGCACGTACAGCGGGGAATTATCCAAAACCGGGTACTGCCCTTCGCCGCTCGCGCTCATCGTGCTCATCATCGTGACCAGTTCCGGCGAATCTTTCAGCGAGCGCCCCATCTTCCGCGCCAGATACTCCGACATCATCCAGGTGGCTTGGCCTTCCATGACGGCCATGCGCGCGTCCGAGCCATCGTCGTTGTCCCGCCCCTTCCGGATGAACTTCGCGAGACGGAAATGCTGGTCGGCCAGCGCGTGCGACAATTCGTGCGCCAGCACCGGCTCCTGGTTATCCGACGGCGTGGACTCGATAATGAACAGCTTTCTCTTGTCGTAGTCGTAGTATGCCGCGGCCTGTTCGGTGAGCAGGTCCACCGTGGTCTTGGCCAAGTCGAAATCCTGCGGAACCAGGCCAAACTTCCGCAGCACCAGTTCCTGGGCGCGTATGTCCTCGGGGCTGGCGGAATCCTTCACGCGCTTCTTGAGAAACTGGTTTACCTTGTCCTTGGTGATGAAGTCGCACGGCACGGGGTGCAGCAGCGTCATACCGGAAATCTCGGTGAGTTCCTTCGCGATCGCCCCGGCCTGGCCGCAGATGGCCTTCGCTTCCGGGGTGCTCTGCGCCGGCGCCGGGCCGGCAAAAAAGAGAATCGCCAGCACGGGCGCGGCGAGCGCGTTTTTTCGCATTGTCCCTTTCAGCATAATGCGCGGTACAATGAAGGATCAATTCCATCCTTTGCAGGAGATTTCCCTTGGCGGACGACAAACTCTATAAGGCCGAGTATCTGGGTAGTGGCACATTCATCATCAGCAAGCCCAAGCGCAAGAAAATCAAGGCGCGCCAATCGCAATTGAAGAACCCGCAGCGCGGCTCGCGCAAGTAGCGGCTCACCAGCCGGGCGACCAGACCCAGCCCCCTTCCGGGCGCGCGGCCACGCGGCCCACGCTGGGAAATGGGAAGTGGAACGCCATCACACGCATCTGCCCGGCCGCGGCGCGCTCCAACAGTTCCCGCCGCGTGGCCAGGGCGCGCGGCCCGTCCAGGTCGAATCCGTTCTCCCATTCCGGGTGTTCCAGATGCAGCGGATGAACCGCCGCGTCGCCGATGTTCAGCAGCGTCTGCCCATCCGACTCGATCAGGACAGCCATGTGACCGGGCGTATGGCCCGGAGCTGCCAGCACACGCACTCCCGGCGCGATTTCCAATTCCGGCGTCACCGGTTCCAGTTGGAACCGCAGCGCGGCCAGGCTATGTTTCGCCATCTCCGGCATCTGCTTCCCGACCCCTTCCGGCAAGCCAGGAGTGCGCCGACCCGCTTGCGACCCGCTCCAATACTCACATTCCAACTCTGAGACGACGTAGCGCGCGTTGGGAAATGCCGGGCGGCCGCGCGAATCCACCGCGCCGCCGATGTGATCCGGGTGAGCGTGGGTAAGAATCACCGTGTCCACGTCTTTGGGCCGGACGCCCTCCATTTCGAGACGCGCCACAATGGCTCCGGAAGCGACCGACGATTCGCCCGCGCCGGTATCCACCAGGACCACGTGCCGGCCGGTCTGGAGCAGCATACAGGTAAAAGGGCTCAGGATGCTCTCGAGCGGCTGGCGGCGCGCCTCCAACGCCTGCGTCAAAACACATGGATCGGCGTTGGGGAAAAACCACGGCGTGGGGTATGAGCAGTACCCGTCGGTAAGCACCGTGCACGCGATCGAGCCGGCCTGAAATCGGTGCGATCCCTCGGGCATCTTACAAAGAAGTACCGAAAAACGGCGGAAAAGTCAAAAAGGTTCGAAAATCCGGCTCGCTAATCTATGCTTCCTGGCTGAACGTGGCCGCCGAATAATCCGGAATTCCGGACGCCGGATACACGTGCTCCGTCTTGCGCCAGACCAACGCCCGGCGCGTGAAGCGCGATCTGCCGAACTGCGCCAGGGCCGCCACCGTGGCCGCGCAGTTCACCAGGTTGGCCCACGGCATGCGCAGAGGCGCGCAGGCCGCGAAGCGCCAGCCGTAGACCCGCGCGCTCCACCGGACCTTCAGCACAATCTGAACCACCGAAATCGAAAATGTGAGGGAATAGACGGCCTCAAGCGCCGGCGGGACCAGGCGTCCCAGGCCCCACTGGTGACCGGTGCAGGCCGCCACGGCATAACTCGCGCAACCATACAGGCACAACAGATTGGCCGCCGGCGAGAGCAGATTGCCCGCCAGCCCCTTGCGGTCGCGCCACAACCAGTAGCGTTGCCGCCAGGACGCCCGCCAGCCATGCCGTTCCCAACCCTGCAGCGCGATGCCCGCCACCCATCGGCTGCGCTGCCGGACCGCCGCCCGAAAGCCGCTCGGGAAATACTCGCGCGTGGCCACCGGATCTCCGGCCTCCATGCGAATGGGCAGGAACACCTGCCGGCAGCCCATTTCGTGCAGGCAAAACCCCGCTTCGTAATCCTCGGTCAGGCTCTCGGGATTGAATACCAAGCCGCCTCGCGCCTGCCCCAGGCGTGCCAGGGTTTCCCGGTCGAAGCCCGTCCCCACGCCGGAGGAAGGTAGGAAACCGCCCAGGCGCTGCCGGACTGGAATGTCCTTCGATTGAGTCTCCGCGAACTCGTCGCAATAATTTCCGTGCGTGAACTCCTCCCAACCCATCGACAGCGGAAGCACCGGAATCTGCACCATCTCGTATTCGCGCGAGAAGTGGTTGACCAGCCGCAGCGACTCGGGGTGAATCAGGTCCTCGGCGTCGTGCATCATCACGATTTCGAAGCGGAAGCCGTGCGCGGCCTCATATTCGTTCATCCGGCGGTAAGCGTGGTTGAGGCAATCGCCCTTGGACGTGGGTCCATTACGCGAACACATGGCCAGGTGCAGCCGGCCATGGCGCCGCGCGGCCTGGTATACGGCGTCCACGGTAGGCTCGTCGTTGGGATACACGCCCGCGAAAATATCGTAGTTCCGGTATCGTATGCCGGCCAGGTTTCGTTCGAGCATCCGCTCGATGACGCCGTCTTCACGCCACAAGGGCACAAGAATAGCGATCCGGCGCTCCGGAGTTGCGTCCAGCTCCGCTGCCGCCGGCCACGGAAATCGCTTACACCCCGCGAGAAGGAGCGAGATGCTGATAAACAGGTCGTCCAGCCCGCTGAGCAATATCCACGCCGCCAGAGGAACCAGACACGCTGCCACCCAGTTGTCAAGCCACAAGATCTTGTGAAAGCTAGATATACTGAGTGCCGGCGCGGAGCCGAACTTCTCAAGAATTTCACGCGAATTTCGAAAATAAAACGCCTTTGACTTTCGCCGCGCCTTTCGCTACAAATCGGGCAAGGGAGGTCGAACATGGACGATTTCCGGTTGGACCCCATTTCCCCGTACGATTCGTACCGCGACGACCGCCAGCCATCCGCTTCCGGCGATCGCAGGAAGCCCAAACCGCCCAAGAGCCAGACTGCCGGGGAAGACGAAGTCATCCTCAACGAGTCTGGCGCAAATGGCCCCACAGACGAAGCCGGAGCCGCGATCGAGGACTACTACTCCCCCTCGGATCGGACCAAGCCATCGGAGTGACCAATCAGTCCCCGGAAAGACGCGGACCGAGCGCGCTCAGGACGGCGTCGCGCACCCGTCTGCGCGAGATGCTGGGCACGGACAACATAGGCCCCGGGCAGGAGGTTTACTTCTCCACGATCTCGAAGATCTTGCCGTCGATCTCCTCAATGGCCACCACGAAGCGCTTGCGATCCCCAAGCTTCGCCTCCGGAACGTCGAATGTCGCGGCGATCATGCGGTCCCACGTGGCCTTCCCCGGAATGCTGTCCTCCAGGATCAGCGACTTGTTGAACTTCTGTCCCAGGATTGGCAATTGGTCGAATAACCGCTTGACATCCGGGTCGGCGATGGTTTTGCCGGCCAGCCGGGCGCCATTCTTGTCCTCGGCGTAAACCACCACATTGCGCACCACCGCCGGATAATCCGAGACGTTCCTTACCCGGAAATCGATCGCCACAAGCGAGGCGTCGTCCGAGAGCGGCGCGGTGCGGACCTTCAGAAACTGGCCGGGCAAGTCCAGATGAGCTCCACGCTGGACGAACAGGACAACCGCCACAGCCGCCAGAATGGCTATGATTCCTACTCCACCCCACTTAATTACGTTCTCATTCACGATGAAGACCTCCCCACGGTGGCGCCTCGCCACAGAACAGATTGTAATGGATAGCATGGTCTGGAAAAACAGCCTCGGCCGAAGAATCGTATTGCGGGAAGGCGATATTACCCGTCTGGCCGCGGACGCCATCGTGAATGCGGCCAATTCGTCCCTGGCGGGCGGAGGCGGCGTGGATGGCGCCATTCACCGCGCCGGCGGCCCGGAAATCATGCGCGAACTGGACGAGATCCGCCGCCGGACCGGCCACTGCCCCACTGGCAGCGCCGTAGCCACCGGCGCCGGCAAGCTCTCCGCGAAGTTCGTCTTCCATGCGGTCGGACCGGTTTACCGCGATGGAGCGCACGGCGAGCCGGAGCTGTTGGCTTCGTGTTACCGCAAGTGCATGGAACTCGCCGGGGAGCGCGGCGTGCGCACCATTGGCTTTCCAGCCATTAGCACCGGCGTGTATGGCTACCCACTCGAGGAAGCCGCGCAGATCGCCCTCCGCGAGGTCGCCTCGGGCCTTGGCCAGCCGAAAACCACCGTCGAAGAGGCCATCTTCGTGCTCTTCGGAAAGCCGGCTTACCAGGTTTATGCCGCCGCGCTCGGCGGGCTACACTGACAAGGGGACCGCCCATGAACTTCCGCCCGACACTCTTTGCGATGTTGGCCGCATTCGCTGTTTTCCTCCCGGCCTCCGCCCAGAACCCGCCGTTGCGCGCTCCCGACGTGCGTTACGAGCCATCCACCACGCTTCAAACGCTCGCCATGCTGCGGCTGGCAGGCGTCGCCAAAGACGACGTGGTTTACGACCTCGGCTGCGGCGATGGCCGCCTCGTCATCACCGCCGCTAAGGAATTCGGCGCCCGCGGCGTCGGCGTCGATATCGACCCTGTGCGCATCCGCGAATCCGTCGCCAACGCCCGCCAGGCAGGTGTCGCAAGCCTGGTCGAGTTCCGCAATCAGGACCTCTACGAAGCCGATATCCACGACGCCACGGTGGTCATGCTCTACCTCTGGCCCGAGATGAACCTGAAGCTCCGCCCGAAGCTCTGGAAGGACCTCAAGCCTGGCGCGCGCATCGTCTCCAATGCCCACGATATGGGCGACTGGAAGTCCGACAAGCAGATCGTCGCCGATGGGGCAAATATCTACCTGTGGACCATCACAGCGGAGATGAAGAAGTAATCGCCCTATTGCGGCGCTCAGGCCAAACTGGGCTACACTGGAGAGCTTGACCGGGTTATCCTTAATCGACCTTCACACCCATACGAACGAGTCCGATGGCTCCTTCTCGCCCGCGGAACTCGTCGCAGAGGCGGTGCGAGCCGGCGTCGGCGCGCTCGCCATCACCGATCACGATACGTTTGCCGGTTACGACGAAGCCTTGCCCCTTGCGCGCCAGGCCGGCGTCGAACTGATCCGCGGCATCGAGCTTTCCACCAAGCTGCACGGCCGTTCCGTCCACCTGCTCGGCTATTTCCCCGGCAATGGCGAACTGGAAGACCTTCGCGCGTGGGTGCTGGACTTGCAAACCTCGCGCCGCGAGCGCAATGTGCGCCTGGCCGCGCGCCTTCGCGAGTTGGGAATGGATATCAGGGTCGAGGATGCCGAGGCTCTCGGACGCGGCATGACCGGCCGGCCCCATTTTGCCCGCATCATGGTGGAAAAAGGCTACGTACCCAACATCCGTCAGGCCTTCGACGAGTATCTCGATGAATCCGCCAAAGGCTACGTGTACCGGCGTGAACCGGACTTTGCGGAAAGCGTTAGCCGCGTCCGCGCCGCCGGCGGGATCGCGTCGCTGGCGCACCCCACCCGCGTGGCAGGCGACGTAGCGGCCCTGCTCCCGGAGTTGTGCGCCGCCGGCCTCAATGCCATCGAGGCTTACCACAGCGACCACACGCCCGCGGAAACGGACCTTTATCTCGATCTGGCGCGCCGCCACGCCCTGAAAGTAACCGGCGGTTCCGACTTTCACGGCGCCTACAAGCCCGAAGTGATGTTAGGGACCGGCCGCCAGGGCAGCCTAAACATCCCCCGCGAAGTGCTCGAAAACCTGGCCGTGTGACGGTGGGGCGGCCCTCCTGGGCTGCCTTCTGGTTGTGCCCTGTAGGGGTCGGGCATGCCCGACCCAGGCCCGCCCGCCGCGCGCCCCCCTCAGAGCAGCGGCAAAATCGTCCGGTCCAAATCCTCATCCGTCCAAGCCGCTGCCACATCCCGGTCGAGCGACCAATGCTCCACGTGCTCCACCCACTCGCCCGGCGCCACCCGGCCGAGCGGCCCCATGGTTTCCAGTTCGAGCATGTCCTTGTTCGTGAAAATCTGGAATGAACACCCGTAGTCCGGGTACGGCTTGCCCGGCGCGGCGTCGTACCGCTTGATGAAGAGATCCCCGTGCAAAAGGTACGCGCCCCAAGTCTTGGGATTGAAATGACCGATCTTCTGCGGTGCGGCGGCCGAGGCGTCCTGCTGGAGAATCAGATATTTCTTCGTGTACGCCCAGCGTTTGTCGGAAAGGTCCGTGTACGCCCACATCACCAGCGGATTGGTCGGCGTCAGGATGTCCTCATGCGTTCCGCGCGGCGGGAATCCGGTGATGCCCACCCCGCCGGGCGCCATCACGCACGGCGCCCACGCTGCAAACTCCGTGGGAAGCAGGCCGGCATTGCGGACGCGATAGACCACTTCCACACGCGCCGCCTTGGCCGCCATCTTGACCACCATCTGCTTCTGCACTCCCACCGCTTCTTCCACCGGCGCCGTCGCAATCAACGCGCCGTCCTCGATATCTATGTGGACCGCGCTATTGTCCAGCCCGTACGTCGCCGCGCGGTCCTCGGGCGCGACCCAGCATCGCGCGCCGCCCCGGATCATCCATTCCGCTTCCCCCGACCGGCCCATCTGCTCCGCATAGTTCTTGAACAGGTTCTGCCCACCCGCGAATCCCAGCCAAATCACCCGCGGCCCTACGTCGCCCGTAACAATCAGTTCGATCGTTCCATTCGCAATCTTCCAACAATTGGTCCAACCGCAATAGTCCGTGCGTTCGATAGTGGGTTCAGTTTGCATGGCGGCTTCTCCAGACCGTTTAGGATACCCCAGGGCAGCCGGCCCCCGTTTCTCACATGCTACAATTGAGTCGAAATTCTCCCAATTTGCGAGGTTGCTTCCTTGAATATCACGCCGGATAACGATCTCACCCGCCGGGACTTCGTCAAGGCCGCCGGGGCAGTCACCGCGGTCGCCGCCACCGTCGGCGCACCCGCCATTCAAAAAGTCAGAGCCGCCAACGACCGGGTGCAGTACGGCATCATCGGTACCGGCAGCCGCGGCAACTATCTGATGAAGCACTTGAAGGACATCGATTCCGGACAGTGCGTCGCCATCTGCGACATCCAGGACGACAACATCAAGAAGGGTCTGGCGACCATCGGCGGCAGCCCCAAAGTTTTCAAGGACTATCACGAGCTACTGGCGCA
Organism: uncultured Solibacteraceae bacterium; assembly: GCA_964457555.1. Lineage (GTDB taxonomy): Bacteria > Acidobacteriota > Terriglobia > Bryobacterales > Bryobacteraceae > BOG-224. Next base: position 18,369 of record CAYWHA010000031.1, read on the forward strand.
AAAGGATATCGAAGCGGTCTTCGTCATCACGCCGCTGTTTGTGCACTATCCGCTCACCCACGATGCGCTCGAGGCGGGCAAGCACGTGTTCTGCGAGAAGTGCCTGGTGTTCAAGCCGCATGAGGTGCATGCCCTGCGCGCCGACGCCGCCGCGCACCCCAATCAGGTTTTGCAAACCGGCCTGCAGCGCCGCTCCAGCTACTTCTACCAGACCGTGAAGCAGATGGTGGATAAGGGAATTCTGGGCGACGTCCACCACATCCACGCGCAATGGCACCGCAACATGATCAACAAGCCCAGCTCGCTGTGGACCATGAAGCCGGGCGGCGAATCGAACATCAACAACTGGCGCGTCTACCGCTCCATGTCCGGCGGCTTGACGGCCGAACTGACCTCGCACCAGGTGGATGTCGCCGACTGGATGTTCGGCTCCACGCCCGAGTTTGTCATGGGCCTGGGCAGCCTCGATACCCTGAAGGACGGCCGCGACGTCTGGGACAACATTCAACTGATTTACAAGTACCCGAAGGGCCAGAAGCTCACCTATTCCTCCGTCAGCACCAGTTCCTTCTGCCCTTATTTCAATGGATCGCGCGCGGAGATGGCGGAGATCATCATGGGAACCGATGGCGCCATCGAGATCACCGTGGGCGACGACGTGAACCATTGCATCGCCTGGTGGTACCGCGAGCCCCCCAAGGCCGCGACCGTAACCGCCGCGGACGCCAAGAAGAAGGCCGAGCCTTTCGTCGCGGGCGCCACCATGGTTTCGACCAGCGGCGTCGTGAAGCCCATTCCGATCATGACCTCCGACCTGGAGTTCAGCAATGACGAAAGCTTCTTCGGGCGCGAAGGCAAATTCGCCCGCCGCTGGCTGATGTCCAAAGGCGTCCTGGCACAGGAGGAACAGAAAAACCCGGTGGATACCGAGCTCGAACACTTCTTCGAGGGCTGCCGCGCCGCCAAAACCGTCATCTCCCCCATCGAAATCGGTATGAACGACGCCATCGCCGTCATCCTCTCCAACCTATCGATGGACGAAGGCCGCAAGGTCTATTTCAACGAAATCGAAACCATGGGCCTGGAGCCGGAAAAGAAGCGCACGTAGGGAAGGCAAATCAAGAATTATTGGCCACAGATGAACACAGATAAACGCAGATAAGAAGAATCGAGGAATTTCTAGTTCTTGTCTTATCTGTGTTCATCTGTGTTTATCTGTGGCCATATTTCTTGTTGGTTACGTCCCTCTCCGATTCCCCCACAGCTCCACGTGCAGCCGCGGGCTGAAGCGATAGCCCTCCTGCTTGCAGATTTCCGCGAGCCACACGGAACGCTCGCGCAGACATTCGCGATCCGTGCCCTCAGGCATCAGAATCACGCGCTCGCGCTGCGCGCCAAGCTGCTCCGCCAACGCGCCGGCTTCCTCCACGTCCGCCGGTTTCTCAATCACGAACTTCAGTTGGTATTCGTAGCGCGCCATCAACTCCACAAGCGCGGCCCGTTGCATGCGCAACCGCTCGTGCCGCGCCGCCCACTCGCCCTCCGGAATGGAGTTCGATAGCTTCGGGCTGATGCTCATCAAATCGCACGCCACCGGCTCGAAAACCGTTCCCGCCGTCTCGATGGTTATGTGCCGCCCCAAGCCGCGCAGGCGCTCGGTCAAAGCCACGATATCGGGCGCAATCATCGGCTCCCCCCCGGTCACCACCACGTGCCTCGCCGGGTACGCTATCACCTCTGCCACAATCCGGTCTGGCGCCATCTCCGCGCCCTCCGGCCGCCACGACGTGTATGGCGTGTCGCACCACCGGCATCGCAAGTTGCACCCGCTGGTGCGTATGAAAACCGATGGCACGCCCACCAGCGACCCTTCGCCTTGAATCGAATAGAACAGCTCAGCGATCTTCAAGGCCGGCCTCCAGGAAGCCCTTGGCGCGCAGCAGGCAGGCGTCGCACTGCCCGCACGCGCGGCCGTCCGGTCCCGGGTCGTAGCAACTGTGCGTCAAGCCGAACGGCACGCCCAGTTCCTGCGCCAGCCTGACAATCTGCGCCTTGTTCAACCGCAGCAGCGGCGTGTGGATCTTGAGCCTCGCGCGGCCCTCCACCCCAGCCTTCGTGGCCAGGTTCGCCATGCGCTCATACGCCTCGACATACTCGGGGCGGCAATCCGGGTAGCCCGAATAATCGAGCGCGTTGACCCCGATGAAAATGTCCGAACTCCCCAGCACCTCGGCCCACGCCAGAGCGAACGACAGGAATATGGTGTTGCGCGCCGGCACATAGGTCGAGGGAATTCCGTGCCCCATGTCCGCCGTGGATCGCCCCTTCGGCACCTCGATATCCGCCGTCAGCGCCGAGCCCCCAAAAGCGTCCAGGCCAATCCGCGCCACCATGTGCCGCGTGGCGCCGAAGGCCGCCGCCACCCGCGCCGCCGCTTCCAACTCCACCTTGTGGCGCTGCCCGTAATCGAACGAAAGCGCGTAACAGGCAAAGCCCTCGCGCCGCGCCAGCGCCAGGCAAGTCGCGGAATCGAGTCCCCCGCTCAGCAGGCAAACGGCTTTCGAGGTCGAGGTGGGAGCGGCCATGAAATCCAATTGTACCCGGCCCGCCGGTACGGTAACTGGCTGGTACGATAATTGGCGTGCGCATCCGCTTCCTCACGTCCACGCCGCTCGATATCCGGCGAGGCAGCGGAACCTACGTCGGCATCAGCGTCCTGGCAGACGCATTGCGCACGCTCGGCCACACGGTGGAGTTCGAAACGCCGCGCCTGCATTTCCCCGTGTACACCCTGGAGCGGCTCGCGTACAACCGCGGCTTGCGCCCCTCGGCGGATTTCGACCTGACCGTCGGTTTCGACCTCGACGGTTACCGCATCGCCGCAGCCGACCCCTCGCACGTAGCCTCGCTCAAGGGCGTCATCGCCGACGAAGTCCGCTTTGAGCGCGGCCTCACGCGCTTGACCATGTCGCTGCAAGCCCGTTGCGAGCGCCTGCACGTCCAACGCGCCGCGCGAGTGCTGGCCACCAGCCGCTATTCCGCCGAACGCGCCCAGGAGTATTACGGCCTGGCCAAACCCCCGTGCGTAGTCCCCGAACCCATCGACCTGGCTAGGTGGGGCGGACCGGGGCGCCCACCGCTTTCGTGGGCCCATCTGCCTTCTTCGCGTTTCACCCTCTTCTTCGCCGGCCGCCTCTACCGCCGCAAGCGCGTCAACATCCTCCTGCGCGCCGCCGCGTCCTTGCGCGGCCGCATCCCCAACCTGGAAGTGCGCATCGTGGGCCACGGCCCCTGCGCCGAGCCCCTCCACGAACTATCGCGCCAGTTGAGACTCGAAGGCACAGTCACCTGGCTGGGCGACGTACCGCGCGCCACGCTTTCCGGCGAATACAATCGCGCCGATGTCTTCTGCCTGCCCAGCGTTCAGGAGGGTTTCGGCATTGTGCTACTAGAAGCCATGGCCGCGTCGAAGCCCATCGTGGCGTCCCGCGCCGCCGCCATTCCCGAGGTCGCGCCGCATGCCGCGCTGGTGGAACCGGATAATCCGGATGCGCTCGCCGCCGCCGTCGAAGCGCTTTACCGCTCGCCCGAACGCCGCGCCGCCATGGCCGCTGAGGGTGTCCGCCGCGTGGAGCAATTCGACGCCCCCCTCGTGGCAAGCCTTTTTCTAGAGGCCGCGGCAGGGTAGCTTACTCACCCCTTGTTTCCCACGCGCACCGGTTCCGGGCCAGGAGCCTCCGTCCAGGTGCTTATTGGGCCGGCCTTCAACGCCCCCGCCGGCCGCAGGAAGCGCTTTTCAACCAGTTCATAACTGAGGACCGCCATCGCAATCGACAGGGGGATCCCAACCGCAGCCGCCCGCCACATATTGAGCCCGGCTACGATGCCCGACGTCCGGGGGAGCAAATGGTAGAGATACAGCGGGTATGAGATGCGGGCGCCGAAAGCGCCGAGGGGATTATTCAGCAAGCGCCACGCCGCAGACCCGGTAGTCAAGCCCATCGCCTGCACTAGGAGGACTGCCGACAACAGGCCTTCAACCAGGTAACCGGAAATCCCGCGGGCCGCCCCCGACGGTTGTTGCCGCGCCGAGAACAACAAAGCGGCTGCCGTGAGAACCAGGAACCAGGGCGACGCACACAGCGCGGCAAAAAACCTGGAAAACCAGCGGCGGTGCAGGGCGACCGCCAACAGGCATCCCCACAAAAGCTGGTCCGCACGGCACTCGAAAACGTTATAGGCGTACCAGTCGGCCGCGGATTTCCATAACGCAAATGCTGCGATGCGCCAGCTAACGCATGCCAACGCCACGCCCAAAGTCATCCAGGCCAGCCGCCGCAGATTGCTGCCAAACGTCCGGAAAAACAAGGGCCACAGCAAATAAAACTGTTCCTCCACCGCCAGCGACCAGCCGTGCCTGATGAACGGGTGGCTCGTGTTGATCAGAGCCTGGTAATAGTTCGTGAAATAAAAAAATGTCGCGGCCAGTTGTCCCTCTCGCGGTGCGTGTCCTTCAAACACCGCAATCGCAAGCGAAATCGCCCAGAATACGTAATAGGCTGGGAAAATACGCCGTACGCGGCGCCGGTAAAAGCCGGCAAGCGACACCGTCCCGGTCTTCGCCAGTTCTTTTAGAAGCAGCGTGGTGATCAGGAACCCGGATAGAACGAAGAACATCTCAACCCCGAGATTGCCGGTAGGCAACGCCATGTAGTGGCCGATGACCACCAGCCCCACGGCGCCGGCCCGGACCGCGTCCAAGCCTGGGATTTTCGACCCCGAGACAGCACGTGCCAGACGCTCAGCGGGAGGTACCGTCGCAGCGACCTCGGATGTTTGGAACAAGTCTTGGTTCACAGGCAATTCCAGGGCCACGCGGTGGGGGGACCGGGGTGCCCGCTGGGCCCGTCTGCCTGCTTCCGATCTGTGACTTCAAAACTCTGTCTCATTCGCTTGCCGCAGGGCATATCGGAGCCGGCGCGCCGTTTGACAGTCCGTCGCGTTTTGGCCGAAACTTTATCCTCCCGCGCACCGCGTCGGACCTCGAAGCGGCTGCACTTCACTGCCTGCAGGCGGCTGAGAAGTACCTCAACCATAGACACAGTTAGCCCGGTTGCGTCCGCAACTGCAACTGCATCCCCAAGAAGTCCTTGACATGTACTAGTAAATTAATACATTATCTATCTAGATGAGTACCACGCCGCAAACCCGGACCCTCGCCTTCCGGCTGGACCTTCGCAGCGGCGTCCCCGTCTATCGCCAGATCATTGACCAGGTGATGGGCAGCATCGCCTCTGGCACGCTGTCGGGCGGCGATCGCCTTCCCACCGTGCGCCAGGTCGCTGTAGACCTGGCCATCAACCCCAACACGGTCATGCGCGCCTACCGTGAGCTGGAAATTCGCGGCGTGCTCGAAACGCAGCAGGGGACCGGCACCTTCATCGGCCATCGTAAGGTGAAGCGCGATGAGGTCGAACGCCAACGCCAGCTCAACCAACTCGTAGGCGAGTTCGTGGCGCGCGCCGGCTCGGCCGGTTTCACAGTAGAGGATTTGCTCCAACGATTGCACGATGCCCAAAAGGAGACGCTATGAGAACCAATCAATTTCCAGTGCGCGTGAGCAATGTCGGACTCGCGGCTTTCTTCATTTCCGTGGCCGTGGGCGTGGCATTATCTGTGGCCATCGGCAACCCGGCGCCCGTCGCGGTCTGCGGGGCGGTCGGCCTCTACCTGTTGTTCGCCCTCCAGGTGGCGGACCAGTGGGAGAAAGTCGCGCTCCTGCGCCTGGGCCGCTACGCCGGACTTCGCGGGCCCGGCCTGTTCCACATGATTCCCGTCGTCGATACGCTCAGCCGCTACGTGGACCAGCGCGTGCGCGTGGCCAACGTCACGGCCGAATCCACCCTCACTCGCGACACCGTCCCCGTAAACGTGGATGCCATCGTGTTCTGGCTGGTTTGGAACCCCGAAAAATCCATCCTGGAGGTGATGGACTTTGTGGAGGCCATCCAGTTGAGCGCCCAGACCGCGCTGCGCGAATCCATCGGCCGCCACGAACTCGGCCAGATGGTCGCCGAACGCGAATCCATGGGCCGCGAATTGCAGCGAATTCTGGACGAGAAGACCAACCCCTGGGGCATCACCGTCCAGTCTGTCGAAATTCGCGACGTGCGCATTCCGCAAGCTCTGGAAGACGCCATGTCACGGCAGGCGCAGGCCGAGCGCGAGCGCCAGGCCCGCATCATTTTGGGCCAGGCCGAAACCGAAATCTCCGAGAAGTTCGCCGCCGCCTCCCAGGTCTACCAGAACAACCCTGTGGCCCTCCACCTCCGCGCCATGAATATGCTCTACGAGGCCATCAAGGAGAGGGGCGCGATGGTGGTGGTCCCGTCTTCGGCCGTGGAAACCATGGGGATGGGCGGAATGCTGGCGACCGCCTCCCTCGGCGGCGCCAAGGTGCAGTGAGGCCCGTGACAAGGAAATAGAAACAATTCGCACTTGTCCTTTCAACAACTTCCGCCCATCCGCGCCGTTCCTGCCCCGCGCGCCTGTTATCGTGAAATCGGAGCAGACGCTCACGCCAGCGTCAGCCGAACTGCGTCCAACCCGATGTTTCGATCCCCAAATCCCGTACCGCCGCCGGTCTTTGCCGGCGGTGCTTTCTTTCGAGCGATTTCAGAATTGGCTTCGTTCCAGCAAATCCGCCGTCCCTTGCTGCCTGGCCGCCGAATTGGCTTCGTTCGGCGCCGTCCGATTTGGCTTCGTTCGGCGCCTCGGTACCGCCGCCGGTCTTTGCCGGCGGTGCTTCCTTTCGGGCAATCCCAGAATTGGCTTCGTTCCAGCAAATCCGCCGCCCCTTGCTGCCTGGCCGCCAAAAAATGGCTTCGTTCGGCGCCGCCCGATTTGGCTTCGTTCCGCAATCTCGCCCGGCTTCCGATTTGGCTTCGTTCGGCGCCTCGTACCACCGGCCTTTGCCGGAAATGCTTCCTTTCGGACAATCTCAAAATTGGCTTCGTTCCCGCAGATCCGCCGCCCCTTGCCCGCCAGGCCGCCAAATTGGCTTCGTTCGGCGAACCTCGTGGCCCCCGGCTCCCGGCCCCCGGCCCCCGGCTCCCGACCCCCGACCCCTGCCTTCTGGCCCCTGGCCCCCCGGCTCCCGGCCCCTGCCTCCTGGCCCCCGGCCCCCGGCCCCCGGCCCCGTCGGCCTTCAAATTGCACTATCGTAATGAATAATCATGTCCGATCCCTACATTTCCGCACGCGGCCTGAGCAAACGATACAAATCCGGCGAGGCGGAACTCGTGGTCTTCTCCAACCTGAACTTCGACGTCGAGCGCGGCGAGATGCTGGCTCTGGTAGGCGAGTCGGGCGCCGGCAAGTCCACCCTTTTGCACCTCTTGGGCGGATTGGACACGCCTTCAGGCGGCGACATTTCCTACGGCGGCAGACTGGTTTCCCAGCTTTCCACCGCCGAGCAGGCCGATTTCCGCAATCGGGAAATTGGGTTCGTTTGGCAAATTCATTACCTCCTCCCCGAGTTCACCGCCCTGGAAAATGTCATGATGCCGCTGCTCATCCGCGGCGCCACCCACGCCCGCGCCGCCGCGGATTCCCTGGCCAGGTTGGATGAGGTGGGCTTGCGCGCGCGAGCCTCGCACCGCGCCGGCGAATTGTCCGGCGGCGAACAGCAAAGGGTGGTCCTGGCCCGAGCGCTGGTCGGCGAGCCGTCTGTCCTCCTGGCCGACGAGCCAACCGGCAACCTGGACTTCCGGACCGCCGGCATGGTTTTTGACCTCCTCGAGGAGCTTCACCGCTCACACCGCCTCACTTCGGTCTTCGTAACCCACAATTTGGCTTTCGCGCGGCGATGCAGCCGCGTCCTGAGCATGGAAAATGGCGGGATTTCCACAGGATAGAGCAACTCGGCCGCATCCACGGGCCGTGAGGGAGTATCTTTAAAGTAAGGGGCGTCTCATTTTATGTTTGAGCGATACACGGAAAAAGCGCGGAGGGTGATCTTTTTCGCGCGATATGAAGCCAGCCAGTTCGGCAGTCCTTTCATCGAAACCGAACACCTGCTGTTGGGCCTGCTGCGTGAGGATAAGGCGCTGGCGAACCGGTTTCTCCGTTCGCACGCCGCCGTTGACTCCATCCGCAAGCAAATCGAAGGGCACACCACCATCCGCGAAAAGGTCTCCACCTCCGTGGACCTGCCACTCAGCCATGAGTGCAAGCGTGTGCTGGCCTACGGAGCCGAAGAGGCTGAGCGGTTGAACCACAAGCACATCGGCACCGAGCACCTGCTCCTCGGCCTGCTTCGCGAAGAGAAATGCTTCGCGGCCGAAATCCTCCACGAGCGCGGCCTGCGGCTCACCACCATCCGGGAAGAGCTGGCCCGTTCGCAGAGCGAGAAAGTCGCCTCCGCGCGGCCCAAGGAAAGTTCGCTGCTGGGCGAATTCAGCCGCGACCTCACCCAGGCCGCCATGGACAATAACCTCGACCCCCTCATCGGGCGCGATTATGAGCTCGAGCGGGTAGTCCAGATCCTGTGCCGCCGCACCAAGAACAATCCGGTTCTCATCGGCGAGCCCGGCGTTGGAAAAACCGCCATCGTGGAAGGCCTGGCCCAGCGCATCGCCGAGGGCGACGTGCCGTCGTTCCTGGCCGACAAACGCATTCTGGCGCTCGACCTTTCCCTGATCGTGGCCGGCACCAAGTACCGCGGCCAGTTCGAGGAGCGCCTCAAGACCATCATGAAGGAGTTGATGGAGAACCAGAACGCCATCATCTTCATCGACGAATTGCACACCCTGGTAGGGGCCGGTTCGGCCGAAGGATCGCTCGACGCCGCCAACATCTTGAAGCCGGCGCTCTCGCGAGGCGAGATTCAGTGCATCGGCGCCACCACGCCGGCCGAGTTCCGCAAGTCCATCGAGAAGGACCGCTCGCTCGAACGCCGCTTCCAGGCCGTCAAGGTGCCGCCGCCCAACGAATCCGACGCCATCAAGATTCTGTTCGGCATCAAGGACCGCTATGAGAAGTTCCACGCCGTGGCCTACGCCGACGACGCGATCGAAACGGCCGTCTTCACTTCCAGCCGTTACATCCCGGACCGCTTCCTGCCCGACAAGGCCATCGACCTGATCGATGAGGCCGGCGCGCGCGTCAAGCTCCGCCAGACCACCCTGCCCGCCGACCTGGCCGACATTCAGAAGCGTATCAAGTTCATCGTGCACCGCATGGAAAACGCCATCGCCAACCACGAGTTCGAAAAGGCCCGCTTCTATTCCGACGAGGAGCGCAAGGAACGCGAGAACATGCGCCTCCTGCGGGAAAAGTACAACCTGGACGATTCCTCCACCGGCTGCGTCACCAAGGACGACATCGAAGACGTGGTGGCCCGCTGGACCGGCGTGCCCATGACCTCCATCAAGGAGGAAGAAATCGCCAAGCTGCTGCGCATTGAGGATGAGCTGCATAAGCGCATCGTCAGCCAAGAAAAAGCCATCAGCGTGCTCGCTCGCGCCATACGCCGCTCCCGCGCGGGCCTCAAATCCGCCAACCGCCCGGCCGGCTCGTTCCTCTTCCTCGGCCCCACCGGCGTCGGCAAGACCGAAGTGGCGCGCGCTTTGGCTGCCTTCCTGTTCGGCAGCGAAAAGAGCCTGGTGCGCTTTGACATGTCCGAGTACATGGAGAAGCACGCCATCTCCAAGCTGATCGGGTCGCCCCCCGGATACGTGGGCTACGAGGAGGGCGGACAGCTTACCGAACGCGTGAAGCGCAATCCCTACTCCATCATCCTGCTCGACGAAATCGAGAAGGCTCACCCGGACATTTACAACATCCTCTTGCAGGTGTTCGAAGACGGCCAGTTGACCGACGGACTCGGCAACCAGGTGGATTTCAAGAACACCATCATCATCATGACTTCCAACCTGGGGGCGCGCTTCCTGGAGAAGCGCGGGAACCTCGGATTCTCCCTGCCGTCGGGCGGTGAAGGCGTGGCCGACAAGATCGAGGCGGCCGTGCGCTCCGAAGTGAAGAAGGCGTTCAACCCCGAGTTCCTGAACCGTCTGGACGACGTGATCCTGTTCAGCTCGCTCACCGACGACGACCTGATCCGGATTATCGATCTCCTGGTGGAACAGGTGAACGTGAATCTGGTCGCCAAGCAGGTGAAGCTTCGCCTCGGCCCGGACGCCGCCAAGTATATCCTCGAAAAGACCTGCGGCGATCGCAGCTACGGTGCTCGTCCGTTGCGCCGCGCCTTGCAGAAGTACATCGAAGACCCGCTATCGGAAGCCCTGATCCAGGGGTCGCTCCCCCGGCCCTCGGAGCTCGAAGTCTACCTTGGCGATACGGGCATCTACTACCGCCAGTTGAACGCGCCCGAAACCGAAGCCGTCACCGCCGGCGCCCCCTCCGAACCGGCCCCCGGCACGCTGCTCTACACCTTCTAAGGGGAGCGGGGGGCGGGCCAAGTCCCGGCCCCCTGCTCGCTTGTTGTGGCGCAAGCCGCCAGGCTTGCAGAGTCGGCTGTCGAGCCGACTTTCAAAGGCCGGGACGACTCTCGGCTCAGCGGGCGAGGCCGCCTAGGCCACCGCGCGCCGGAAATGTAGCCCTCCCCGGTCTCTCGGTTTCCCTGGCCCCTGGCCCCTGGCTCCCGATTTCCTGCTAACCGCTTCAAGCCGATACAGTCTAAACTACAGCCGGATGGAGCTGACAGACGTAGCGTACGTAAGTAAGGCGCGTACGGGCGATGCCGATGCGTTCCGCGCCCTCGTGGAGCGCCACAGCCGCACTCTGTTCGGTCTGGCGTATCGTATGACAGGCAACGAATCGGATGCCGAAGACGTGGTGCAGGACAGTTTCCTGCGCGCCTACCGGCAGCTCGGAACATTCGACGATCGAGCCAGCTTCGGCAGTTGGATCTACCGCATTGCCGTGAACTGCTCGCTCGATCTGATGCGCGCCCGCAAGCGGCGTTCCGAGCGGATGCAATCCGCCGACACGGAAATGGACGACCCCATCGCCGCACTGCCCGCGCTGGGACCCGGACCGGACCGCCTCGCGTTGAGCGGTGAGATCCGCGAGCGCTTGGATTCCGCCATGAGCCACTTGAGCGAGACCGAAAGATCCGCCTTTGTGCTTCGGCACTTCGAAGGCATGTGCATGGAAGAGGTGGGCCGCGCATTGGGCTGTGAGTCCGGCGCGGCCAAGCACAGCGTATTCCGCGCCGTGCGGAAATTGCGGCGGGCACTCGAGCCCGCGGTGAGTCCCCTGAAATGATCCACAACCACTTGACCGAAGAGGAATTGATCCTGCATTACTACAGCGAGGAGACCGAATCGCCGGACGCCGCCCGCCGCCTGGAAGAATGCGGTGAATGCCGCGCCCTTTACGGTTCGCTCCAGCGGACGCTCAACGTGGTGGATACGCTGCCCGTGCCGGAGCGTGACGCGGAGTATGGCGCGCGGGTCTGGCGGCGGATCGAAGCGCAAGTGGCCGGCAGTCCTTCGCATTGGAGTGCCTTCCGGTTGTGGCCGCGGCGGTTTCCCTGGCATTGGGCGGTGGCGGGAACTGCCTTGGCCGGGCTGTTGGTTGCGGCGTTCCTGGCTGGGCGATATTACCCGTTGAGCCGCCGCCCCGCGCCGCTTGCCGAGGCCGATTCGCAGGCGCGCGAGAGCGTCCTGCTGGTGGCCGTGGGCGATTACCTGGAGCGCTCGCAGATGGTGCTCATCGAACTGGCCAATGCCGATCCTAAAGCCGCCCTGGACATTTCCGCCGAGCAGGAGCGCGCCCATGGCCTGGTCTCGGAAACACGCCTCTACCGGCAAACTGCCGCGGGCACGGGAGACGCCGCGGTGGAAACCGTACTAGACCAACTGGAGCGCGTGCTGTTGGATATTACGCACGAGCCCTCCCGCCTGTCCCCGGAAGAGCTGGAGAAGTTGCGCGAAAGGCTGAAGGCCGAAGGAATCCTTTTCAAGATACGGGTGCTGGGTTCGAATGTCCGGCGCGAGGAAGAGCCGGCTGAACCCGCCGCTCCGCGGAAACTATGAGGAAAATCGACATGACGATTCGAATGGGTACGCTGATTTCGATTGGCTGCTTGCTGGCCGCCGTTGCCGCGGCCCAAGGCGTCGGGCAGGGCATAGGGCAGGGCGCCGGGCAAGGCGTGGCGCCGGTTCCACCTGCCGCGCCCGCTTCCACTCCGGTGGAGGCCCGGGAAAAGGCTCAAGAGAAGGCGGTGGAGGCCCGGCAGAGATCCCAGGACAAGGCGGCGGAGGCGCGGGCCAAAGCCCAGGAGAAGATCGCCGAAGTCCAGGCGAATCTCAAGGTGAGAGTGGGCGCCTTATCGACCGACGTCGCCTACGAACGGGGCCAAAGCGCCCTGGACCGTCACCGCTGGGATGAGGCTCTGACGGACTTCAACCAGGCGGCCGCGCAAGGGGGTAGCCGGGCGGATGGCGCGCTCTACTGGAAGGCCTACACCCTGAACAAGTTAAGCCGCCGTGACGAGGCCATCGCCGCGCTTGCCGAACTGCGCAAGTCCTACGCTTCCAGCCGCTGGCTGGAGGACGCCAACGCGCTTGAGCTTGAGGTCAAACAGGCCAATGGCCAGCCGGTGTCGCCGGATGCGCAGTCCGACGAGGATTTGAAGCTGATGGCGCTCAACGGCCTGATGCAGTCCGACCCGGACCGCGCCCTTACCGCCCTCGACGGCCTGCTGAAGAGCGCGCAATCGCCCAGGCTCAAGGAACAGGCCCTGTTCGTCCTGGCCCAGAACAATTCTCCCAAGGCGCAACAGATGCTGGAGCAGGTGGCGCGCGGATCGGGCAATCCCGATTTGCAGCTCAAAGCGATCAGCTTCCTCGGGCCGAAGTTGACCATCGAAAAGGAGGGCCGTCTCGTGCATCAGAGCCCGTCCAATCACGGGCAGATTCTCTTTGAGATTTACCAGTCGAGCAGCGATGTCAACGTCAAACGCGCGGCCCTGAACGCGTTCTCCGCGAGCGGCGATACCGACCGGCTGCTGCAGATCGCCAAGACCGAAAAGGATGCCGAACTGCGGCGCGACGCCGTCCGCAGGCTGACGTCCCTGAAGAACCCTGCCGCCACCGACGCACTGGTTGCGATGTACGGCCCCGAGCAGGATAAGGAAATCAGGCGCGCCATCGTCAATTCGTTGGTCTCGCAGAACGACGTCAAGCAATTGATCGCCGTGGCGCGAAACGAGAAGGATCCCGAGATGGTGCGCTACATCGTCAGCCGCCTGGCCGGCATGAAGTCTCCCGAGGCGTCCGATTACCTGATGGAGATCCTCAAGAAATGAAACTCGCGCTCTGGCTGGTTGCGTCCGCGCTGCCGCTGGCCGCACAGCCCAAACTGCTGGTCAACGCCCAGGTGGATACGCGTTCCGCCGCCGCCGGCCTGGAGCGTGAGTTCAAGACGCTGCTTGCGACGCAGCCGCAACCCGCCTGGATCGGCTATACCGAGCCGGTCCTCGACGGGCACAGCCTGGGATGCGAATTGGTCAGCCCGAATGGGTGGTGGGCTCCGGGCGTGGTACACCTGGAAGCGCCGGACCACGTGGTGATTCTTTTCCGCGTGGAATCGGGCGCCATGCAGCAGGTGCGGGCCATTTCACCGGATTGTGAAATCGACGCCGGCGGAGCGCCGGTGCACTGGCTAGCCGATGTGCGGCCCGCCGAAAGCGTCGCGCTGCTGAGCGCCACGGCATCCGGAACGGGCACGGGGGCCGATGGCGCCCTGACCGCCCTCGCCTTGCATGCCGATCCAGCCGCCGACGCCGCGCTCGAAAGCCTGGCTGCGCCATCCCAGCCGGAATCCCTGCGCGAGCGGGCGGTCCAATGGCTTGGGCGAGACAATAACGGACGCCGCATCGAGATCCTCAAACGGCTACTGGCGGCGGGAATGCCTGAAGCGGTGGAGCAGCGCGCCATTTCCGGGTTGGGCGCGGGCAAGGCGCCGGCAGCCACCGATCTGCTGATCTCCATTGCTCACGCGGACCCGAATCCCCGGATGCGGTCGCAAGCCGTCACCGCGCTGGGCCGCAAGTCCGGCCAGAAGGCTGTGGATGCCATAGTCGCGGCCATCCAAAACGACGCCGACGTGCAGGTGCAGCGCAGGGCGGTAAGCGCCCTCCAGTCGCTGCCGGACGCGGCGGGCGTGCCCCTGCTGATCGAAACGGCGAAAACCGGCCGAAACGCCGAGGTGCGCAAGCAGGCCATGTCCTGCCTGAGCCAAACTCGCGATCCTCGCGCGGCAAGCTTCTTCGAGGACTTCCTGAAAAAGTGAGCCATTTTGGCTGGCCGCGTTCCATTTTTCCCTATTGGCGTACGCGACCGCCTCGCCGTACAATGGAGGGGCGAGGAAACATGGATAAATACCTCTTAAAAACGGCTGTCGTTGCCGCCGCGGCGCTGGCGCTGGCGGCGTGTTCGTCGGCGCCCCAACCAGCCAATACCGAGCCGGCAGTCACGGCTCCCCCCAAGCCCGCCGGTCCCGTTACGGGCAAGACGGCGTTCTATGAAATGTATAAGCCCGCCCGCACGTGGGCAACCGACATCATGCCGTTGAGTCTGGCGAGCGGCGACCTCACGGGCTTCAAGAACGAAGACGGCAAGGCCGCGCTGTGGACCGCCATTTTCGTCTCGCCCAGCCTGCGGCAAGCGAGGCACTTCACGTATGCGATCGCCACTGCCGGTACCGTTCAAAAGGGAGTGACCGCGGGCGTTCCGGAGGGCTGGAGCGGCGCAACCAAGGACGCAATGCCCTTCCAGAACAGCGACTTTGCGACGGACTCCGATGCCGCCTACAAGACTGTAGCCGATAAGGCGGCGGACTGGCTGAAGGATCACGCGGACAAGAAATGCGTCCTGACGCTGGCGTCCGCGGCGCGCTTTCCGGCGCCGGTGTGGGTTGTGATGTGGGGAGACTCCCGGTCGGGCGGCTACGCGCAGTACGTGAATGCCACCACCGGAGCGCTGGTGACCAAGTAGGCAGTCCCCCTACTCGCGGACATAGGCTAGAGCGATGGCCTTCCCTGCCATCGGCGAATAGACCGAGGAAGTGACCTCGGCCGGTTTTCCGTCCACCTGGATGAGCGATCCGGGCGCCGCGGTTTCGGCGCCCGGGAGGTCCACGCGCTGAAGCTTCCGGTTGACGTGCCCGCGTGCGCGGATGCGCTCCACGATCTCCTGCCCCAGATAGCAGCCTTTGGCAAAACTCACCGCGTGCATTTGCTGCGTCTCCTGAGGCAGCGAGGTCTCGACGATATCTTCCCCGTAACGCGGCCGGCCGTTTTCGATGCGCACCACCCGGGCATCGCCGGCGCTGGCGGGCCTGGCGCCGACGGATTCGAGCCGGCGGACGAGGCCTGTCGCCGCTTCCGCAGGGCAGAAGATGCGAAAGCCGGGCTGCCCCGTGAGGCTCGCACGGGCCACCGCGCCGCCGGCCCAAGGCGCATGCGCGTAGTCTGCGAGGGGAACCGGCGCGTCCAGGGCGGCCAGCACGGCAGAGGCGCCCGGACCTTCCAGGCCGATCTCGCCGGTCCCCGCGGAGGCATCCTCAAGCTCCACCTGGTCGGCCACGATGTAGCGCCGGATGTGCGCCGGGACCTTCTCACGCAGTTCGGGTTCCACGTCGATCAGAAAATGGTCTTCGAAACAAAACAGCAGCAGGTCGGCCTGAATCCTCCCTTGCGGATTGAGCAGGAACGCATAGCAACCCGAGCCCGCCGCCAGCTTCTTCACCTCATTGCTGGCGATGCTGTGCAGCAGGCGCGCCCGGTCGCAGCCGCGCACCACAATCCGGCCGCGCGTCGAAAGGTCCATCCAGGCGGCGCCGCCGCGTAGCGCATCGTAACCTTCGCCCATCTCTCCAGTTTAGAAGATGCGCCGCAGGTAGACGGAAATCAGGACGATCGCAAACCCGGAAAAGACCGCGCCGATCGTCAGGCGCGCGCGCCGCGGGTTGTTCGGACGGACAATCAACGCGGAAACGGCGAACACGTGCGCCACCAGCAGCAGCTTGATGCCCAGCGCAATGTGGTAGCGCACCGAATGGCCCGGAGAACTCAGAATGTTGTACACGCCGGAAATGAGCAGGCCGGCGATGGCTGCGACCACTACGGGACGGAAGGCCTCGGCAGCCCTTTCGCTTAACGTTTCGCGCGCTTCCGGCGCGAATGTCCCGCTCGCCGGCGTCATCGCCAAGCGGGCATAAAGAAACCCGCCAATCAGCGCGACGGCCGACGAGATGTGCAGCCAGTGCATGATCACATATAACGCATCGGACATAAGGTGAGTATACAATCGGCGTATGATCCATGAAATCCTCCCCGTGGGGCCGCTCCAATGCAACTGCTCGATTTTCGGCGATGAACGTTCCGGAGAGGCGCTGGTGGTGGACCCCGGGGACGAGGTTTCAAGCGTGCTGGAGGCAGTGGCGCGGCACGGCCTGACGGTAAAGGCAATCGTGATCACGCACGCGCACATCGACCATATCGGCGGGGCCGCGAAGCTGAAAAAGGCCACCGGCGCGCCGGTCTACATGAACCCGGAAGATGCCGCGTTGCAGGAGATGATGGACGTGCAGGCTACCTGGATCGGAGTGCGCACGCCGGAACGGGTGGAGATCGATATCGCCGCGAAGGACGGCGGCAAGATGGTGGTGGGCGCGGCGGAATTTCACATCCTGCATACGCCCGGCCACACGCAAGGCAGCATCAGCTTGTGGATCCCGGCGGAGCAGAAGCTGGTGGCGGGCGACACCTTATTCCGCGACAGCATCGGCCGCACCGACCTTCCCGGCGGCGACGGCCGCCAGATCCTGCGTTCGATCCACGAGAAGCTGATGCCGCTGCCGGATGACGCGGTGGTGATACCGGGACACGGCGAAAGCACAACCATTGGGCGGGAAAAGCAGTTCAACTACTTCCTGCGGGAGTTGGTGTGAGCGTGGTGAAGCCAAGCGCGGAGATGAGCGTAGAAGAGCGTATTGCGGCCGGCAGGAGCCGCCGGGAAGCAGTCAGGCGGCAAGCTCATGCGAACCCCCACCCCGAGCGCCGGAAGTTCGATCCGATGGCCGTCCTGCTGGCGTCGGGAGCGGATCGCGTGCGGCAACTCCTGCCCATCAAGTATGCGCGGATGAAGGAGTCGCCGTTCGCGTTCTTCCGGGGCGCGGTTTCGATCATGGCGGCGGATCTGGCCCAATTGCCTGCCTCGGGGATCGAGGTGCAATTGTGCGGGGATGCGCACGTCCGGAATCTGGGGTCGTTTGCGGCTCCGGATGGCAAGCTGGTCTTCGACTTGAACGATTTCGACGAGACCATTCGCGGGCCGTGGGAGTGGGACGTGAAGCGGATGGCGGCGAGCCTGGCGCTGGCCGGCAGGGAGTCCGGGCACGACCGCGCGGGGTGCCGCTCGGCGGCGGAAGCGTGCGCCCGGAGTTATTGCCGCTCGATGGACGAGTTCTCGCGGCTGCCGGTTTTGGAAATGGCGCGGCGCCAGGTGCACCGCGAGGCGCGCGTCGCTCCCATCCACGCCGCGTTGCTACAGTCCGAACGGGCGCGCCCGCTCGATCTGCTGAAGAAGTTGACGGAACCGGATCGCCACGGACGCCCGCGGTTTCGCAATCAGCGGCCGGACCTTTGGCGAATCGAAAGGCAAGCCGCGGAAGAAGTCAAGCGTTCGTTGCGGACTTATCGCGAGACGCTTGCGCCGGAGCGCCGTTGCTTCTTCGGCGAGTTCCGCGCCATTGACGCAGGCTTCAAGGTGGTCGGGATCGGGAGCGTGGGGCTGCGGGATTACGTGATCCTGTTCGAAGGGAACGGCCCCGCGGACCCCATGTTCCTGCAGATCAAGCAGGAAGTCGCCTCGGCCTATGCGAAGTTCCTGCCGGACGCGGCCGGCCAGAACCAGGGACGGCGGGTAGCGGAAGGGCAACGCGCCATTCAGCCGCTGTCGGACCTGCTGTTGGGTTGGACCAGCATCGGCGAGCGCGAGTACCTGGTAAGGCAACTGAACGACCACAAGGGCACGATCGATCTCCAACGGTTGCGGGGCGGAGGATTGGAGAGTTTAGCGCTGGTGGCCGGCGAGTTGCTGGCGCGGGGTCATGCCCGGTCGGGGGATGCGCGCCAGATTCGGGGGTACTGCGGCGCGGGCGGGAAGATGGCCAAGGCCTTGGGCGACTTCGCCATGAACTACGCCGCGCAAACCGAGACGGATTACCGGGAGTTTGTCGCGGCGATTGAGAGGGGCAAGATCAAGGCGGCGAAGACTTGATTCTCTGTGCAAGCCGGTATTCGCCGGACACCGCCGGCAGAGACCGGCGGCGGTACTGGCATCTGGTAAGATTCTTCCATGGCTGACTCGAACGTCTATCCGCCCAGTTCGGAATTTGTGCGACGCGCTCATGTGCAAGGCATGGAGGGCTACCGCGAGCTTTGCCGGAAAGCCGCGGAAGCGCCGGAGGAGTTTTGGGGGGAGCTGGCCGAACGGGAGTTGTTCTGGTTTCAGAAGTGGACTCACGTTTTCGAGTGGAATCCCCCGTTCGTGAAGTGGTTCGCGGGGGGCAAGACCAACGTCTCCTATAACTGCCTCGACCGGCACCTGGAGACCCCGCGCAAGAACAAGACGGCGATTATCTGGGAGGGCGAGCCGGGCGACCAGCGGCAGATTTCCTACCAGGAGTTGCACCGACTGGTCTCGCGCTTCGCCAATGTGCTCAAGGGCCGCGGGCTTAAGGCCGGGGACCGCGCCATCATCTATATGGGCATGGTCCCGGAGTTGCCCGTGGCGCTGCTGGCTTGCGCGCGACTCGGCGTGATCCATAGCGTGGTATTCGGCGGCTTTTCCGCGGAAGCGATGAAGGCCCGCATTCAGGATCTGCAAGCGCAAGTGGTAATCACTTGCGACGGCGCGTGGCGGCGAGGCAAGGAAGTCCGCCTGAAGGATGCCGTGGACGAGGCGCTTGCGGAATGCCCATCCGTGAAGGATGTTATCGTACTGCGGCGCACCGGCGGCTCGATCGAAATGAAGTCCGGCCGGGACCGGTGGTGGCACGAACTCGACGAGGGCGTCTCGGAGAACTGTCCCGCCGAACAACTCGACAGCGAACATCCGCTCTACGTGCTCTATACCTCGGGAACCACGGGCAAGCCCAAGGGGATTGTCCACACTACCGCGGGGTACCTGCTGCAAGTCCACATGACCATGCAGTGGGTTTTCGACCTGCGCGAGGAAGACACGTACTGGTGTACGGCGGACATAGGCTGGGTGACCGGGCACAGCTACATTGTCTACGGTCCGCTCTCCGCCGGCGCTACGACCATGATGTACGAAGGGGCGCCCGATTTTCCGCAGCCGGACCGCTTCTGGCGGCTGATCGAGAAGTACCGCGTCAACATTTTCTACACGTCGCCTACCGCCATTCGCGCCTTCATCCGCCAGGGCGACCAGTGGCCCGATGCGCACGATATGTCCAGCTTGAGGCTGCTGGGGTCGGTGGGGGAGCCGATCAATCCGGCGGCGTGGGAGTGGTATTACAAGACCATCGGCAAGGAGCGCTGCCCCATCGTGGATACCTGGTGGCAGACGGAGACCGGCGCCATCATGATCGCACCCATGCCCGGCGCGGTTCCTCTGAAGCCCGGCTCGGGCACGCTGCCCATGCCCGGCATCCTGGCCGAGGTGGTGGACCTGGCCGGCAAGCCCGTGGCGGCGAACGCCGAGGGATTCCTGATTGTGAAACGGCCTTGGCCGAGCATTGCGCGCACGCTGTGGGGCGACCCGGACCGGTACCGGGCGCAGTATTGGGAGCGGGTGGAAGGCGTCTACATGACGGGCGATGCGGCGCGCCGCGACGAGGACGGCTACTTCTGGATTCTCGGCCGGGTGGACGATGTGATGAACGTCAGCGGCCACCGGTTGAGCACAATGGAGGTGGAATCCGCGCTAGTCCGCCACCCCGCCGTGGCGGAGGCGGCGGTGGTGGGCAAGCCCCACGAAATCACGGGTCAGGCCGTGGCTTGCTTCGTCACATTGAAAAAGGGCAAGTGGGACGAACGCCAACTGGCGGAAGATTTGCGCAAATGGGTGGCCCACGAGATCGGCGGCTTTGCCCGACCGGAGCAGATACGGTTTACCGATGCGCTACCCAAGACGCGCAGCGGTAAGATCATGCGGCGACTGCTGCGGGAAATCGTGACCGCGCACGGCGTCACGGGCGATGTGACTACTTTGGAGGATTTGACGGTGGTGACGCGGTTATCGGCGCAGCAGGACGAGGAGTGAGGGAGGCGTACACCGTCAGACGCTGGCAGGCTGCCCGGGTTGTGCAGCTGCAGCCGGTGGGTTCAGCAGGGCTGACCGTTCCAGTGGCTTGCGGAGGAGGAACTTGTCCATTATTGATGACACGGCATCGAAGAAGAATTCCTCGGCTTGCGGCCCTACGTACACTCCACTGATCAATTGCTCCAAATCGAAGGCGATGTGAACGCCTGATACCCCAGGCCGAAAGTCCTGATATAAAGCTGCTCGCCACTCGTTCTCGTACTTGTAGCAGACGCGCTTGTGAAAACCTAGCCGGAGGACGCTATCCCATAGGTTCGAGCTCATTGGAGTCGATCCTGTCCTAAAATCCCGGCGAATGTCCTCGCACGACTCGATATCGTCGTGATACTCGACCCGGCCGAACCGGTATTGCTCGGGGCCAAAGTTGAATTTGGCCGCCCGCTGGTACTGGCCAACAGACGACGTGACCGCAATGCCCTGAGCAAGTGAACCGTAGATCTGCCACATCGCCATCGACTCGGGTGCGAGACACCATGAATTCACGTACAGATGGTCGCGCGCATTCCTGCACGTCTCGGCCGAGAGATAGCTTAGCTCTGCAAAGAGCCGCTCAGGGGAGATCTCGATCTGACTTCCTCCCTTGAATCTGCCGGGTAAGATGGTGGGGCCAGGGCCGTACTCGTCGGACGGGAATTCGCGATGCTCGGCCTTGCAAAATCCCTCGTAAGGGTCGTCGCGGAATTCGGCGGCCTTCGTGAACCACAGATCTCTCTTGGCCAACATCCATACGAACTTTGGCAAATCCATGTATCGCCAGATCGTGGTGTCGTCACCTGTTGCATCGACGGTGGTTATGGCGGAATTCATAGTTCGGACTCCGAAGCCCACTATACCGCCCAGCAGATCGCCCTGGGAGGCTTTTTGGGGGGATCACCTGGCTGGATCCCCGTCGCGCCTTTGCTCCCCTTTTCCCTATCGATGATCACGCGGTTATCGGCGCCGCAGGACGAGGAGTGAAGGGGGAAACCGAACTCGGCGAAGCGCTAGCCGGGGCGGTACAATAAGAATCGCGATGGTACAGTCCGCAGTTGTGGCCGACCCGGATATCATGAACGGAGTGCCCTGTTTTCGTGGGACGCGGGTTCCGTTTAAGAATCTGATCGACTACATCGAGGGCGGCCATTCTCTGGGTGAATTTTTGAAGCAGTTTCCCGGAGTCACGCGAGAGATGGCTGTTCAGGCGCTTGAGGAAGCGAAGGACTCGTTGCTTGCCAGAATCGCATGAAGATTCTGCTGGACGAGTGCCTGCCGATCGATTTTCGCCACAGCTTTCCAACACATGAAGCCCACACCGCTCAATGGGCTGGTTTGAAAGGCAAGAAGAACGGCGACTTGCTGCGGGCCGCCGAGGCGGCGGGCTACGACGTCTTGCTGACGGTTGACCAGGGATTTCCTCACCAACAGTCTCCCGTTCGCCGGAGACTCTCAATCATTGTGATCCGTTCCCAAACCAATCAGATGGAAGATCTGTTGCCCCTCGTGACGACCATCTTACGGATGCTGGAGACAATTCAGCCCGGGCAGACCATTGCGATCCCATTGCCGGATTAGCGCCGTGCGGCTCGAAGGCGAAGCGTGCGTCTCTTCTGCGCGTTAAGCTGAAAGCATGGTACTCGCCGGACGGCGAAAATCCATTGCTCTCTATATCGCGCTTGGGGCGGGGCTGATTTCGGTCATCCTGCTGCTCTATATCGGCTGGGTCCTGCTCGACTGGCGCCATGGGGTTCTGTTGCTTCTGGGGGTTCTGCTGGTGGCGGTGGTGATCGCGGGCGTGGTGCTGAACACGATCTTTCTGGTGCGCGAGATCCGCCGCAATGAGCAGCACGATGCCTTCATCAACGCGGTCACGCACGAACTGAAGACCCCGGTCGCCTCCATACGGCTCTACCTGGAGACGCTGCAGACGCGGCCGGTTGAGGAAGCCAAGCGCCGGGAGTTTTATCGGATCATGCTGGAGGATAGCGACCGTTTGCTGTCCACCATCGAGCAGGTTCTGCACACGGGGCGTTTGGGAGCGTCGGGCCGGAGAGCCAATCTCACCCGCATCGACGTGAACGCGCTGGTCGAAACGTGCGTGGATCGCGCGCGAATCCTGCATAAGGCGACGGCGGAAGCGCTGCAATACCATCCGGGCGACGCGGTCTCCACGCTGGGCGACCCGGAGGAAGTGAGGTCGGCGGTTTCGAACCTGATCGATAACGCGATCAAGTATTCCGGCGGCCGCGTCGCCGTTAAGGTTGAGACCGCCAGAGTAGACGGCAAGTTTGTGTCGGTACGGGTGAGCGACACCGGCCCCGGCATTCCCAAGACCGAACTGAAGCAGGTCTTCAATCGTTTTTACCGCGTCCCGGGGCCGCTTGCGTCGCGCGTCAAGGGGACCGGATTGGGCCTTTACATCGTGCGTTTGGTCGCCAGGCATCATGGAGGGCGGGTCTGGGCCGAAAGCGAGGGTCCCGGGCGCGGAAGCACCTTTGTGATGCAACTCCCGATTCGCCTATGAGCCGTATTCTGGTAGTGGAAGACGAACGCCACCTGGCCGAAGGGCTGCGCTTCAACCTGGAGGCCGACGGTTACGCGGTGCAGGTGGCGGAGACGGGCGAGGCCGCCATCGAAGCGGTCACCTCCGCATCGCCCCCGTTCGATGCGATGGTGCTCGACGTGATGCTGCCCGGCAAGGACGGCTTCACGGTGATTTCCGAGCTGCGCCAGGCGGGCCAGTTCCTGCCCACGCTGATCCTGACCGCGCGCGGCCATCCGAACGATGTGCTGCAAGGCTTCGCGGCGGGCGCCGACGATTACCTGACCAAGCCCTTCGAGTTGTCGATTCTGATCGCCCGCATCGGCGGTCTGCTGCGCCGCCGCGAGTGGCTGGAAGGGCGCATGCGCAACATTTCGGAGAAGCCCGGACCGAAGGACGTTTTCACGTTCGGCGATAAGTCGCTGCACTTCGACGCACTGGAACTGCGCGTCCGCGACCAGGTATTCCGGCTGACGCTGATGGAGGCCAATGTGCTTTCCTACCTAGTGCAGCACGAGGGCAAACCGGTGTCGCGCAAGGCGCTGCTCGAAGACGTGTGGGGCCTGCACGAGGACACCGACACGCGCGCTATCGACAACTTTATCGTCCGGCTGCGGCGTTACATTGAAGACGATCCGACCAAGCCGCGGCATTTGCTGACAGTGCGCGGAGTGGGCTACCGGTTCATTTCATCGCCGCCCAAAGCGAAGGAACAGTGATGGGGGAGGTGGGTAGATTGGCGTTTCGGGGGGAGATTCCAGCCAAACTGGCGCTCTACACCGCGATGTTGGCCGGCAAGGTAGGGAAAGCTGAAATGGCGCGACGGCTCAACTGTTATCAGCCCCAAGTCGACCGTCTTCTGGACCTGCGCCACGCTGCCCGGCTCGATCAACTCGAGGCTGCTTTCCGGGCGCTTGGCAAGCAACTCTCCGTGGAGATCCGAGAGGCGGCCTAGCGACTATGGCGGATCACCGTGGGTATGCGCTTGTGACCGGCGCCGGGAGCGGCATCGGGCGCGCGGTTAGTTTGGCGTTGCAATCGGCGGGATATTCGGTGGCTTTGGCGGGCCGGCGGATGGCCGCATTGGAAGAGACTGCGGCGTTGGGCGAACAGGCAGGTAAGAAGGCAAGCAAGAAGGCAAGCGAGAAGGCAAGCAAGAAGGCAGGCCAGGAGGCCCGCCCCACCAAGATGCTTCCCATTTGTACCGATGTCGGCGATCCGGGGTCCGTGCGGGCGCTCTTCGCCAGGATTCGGGCGGAGTTCGGACGCCTGGATCTGCTGTTTAATAACGCGGGGACAGGCGCGCCCGCCATCCCGATGGAAGACCTGAGCTACGAACAGTGGATGGCGGTGGTGGACGTGAACCTAACCGGGGCGTTCCTTTGCGCGCAAGAGGCCATCCGGATGATGAAGACGCAGGATCCGCGCGGCGGCCGCATCATCAACAACGGTTCGATCTCCGCGCACACGCCCAGGCCCCACTCGGCGCCCTACACGGCCACCAAGCACGCAATCACCGGGTTGACCAAGTCCATTTCGCTCGATGGCCGGAAGTACGACATCGCCTGCGGCCAGATCGATATCGGCAACGCCGACACCGCCATGACCGAACGCATGGCGGGCGGTGTGCCTCAGGCCGATGGGACGCTGGCCGCGGAGCCGCGCATGGAGGTTCGCCATGTGGCCGACGCGGTGCTCTACATGGCGAGCCTTCCGCTGGACGCCAACGTGGCGTTTATGACCGTGATGGCGACCAAGATGCCGTTTGCGGGCCGGGGTTAAGGGCAGGGTTCGCGCGCGGTTTCACCTCATTGCGGTCCCTCTTCGCAACGATGTTAAGATGAGGGGCTAATCCGAAGCCAAGCCGTATGGACCATATCCTCTCGATTGTTCTGTTCACGCCGCTGGTCGGCCTTCTGGCGCTGCTTTTCATTCCTTCATCGAACCCGCGGGCCGTCAAACTGTGGGCCAACATCGCGTCCTTCGCGGGCTTCCTGGTATCTCTGCCGCTGGTCTTCAATTTCGACGCCTCGAAGGATTTTCAGTTCGTCGAAAAGGCATCGTGGATCCCCTCGATTGGGGCCAGCTACCACATCGGCATCGACGGGCTTGGGCTGCTGCTGGTGATGCTGACCACGCTGCTGGGATTCATCTCCATTCTGGCGAGCTGGAATGCCATCACCGACCGGCTGAAGGAATACTACGCCTTCTTCCTGCTGCTGCAGGTGGCCATGCTGGGCGTGTTCATGTCGCTCGATTTCCTGCTGTTTTTCGTGTTCTGGGAAGTCGGGCTGATTCCGATGTACTTCATTATCGCCATCTGGGGCGGGCCGCGGCGCGGGTATGCCGCCATCAAGTTCGTGATTTACACGCTGACTGGAAGCGTGCTGATGTTCCTGGGAATTCTGGTTCTGTACTTTCAGCACTCGGCGCAGTTTCAGACCCTCAGCTTCGATATCGCCGACCTGATGCGGCTGCAGCTTTCGCCGACCATTCAATGGTGGGTATTCTGGGCGTTCTTCGCGGGGTTCGCGGTGAAGGTGCCGATGTGGCCGTTGCACACGTGGCTGCCGGATGCGCACGTGGAAGCGCCGACGGCGGGGTCCGTGATCCTGGCGAGCGTGTTGTTGAAGATGGGGACATACGGCTTCCTGCGGTTTTCCGTGCCGCTGCTGCCGGATGCGGCGAAGAGCCACAGCGTGGTGACCGTGATGGCGGTGCTTTCCATGATCGGCATTGTGTACGGGGCGCTGGCTTCGCTCATGCAGAAGGACTGGAAGAAGCTGGTGGCGTACTCGTCGGTGAGTCACCTGGGCTTCTGCACGCTGGGCATTTTTGCGCTGAATCCGGCGGGGATTTCTGGATCGATCATCCAGCAGATCAACCATGGGATTTCGACCGGCATGCTCTTCCTCATCGTGGGCGTGGTCTACGAGCGGCGGCACACGCGCGAGATTTCCGAATACGGCGGGCTGCTGAGGATCATGCCGATCTTCACGGTGGTGTTCGGCATCGCGGCGCTCAGTTCGATGGGGATGCCGCCGTTGAACGGATTCATCGGCGAGATTACCATCCTGAGCGGCGCTTACCAGGCGTCACTCGTGTGGGCCTTCTGGGGCGCGGTGGGAATCGCGCTGGGCGCGGCCTACCTGCTATGGCTGTTCCAGCGGACCATGCTCGGCGAGGTGAAGGAAAAGAACCGGTTGTTGAAGGATCTGTCGTGGCGTGAGATCGCGATATTTACGCCGCTGATCGCGTGGGCATTCTGGATCGGCTTGAACCCGCAGCCTTATTTCCGCGTGCTGGAACGGCCGGTGGCGCAGATTGTGGAACGGGTGCATCCGGGGTACTACGCGGAGCGGCATCTGGCGGATCCGCTGGCGCCGCGCTGACTACCGCGCAGTCATGGCCTTCAGGAAGCGGTAATAAAAGTCGACGCCGTCAAAATAGGAGGCGACTCGCAGGCGCTCGTCCTTGCCGTGCGCGCGGATGTCGTCCTGGTCGATTCCCAAGCCGCCGATTCCGTAACTGGGGATGCCGGCGGCCATGGTGTGGACGCTGTCCGAGGCGCCGGTTTCCATCTCGGGAATTACCGGCGCGCCAGGCCACATTTCAGCCGCCACGCGTTCCAGGGGGCGCAACACCTCGGCGGGGGGCAGCACGGTGGGAAAGCCCTTGGAGTCCGGCGCCTTATCCGCCGCGCCAATGGCGCCGACGTACTGCACGGCGACCTTCGGATCGTCGAACACGCGGACCAGCGTCTGTTCGGTTTCCTCGGCGGAGTGGCCAGGCAGGATACGGCAGTTCACATTCGCCTGGGCGGTTTGCGGCAGTGCGTTGTTGGCATGGCCCCCGCTGAGGCGCGTGGCCACGCACGTGGTCCGGAGCATGGCGTTGTAGCGCGGGTCCTGGCTTAGCCGCGCGACGGCGGCGGAATCGGGAGGCGTCCGCAAAATGGCGTTCATGTCCGCGCGGGTCTGGGCATCTTCAAGCGGAGCGCGGCGCTCGAAGTATGTGCGCGTCACGGGGTTGAGCTCGAACGGAAACGGCGCGCGCTCCAGCCGCGAGAGCGCATCCGCAAGGTGGTAGATGGCATTATCCGGCGTGGGCAACGAGCTGTGGCCGCCGGGGTTCCGCGCGGTCAGTTCGAAATCGGCGTACTGTTTCTCGGTGGCCTCCAGATCCACGTTCACGGGCTTGCCGTTCCTGGTGGTGAGGCCGCCGGCATCCGCATTCAGCACGAACGCGGCATCCACCAGGTCCCGCCGATTCTTCAGCAGCCAATCGACGCCGTTCGACGCGCCACCCTCTTCGTCCGCGGTGAGCGCCAGAATCAGATCCCGATCCGGCCGGTAACCCTCGCGCAGGAAGCGGATGAAGGTCGTCACCAGAATGGCGTCGTCGCTCTTCATGTCCTGCGTGCCGCGGCCATAGAAGTAGCCGTCCTTTTCGACGAACTGGAACGGGTCGGTGGTCCAGTCTTCGCGGCGCGCCTCGACCACGTCCAGGTGACCGATGAGCAGCACCGGGCGGTTGGCGCCGGAGCCGCGCAACCGGGCCACCATATTGCCCTTGCGATCGTTCGGACCGAGTACCTGGACGTCCGCGGAGGGAAAGCCGGCGTCCTTGAGCCGTTTCGCCATGGCTTCGGCGGCTCGCGTGGCGCTGCCGACGGAATCGGTGGTATTGATCTCGATGAGTTCCCGGAAGATGTCGCGGCTCAACTGGCGGGTAGCGTCGTCGAGCGCCGCGCCGCACGCCAGCCCGCACAGTAACAGCAATCCCGCAATTCGCATCGGACTATTGTACCTTTGCCCGGCCGGCGCTAAGCCGGCGCAAACCCAAATGGAATTGATCATCTCAAGGCGGTCTCTTGGCAGGCGAAAGCGCCTGCCCCACTAAGCGGGCGCAAACCCCATCTGACGGAGCTTGGCCATGGTATCGAGCCAGGATTCCACCTGAATCGCTTCGACGCGAACCGCGGAGTCCTTGGGCCAATTCTCCGCGAGAACGCCGATCGCACGGTCGTTGCCGCCCGCGAACAGCGCGTCGCCGAAAAACACCACCCGCTGCGCGCCGGCCGCAACCAGCGTGGTCACCGCCTTGGCCTTATCCTGGCCGAGTACGCCGATGTCGAACGAGGTTTGGCCGCCGAGGGTAATGGTGAGGCCGCGTTCTTCGATCAGCCGCGCGAGGCGGTGTTTCAGATACTCCATCACGCGGGCCCGGTAGTTGTGGGCGCGGTCGAACTCGACGAACATGGCCCGGTTCCGCTGGGCCTCGTCCAATTCCCGCTGCGGCCTGCCGATGGGGCTGCAATTGACCATCGAGCCGCGATAAACGATTCGCTCGCCCGCGATCTTGAGGGGCAGATGGGTCTGGAACTCCGGCAGATCAAGCGTTTCGGAAAGGACCTGCATCAGAAAAGCGTAGTCCGACTCGCCCAGGAAGGCTCGGATATCGAACTCCGACACCAGGCGCAGATTCGGGCCCTCCCGGTAATCCGCGCGATAGTGTACGGCGCCATTCGAAACGAACGCATCGAACGCTCCGCGGAATCCGAAATCGAACAATGGATGGAAGAACTGTTCTTGCAGCAGCGGCAAGTGACTGCCCGCCGCGACATGGAAGGGGACCGACAGGCGGCACAAGAACCGCACCATCTCCTCCTGGATGGGCTGACGCGGAGGCGTGATGGTGCCATCGATATCCAACAGGACGGCTGTGTTCACTTTGACAGTGTACCGTTACGGCGCGCTGCTCTTCAATTGGCCGCAAGCGGCGTAGATATCCAGGCCGCGCGGCTTGCGCACGAAACAGGGGAAGGCGCGCCGAACGATCCGCTGGAAGCTCTCCACCTGCTCCGGACGCGGGGTTTGAAACGGGATCTCCGGGCCGGGATTGAGCGCGATGAGGTTCACTTTGCAATTCAGGTTGGCCAGGAGCTTCACCACGCGGCGCGCGTCGGCGTCCGAATCGTTAACGCCGTCGAGCAAGACGTATTCGAAGGTCAGCTTTTCCCAGGGGCGCAACGGGTAAGCTTTGCACGCGGCCATCAGATCCTTCAAGGAATACTTGCGCGTGATGGGCATCAGCTCGCGGCGCGTCTCCTCGGTGGATGCATTGAGCGAAACGGCGAGCTTGGGACGCACCGGCTCGGCGCCAAGTTCCGCGATTTTCGGTACGATGCCCGCGGTGGAAACCGTGATGCGACGCGGGGAAAGCGCGAAGCCCGCGGGATCGAGCAGGATGCGCGTGGCCTTCACTACGTTGGGAAGGTTCAACAGCGGCTCGCCCTGCCCCATCATGACGATATTGAGGCGGCCGCCATCCCGGCGAAGATGGTTGTCGCGGACCGCCAGGAGGACCTGACCCACGATTTCGCCGGCCGTCAGGTTGCGCTCAAGGCCCAGCAGCGCTGTCATGCAGAATTTGCAATCGACCGGGCAGCCTACCTGGGTGGAGATGCAGATGGTGTCACGCTCCGCTTCGGGCATGAGCACCGTTTCGACGGTGCGGCCGTCTTCCAGGCGCAGCAGGCAGCGGCGTGTTCCGTCGGCGGATTGGTAGACCTTGGCGATGTCCGGCAGGCCGATGGAATGGCGTTCGGCGAGGTCGCGGCGCATGTCCAGGGGCAAGGTGGAAATCTGGATGGGATCGGACGCCTGCTGGCGATAGAGGGCCTCGTAGATTTGTTTGGCGCGGAACGCCGGCTGATCCGGACCCAGGGCTTCGCGCAGCGCGGCCAGATCCATCCCTACGAGTGGTTGCATCCTGATTTCAGTGTAGGCTGCGCGGCGCGGGCGGGGCAATGGGCTTTCTATAATTGGAGTTCCTGCCCTAACTCCCGCTTTGTGATGCTAAAATAGGTCACATGGTGCAGGCCTCGGTTCGCGACCTTCGATACCGGTTCCCGGAAATCGAGCAGGCCCTCCAGGAGGGTCAGGAAATCCAGATCACCAAGCGCAAGCGCGTGATCGCGCGCCTTGTACCCGAGCAGCCGGCGGCTCCGGCGCAATTTCCCGATTTCATGGCGCGACTAAAGCGGATTCACGGCGACAAGGTGCTGAAGGTGACGGGTGCGCAACTTATCCTGGAGGAGCGGGACGCGGGATATTGACCTACGCGGACACCAGCTTTCTAGTTTCGCTCTACACAGCCGATGGGAATTCGGCTGCCGCGTCTGGGCATGCGAGCCTGACTGGGCCGCCATTCCCTCTAACGCCTTTCGGTCGTCTTGAGCTGATCAACGCGATTCATCTCCGATGTTTCCGGGGTGAGAACCCAATGTCGGAGGCCATGGCCGACTTGGCCGCCGTCGCCTCCGATTTGGCCGCGGGAGTGTTGGCGTCCGTCCCAGTTCTGCCGGCTATGTTTGAGCGGGCGCAGGCGCTTGCGGGCAAGCACACGGCGCGGCTCGGTGTGCGCTCGCTCGATATCCTCCATGTTGCCGTTGCGCTGGAGATTCAGGCGGAGTCGTTTCTCACTTTCGACCGCCGGCAAGCGCGATTGGCCCGGGCGGAAGGTCTGACGACGCCGGTCCGAATCCGGTAGCAGGTCTGCTCGTCACTTGCCGGCGGGCTTTCGGTTGAAGCTGTCGACGACGAAGACTTCGATGAATCCCTTCGCCGACTGCAATTTCAGCCCAAGCTGCTGTTCCAATGCGGCGAAGATATCCGGGGCGGGTTCGCTGTCGCTCCCGATGGCGGACTCGGCTTGGTTTGCAGGCTCGGGGCCGGGAACGCGGAGCGGCTCGGGGTGAAAGAACAGCGTGAAGTCATAGACCCCGGCCAATCCGGTCTTGTCCACCACGGGGCGGCCTGCCAGTTGCTCCAGGCGGTCGAGCAAGCTTCCGACCGATTGCATGCGCGCCACATACCGTGTGTTCCCGTTTTCAGAAGAGCCAATGAAGTTGGGGATTCCGGGCGGCAACGTGGGAACACTGTCCTTGTCCCTGGGGAGCGGCGCCCTTGGATCCGGCGGTGGCGAGCCGGCGGCCGGCTTTTCCGGCTCTCTCAATTTGGGTCCGCCTTTCGCCACCACAAGATCGTAGACCGATACTTCGCGCGACTCCCGGTGAAACTTGAGGTCGAAGCGCTCCGTGAGCAAATTCTGGATCATGACGAGGAACTGCTCCCTGGTAGCGCCTACGGGGACCTTGGCGACGATGTCGTATGCATCGTTCTTCGTCGCGGGAGGGCCAAGTAACCGGGACGGTTTTAGTTTGTAGGACATCCCGATCAGCGACTGGAGCGGAGCACCCGTGGCCGTGAACTGACCCGGGCTGGATGTGCCCGGCCCGCCCGTGATTCGCCAACCGGAGAGACTGGGGTGGGCGGCAGGCTTGACCGAGACGACTTCGAATCTCGGCGTGGATGTTGCGACGCCCGCCGATTGGGCCGCCGACCGCGGTGCGCCGATCAAGGCGAGGACGGCGGCCGTGACCACGACACGTGGCCGGGGACGGGAACTCGGCATAAGACCTAAAAGCCCGGAACTCCGTTAAGAGTTTCGGCCACTGACATACTACACCGGCGTAATCCCCGGCGTCCAGCCCCGCTCACATCAGCACATCAGCTCCGCCAGTATCCTGGCCGCTGCTTCCTTGCCGCGCTCTCCGATTTCGGCGACGGGGCCGGCGCAGGAGGGGCAGCCGGCTTCGCACGCGCAACCGGCCAGCAGTTCGGCGGTCTGCTTCAGTAGTTGCGGCGTGAGGCGGTATAGAGGCGCGCTTTGGCCCACTCCGCCGGGATACATGTCGTAAAGGTACAGATTCGGCTCGAACGCCGGCAAAGTGCCGCCGCCGGGGTTCAAACCACCGCCGGCAAGGACCGGCGGCGGTACTGCCTCACTCAGCGCCACGCCCAAGTCGCGCGCATCGCACATCAGCAGGAGCGCGGCCACGGTGCGCAACGCGTTCCCCAGACCGGCGATGCCGCTCTGCTTCTCGGTGGAGGTGAACTCCGTCAGACGGGCGAGAAAAGCGGCCGGGAAGTGCAGCCAGAACGCGGTGGTATGCATTTCCTGTTCCGGCATGGAGAGCTTTCCCGCGCCGACATTCTCCATGGTGTAGAACTTGATCTTCTTGAAGCCTACGATTTGCGTGGTGACGCGCACATCGCCATGGGCCTTAGCGGCGGCGCCGATGGCTTCGGTTTCGAACTGTTCCAGCACCTTCACCTGGGTATAGTCGATGGCGTCGGTGTAATAGTCGCAATCGACGCTCTTCACGTAGGCTTTGCGCTCGGCGTAATCGAACCGCTCGACGTGGTACTGCCGCGCTTCGTGCAGATAGATGGCTTTCTCATGGAGGGTGGTGAGCGCGGTGGGGAAGGAAACTTCGGCGATGACTTTCGGCTCGCCGGTGATATCCACCACCACGAAATTGTCGCTGCTGACGGAGCGCAGGCTGGTGGCGTCGGCGGGATAGCTCTCCGACATCCAGTGCCAAGCGCCGGCGGAATGGTGCAGGAAGCCGGCCTCTTCAAGGAAGCGGCAAAGCTCGCCGGTATCGTGGCGGCCGAACTTCTCACCGTCGCGCAGGGGCAGCTCGAAGGCGGCGCATTTCACGTGCGCCAGCAGGATTTCCAGGTTCTCCGGGTTGATGTAGGCATGTTCCGGCGAGCGGCCGAAGAAATAGTCGGGGTGCTCGACGATGTACTGGTCGAGGGGCGCGCTCGACGCCACCATTACCGCGGCGGAGGCCCCTTGCCGCCGGCCGGCGCGTCCGGCGCGCTGCCAGGTGGAGGCGATGGTCCCGGGATACCCGGCCATCACCACCGCATCGAGCGAGCCGATATCGATCCCCAACTCCAGCGCGTTGGTGGCCACCACCGCTCGAATCTTGCCCTCGCGAAGCCGCCGCTCGATCTCGCGCCGTTCCCTGGGCAGATAGCCGCCCCGGTATCCGCGGACCGACTCACTGGCGAAGGGACCGCGGTCACAAGCATCCTTCAGATACGTGACCAGCACCTCCGTGGCGAGGCGGTTGTTGGCGAACACCAACGTCTGCAAATTGCGCTCGATGAACTCGAGCGAAACCCGCAAGGTTTCCTTGATGTAGCTTCGGCGGATGCCAAGCTGGCGGTTAACCACCGGCGGGTTGTAAAAAATGAAAAACTTCTCGGCGCGCGGCGCGCCATTGCGCTCAACCAGTTCGAAAGGCTCCTCCACCAGCGCTTCCGCCAACTCGCGCGGATTGGCGATGGTTGCCGAGCAGCAGATGAACCGCGGTTTCGCGTTGTAGAACTCGCAGACCCGCTTCAGCCTCCGCAGCAGGTTCGCCAGGTGGCTGCCGTACACGCCGCGGTAGTAATGCAGCTCGTCGATCACCACGTAGCGCAGGTTTTCGAAGTACCGCGCCCATTTCGTGTGGTGCGGGAGTATGCCCGAATGCAGCATGTCGGGGTTGGTGAGCACTACGCTCGCGCGCTGGCGGATGGCTTTGCGGGCATCCTGCGGCGTATCGCCATCGTAGGTGAACGCGCGGAATTCGGCGCCCATCTCATCCACGGCCGATTGAAGCTCGTGCAGTTGGTCCTCGGCCAGCGCCTTGGTGGGAAACAGGTACATGGCGCTTGCGCCGGGATCGGACGCCAGAAGATTGAGAACGGGCAGGTTATAGCAGAGCGTTTTGCCGCTGGCGGTAGGGGTGACGATGGCCACGTTCTTGCCAGCCTGGGTCGCTTCGAAAGCCTCCGCCTGGTGCGAATAGATCCGCGCGATGCCGCGTTTTTCGAGGGCCCGGCGCAAGCGGCTGTCCACTGCCGGGGGAATGGCGGTGAATGTGGCGGCTACCGCCGGCTCATGGCGCACGGCGCGAATCGGCGAATCGGGATCGAGATGGGCGGACTGAAAGCGGGCAACCACCGCTTCGAGCGACGGATTGGGCGTTAGGGCCAAATCCAGGGGATATGGCGAGGGCTTGAGGTCCATAGGCGGTTTCGCCTTCTCTTCGCTACCTTACTATGGCGAGAGGCCCACGCACAAGAGGACTTCAGGAATTTGCGGCGCGTTCCCGGATAAACTCGTAGCGTTCGAGCGTGGCCGCGACCCGATAGCCCGATGCTCCATTGGCAGCCGGTCCGGAGTCCAAACGCTCCGCGCGCACCACCTTGCCAATGCATCTCAGGCTGATGGGGTGGGGGCCATCGCCCGTCAGGGTGATGATATATTCGATGGGGCCGCCCAGCTCCGGTCCGCGGCCCGCCGTGAACAGCACGCCGCAGGAGCTGATATTACTGGTGCGGCCAGCTACTGTCAAACGCTCGGCGCCGGAGCGAGTAACAGCAAGAGGAAGGTGTAGTGTGAAGCGCCGCGTTCGTCGCTGTTCCATGAATTGCTTCTAATGCTAGAACGCCTTGTTACTGAAATCAATAGAACTATGGTGCTTTGGAAACCAGGAAAGGTACTAGAGCGGAGGTTTAAGGCGGCTGGGGAGGGAACTGGGGCGAGCGGGCGCTCGCCCCAAACGGCGCTTAGGCCGCGAACTTGAAAACGATCACGATCTCATAGAGCGCCAACGATTCGATGAATGCCAGACCGATCAACATGGCCAACTGAATGGCCTTGGCCGCTCCAGGATTGCGAGCCATGCCTTCCACCGCACTTGCCACAGCCTTGGCTTGCCCCAAGCCGCACAGGCCGGAAGCGATCGCCATTCCGAGGCAGGCGCTAATGGGCACCCAGTGTCCGCCGGCAGCGGGCTGCGCGACTGTCTGAGCGGACAAGGACGAAACTGCGATCAGCATGATCGCCACAACCAACAACATCTTCTTTGTCATTCGATTCTCCTTCGATAAAATCGCCCTCAGGAGGTGGTTTCCGGACACCGTACAGCCGGGCTCACGCTGAGAGCGGCATAAAGCCGGTATTAATGTTCGTGCGCCACCGCGGCGCCCACGTACGACATGGCCAACAGCATGAAAATATAAGCCTGGATCGCTCCCACGAAAACGTGCAGCGCCATGAAAAGCACCGGCGCCAGCAGCGGGGTTAAGCCCAGGAAAACGAGGGTCACCTGCTCGCCGGCGAACATGTTGGCGTAAAGACGGACGGTAAGCGAGAGCACGCGCGCCAAATGGCTGATCAACTCGATGGGGAGCATGAGCCACGCCAGCCACCACATGGGGCCCAGGAACTGAAGGGGATATCTCCAACCGTTCGCGACGATCCCCATCCAGTGGTAATAAGCGAAGGTCGCCAGCGCGCAGCCGCACGTGACGGCGTAGTCTTTGGTGGGAGCGGAGAAGCACGGGATCAGACCGATCAGGTTGCAGGTGAGAATAAAAATGAAGATCGTGCCGAAGAACGCCAGGTACCGTTTGGCCGTAGGCCCGACCTGGTCGTCCGCCTGGGTCTGAACGAACTCATACACCAGTTCGAAAGTTTGCTGGAACTTACCGGGACGGTCCGCCGAGAGGCGCATCCGGAGAATGGCGAAAGTCGCCATTAACAGGAGGGCAACCAGAAGCTGCATGACCATGGAATCGGTCCACGGACGGGACTGGGCGTGAATGCCGACGATACCGAGAATGGAGTTTGCGAATCCCGCAAAATGGTCGTTAACAATGCGTGTAATCCAGATTTCACTTTCTTGCATACGCGATCTCGAATATGACCTCGATAAAAACGGCGCCTATAAAGACAAAGATGCCAGCCAGCACCGCCGTGAGACTGATTGGAGAAAACCTTAAGATAACATAGGCGCATCCAGCCAGCAGCGGATAACGGAACGCCAGCAGGAAATGGCGGCGTGGGCGCGCTCCCCCGAGCCGGTCTACGAGGGTCTTGAGCAAAACGAAATTCAGGCCTGAAATCGCGGACCCCAAGAGAAATCCGGCGCCGGACTTCCAGCCCCACACCACCCAAGCGACCAGCGAACCCAGCGTTGCGAGCGCCGCGATGAACCGCACGATGCGCCGGGAAGCGCGCTCGTAGGTCAGCTCATCGGGAGCTGTCATCGTTCGAGTCCCGCAGGATCTGCCGTATGAGTTGAACGAACCCACCGGCGCTGCCCAAAATCAGACAAAGGAGCGCCAGCCAGTGCGTGCCGAAGCGCTTATCGAGCCAATAGCCAATGGCATATCCGACCAGTGTGGAGGCCGGAAGCAGGAGCGCCAGCGACGTATACACGGCGTATTGGCCGGCGGCGGTCTTCTTCGGTGGCGGCACTAGAACCATTCTAACGGGACTTCGAGCGCGGCAGCGACGCCGGTTTTCGCCGGCAGTGTCGTTGCGTCGGCCTCAAAAGCGACCGCCGGCGAAGACCGGCGGCGGTACGAACCGGGGATCAGATGGTTTCGAGCGCCGTGAAGCGCGCAATCGACTCAAAATCGCGGTCCCTGTGCCAAACCGGGATCCCATTTCGGATTGCGATGGCGGCAATCAGACAGTCCGTGGCGGAACGGATCGTCAGTCCTTTTCTGCGCCCCTGACGTTAGATCTCCGCCGCCGCCCTGTAGGACTTCGTGCAGGACAGGCCCGCACGTCAGGACTGTATTTTCTTGAGGCGAATGACCTCTTCGAGGGCGGTATTCACGGCGCCGGAGTAGGTTTTGGCCCCCAGTACCCGGGTGGCCTCGCTCAGCAGCCTTTCGTCCAACACAAGGCTTGTGCGCTTCATGCGCATAGAGTACCGAATCCCGTGACGATGGCGGCGCAGCAGGGGGGGCAGGTGCGTGACCGTTTTTGGGGATTGCCGCGAAAGGACATTGGCAGTGGCAGGCGAAAGCGCCTGCCCCACATGGGTTAAGCCACCGGCCGCCCGCTCAGGGACGCCAGAAGCTGGGATCTCCGTTCGCAAACTCAGTCGAAACGTGGCTCAACCGAGGCTCCACGCGGAAAAGATAATGTTCGCGGCCGATTTCGATCTCGGCTTCTTTGCCGCTCACGCCCGACGACTCAGGGTCGGCGGTCCCGCCGTCCAGCACGCTCAGCGAAGCGAGAGGCGAGATCGCGATGTAGGTCCCGGCATCGTCGCCCGACACGACGCGATAGAAGAGATTGGCGTGCACCGAATCGAGCCGCTCGGCAGTCACCTTACGCGATCTGGCTATGGCGTCGAACTCACCCTCCGATCCGGGGCGAATCCGGTAAATGGTCACCCGCACGTAGCGCGCCTTCGGGAGGCTGCGCATGGCCTCGTCGGGAAGGCAACTGGAGGCCGGTTGCAGCGTCGCGATCATCGCGCGGGCGTCGGTGAGGTTGACCAGCATCGGGATACCCAGAGCCTTGTCAAGGTCTTCGATGCTGGCAAACGTCGGATGCATCTCCATCGTCCAGGTCTGCATCGTGCCGGTGGTGGCCACCAGCCCTAGGACATCGACAGTGGCGCCGGCCCTGCCGTACGGCCGCAGCGGACTGGTGGACAATTCCGGCACCGTGACAATCCGGGCGACGGGTGGCGGAACGGTGGAGCCTTGTGAGAACGCCGCGCAACAGACAAATGGCAGCGAAACCAGTAGTTTCAGGTTCATAATTCTCCCAATACGCTTGACGTGCGCCCACTTCGAATTGTGGATGCGATCGTGCGAAAAAGCAAACCGAGCCTATGGGATGGCTATCAGCAGACCGCCGCTGATTCCGAG
The DNA here is from genome assembly GCA_964457555.1 of uncultured Solibacteraceae bacterium. Classification (GTDB taxonomy): domain Bacteria; phylum Acidobacteriota; class Terriglobia; order Bryobacterales; family Bryobacteraceae; genus BOG-224. The sequence continues at coordinate 55,859 of CAYWHA010000031.1, forward strand.
CGATTGCTCATGCCCCCGCGCAAAGCTGTACTCGTAACCAGGCTCGAGGTACCACCCGAATCGATGCCTGGCGGAGGGCCAGAACATAAAATCCAGCACGGCTTCACCGTTGACGGAGTTCGTTGTCACGCCGTATTTCGTGGTATGGGCCCACTCCGGACCCACACCCAGCATGAACTCGGCTTTTTTCGAGAGGGTCCAAGGCTTCTTGAACAGAAGGTCGGTATCCCATTCCGTCGAGTGAGGGGTGAAAAGCGGCGCGACTCCCGCCTCAAGCTCCAGCCAGTTCTCTATGGGCGTCGCTTCAACCGCGACGGCGGGGCCGAAGCTCGATCCCCCTTTGACATTCCAGGCGGCCGATCCGCCGACCTCGATAACCGCGGCAGGCTCCTTGTTGACCGCCTGCGCGAGGATGCCTTCCGCGCAGAGCAACAAAGACGCTACGGAGACGAGTCCTGCCAGGTTCATGGTTCTCGCCACAGGTTACCGCAACGTGACGATGGTGGCGCCCCATCCACCGGCTTCGGCGGGCGCGTCGCGGAAGGTTTCGACGAAACCGGTGCGGGCCAGGATGGCGCGGACCATCTCGCGCTGAACGCCAATGCCGCGGCCGTGGATAATGCGAAGGGCCTTGTAGCCGAGGCGGTGAGCCTCGCCGAGGTATTCCTCGACAACCTCCTGGACGTCGCGCGGCGGCACGCTATGCAGATCGAAGACGTCAGTGATGGGCAGGCGGATGGGATCGCCCATTCACAGCCCCTAAAAACGGGAAAGCCCGGTAGGCTGAAGCCTACCGGGCCCAAAAACACCACACCGCAACTGCGCGCACCTGAACATCAAGCGACTTGAGACCGACCCTGGCTTATCATCGCTTCCATCTGGTCCTTCAACCGAAGCTTCAGCTTCTTCAACCGCGTCTCCTCCAATTCCTCCTCATACGTCGGATGGGGAATCGCTTCCAGAGCGTCGAGCTTTCTGGCGAACTCCGAATGCTGGACCGCCAGAGTGCGGAACTCCTCGCTCGTCTCAATCAGGCGCGCTTTTAAGTCCTCTTGCGCGTTCCGTTCCATAGATGGCATCTCCTCCCAGTGAGGCTGGCACGCCGAGTCGGTTGGATGGGAAACAAGGCTCGGTGGGTTAGCTCCCATATTCATGTTGCGGACGGCATCACCGTCCACCCGATCTCACGTTAACATGAATGAAACTTCATGACAATAGCCGCTTCTGGGGGCTCCGAGTAATAGCCAGGCCTTAGGGTAAGTTCCTGAAATCCCAAGGACTTATAGAACGTCCTGGCAGTGGAGTTCGACCTCCGGACCTCCAGAAATACCGCACCGCGAACGCTCCGCAGGAACGATTCCATCAACGCCCGTCCGAACCCCTGGCGACGAAACTCGGGGGCTATGGCCAGGTTCAGAATCTCGGATTCGCCCTCGGCGACGGTGCGGGCCGCCAGGAACCCGGCAACGCGATTTTCGGACACAGCCACGCGAAGATCGTACGGGAGGTAGTCCGCCGCGGGCCACGCCGCCGCGCCGGGGCTGGCTGTCTGGATGGCGGCGATTTCAGCCAGGTCGCGTGGCTGGCCGGGCCGGATTTCAAGCATCTGCCGACTCGATTGTCGCATGGACCGGCAGCGCGCGCATTGGCGTACGATAGGTCTTAACCATGTCCGACAAAGTTGCGGTGTTCGATACCACGCTAAGGGATGGCGAACAGGCGGCGGGAACCCGCCTCGGAAGCCGGGAAAAGCTGATGCTCGCCGGACAACTGGCGCAGCTCAACGTCGATGTGATCGAGGCCGGCTATCCCGCGTCTTCCCCGGAGGATTTCGAAGCCGTCGATCTGATTTCGCGGGAGATCCGCGGGCCTGCGATCTGCGCGCTTTCCCGGGCCGTTGCGAGCGACATCGAGGCTTGCGGCAAGGCGCTGGCTAAGGCGAAGAAACCGCGCATCCACACCGGCATCGGCGCCTCGGATATCCATATCGCCGGAAAATTCAGGGACGAGAAATACGGGTCCACTATGGGCCAGAAGAAGGCCAAGATCCTGCAGATGGCCGCCGCCGCCGTCAAGCAGGCCAGGGAATATACGGACGACGTGGAGTTCTACGCCGAAGACGCCGGCCGCGCCGACCGGAACTATCTCTTCGAGATGATCCAGGCGGCCATCGACGCCGGCGCCACGGTGGTGAATATTCCCGACACCACGGGCTACGCCATGCCGGAGCAGTACGGCGCTCTGATTCGCTCCATCAGGGAGAAAGTGCCGAACATCTCGCGGGCGGCCGTCAGCGTCCACTGCCATGACGATCTGGGGCTGGCGGTGGCCAACACGCTTGCGGGCGTGCTGAATGGCGCGCGCCAGGTGGAAGGCACCATCAACGGGATCGGCGAACGGGCCGGGAACGCAGCCCTGGAAGAAATCGTAATGGCGATCCGCACGCGCGGAGATTATTTCAAGGTGAAGACCGGAATCGACGCCCGCGAGCTATACCGCACGAGCCGCCTGGCGGCGGATCTGCTGGGGATCAAGGTTCCGCCCAACAAGGCCGTAGTGGGAGGCAACGCGTTCTCACATAGCTCGGGAATCCATGTGGACGGGTTTCTGAAGCAACGCGAAACCTACGAGATCATGCGTCCCGAAGATGTCGGTGCGATGGAGAGCCGCGTGGTGCTTACGGCCCGCACGGGGCGCCACGGATTGCGCGACCGGCTGAAGAAGATCGGCTACACGCTTTCCCAAGCCGAGCTGAACCAGGCCTACCAGAGGTTCCTGCGGGTGGCGGACAAGAAGCAGGAAGTCTTCGACGAAGACCTCATCGCCATTGTCCACGACGAAATCCATCCCGTGCCGGAGGTTTACCAGCTCGAATACCTGCAAATCTATAGTGGAACGGCCGCTATCCCAACAGCCACCGTCAGAATCCGCGTCCGCGGCGAAACGCGGGAGGGAGCGGCCATTGGAGATGGCCCTGTGGACGCCACATGCAAGGCTATTTCCGCCGTTACCCAAGCTTCGGCCAAGCTGCTGCGATACGAAATCCGCGCCGTCACCGCCGGCCCCGAAGCCATGGGCGAAGTCACGGTGCAACTGGAGGCGGACGGGACAAGAGCAGCGGGACGCGGCGCTTCTACGGATGTGATTGAAGCCAGCGCAAAGGCTTACATCGACGGCCTTAACAAGCTGGCAAGCTACCGGACTTCAGTCTAGACAGAATCCGCCGAAAGGGTCGGGCAGTGCCCGACGCCTACCCGGCAGTCAAGCTCTAAAACGCCCAGTAGCCGTTCGGGTAGGTGCTATTGGAGCCAGCGACCCCGACAAACACCTGGCGGCCGAGGAAGAACGGCAGCCCCAGATCGACGTAATCCGTCGCGGGACCCGAGCCGCTATCCCCGCCCAAGTCGTTAAACACCGCGTTGCCGGTGCTAAACAAGGCCGAGGCATTGGCGATGTTAAACTGCACCGTGCCATGGACGTTATTCGCACCATAAGGGGTGGCGGTGAACGGAATGGTGGATCCCGGACAGTACAGACCTTCGAGGTCGCCGGTACATTCGACGACCCCCTTGGAGGCAAGACTGGCTGCATCGGAAAAGAAAATGGTCTCCGAGCCGGTATCGATAAAGCTTCCATTGTTTGGAGAGGTATAAGTCACGCCATTGAAGACGAGTTGGGGAAAGTTACCGTACCCATCGATCTCGTAGACCTGCGTGGATCCGATCTCGTTGTTGGATTGGGTTCCGATGCCGAAGATCAACGACCCCGTGACGGAGGTCGCTCCCGTGGCGGCGACGGCGGGCAGAGTTAGCAATATCCCGTTGGTATCCTTGGAGGAAAACGCGGCAACCGGGTTCCAGATCTGCTGCGCGATGGGCACCTCGACCTCGGAGCACGCGCCGCCGGGGCAGGTATAGTATTGAGGCGCCAATTCCGTGGCGCAGGCGCCGCAATCCTGCGGAAAGGTACCGATGCCAAGAATGCCGTTACCGCCGAGCGCCTCCACCGTGTTCAGGTCCATCGTCTCGCCGGCAATCGGGGCGGTGGAAAGGCAACTCGTTGGCACTGCCGCAATCGGAGAGGCGGCAAGAATGTGGATGGGGATTCCCGAATTCGCGGCTTGCCCAGGAACCTGCGAAGCGGTTTCGTCGGTACCGGCGATCTGAACGCTGGCCAGCGACACCGGCCCCCAGGCGTAAGCGAAATCGGCGAACTGGACGCATTCTTGCAGCGCGTTGCCGCCGATCTGGACATTCGGCAGCGAAACCGTCAACGCGGAGGATAGGACACGCAGCCCGTAGGAGCCGGTATCCACCAGAACGTTGGGGATGGTTTCACAACTGGTGGTACTGCCGGGAGTGCAAACGACAATCGAGGTCCAGATGCCATTCACGTACCCGCCGGACGGCCCCAACGCGCCAAAACCGACCGTAACCGCCGCCGTGTTGGTCGCGGACGTGGTGATGACACTGGTTGGGCCGCTACTGCCCTCGTTGCAACCCGCCAGAAACAAGACCATCGCCGCGGCAAGAACCCGGCCGTAAGCCGCCGCTCGACCGTTTGCGCGCCTCATTGCGCCAGCCTCGGAGAAACGCCGCGAGGCACAAGGCCAGGTATGTAGGCATACCCGTGGAAGGACCGCATGTGCCCCCCGCTCTCAAACACCAACGTATTCGTCTGCACGATCAGCGGTCCCCCGCGACGCCGGTGCGTGGCGGATTGTAGCGCCACTTGAAGTTCCGCCATGCTGGATCCCAGCAGTTGCTGGAGGTTAGGCATGCGCTGGGATTGCCAGGTCACCTCGAACACCATTCCAGCCGGCGAAACGAGCTCCTTCACAACCGTGCCGTCCGGAGCTGTGATTTGGTGGATTTTGTAACCCTCACGGGCCTCTTCGCTATCGGCGCCTCGCAGGCTTTGCCGATCCGCGCTCACCGACGACTCGTACTCACCGAGCGTAGCCCGCGCCGGCGCGCCTTCCAGAATCAGAATCGCTAAAACGGCCAAAGCGGTCTTCATACGCTCCTATCCGATGACGAAGTCTCGTGTTGCAAATCTCAAGGACGGACGGTGCAGGCCGCAGGTTCCACACCGTTCGGCAAGGGATGCGCGCTTGAGTACCTGCCAAGATCTATCTTGGCACGGCCTGCGTATTGCCGGAACGATCCGCCACCAGTTCCGGGTGCTCGCGGACCATCTTGTTGGCCAGATAACAGGCGGCACAAACGGGTTGGGCGCTTGCCAGCGTCTCGGGCAGTTTCTCGGCAGGAACTTCGCTCCATTCGACCGCGACCCGGTTGGCCTGGAGCAATGCCGGACCGGCCGCGGTCCATTCGATCGCTCCGAAGACCCGGCCGCAGAAGACGCAGGCTTTGCCTTCGTACCATCGCGAGACCATGTTCCGGACCAGGCAATCCTCCGGCGAGGCGGCGATCTGGCTGAGGCACGGCTGCCCGCAGTCGCGTTTCTCGGGCCACCGGGAACAGGATGCCAGGCGCAGTTCCGCGGCGCCCTTGAGCGAACTGACTGCCGCATGGCGGGCATCCACGAGAACGCCGGCCGCTAATTGGTTTTCGGGGCAAACGATCACGCGCTGGCCGCGGTACTTCCGCCAGGCTAGCCCAAACAAAATCGCGACGAAACCCGCCGCGATCGCGATTCCGACCATCACTATAGGCATCGTAGGACGCTCCCAACGCCGGGTATGCAATGCTTGGACCAACCGGACAAGTGGCTTCATCGGGAGCTAAGTGGTTCGCTGCCATGCAAGTATGGGGTTCCGGCCGTTGCCGGGAGGCACAGCGGCTTGCGGGGAAACCCGCAGGTTTGGGTGCTTTAACCCTTAAAGCAACTGCCGGAGCTTCCGGGCCGTCTATAGCTGCGTGAAACTGCGCCGCACGATAGCCGCATTCCTGCCCCTTGCTTGGGCGCTGGCTGCAACGACCGCCGATTACCAGTCGGCCCAGCGGAAAATCGACGGGATCGAAAGCGATCGCTTGAAACCCGGCGCACGCGTGGAGCTGACGCCGCAGGAGTTGAATGCCTACGCGGAACATTACCTGCCGCCGGGCGTGCGCAACCCGCAGGTGCAAGTGAGCGCGCCGGAGGTTGCAACCGGCTCGGCAATGGTGGACTTCGGAAAGTTGCAGCGTTCCCTGGGATATCACCCTGGCTGGCTGCTCTCCAAACTGCTCGATGGCGAGCGGCCGGTCAGCGTAACGGCGCGGATACGCTCGTCGGGCGGTCAGGCTACCGTGGACGTTCAGCGCGTGCAGGTTTCGGGCCTGCAGATTGACGGCGCAACGCTCGATTTCCTGATCCGCAACGTGCTCCTGCCCGTGTATCCCGATGCCGTGGTGGGGCGCCCCTTCGAACTGGGCCATCATATTCGGTCGCTCGACGTGCAGCCGCGCGCCGTCGGCGTGCTGATTGGCCATTGAACCCTCCTCGCAAGCTGTTATGTTGAGGGGATGTTCACTGCCGGGCGCGACGGGCGCCCGTACCTCTGGCTAAGCGGATTCGTGGCCTTGTTAGGCGCTGCGCTGCTGGTCTATTCGCAGACTCTGGCGTTCACATGGGATGAAGGGTTTCACCTGCTGGCGGCGCAACTGATCGGCGCCGGGAAAAAGCCCTATCTCGATTTCTGCTTCCCGCAAACCACCTGGAACGCCTATTGGGTGGCGGCATGGATGCGCATCTTTGGGCAGAGCTGGCGGCTGGCGCACGCGCTGGCGGCGCTGGAGACCACCGGCGCCGTGATGCTCTCCGCAGACTACGTTTACACCCGGCTGCCGGAATCGCGCTGGCGCTTGGCGGCCGCGTTCTCAGCCGCACTGCTCATCGGGCTAAACAGCGCCGTATTCGAGCATGGCGCCGTCGGCCAAGCCTATGGGATGTGCCTGTTCGCCACCGTGGCCGCGTTCCGCGCAGCGGTGGCGGCGAAGTACCGGGATGGCGCCGGACTGCCGGCTCTGGCGGGTTTCCTGGCAGGCGTGGCGGCGGCTTCTTCGCTGCTGAGCGCGGCCGCCTTGCCCGTGCTGCTGGTATGGACCGCCCTGGGCAAGCGCTGGAAGCAGGCCGCGGCGTTCCTCTGCGGCGCGCTTGTCCCCTTCCTTCCCACGCTGTGGCTGTTCGCCCGTGCGCCCCGCCAGACCTGGTTCAACCTGTTCGATTATCATCTGCATTACCGCGTCGAGAACTGGCCCGACGCTACGCAGCACGATTTCGAAGTGCTGATCTCGTGGCTCGATTCGGGCCATGCGCTCCTGCTGATCCTACTGGTCGTGGCGGGGCTGCTAGTGATCCGCGGCGGAACGGAATGGCGCCCGGGCGTCCGCCGCGAGTTCTACCTATGCGGCGCCTTGGCACTTGCCATCGGGGCCGAAGTTTCCTCGACGCACCCCACGTTTCCACGCTACTACCTGCTGGTAGTGCCGTTTGCGGCTATTCTAGCGGCCGTTGGGTATTGGGGAGTCGGCACGCGCCTGAGCAGCCTGGTCCGCCCACTGTGGCCGACCCTCGCCTTCGGACTGCTGATCGCGCTCGGCTGCGCAAAAATGATCTACGACCGACGCGACGTGTACGTCTGGAGCGACATGGAACAGATAGCCCGGAAGGTGCGCGAAGTCACCCCCGCCCAAGCCCCGCTGTGGGCCGACGAGAGCATCTATTTCCTCACCCGCCACGCGCCGCCATCGGGCATGGAATTCGGATATTCCCACACCATCGCCGGTCTCACCCCGCAGCGCTCCGCCCAACTCCATGTTTTCTCCGAAGCCGAGGTCAAGCGGCGAGTGGACGCCGGCGCATACGCTACGGTCGAAACCTGCGACTTGGACACCGATTTCATCGACTCCCTGGAACTGCCCAAACTCTACCGGCAGCATGCCGACATTTCCGATTGCGGGGTGTACTGGGATAGGGTGCGGCCGTAATAGGCAGGGAATCCGCAGTATCATGGATTCGTATGAACGAGTTGGTGTTCGAGGTCGTTCAGGAGGCCGACCGAGGGTACTGCGCCGAGTGCCTGACCGATAATATCTTCAACCAAGGAGACACCTGGGAGGAGTTGCGCAGCAATGTGGTAGAGGCCGTGAACGCGTTCTTCTTCGATGCGACGGCGCCGCAACGAATCCGCCTCCGTATGGTCCGCGACGAAGTGGTTCTGGTCGCGTGAGGATACCCCGCGACGTCTCCGGCGCTCTCCTCGCCGGTGTGCTGTGCCGACGGTTTGGCTACGCAAAGTGCACCAGGCGGGTAGCCATACCATCCTGGAAACCGCTGAGGCCGTTTCAGAGCACAAGCGCATCTCTCGCGACGCAATCCTTGCCGCACTGTGAACCCAAAGCGCCCTCTGTTCGAAAGAACGCCGATAACGAAGAGATTCGGCGAGCTTTCGGGACGCGTCGGCCGCCCGGTCTGCGCTGGAACTGCCCAAACGCTACCGGCAGCATGCCGACATCTCCGATTGCGGGTGTACTGGGATTGGGTGCGGCCGTAAGGCGGCGTTGAATCGGCAGTATCATGGATTCATCGGGCGGAAGCGCTCCCGCCAAAGATCTGCTTATGAGATCTGTCTGTATCCTCCCTCTCCTGCTCTGCCTCGCCGCCGTAAGCGTACGACCCCAGCAGAGCGATACGGGCCAACCTACCCTGACAGTTCGCTCCACACTGGTGCAGGCGCCGGTCCTGGTGAAGACCAAGGCGGGACACGTGGTCCTTACACTCACGGCGGACGACTTTTTCCTCACCGACGATGGTGTACCGCAGGATCTCATACTCGATCAAGACACCGATACGGAGCCGCTGGCCTTGGCAATCGTCGTTGAGACCGGCGGCGCTGGAGCACGTCACCTCATGGATTACCGGCAACTGGATGCGATCCTCGACGCCCTGGTAGGAGGCGTGGAACACCGCATTGCCGTGATTGGCTTCGATAGCGCCCCGCATCTGCTGTTGCCTTTTACGCCAGACACAGCGGAGGCCTCCCGACAGTTGGCAGGCCTCCCGGAGGGCGATTCCGGAGGGGCCATTTTGGATGGGGTGGCATTTGCCGTGGCACAGCTAAGGGCGCAGCCCACCGGCTATCGCCGTGCCATCCTGTTGCTTAGTGAAACCATCGACCAGGGGAGCAGGACAACCCTCAGTGAAGCTCTGCGCCTGATCAGCGACACAAACACGACCATGTACAGTTTCGGCTTTTCCAGTACACGCTCGGCAGTCTCCCATGAGGCATCGAAGTTCGGCCAGATCTCAAAGGATGGCCTGGCGAGCGCGACGGATTTCGGCATCGAGCTTAAATCCAGCGAACCCGGACCCCCGCACGGCTGCTTCAGCCGCGTTGGAGCCGATGCCGAGTACGATGGCCACTACGACAAACAGGTGCTCGACTGCATCAGCCAGCTTGCCCCGCCGCTTCGGTTGGCCACCATGACTTTTATTACCGCCCGCAACGCGCTGCGGACCAACACCGCGGAATCGGTCGCAAAGCTCAACGGCGGGGAGTTTTTTCACTGGAGCGATTCCGAGGACCTGAAGGCGGCCCTCATCGCGATCTCCAACGACGTGCCGAACTACTATGTCCTGAGCTTCCGCCCGACGTCGCTCAGCCCCGGCCTCCACGCGCTGCATCTGTTGATCAAGGACCGTCCCGGATTCGCGCTCAAGTACCGAAGCGAGTATTGGGCCGATTGATAACGAACAGATTCGGCAAGCTTTCGGGAAGCGTCGGCCGCCCTACCTGCATCTGTAAATTATGCCTAATGCAGGTGAGGCGGCCATGAGCCTGCCCCGCGAGTTGGAAACCGCGCGGTTCGCGGTCCGACACATGCGCGATTACGTCGAACTCACCAAACCGCGCATCACTTGGCTCATCCTGATGAGCACCGGAATCGGCTATTTCTTCGGCCTGCGCGGCGCCCCGAACTGGTGGGAATTCCTGCGCAGCGTCCAATTTTGGCCCCTGCTCCACACCTTGGTGGGTACCGGGCTGATCGCCTCCGGGACCGCGGCGCTGAACCAGTGGTACGAACGCGACGCCGACCGCCTGATGCGGCGCACCTCGCAACGCCCGCTGCCTGCCGGCAGGGTTTCGGCGAATGGCGCTTTGGCATTCGGGATCGCCCTTTCGGTGGCGGGCTTTCTGGAGCTATGGCTCGGCGTGAACCTGCTGGCGGGGTCGATCGGGGTATTTACCCTAGCCAGCTACCTCTTTTTCTACACGCCGCTGAAGCAGCGAACCTGGTGGTCCACCACCATTGGCGCCATTCCCGGGGCCATGCCACCGATCATTGGCTACGCGGCCGCGGCCGGCGCCGTCACGCGCGAGGCCTGGGTGCTGGGCGCGATTCTGTTCCTGTGGCAATTTCCCCATTTTTACTCGATCGCCTGGATGTATAAGGAAGACTACGCGCGGGCGGGCATTCGCATGCTTCCCGTGGTGGAGCCGGATTGCCGGTCCACCGCGCGGCAAATCGTGTTGTTCGGGCTGATGCTTATCCCTGTGAGCCTGATTCCGGGTATGCTGGGAATGTCCGGCAGAATCTATTCGATAGGGGCGTTGTTGCTCGGCATGTGGTTTCTCTATTCGGGCGTGCGGGTGGCGCTGGAGCGAACTCCGGTGCGCGCACGCGGCGTGCTGCTCACATCCGTGCTCTATCTGCCGCTCATATACAGTCTGATGCTGCTCGATAGGCCTGGTTTGTGATCGAAGTTCGAGACTTAACCCACCGCTACGGCGCGCGCGTCGCCCTGAAAAAGATCGGCTTCGAAGTGAAGGAGGGCGAGATCTTCGGCTTGCTCGGGCCGAATGGCGGCGGCAAATCGACCCTTTTCCGAATCCTATCCACCATGATGGTCCCCACGGAGGGACACGCCGTCATCGCGGGCGATGACGTGGTGCGCAATCCCTCCACGGTGCGCCGCCACATCGGCGTAGTCTTCCAGACGCAAAGCCTGGACAAGGCGTTGACTGTGGAAGAGAACCTGCGCGCACAGGGGCACCTGCACGGGCTGAGCGGTCCGGAACTGCGCGACCGCATGGCGCGCGCCATGGAGCGGCTGGGTTTGACCGACCGCGGCAAGGACCTGGTGGAGACCCTCTCCGGTGGGCTGCGGCGGCGCGTGGAGATCGCTAAGGCGTTGCTACACCGGCCGCAAGTGCTCCTGATGGATGAAGCCTCCACTGGTTTGGACCCGGCGGCGCGGCGCGACCTCACGCGGCACATCGAAGAACTGCGCACGCGCGAAGGAGTCACGATTCTGCTGACCACCCATGTACTCGAAGAAGCCGACCGGTGCGACCGCCTGGCGCTGCTGCATGAGGGGAACATTGTGGCGATGGGCAGTCCGGGCGAGTTGCGGTCCAGGATTGGAGGCGACGTGGTGGTGCTCGAATCGAACGACGCAACTTCGCTAGCGGCGGGAATTGAGAGCCGCTTCGGCCATAAACCGGCAGCGATGGACGGCCGGGTGCGAGTGGAAATCGCCAACGGACACCGCTTCATCGCGGAAGTGGTCGAAGCCTTCCCGGGCGCGATCCAATCCGTGGGCCTGCATAAACCAACGCTGGAAGACGTCTTCGTGCGCGAAACCGGGGCATCCATTGAATAACTTCTTCTTACCCGCCGTCACGCTGTGGCAACGCGAATTGGTGCGCTTCTGGCGCCAGAAAAGCCGTGTTCTGGGCGTGGTGGCGTCTCCCCTGGTCTTCTGGTTGTTGATCGGCTACGGCTCGAACGACCTGGCTCGCTTTTACTCCGGCGCGCTGGTCTTGACCGTGATGTTTTCGGCAATCTTCTCCACGATCTCGATTATCGAAGACCGCCGCGAGGGGTTTTTGCTGTCCATGCTGGTGTCGCCGGCGCCGCGAACCAGCCTGGTGTTGGGCAAGATTCTGGGATCGGCGACGCTAGCCTGGATTCAGGGACTGATTTTCCTGGCGTTCGCCCCTCTGGCGGGGGTCCGCATCGGGCTGATGGACCTTTTCCCGGTGGCGGCGGCCATCTTCCTCATTTCATTCACGCTGACCGGGCTGGGCTTCGCGATTGCGTGGCGAATGGAATCCACCGCGGGGTTCCACGCCATCATGAACCTGCTGTTGGTTCCCATGTGGATGGTTTCGGGATCGCTCTTCCCCATGGCTACGGCGCATGGATGGATCAAGGCCGTCATGTGGGCGAATCCGCTGACGTACTCCATCTCCCTGCTGAACCACGTGTTGCGGATGCCATACGCCACGCCTGGCGGCATCACGAGTTTGGTGGTGACGGCCGCATTCGGGTTGGTCCTTCTGATCGCCTGCGGCCTGATGGCGGCGCAGAAAGCCGCCAAGAGCGCCGCATGAATACCAGTGGGGTGGGCCGGGGCGCCCAACTCTTTTTTGGGTCCGCCTGCCTTCTTGCCCTGCTTTCTTCTTGCGCTAAACCCCTCCCCATCCTGGGCAACGTACCGGCCTTTCAACTCGCTGCCCAATCCGGGCAGCCGTTCGACAGCCGGTACCTTGCCGGACACGTTTGGGTAGCTGACTTCATCTACACCACGTGCCCCGGTCCCTGCCCCATGATGAGCTCGCAGATGAATCGCCTCCAGGCGTCTACGGCGAAAACCCCGGACGTGAGGCTGGTTTCGTTCACGGTAGACCCGGAGAACGATACCCCGCCGGTGCTGGCCGAGTATGGGAAGCATTTTAAGGCCGAGCCCGCGCGCTGGTCCTTCCTCACAGGCGACCGCGCCGTGTTGAACGACCTGGGGCTCAATACGTTCCATCTGAACAGCGTGGATGGCAGCCTGGTACACAGCACCCGATTCACCCTGGTGGACCGGCAGGGCCACATTCGCGGCTATTATTCGAGCGAGGAAGATGGCTTCCTGTCCAAACTGCTCCGCGATCTCCGCCAACTGGAGGCCGAAAAATCATGACGCCCGTTTTGCCCACCGTGAACGCCGCGCTCAACGCCACAGCCGCCGTGCTGCTGATCTGGGGCTACGCGCTGATACGCCGCAAACGCGTCCAGGCGCACCGCAGAGTCATGACCACCGCGTTTGCGACCTCATGCTTATTCCTGGCGTGCTACCTGATTTATCACTACCAGGCAGGCGTGGTGCGCTTCCCCAAGACGGGCGCAATCCGCACGGTCTATCTGAGTATCCTGGGCACTCACACGGTCTTGGCAGCCGCCGTGCCGGTGCTGGCAATTATCACGCTGCACCGCGGACTGACCGCGCGCTACGACAAGCACCGCCGGATTGCGCATTGGACCTTGCCCATCTGGCTCTACGTGAGCGTCACCGGCGTGGTGGTCTACATGATGCTCTACCACGCCGGATAGTGTCAAGGCAAAATAGAAATGTCCTATTCCCAGCAAAGTAGAAATGTCCTCTTT
>CAYWHA010000032.1:0-60891 GCA_964457555.1 uncultured Solibacteraceae bacterium
AGTATCGCAAGACGCACATCCCGCACGTAGCGCCGGGCTTCTGGGAGAAATTCTATTTTCGCCCGGGCAACCTGGGGTTCCCGGTCTTCGATCTGGGCTTTGCGAAGATTGGAGTCTATATCTGTTACGACCGTCACTTTCCGGAAGGCGCGCGCGCTTTGGGGTTGAACGGAGCGGAGATTGTTTTCAATCCGTCGGCCACGGTGGCGGGGCTGAGCGAGCATTTATGGAAACTGGAACAGCCGGCGCACGCGGTGGCGAACGGGTATTTCGTAGGCGCGATCAACCGCGTGGGCGTGGAAGCGCCGTGGAACATTGGAGAGTTTTTTGGGTCGAGCTACTTCTGCGATCCCCGCGGCGCCATTTTCGCGCAGGCGTCGCGCGATAAAGACGAAGTGCTCACGGCGGACCTGGACCTCGATAAGATCGGCGAGGCGCGCAAGACGTGGCAGTTTTTCCGCGACCGCCGTCCGGAAATGTACGAATCCCTGGTAAAGGCCTAACGATGACGAAAGACGAGATCCTGCTGGCGAACCGAGAGTACCTTTTTCCCGCCGTGTTCCATTACTTCCGGGAGCCGCTGGTAGTGGCGCGCGCCAAGGACCAATATGTGTGGGATGCCGATGGCAACCAGTACCTGGACTTCTTCGGCGGCATTGTCACGGTGAGCGTGGGCCACTGCAACGAGCCGGTCAACGCGCAGGTGCACCGGCAGATGGATACGCTGCAACACGTTTCCACGCTGTTCGCCAACGAGCCGCAGGCCGCGCTGGCGAAGAAGATTGCGCAGATCACGCCGGGCGGGAAGCTGACGAAATCGTTCTTCACGAATAGCGGGACGGAGGCCAACGAAACGGCCATTCTGACGGCGCGCTGCTACACGGGCAACACGGAAATTGTGGCGCTGCGGCATTCCTACCATGGGCGCTCCGCCGCGGGCATGGCGCTGACCGGACAGGGCGCGTGGCGCCTGGGACCGCCCGAAGCGGGCGTTGTCCACGCGCACAACGCTTACTGCTACCGCTGTCCCTTCGGCCTGACGTACCCGGATTGCGAAGTCCGCTGCGCGGAGGATATGGAGGAGCTGATCCGGTCGAGCACCAGCGGCAGCGTCGCCGCGTTTATTGGAGAACCGATACAGGGCGTGGGCGGATTCATTACGCCTCCCAAAGAGTACTTCCCGATTATCGAGAAAATCGTACGCGGGCACGGCGGAATCTTCATCAGCGACGAAGTGCAGACCGGATGGGGGCGCACCGGCGGCAAGTGGTTCGGGATTGAGCATTGGGGCGTGACGCCGGACATCATGACCGGCGCGAAAGGCCTGGCGAACGGCAGCCCCATCGGCCTGACGGTGGCGCGGCCAGAGGTGGCGGATTCGGTCAAGGGACTGACCATTTCCACTTTCGGCGGGAATCCGGTGACCGCGACGGCGGCCAAGGCGGTGATCGACTTCATTGAAGACCACGACCTGATGGCCAATTGCGCGGAAACCGGGGCCTACCTGCGCGGAAGATTGGAAGAGCTGAAGGAGAAGCACGAGATCATCGGCGACGTGCGCGGCATGGGGCTGTTGCAGGCGGTGGAACTGGTGGAAGACCGGGCCAGCAAGAAGCCGGCCACGGCTCAGACCGCCATGGCGCTCGAAGCGGCGCGCGAGAACCGGCTGCTGATCGGCAAGGGCGGGATGTACGGCAACGCGCTGCGAATTTCACCGCCGATGAATGTGGGCCGCGGCGATGTGGACCAGTTCATCGAGTTATTCGATAAGAGCCTGGCGGCGTACGGCGCGGTGGCGGGGAGGACGGCATGATGGCGCCGGATCTGCCGGTCCCGCGCAATCTGGAACGTTTTCCCGAACTGCATCCGGCGTTCGATTCGCAAGGCGCGCTGGCGGAGGCCAACCGCTGCCTCTTCTGTTTCGACGCGCCCTGCATGGGGGCGTGTCCGACGCATATCGACGTGGCGCGGTTTATCAAGAAGATTGCGAGCGGCAATTTGCGCGGTTCGGCGCTGACTATTCTGGACGCCAATATTCTGGGGCTGAGCTGTGCGCGCGTCTGTCCGGTGGATGTGTTGTGCGAAGGCGCGTGCGTGATGCTGAAGCACGATGGGAAGGCGATTGAGATTGGGCGGCTGCAACGGTTCGCGATGGATTCGTTCTATGGGAGCGGAGCAAAGCTGACAAGCACAAGAAGGCAGGCGGAAGGGCCTGCCCCACCGGTCGCTTGTGTGGGGGGTGGGCCGGCGTCGCTGGCTTGCGCGGCGGAGCTGCGGCGGCAGGGTTATGGGGTCACGGTTTTCGACAATCGACCGCTGCCTGGGGGTCTCAACACTTACGGCGTGGCCGAATACAAGCTGCGCGCTTCGGACAGCTTGCGAGAGGTGGACCTGGTGCGGTCGCTGGGGGTGGAGTTCCGGCGGGCGGAGGTGGGCGAGGCGGTGACGCTCGACGATCTGGAAAAGGGATTCTCGCTGATCTTCCTGGGATTGGGTCTGGGCGGCATGGAGCGGCTGGGGATACCGGGAGACCGCGCGGTGGGCGTGATGGACGCGCTGCAATTCATCGAACGTTACAAGACGTCCGATTACGTGCAGGTGGGCAAACGCGTGGTGGTAATTGGCGGGGGCAATACGGCGATTGACGCGGCCAACGCAGCCAAGAGGCTGGGCGCGGAGAAGGTGCATCTGTTCTATCGGCGCAGCGAAAAGGAAATGCCGGCGTTCCCGTTTGAATTCGACCAGTCGAGGGTGGAAGGGGTGCGGTTTCACTGGCTGGCGCAGCCGGTGGAAATCGTGGAGCGGGAGGGCCGCGCGGCGGCCGTGAGATTCGTGGAGACGCGGCTGGGCGATCCGGATGCAAGCGGGCGCCGGAAAGCCGAGCCGTTGGGCGGCGCGGGCTTCGAGGTGGCCTGCGACATGGTGATACCGGCGCTCGGCCAATCGGGCTTTATGGGGCTGCTGCACGAATCGCGAGGAATTAGGCTGAACGGGCGTTCCATTGCGATCGAACGGCCCACTGGACGGACGAGCAACCCACGATATTACGCGGGCGGCGATTGCGTGAACGGCGGACGCGAAGTGGTGGACGCGGTGGCCGACGGCAAGCGCGCCGCGCTGGCCATGGCGCGGCGACTCGCGGAGGCGGCCAATGCCCGATCTCACCACTAACTTCGCCGGCATACGCTGTCCCAACCCCTTCTGGCTGGCCTCCGGGCCCCCCTCCAACTGCGGCGAACAGGTGATGCGCGCCTTCGACGCCGGGTGGGGCGGCGCGGTGTGGAAGACCATCGGCGAACCCATCGTCAACGTGACCTCGCGCTACTCTTCGGTGGATTGGAACGGGCAGCGCATGATGGGCCTGAACAATATCGAACTGATCACAGATCGGCCCATTGAGGTGAATCTGCGGGAAATCGCGGAAGTGAAGAAGCGCTACCCGAAGCACGCGGTGATTGCGTCGCTGATGGTGGAATCGAAGCGCGAGGCGTGGCGCGACATTGTGAAGCGGTCGGAAGACGCCGGCGCGGACGGCCTGGAACTGAATTTCGGCTGCCCGCACGGCATGAGCGAGCGCGGAATGGGATCGGCCGTGGGCCAGGTCCCCGAGTACACGCGCATGATTACGGAGTGGGTGAAAGAGGCGGCGCGGACTCCGGTGCTGGTCAAATTAACACCGAATGTGACGGATATACGCGTGGTGGCGCGCGCGGCCAGGCAAGGCGGGGCGGATGGACTCTCCGCCATCAACACCATCAATTCCATCACGGGCATCGATCTGGATACGTTCACGCCGCGGCCCAATGTGGGCGGCCTCTCGGCGCACGGCGGATATTGCGGACCGGCGGTGAAGCCGATCGCGCTGCACCTGGTGCAGCAGATCGCCGCCGATGGGGAGGTGGGCCTTCCGGTGTCCGGAATTGGCGGCATCGGCGGCTGGCACGAGGCGGCGGAGTTCATGCTGCTGGGCTGCGGCACGGTGCAGGTGTGTACGGCGGCGATGCACTACGGATTCCGCATTGTGGAGGACATGACGGACGGTTTGAGCAACTGGATGGATGAGAAAGGCTTCCACACGATCGAGGATTTCCGCGGCCTCTCGCTGGCGAAGATGGCGGAGTGGAAGCACCTGGATCTGAATTACAGGATTGCGGCGCGCATCGACCGCGACAAGTGCATTGGCTGCGAGCTTTGCTACATCGCGTGCTGGGACGGCGCGCACCAGTGCATTCACCTGGATGGCCGCGCGGACCCGGCGTCGGTTGAAGCTGCCAGCCGTGCGCGGATCGCGGTCACGCCCAACCCCAAGCTGGATGCGGGGCAAGCCGCGGGCGGAGGCGCCGCGGCGGTCCGCGTTCCTCGCGTCGATGAAGAAGAATGCGTGGGGTGCAACCTGTGCTGGCTGGTCTGCCCGGTGGAGAACTGCATCACGATGGCGCCGGTGGAAACGGGGAAGGCACGGGAGTCCTGGGAGATGCGGACGTCGAGGAACTCATGAACACGCTGATTCGCAACGGGACGGTGGTTACGGCGCAAGAGACCAGGCAGGCGGATGTGCTGATCGAGGGGGAGCGCATACGGGAGGTGCGCGCGGGCATTCCCGAGAGTGCGGCCGCGAAGACGATCGACGCCGCGGGAATGTTCGTGATCCCCGGCGGCATCGACGTTCACACGCACCTGGACATGCCGTTCGGCGGGTCGAAATCTTCCGACGATTTCGAAACGGGAACGCGCGCGGCGGCGTTTGGCGGGACGACCAGCATCGTGGATTTCGCTATACAGGCTCGGGGAGCTCGCATGCGGGATGCGCTGGACACGTGGTGGAAGAAGGCGGAAGGGCGCGCCTGCGTCGATTACGGGCTGCACATGATTGTCACGGACCTGGGCGCTTCAGGCCTGGAAGACATGGACGGTATGGTGGACGAGGGCGTGGCCAGCTTCAAGCTTTTCATGGCCTATCCCAACGTGCTGATGGTGGACGACGCCACCATATACAAGGCGCTGGCGCGAACGGCAAAGAACGGCGCGCTGATCTGCATGCACGCCGAAAACGGAAGCGTGATCGACGTGATTGTGGCGCGCGCGCTGGCCGAGGGAAAGACCGCGCCTATTTACCATGCGCTGACGCGTCCGGTGCGGGCGGAATCGGAGGCGGTACACCGCGCCATCGCGATGGCGGAGATTGCGGGGGCGCCGGTTTACATTGTGCATCTCTCGTCGGAAGATGCGCTCAACGAGGTGCGCGAGGCGCGCGACCGCGGCGTTCCGGCCTTCGCGGAAACCTGCCCGCAGTATTTGCTGCTTTCCATCGAGGAGCTGGAGCGGCCCAATTTCGAAGGAGCCAAATACGTGTTCACCCCGCCGCTGCGGCCGAAAAAACACTTGCCGAAACTCTGGGACGGACTGCGGAGCGACCACCTGCAAGTGGTTTCCACGGACCATTGTCCGTTCTGCTTCGAGGACCAGAAGACGCTCGGCAAGGACGATTTCACGAAGATTCCGAACGGCGGGCCGGGCATCGAAAACCGCTTGCAGTTGATCTATCATCACGGCGTGAATTCGGGCAAGCTGTCACTCAACCGGTTCGTGGAACTGACGTCGACTACGCCGGCGCGGATTTTCGGGATGTATCCGAAGAAGGGTGAAATCGCGCCGGGATCGGATGCCGATGTGGTGATTTGGGACCCGAATGCCGTGCACACCATCAGTGCGAAGACGCATCACATGCGCGTGGACTACTCCATGTTCGAGGGTTTCGAGTGTCGCGGCAACGTGCGGACGGTGTTCTCGCGCGGCGAGTCGATTGTGGACGGCGGGGAGTTTCTGGGGAAACCCGGTCGCGGAAGGTATTTGAAGAGAACGGCACGAGGGGGCGCGTGGAAGTGAGAGGCGGCGGTGGTCGCGCAACGGCGGGATTTCAGGGAGCGGAACACGGAAGGCAGGACAAGAAGGCAGACCAGGAGGGCAAATCAAGAAGGCAAACAAAAAGGCAGACCGGGAGGTCCGCCCCACATGGCTAGCTCATGCGGCGCGGACAGCGGTTTCGGCCGTGATTTCCTTGCTCGTGGCGCGGTTGTTTGGGCTGCCTGAGTCGTACTGGGCCTCCATCACGACTCTCATCGTGATGCAATCGACTCTGGGAGCGGCCTTGTCTATCTCGGGGCAGCGGTTCGCCGGGACCGCCATAGGCGCGGCGTGCGGCGGGTTGGCCGGCTCTTATTTTCCGGGGAATGTGGCTGTATTCGGCGTAGGCGTGTTCCTGATTGGGGTGCTTTGCGCGGCGCTTCGCCTGGAGCGCAGCGCGTACCGGTATGCCAGCATCGCACTGGCGATTGTGATGCTCATTCAACGCTCGCAGAGTCATTGGGTCATCGCGGCGCACCGGTTCCTTGAGGTATCCATCGGGATCGCCGTGGGCCTGGCGGTTACGGCGCTGTGGCCCGAACGGGAGCGTGTGCCCAAGGGAGCCGCTTAGAAACATGACGCACGACCCCACGCTTTACAACAAGGATCTCGCGCCCATCCCCAAAGAGCGGCGCACGTGGGGACTCTATAACTACGTTTCGCTGTGGGTCGCGATGAGCGTCTGCATCCCGACTTACATGCTGGCGTCGGGCCTGATTGCGGGGGGCATGAGCTGGTGGCAGGCCATCGGCACGATTTTGCTCGGCAACCTGATTGTGCTGGTTCCCATGCTGCTCAACGCGCACGCCGGGGCCAAGTACGGCATCCCGTTTCCGGTGCTTGTGCGGGCTTCTTTCGGGGTGCGCGGGGCGAACATTCCGGCGGTGCTGCGGGCGCTGGTGGCGTGCGGATGGTTCGGAATCCAGACGTGGATCGGCGGGCAGGCCATCTATTCGATGCTGAGGATTGTGTGGCCGGACGCGGCGCGCATGCCCGGCGGCGCGTGGGTGTGCTTTTTCGCTTTCTGGCTGCTGAACATCGCGGTGATCTGGCGGGGCATCGACACTATCAAATTCCTGGAAGGGATCGGGGCGCCATTCATGCTGGGGATTGGGCTGCTGCTGCTGTGGTGGATCTCGCGCAAGGCCGGCGGACTGGGGCCGGTGTTGAGCGCGCCCAGTCAATTCCATAGCACGGCAGAGTTCGTGCGCTTCTTCATCCCTTCGCTCACGGGCATGGTGGGTTTCTGGGCCACCGTGGCGTTGAATATTCCGGATTTCACGCGCTATGCGAAGTCGCAGAGGGCGCAAGCCATGGGCCAGGCGATCGGACTGCCGGCTGCGATGACGCTCTACTCCTTTATTGGCGTGGCGGTGACTTCGGCCTCGGTGGTGTTATTCGGGCAGGCCATTTGGGACCCGGTGGCATTGCTCGGCAAGTTTAACCAGCCGGCGGTGGCCTTCATCGCGCTGATCGCACTGACGGTGGCCACGCTCAATACCAACGTGGCGGCCAACGTGGTTTCGCCATCCAACGATTTCTCGAATCTGAACCCGCGCCTGATTTCGTTCCGCACCGGCGGGCTGATCACCGGTGTTGCGGGCGTATTCATGATGCCCTGGAAACTGCTGACCGATTTCAGCTCCTACATCTTCGGCTGGCTGGTGGGATACTCCGGATTGCTGGGACCGATTGCGGGAGTGATGATCGCGGATTATTTCCTGGTGCGCCGCGCGCGCCTGCGGGTGGAAGACTTATACCGGCGCGACGGCGCGTACGAGTACCACAACGGGATCAACCCGCGCGCGGTGGCGGCGCTGGTTTTGGGGATCGCGGTGGCATTGCTGGGGCTGGCCGTCCCGCCGCTGCGGTGGTTGTACAACTACGCCTGGTTCGCCGGTTTCGGCGTATCGGGCGCCGCTTATGTCATGCTAATGCAGGGCGCCCAGAAGGACGGCGCGCCCGCGTGAGGGGTGAAAGGATGACTACGGACGCCTCAGTTTCATCAGTCTCGTTCTACGTGAATGGCGCCTGGGAGCGGCCGATGGGCCGCACGGCGGGCATCATCACCAACCCCGCCACCGGAACCGTGCTGGCGGAAGTTCCGTACGCCGAGGCTGAGGACATCGACCGCGCCGTCGAAGCGGCGCACCAGGCTTTCCTGCAGTGGCGCGACGTGCCGGTGGTGGACCGCGTGCAGGCGCTGTATCGCTATAAGGCGCTGCTCGAGAAACACGCGGGCGACCTGGCCGCTATTCTGACCAGCGAAAACGGCAAGACGGCGGGCGACGCCATGGCCGAGGTGCGCCGCGCCATCCAGATGGTGGAGATGGCTTGCGGCATGCCCAGCCTCATGATGGGCGATTCGCTGAACGACGTGGCCGCGGGAATCGACTGCAGGACTATACGCCAGCCTATTGGAGTCTGCGCCGGAATCACTCCGTTCAACTTTCCGGCCATGGTGCCCATGTGGATGCACCCTTTCGCCATCGCCTGCGGCAATACGTTCGTGCTGAAGCCCTCGGAAAAGGTGCCGCTGACGCCGACGTACGCCGTCCAATTGCTGCACGAGGCGGGGCTGCCCCCTGGCGTGATGAACCTGGTGCACGGGGCGAAACCGGCGGTGGATGCGCTGCTGCGCCATCCGCTGGTTAAGGCGGTTTCGTTCGTGGGATCGACGCCGGTGGCCAAGTATATCTATGCCACCGCCGCCGCCAAGGGCAAGCGCGTGCAAGCGTTGGGCGGCGCCAAGAACCACCTGGTGGTGATGCCGGACGCCGACATGCCAAAGGCCGTGGAAGCGATTGTCGGCTCCGCATTCGGCGCCGCCGGAGAGCGTTGCCTGGCGGGGAGCGTGCTGGTTACGGTGGGCGATGCAGCCGAACCGCTGCTCAAACTTCTGGTCGCACGCACCCTGGCGATCACGGTGGGCGACGGTTCCCAGGCCGGCGTGGAGATGGGCCCGCTGGTGACCTCAGAGCACTGCCGGCGCGTGGCCCGCTACGTGGAAAGCGGCGTGGAGGAAGGCGCCGTGCCGCTGGTAGACGGCCGGCAGCACAAGCCTGCCGGTGACGGCTACTTTCTGGGGCCCACGATCTTCGACCATGTCACCCCGGGGATGAGCATTGCGTCCGAGGAGATTTTCGGCCCGGTGCTCTCCGTGATGCGGGTCGAGACGCTGGATGACGCCATCGCCCTGGTGAACCGCTCGCCTTACGGCAACGCGACCTCGATTTTTACTGCGAGCGGGAAATCCGCGCGCGAGTATTCGAGCCGCTGCGAGGTGGGCATGGTAGGCGTAAATGTGGGCGTGGCGGCTCCCATGGCTTTCTTTCCGTTCGCCGGCTGGAAGAACTCATTTTTCGGCGACCTGCATGCGCATGGGAAAGACGCGGTGGCCTTCTATACGGAGCAGAAAGTGATTATGAGCCGCTGGTGGTGATCCCTGGTATGTTGCGACTATGCGTCGCGCTTCTCGCGGCGGCCGCCTGTTACGCGCAGCCGCCAGCGCAGGCTCCGAAGACGGCGCGTGAAACGGCCAAGGCCATCATCGACGACGCCCGCGCTACGCCGGCCGAGATTTTCGCCGATATCGTGCTGCGGGGGGATCTCTTCGCCAACCTCCCGGAGAAGGATCAGATCCAGGCGCTGGAGGATGTTCTTTATCGAGCCGGTGAAGCCCGCGATCCCGTGCATTTGCGGTATTACGCGCTGCCGGCCCGCATCAATGTGCGCGAGGGCAACCGATCCGCCGTCTTCGGTGTTCAGCTCGACGCGCTGTCGATCCGCTGCCGCGTCATCAAGGCGATGCTGAAGCTCGATCCGAAGAAGGCCCTCGAGTTGTTCGAGGCCATGCCGCCACTCGAAGAACCTAAGGGCGACTGCTCCCAGCCGTACATCCCGGACGCCGGGATTTACTTCGAGACTCTCGCCGCCGTGGCGGCCAGCGGCGGCTTTACCGAGGAGCAGCGCAGGAAGCAGGAGCCGTTCCTGATGGTGGAACGCGGCGCGCGCGGGGCGAGGTCTTCCTGGGACGCGATCGCGGCTGCCAAGAACCTGGCGAGCCTGGCGCACGGCGAGAAAGAGGCCGCCCTGCTGGAATCCGCGCTGGCCGCTTCGCTGGCGCTCTCCGATTCCGACCGTTCCTTCACCAACGCCGTCCGCTATGGCTCTCTGGTCCGCACCGTTTTGGCCGCCCGCGAAACCCTTCGGAAACAGGGCGCGCCGGGAAACGCAATCCTCGAAGCGCTACGCGGGTTTTTGGAGCGCCACTTGACGGCAGCCCGCTGCCGGGAGAACGAGGCCGAAGCGGATTCTCACGATTACGAGATCGAAGAGTTCGATACTGCCCTGGGCGGCCGGACGGACATCGCGCCGTTGGCCGACGGCCTCAAAGCATCGCGACTGGAAGACAGCCAGGCGCCAGGAGATTACGCCAATGCCGCGGAGTACGCCGCCTTAGCGCAGGAGGTGGCGTCCCTCTCCCGTTTCAGCGTAAACATGACGGTGTCCGGATTGGCGATCGGTATGTCCGGCTCAATTCCGGCTCCAGATGACGAACCCGCTCCGCCTTCCGCCGCCGACCGACAGTTCCGCGCCCAGCAGGTTCTAGGCAAGATCGACGATTTTGCCGGCGCGCCAGGCCAGGATGCGCTCGAAGTCTTTCACCAGAAGTGCGGATTGCTGCGGATGCTCCTTGGCGCGGCGCTCGATTCCGAGACCGAACGCGCCGTGAACAGCCAGGCGATCTCCACCCTGGAGGAATCCGTCGTTTTGAACCGCGCACCCGTGGAATGGCTCAATGAATACCGGAATCTCTCGGGCGTGCGCCAAATGCGCGACACTTACAGCACCGGCGCCACCGCGGTAGAGGGCTACCCTGCGTCGCGGGACGCCAGCCTCAACGATCCGCTGATCCAATCGAAGCTGCTGCCCATCTCGCTCTATGGCCGCATCGCCGCCTTCCGAAGCGATCCGGCTCGGTAAACCGCGCCGGCCGGGAGAAGTGTAGTATCAGGCCGTCAATCCAACATGCCGAGCTTAGCGAGCGACTTTTTGAGATTGGGGCACCCGTTCATTTTCGTGATGTCCGCCGTCAACTCCCTCAGGTGTGCG
This sequence comes from uncultured Solibacteraceae bacterium, assembly GCA_964457555.1. Classification (GTDB taxonomy): domain Bacteria; phylum Acidobacteriota; class Terriglobia; order Bryobacterales; family Bryobacteraceae; genus BOG-224. The sequence goes on from CAYWHA010000032.1 coordinate 11,020, forward strand.
TCGCGGCGGCCGCCTTTCTTGGGGTCTTCCCGGGCCCAATAGGCCGGGCCGCCGACTAAACGGGCCCAAATCGCGGGAAATGTTACCTGGAAACATGCCGCGTGGAAATCGTTGAAGAAGTACGGCGAATCCCGGAAGTCCGTGCCAGTGACTATCGTCCCGATCTGCTCGTGGCGCCCCACACTCTGATATGCGCCTGAGAAGTCCTTCGATTTGCCAAACCCCTTCTTGTCGTCCCAGATTAACCGATCTTTGACCAAGCCTGTCTTTTCGTCGTAATGAACGGCGTTCTCGTCGTGGATCGCGGCGAATGCCTCCAGGAGCTCCATCAGGGAAGGGGTTGGTTCGCCGAACGACGTGCCCCACCGGTCCATCAGAAACATGATCATCCCCTTGACTGCCTTTCCGATCGCGGAGGTCGCAGGCTGTGTGCCCGAGCCGTGCGTGCCGGGCATGCTGTAGGTGATCATCTTTTGCCGAAATTGTACGTTCAGCGGCTTCACTTCCGTGAGGGGAAAGAGAATGTTCGTCACGTTCTCCATCACGATAGCGACGTGGAGGCCGAGGGTGATCCCTTGCCGCAGTTCCGTGGCCTTTTGGGTATGGGACGACATGTTCACCGGGTCAAGCACGACTATGTTCACTTGCCCGGGAAACTTCTTCGCCGCGAGGCCGTTGGCGATCATGTAGCAGAGTACACCGCCGCGGCTGTGGCCCGCGAGGTTCACGACGGTCGCTTGGCGCGCCAGGATGGCTTTCACGGTGCTGTCGCACTTGCTGTCCATTCCGGCGCCGAAAGCCATGCCGAAGAAACCCACGGGCCCATCGTTGATCTTCTTATCGGAACGGGTGAGACAGTCGTGCCCGAGCGCGGCCATCGTATTGTTTGGCTCGTTTGCCGTGTGGCTCGTTCCGACGTTGAAAACGCTAAACACTCCAGGCATGTAGCGTCGCTCCTTTCGCCCCTGGCTCCTTTGGCCGGGGCGCGCTGCGCAATTTCGGCCTAGCTTTTCCCGACCGGGCGCAGTGTGATCAGTTTAGCACCGTAATATCCTCTTTACAACGCAATCGAGGATGGGCAATCAAGGAGGGGCAAATCAAGGGGACGGGGGTCTGACCGATACAAAGAAGCCGGCTCCCAGGCCAGATGTCACACCTTCACGCCGGCCTTCCACAGCAGGTACCCGATGGCCTGCTTCACGCAGTTCCAGCGCTCGTGCGCGGGATCTGGACTGCTTTCCTTGCGCGGAGAGCCGTAGGCGACGAGGCCGTCGGACTTGAGCATGCGCTTGACGCGGAAAATATGATATCCGTCGCTCACCACGATGGCCGAATGCAGTCCCATCCGGCGCATGATCTCGCCCGCCAGCGCGGTGGAATATACGGTGCTCTCCCCCTTTGTTTCCACGATGATGGCGTCCGCGGGCACGCCCTTTCCAATCAGATAGGCGCGCCCCACGCCGCCTTCTGTAAACAGGGGGTCGCCACCGGCGCCGCCGGTGGTCAGGATGTGGGGCGCCAGGCGGCGTAGGTACAGCTCCAGGGCGTGATCGAGACGTGCGCGCAGCACGGGCGAAGGCCGGCCGCGATATTCGGCCGCTCCCATTACCAGGATGACGTCGGCGGGCCTGGCTTCGTCGATGGTGGACTGTTGTTCGATCCGCCAGGAAAGAGAAAAGACCTCCGCCGCCAATGCCACCGCCGTCAACGCGGCCACCGTCCATAAGGCCCTTTTCATCTGCGGTATTCTGAGAACGTCCGGAACCATTATTGTAGGATGCGGAAGGCGGATATGATTACGATCCGTGGGAAATGTCCGGGGGCGCCGGCGCTCGCGCTCCTCGCCGTGGCCGCGTTATTAGCTCCGGCGTCCGCGCTTGGCCATAGCGATGCTCCGGCCGGCTGCACGCAGGTCCAGGAAGCCGAGCAGTGGCCCAACCCGGACATCATGGTGCGGGCTGGCGGCTTCATCCCCTACCTCAAAGGTCAGGCGGTGTGCTGCGAGGCCCGCGAAATGACCTTGAACGAGACGCTGAGCTACCTCAAGAAGCTGCCGAAGTCCGCCTGGCCGTGCGGAAGGATCCTCTGGGTCGGCGAGAGCGGGCTAATCAGCGGGGTCCGGGACGTCCCCCTCATGGATGCGAACTTCGACAGGCTGATGAAAGCCCTGAAGAAGATGGGCTTGAAGACCGTCCTAATCCCGTCGGCTTGAGGGGACCGTCGCCGATGCCTAAGCCCCAATCGATTTCGAGTGCGGCCAATCCGCTGCTCAAGGACGTGCGGCGCGCCATTGTGCGCGGAGGACTCACCAGCGAGGGCTGGTGCGTGGTGGAGACATTCCACCTGCTGGAAGAGGCCTTGCGCAGCGATTGCGAGGTGATGGCCGTGCTGGCGGCGGAATCGGTCCGCGCGGCCGCCGAGTCGCACGTGCGGCGGTTGGCTGGCGTCAGGGTGGTGGTGTTGCCGGACGCGCTTCTGCAGCGGCTCTCGGGGACCGAAACCAGCCAGGGCGTGATGGCGCTGGTCAAGCCGCCGGTGTGGAAGCTGGAGCAATTGTTCCGCGGCTGTCCGCTGGTGGTGGTTCTCGATGGTTTGCAGGACCCAGGCAACGCCGGGGCCATCGTACGCGCGGCGGAGGCGTTCGGCGCCACCGGCATTTTCTTTCTCAAGGGATCGGCGAGCCCGTTCAACCCCAAGACGCTGCGCGCCTCGGCCGGCTCTCTGTTCCGCGTTCCGTACCTGCATGGCGTGGAGGCCACGCTGGCGCGCGCGGCGCTCGAACAGAACAAAGTGGAACTCTACGCCGGCGTGCCCGCGCGGGCCGGCGCCGCGAGCCGCTTCGTTGCAGAGGTGGATTTGACGGCGCGCTGTGGCTTGATTGTCGGCAATGAGGCGCGCGGCGTGAGCGACGCGCTGAGGTCGGCTGCCGTGGACGTTTCCATTCCGACGGTGGGGGTGGAATCCCTGAACGCCGCCATGGCCGCCGGAATCCTGTTGTACGAGGCGCGGCGGCAAAGGGCGGTGCGCGCGTGAGCCTGTTCGATTCTACTCCTCCCCAAGCCGGCGAGGCCGCGCGTGCGCCGGACAAGAACCGTCCGCTGGCCGAGCGCATGCGTCCGGAGAGCCTGGAGGATTACATCGGCCAGGAGCACATCCTGGGTCCCGGAAAGCCGTTGCGCCGCCAAATTGAGCGCGACGAAATCGGCTCCATCATCCTCTGGGGACCGCCCGGAACGGGCAAGACGACGCTGGCACGCATCATCGCCCGGAGCACCAATTGCGAGTTCATTCCGTTCAGCGCGGTGCTCTCCGGAATCAAGGAAATCAAGGCGGTGATGGCGGACGCCGAGCGTTTGCGCCGCCTGGGCAGCCGCACCATCCTTTTTATCGACGAAATCCACCGCTTCAACAAGGCCCAGCAGGACGCGTTTCTGCCCTACGTGGAGCGCGGCGACATTATCCTGATCGGCGCCACGACGGAAAACCCGTCCTTTGAAGTGATCTCTGCGCTGCTCTCGCGTTCGCGCGTCTATGCGCTGCGGGGGCTGACGGCGCCGGAAATCGTCACGCTGCTGCGCCGCGCGCTGCCGGTGGTGAACTTGCGCGCCGGGGACGACCTGCTGGAACAGATCGCCATTTATGCCAACGGAGACGCTCGCCAGGCCTATAACACGCTGGAGGCCGCGGCGTCGGCATCGCCCGAAGGGGAATTGACCGCCGAGACGGTCGAGAGCGCCATCAACCGCAAGGTGATGCTCTACGATAAGAGCGGAGAAGAGCACTACAACCTGATTTCGGCGCTGCACAAATCCGTGCGGTCGAGCGATGTGGACGCAGCGCTGTACTGGCTCTGCCGCATGCTGGAGGCCGGCGAGGACCGGCTGTATATCGCCCGCCGGCTGATTCGGATGGCCATCGAAGACGTCAGTTTGGCCGATCCGCGGGCTCTCGAACAATCCGTGGCGGCCATGCAGGCGGTACACTTCCTGGGCATCCCCGAAGGCGACCTGGCATTGGCGCAGGCGGCCATTTACCTGAGCGTCGCGCCCAAATCCGACGCCGCCTATCAAGCCATGAACGCCATTCAACAGGACGTGGAGCAGACCATTGCCGAGCCGGTACCGATGAACCTTCGCAACCCCGTGACCCGCTCGATGAAGGCGTGGGGCTATGGCGAAGGCTACCAGCACGCGCACAAATTCGAGGACGCCATTGTGGATATGGACTGCCTGCCGCCCTCGCTGGCCGGACGGCGCTATTACCGGCCGACAGATCGCGGATTGGAAAAGCGGATTGCCGAGCGGCTGGAGGAAATCCGGCGGCTCAGGAATCAGTAGCGCCGCCCTGAAAGCCGGAAGGCAGGCCAGGAGGCCCGCCCCACCAATCACTTCTTAGCAGCCAGCTTCAGGTCGATCGACGCCTCTTTCCGCGTATCGAAAGAACTCAGCGTCCTGGTGGGACTGGACAAGCCGTTCGATTCCGCCCTGAGCTCGTAATCGATGTCGGGATTCAGCTCATGAAAGGAATATGTACCGTCGTCTTTGGTGATGAACGATTGGACCTGCAGCGTCTTGGTGTTCTTCAGATACACCACTGCCTGCTTCACGCCGGCGCCCTCCGGCGAGAGCACCATTCCCTTCACGTTGCGGGTGTTGCCCGATTTTTTCTTCTCCTGTGCCCGAACCGCGGGCGCACACAGGAGGAGGACTGCCAAACAACCTGCCAGAAACCTGCTCATTCGATCCCCCTTCTTATCCGGCGCGGCGCAAACCAGCGCGGCGATGCGTGGAAGTCCAGCTACTTCCAGTCCTCGTCCTCTTCTTCTTCTTCCTCGTCTTCGTCGTCATCGAGGAGGTCGTCGTCGTCTTCTTCCTCTTCTTCGAGATCTTCCGTGGATTCGACTTCCAACGGATTAACCCCCGCAACCCTCAGGTCCGCTCCACATTCGTCGCAACCGATGGGGTCGCCTTCTTCGACATCCTCCGCGTCTACATCAATCGCGCCACCGCATTTCGGACACTTGAGCATGGATAATTCCTCCCAAAATACTACTGTTATACGAACGACAGCCGCATTTGCAAGCGATTTATCGGGCAGGCTGCTGGGCCGCCTTGGCCAGGCGCCGCCGCGTGGTTGCCGGGACGATGCCTTTCAGGCGCAGGTACCCGAACAACTGAGCGCGGTGCGTCAGTTCGTGCTCCTTGATGAACTGGACCATCTCCAGGCGAGTGAGCCTCTGGCCGTCGAAACGCGTGATCTGGTGCGCCCAGAAATCGGCGGGGCGGGCGGCCAGTTCGGTCAGGCGGCCGTTTAGGGTGGAACGCAGGGCAGCAGCCAGCCCGGCAACGCCCGGCGCCGGATCCTCGACATGGCGCATGAGCCGCTGGCGAAAGTCGGGGACGGTGAAATCCTCTTCGCCGGCCAGCAGCATTCCGGTAAGGCCTTGGCTCGATTGCAGGATGTGACGGGCGATTTCACCGAACGTCTGCATGTCCGGCATAGCCCGGAAATCGAAATCGTTCGCGGGGAAGTCCTCCACCGCCGCGATGGTATCTTCGCGTATCGTCCGCCATGAGTCCAACACGTGTTCCGTTCTGATCATGTCCACATTGTACCCGTCTTCCCCGCCCCGGCAAGCGGGCTGTCCCCGGAGTATGATAATGAGGAGTTCCGAATCGATGAACTCGCGTGGAATCATGCGAATTGGCGCGGCCATCGCGCTCTTGGGCGTCTCGTTCGCGGCGCTTGCGGCTAAGCCGCCGTCGAGCGAGGAGCAGACGCGCGTGCTCGAAGCGACCCGCCGGACGGCTCTGGCTTACACCAAGGCCCTGCCCGACTTCATCTGCTCCGAAGCGATCTCGCGCTATAGCGACGCTTCCGGCAAGGGCAAGGACTGGTCGGCCGTGGATAGCCTGATGGTGCTGCTATCCTATTTCGGCCGCCAGGAACACTACCGCCTGGTCCAGGTAAATCACCAACCCGACAGCGCTTCCTACGATTCTTTGCCGGGCGCCACCTCCCAGGGCGAGTTCGGCACCATGTTGCGGCGGGTATTCGAGCCTTCCTGCGCGGCAAAATTTCAGTGGCGGAGCTGGGAGGATCTGCGGAAACGCAGCGTCCAGGCGTACTCCTACAGCGTGGCGCGCGCCGATTCCACTTTGTCTCTGACCTATGTCAACGGCCCCGATTCAGGCGAAATGGTGGCCGGTTACCACGGTTTGGTTTACATCGATCCCACCTCCGACACGGCGCTCCGCGTCACGCTGGAAGCCGACGGCCTCAAGGACTTTCAAGTCAGCCTGGCGGGGACGACGCTAGATTACGACTACGCCAGGATCGGCGGCGAGCGCTACCTGCTGCCCCTCAAAGCCGAGACTTTGATGCGGGCCGCGGGCGGGATGACCCGCAATGTGGTGGATTTCCTTTCCTACCAGAAGTTCGACGTGGGTACCGATATCCTGTTTCCCAAGGCGGGAGACCCCGTAGATAAGCTACGCTGAGGTCGTGCGCCTTGTATCCGCGTCGATAATTTCGCTCTGCCTGGTTCTTTCGCTGCACGCGCAGAAGAACGCCAGCGTCGCCGTCTGGTTGACTAATTCCGATAAGACAGCCCTGTTCGCGGAACAGGCCCAGAGCCTGCGCTTTGGAAAGGCCGCCGGCCAGGCCCTCACAATCAGCATTGACGACAAGCAGACCTTGCAAACCATCGATGGCTTCGGCTTCGCCTTGACCGGAGGCAGCGCCCAACACATGGTCCGCATGAACCCCGCCAAGCGGGCCTCCCTGATTCAGGAACTGTTCGGCGTCGCCGGCAAGGACATCGGAATCAGCTACCTCCGCGTCAGCATCGGCTCATCCGACTTGAACGACCACGTCTTCACCTACGACGACTTGCCGGCCGGCCAGACCGATCCCGATATGGCCAGATTCTCCCTCGACGAGGATCGCGCCGATGTGATTCCTGTCCTGAAGGAAATCCTCAAGGTGAATCCGAAGATGAAGATCCTGGGATCGCCGTGGACCGCGCCCTCCTGGATGAAGAGCAACGACAACCCCAAAGGGGGCAAGCTGAAGCCCGAATGCTATCCGGCGTATGCCAGATACTTCGTCAAGTACATTCAGGGGATGCGGGCGGAAGGCATACGGATCGACGCCATCACCGTTCAAAACGAACCGCTCAACGAGAAGAACACCCCGAGCCTCTCGATGTCCGCCACGGAGGAGGCAGATTTCATTAAGAACCACCTGGGACCCGCGTTTCAAGCGGCGCGCATCGATACGAAGATCGTGCTCTACGACCACAACTGCGACGTTCCCCAGTACGCGACTTCGATTCTTGCCGACGCTCAGGCCGCCCGCTACGTCGATGGCTCGGGTTTTCACCTGTATGGCGGGCAGATCGAAGCCATGTCTCAGGTGCACGGTGCTTACCCCCGCAAAAACCTCTACTTCACCGAGCAGATGGTCACCGGTTCGGTGGAGTCGCGGCCCAGCGTCAACGTCGCTTCGCCCGTGCGCAAACTAATCGTCGGCGCGACCCGCAACTGGAGCCGCAATGTCTTGCTTTGGAATCTGGCGGCCGACCCCCAGAACCGGCCGCACACGGACAATGGCGGATGCGGCACGTGTCAGGGCGCCATCACCATCGATGGCAGCACTGTGACTCGCAACGTGGCCTATTATGCCGTTGCCCACGCGTCCAAGTTCGTGCGGCCCGGCTCCGTGCGCATTGGCTCCAACAGTCCGGACACGCTGCCGAATGTGGCTTTCAAGGCGCCGGGCGGCAAGAGAGTGCTCATTGTTGTCAGCGCCGGACAATCGCCCGAAACCTTCGCCATCCAATACCGCGGCGCCGTGGCTGTCACCACGTTGAACCCTGGGTCGGTCGGCACTTACGTTTGGTAATCCGGCGAGCCTGCGTCGTACTTTTCACAGCGATCCGCCAGGGCCTGAAAATTCTTCATGCGCTGTTCCGCGCGATGGAACCTGCGAACGGCCGCGAAGGTAACCTTCTGCACAAAACCGCTCCCGCCGGCGTGACATACCGAACATTGGACGCCACCGTGCTCCCTCTCACAGTGAGGAGAATTCTATGCGTAGGACTCTAACAACACTGCTGGCAATGGCCGGCGCCATGAGTACAGCCGCTTTCGCGGCGGACAGGGCCATCAAAGTGAGCGACAGGCTCGACGCCTCGGCCGCCACGTTGACGGACCTGATGAGGGCTTTCGATAAAGGCATCCCCCAGGATCTGGTCGATAAGGCTCGCTGCATCATCGTCGTGCCAGGTATGAAGAAGGCTGGATTTATTTTGGGCGCGGATTATGGACGCGGGTTCGCGGTATGCCGCCGGATGGGCGGATCGGGCTGGAGCGCTCCGGCCGCGATCGTGGCTGAAGGGGGAAGCGTCGGATTCCAACTCGGCGGTACGGAAACCGATGTCGTGTTGCTCGTAATGAACGAGGGCGGAATGAACCACCTGCTATCCGATAAGTTCACCGTCGGCGGGGACGCCGCGGCGGCAGCGGGCCCGGTTGGCCGCGACGCGAGCGCACGCACGGACGCCGTGATGCACGCGGAAATCCTGTCGTATTCCCGTTCGCGCGGCCTGTTCGCAGGCATCTCGCTCGAAGGCGCGACGATTCGTCCGGATCGGGATACCGACCGCGAACTCTACGGCCGCGAAGCTTCGAATCGTGAAATTCTGACCGGTAACTTCAAGTATCCCGCGGTTGCGGAGAACTTTGAACGCACGCTCAATCGGACCTCGGCAGAGCGCAGCCGCTAGCGGGGCGAAGAAGAAGCCAGAAGAAGGCAGACGGACCCACAAAAGCAGTGGGTACCCCGGTCCGCCCCACCGGGGTCACGCTTCTTCTTCCACCGGTTCCGGCTTTGCTTCGGCGAAGCGGTAGCCGATGTGGCTGTCGGTCAGCAGGTATTCGGGATTGGCCGGGTCGTCTTCGAGCTTTTTGCGCAACTGCCGTACGAAGGTGCGCAGATACTCCAACTCGCCTCCGTACTCCGGTCCCCATACGGCGTGCAGCAGGCTGACGTGCGTAATCGGCAGGCCGGCATGCGACATCAGATAGCGCACCAGCTCGAACTCGGTGGGCGTGAGGTGAACGGGCTCGCCGGCTTTGCGAACGACCCGGCGGGCCGGATCGAGTTCGATGTTCCCGATTTGGATGACGGCGTCAGGATCGGCGCGGTCCGTGGACGCGCGGCGCACCGCGGCCCGGACGCGCGCCGCCAGCTCGCGAATCCGGAACGGCTTGGTGATGTAATCGTCCGCCCCGGCATCGAGCGCCGCGACCATATCCGCTTCGCTGTCGCGCACCGTCAGCATCAAGATGCTCAGGCGGGGCAGGCTCCTGCGGATCTCCCGGCACGCGTAGATGCCGCCCATTCCCGGCATATTGATGTCCAGCAGTACGGCGTCGTATTCGACTTTACGAACAAGATCCAGGGCCTCCTCGCCGGTTGAAGCTTCCTCCACGTCGAATCCCATACCGTGAAGCGTATTGTGCAGCGCGCGTCGAATAAAAGTATCGTCGTCAACGATCAGAACCTTGCCGTGCGACTGACTCAAGCTGCCTCCTTGCGCCGCGGGGTAGAGCCAGGTAGAACGTGGTGCCTGTGCGTTCCTCGCTCACCACCCAGGTTCGGCCGCCATGGGCTTCCGCGGTCTTCTTAACGATCGAGAGGCCGAGTCCGGTTCCCGCCGCCCGGCGCCGCGATTCCTCGGCCCGATAGAAGCGCTCGAAGATCCGCTCCCGGTCGGCGGGCCGTATCGGCGGCCCTTCATTGTGTACCGCTATGATAATCTCTCCCAGATTCTCCTCGGCTGACACGGAGATGGCCGAGCCGGGCGTGGAATATCTGGCCGCGTTATCGACGAACTGCTCGATCGCCGTCGCCAGCATCTCGCGGTCGCCCTGTACCTCCAGCAGCGCCGCGCTGTCCGATATCTCCACCCGGCGGTCGCGAAGCTGCTCGCGGCGGCGCTCCAGGACGTCTTCGATCAGCGGCAGCACGCCCACGCACTCGCGCCGAAGGCTGACTTCCGCGGCGTCAATCCTGGCCATCTGCAGCAGCTCGGTAGTGAGACGATTCAGATGCCCCGCCTGCTCGTCAATCAGGGTAGCCAGCTCGGCATCGTCCGCGGAAAGGCGCCCGCCGTCCAGGATTCCGGAACTGGCGGTCAGAATCACCGTCAGCGGCGTCTTAAACGCATGCGCCAGCCCATCGAGAACCGCCGTTCGAAGCTGCTCCGTCTGCCGGCCCGCTTCGGCCCGGCTCTCCTTCTCGAAGGAACGCGCGCGTTCCAGAGCGATGGCCGCCAGCGATCCCAGCGCGGACACCGTGGGCCGATCCAAGTCCGGTCCGCTAAGGGCCAGCGCGCCCACTGGCCTCGACCCCAGCCGCAGCACATATGCCGAGGCGTGGGCGCCGGCGTCGTTTAGAATGCTGTCCTTGAAATAGGAGCTTCGGGCGAGTTCTTCGAGGGCCTTTGACCCAGGGCCGGTGGCATCCAGGCGCGCCGGGTTGGCGTCGAACAGCGCCAGCGATTCCGTGTGAAAGATCTCCTGGATTAGGGAAACGATCTGCGGCCCGGCCGCCTGGCGCCGGTCGAGCAGAAGAATCCGCCGGCTCAGATCGTAGAGTTTCTCGAGCTGCGTCCGATGCCGGGCCTCCGCCCTTGCCTGCGCATGTGCGCGTGCGGAAAGCCGGCTCACCGTCAGCGCGGCCATCTCGAAGGTGCAAAGGGCCACCCAATACTCGCTGGCGCCAACCCGAAAGCTGAGCACCGGAGGGACAAAGAAGTAGTTCAGGCAGTTGACCGCGATGAGTGACGTGAAACTGGCTTCCCAAAAGCCCCAGGAAACCGAGACCATCACCACAATCAGAAAATAGAGCGATCCGGAAGCGGAGAGGTTCAGATGAAGCCGGTAGGCGAGGAGCGTCACCAAGGCGACGGCCGCCAGTCCGGCCGCGTAACCGCGAAGAGTCCTCGAGAAAGAGCGGGCGTCCATGCCTGCCTCCATTATGCGCCAGGAGTGGCTGTGGAGCGCGACCAGGTGGCACCGGGCTGGCCTAGTGGCGTGAGTGCAAAGTCGCGACGAATATGACCGCGCCGGGGAACGCTCTCTTACGTTCGCGGCCCGGTTCGGGTCACTCGCCGCGATATCCCGTACGCGCGTACGCTTTCATTCCCGAGCCATCGACTTTGACCGAGATCTTGTGCCACTTGCCGCTGCGTGCGCGGGCCCCGGGCGCGTATCCGATGGTGTACTGATTCCGCAAAGCCCGCCCGATGCTGGCGGCGGCTTTGGAAATGTCCGTTGGGGAACTGACGGCATAGCTCAGCCCGCCGGTCTTTGCGGCCAGTACCTCCAAAAAATACAGGCCCTTCTGCGCTTCCGTCATCATCATAGGCTTTGGAGCCTGGATGGCGTTCAGGGCGGCGACAGTGGCGATGGTGTAGATCTGCGCCTCGGCTTCCACCTCTTCCAGCCGCAAATCCGCATTGGTGTAGCGGCTGTGGTTGTCGATGCCATCGGAAATGACGATCAAAGCCTTCCGGGGGTACTTGCCGGCGCGCAACTCCTTGGCGCTGTCGTAAATCGTGTCGATCAACGCCGTGCGGCCGGAGGCGTTCTCGGATTCAATGCGGTGCAAGGTGTCCTCGAAACTGTCCTCAAAGCCGGAGTAAGCGCGCGGCTGGGTAGATACGCCGTTGACAAAAACTTCATCGCCGGGGTTGGCGTCCTTTAGCAGCACCCGCAAGGCTTCCTTGGCCGCGGGCAGGTAATCCCTCATGCTGCCGCTCAAATCCAACACGATCCCCAGCGAAACCGGCGCGTCTTCCTCACTGAACGACCGGATGGCCTGTGGGGCGCCGTCTTCAGTCAGCTTGAACGAATTGCCACCCAAGCCATTCACAATGGCCCCGCGATGATCGACCACAGTCACCGGAACCAGAACCAGCGTGGAATTGGCGCTGAAAGCCGACCCTGCCCCCGCGGCGGCGTTCGGCGCTTCGGCGGCCCAGGCGGCTCCAGCCGCGGTCATCGTCACCACGACAACACCTAAGGCCAGATACGATTTCCCATTATGCGGTTGCATGAGAGACAAGTACCTCCTTGTGTAAGACCACCCTGGATACGGCTGGAACCGACTCGTACTGCGGCTCAGGAACGCTCCAGGCCGCGCCGTGCTCCGCACAGGCGAGGCAGCACTCCTCGAAAGCCTCTTGATCGATGACTTGAACGTAACCAAGCGCCAGAGCCTTGACCGACCAATCCTCGAGAATCTGCCAGATCTGGTGGGCCGGGACATCGAACCGCTCAGCCACGCGCGGGGAACTCCAACCACGGACAAAGAACAACAGAACCGCGCGCCACTGCAGCCCCTCCGGCCGCTGCTTCAAGAAAACCGGAATCTGCGCTGGGAAGGAAACGATGTTCCGCCGGATGGCCCGCCGCAGCGCCAGACTTCCGGGATGCAGTGGAGTCTGGACAGGCGAGTCGCTGACGATATTCGAACCGTTTCGCTTCTGTTCCATGCCGTTCATAGAGGAAGTCTAGAATGTCGAACATAAGGAACGCATAAGTGCGTATGGCGGGAGCTTACTTCCCGGCTGATCCAGTGACTCTTTCGCTTACTGGAGACAAGGCACTTAGCCGGTGTATTCACCCCGGAATTGGCCCATAAACAAAACTGAAGGCGTCCATCAATTCTTTCCATGCGGAAATCAAACGCAAGCAATTCAGCCTGTTGCGGCGGCGGAACGGCCACGTATAAGGAAAGCCTCACGTGTCTTCATGCGTTCCTCATGAGAGTTCCGGCAAAATCGTTATGACTCGCGGCAAGTGAGGCGGGGGGCGAAGCGGTTACGCCAGCGAAGTGGGGACGCGAAGATGAATACTGTACTCGATCGCACATGCGCGGCGCTTGATAAGTCCGTTTGCGGCAAGCTACTGGTGGTTGACGACGAAGCCGCCATCCGCTGGGCCCTGCGGAAATCCCTCCAGGGCATGAGTTTTGAAATCCTTGAGGCCGAAACCGGCGAGCAGGCTCTCGCACTGGTCCGTACGATTCGCTTTGACGCCGTGCTCCTCGATATCGGAATGCCGGGCTTGGATGGCATTGAGACCTGCCGCAGGATCCGTAAGCTGGCGCCGCTGCTGGGCGTTGTCATGTTGACTGTCAGGAATACCGAAGAAGACAAGATCCTGGCTCTTGACGCCGGCGCGGACGACTACGTAACCAAGCCCTTCAACGTGCGGGAACTGGCGGCCCGGCTGCGCGCCGCCGTACGACGTTCCCAGGCGTCGCAGGTGGACGACGCCGCCGCAATCCGAATCGGAGATATCGAACTTGACCCGGCGCGCCGCGTGGTGAAAAGAGCGGGCGTGGCTGTGCACCTGACGCCTAAGGAATTCGAGATGCTGCACCTGCTCATGTCGAACGCCGGACTTCCGCTGACTCACGCGCGCATCCTCGCGGCCGTCTGGGGTCCAGAGTATGGCGGTGAGCTCGAGTATCTCCGCACGTTTGTCCGTCAACTGCGAAAGAAGCTCGGTGACGACGCCGCCGCTCCCCGGTACCTGGTCACGGATTCGCAGGTCGGTTACCGCTTCAAGGCCGAGGCCGTCATGGCGGCTGGGAGCAGCGCGTGACGGCCGCACGAATCCACTTCCAAGCTTCGTGCGTTGCTCATGAAGCGCGTCTCATGCGGAACGCATCGGAGGGGCCGGGGGCGGAGCGGAAACACTCCGGTCCGCCCTCACGCCAGGAACGCGACGCGCAACTTAGGACGTGTTAACCAACGCAGTCGCCTTGTTCGCGACTCGCTCGATAGATCCGCCACCGGAAACAGCGCGTGGTCAGGATCGCAAGATAAACCGCCTGGGCAGGCGTCATCGCCCGCGCTACGATCGCGCTAACTTAGTACAACTGTGAGAGGACAATTATGACGCGCAACATACTTGTTTTTGCACCAACTTGTATCGCGGTAACACTCGCCGCCCTACCCATCCCTGCCTGGGGGCAGGGAGCGTTAGCCAGTGTGGACGGCGTAACTTTGGACTCAGTCACCAGGCAGCCCGTGGCGCATGTGCGAATCACGGCTTACAACGCAAGCAGAGGGTTAAGCCGGAACGCCGTCAGTGGCCCCGATGGAACCTTCGTCATCGCGAAAATGGAGCCCGGACTCTACCAGGTAGCGGCCATGAGGGATGGCTTCGCCAAATCGACGGCCAGCCTGCAGGTAGCTGCGCCGGAGACGTACCGGGTAAATCTCTTGCTGGCCGCCGATAGTCCGCCCGCTTCGGCGGCCAAAGCCCCGCCAGTAGCAGTCGAGATGCCCATGGTTGAGGTGGCGGACGAGATTGCGGCTCTGAAGGCCCGCATCGAACAGCTTGAGTCCGCCGAGAAAAGCCGGACATCCGAGCCGGTGGAAACGGCCGCCGCGGCCGCTCCGGCCACGACTGGAGGCGCGCCCGCGCCGGCGCCGCCCCAAGCCGGCGCAGCTCCTCCTCAGGCCCCTCCGCCGGCCGCCGCGCCGACCTTTCCGGATGCCTTAATGCAGCCCCCGGCCACTCCCGGCGTAGATAACGACACTCCGTTTGCCTATGCGGACTTCACCTGGCTAAACGGCACCTCGCGCAACAAGGACGAAGTGCTGGCTACCAAATGGTTCACGCCGGAAGTGCGATTCGATACGAACTTCATCGAGGACTTCAATCAGCCCGTAGACCACAGCATGGGCGGCTCGACGGAGATGTTCCGGTCCGGCGAATTCCAGTTGGAACAGATCAGCGTGGGCGGCGACTTCCGCTGGGACAACGTCCGCGGCCGGGTCTTGTATATGGATGGAATGTTCGCGACCACCACGCCGCGCAACGACGCCAGCGCCGGAGTCGGCCAATGGAACCTCAGTGACGCTTACCGCTATGTCTCGGAAGCCTGGGGCGGCTATTCGTTTAACGTGAACCACGGGCTGAATATCGACGCCGGGATTTTTGTGTCCTACATCGGCTTGTTCAGTTACTATAACTTCGATAACTGGGCCTATCAGCCGTCGTTTGTGTCGTCGAACACTCCGTGGTTTTTCAACGGGCTGCGCATCCAGTGGTTCCCCACCAACAAACTGAAAATCGAGCCCTGGATCATCAACGGATGGCAGTCTTACGCAAAGTACAATGGCCATCGGGGTCTCGGAGGTCAGATCCTCTATCGCCCGCACGAGTGGCTTTCGATGGTGTTCAACAACTACGGAAACGGCACCGACGACCTCGGCATTCCCGGCCGCTCCCGCATCCACACCGACGACAGCATCGAGGTGCGATATTACAACAAGCCGGACCGGGGCGACAAAGGCGTCGATAAGATGGCCTTTTCTTTTACGGCCGATGCGGGGTGCGAATACGGCGCCGGAGTAACTTGCCATGGCGGCTCCGGAGGTCCCAAGCAGTCCTTCCTGGGCTGGATGGCTTACAACCGGGCGTGGTGGGACAAGGACAAGTACGCCCTCACGGTCGGCGGCGGCATGATGAACAATCCGGGCCGATATCTGACGCTACTGCCGCCCATCGATGGCGCCACCGCCGCTTCCGGTACGCCTTATTTCACCGAGAATCCCGGGGACCCGGCCAAGATGTGGGATGCCAACATCAACCTCCAGTGGATGCCCAAGGAGTATGTCACGTGGTGGGCGGAGGCCGGCTATCGCCACTCCGACGTTCCGTATTGGTCCGGGCGAGGCGGCATTACGCCTCCGGGCGGAAACAACGGCGCGCCGGCGGACTACACTTGCAGCAGCGGCTCGTCGTCGGGGCAGACGGTCCTGGCGGCGGCCTATGCGGCTTGCGGCGGACCAGGCAGCGTGTGGTTTCCGGACCTTCGGCGCGGCCAGGCTTCCCTCAGCGCCGGTGTCATGGTGAAGTTCTAACCCAGTAGGGCGGGCCATTGTTGTTTGTGGTCCGCCCCACTTCTCTTTCTTTCTCGACTATGCCAAACTGCGGAGAATGAATCGCCTCACTTTGTTCGGACTGGTCGCCGTGACGTCGATGCTTGTCGCGTACGCCCTGGAAAAGCGAAGCCACTGGTTCATCCTGGCGTTTTCCGGCTCCTGTGTGCTGGCTTCGATCTATGGCTTCCTGCAGGGCGCCTGGCCATTCGGCCTGGTCGAGGCCGTCTGGTCCGTCATCGCGCTGAACCGCTGGCGCCTGGAACGGCGCGCGGAGTGAGGGCGAGGGCTGGCGAACCGTCTGCCCCACCTTCCGCCCGCCCCTGCTCCACGTTCAGCCTGCTGCACCTGTTCACCTGGCATAGCGGCAGTTCAGGGTGCTATTCTCTTTTTTGCGCCTGTTAATTACAGCCACGCTCACGTGTGTCCTATCCTATAGCGCGGCGCCGCAGACCTACATGATTCAGACGGTCGCGGGCGGCGGTGCGCCGGTGAACGTGCCGGGCACGTCCGCGAGCCTGCCTTTCAACCCCGCTTCGGTCGCCATGGACGGGGCGGGCAACGTTTTTATCCCGGATCCCTTCGACGCCATCGTCTTGCGGTTGGACGCCACGACGGGCATCTTGACAATGGCGGCGGGGACTGAGATGTCAGGCTATAGCGGAGACGGTGGCCCGGCCACCAGCGCACGCTTAAGCAGTCCCACCGTGGTGGCCCTGGATTCCGCCGGCAACCTCTACATCGGCGACAGCAACCGCATCCGCAAGGTTACGAATGGGACAATCACCACTGTGGCAGGGAACGGGACGCAAGGTTTCAGCGGCGACAACGGTCCGGCTATCGACGCTGCGTTCTACGGCATTTCGGGACTCGCCGCGGATGCCGCCGGCAATCTCTACATCTCCGACTGGGGCAACCAGCGCATCCGCAAGGTTGCGCACGGAACGATCACAACCGTGGCGGGGACCGGGACGGCAAGCTATAACGGCGACAACATCCCAGCCATCGGCGCACAGTTGTCCTATCCTGCGAACCTCGCGGTGGATTGGGCCGGCAATTTGTATATCGCCGATCCAGGCAACTATCGCATCCGCAAGATCTCGAACGGCATCATCTCCACCGTAGCCGGCAGCGGGGGCCTGCTCGGCGACAATGGTCCGGCGACCAGCGCCGAGTTGAACCAACCCACCGGGGTCGCCGTGGACGCGGCCGGCGACTTGTTCATCGCCGATACGGATAACAACCGCATCCGCAAGGTCATGAACGGGGTGATCACGACCATAGCGGGGAGCGGGCCCTCTGGTTTTTACGGCGACGGCGGTCCAGCCACCGGCGCCTATCTGGGCTATCCCCAAGGCGTCGCGGTGGATGCGGCGGGTAACGTGTACATCGCCGACTGGGCCAACCAGCGCATCCGCGAGGTTTCCAACGGAACCATCGCCACGGTTGCGGGCGGTGGGTCCATGAATAATGTCCCAGCCACCAGCACGCAGTTGAACCACCCCACGGGCGTGGCCGCGGATACCGCCGGCAACCTGTACATCGCCGACCCTAACGCGGCCCGCGTTCGCGACGTCTCGAATGGGACGATCACGACCGTCGCAGGGGGCGGCAACCAATTCAATAATGTTCCGGCCGCCAGTTCCTACCTGTACGTTCCCACCGGGGTGGCCGTGGATGGCGCGGGCAACCTATATATCGCCGACTCGAGAATGACTTATATCCGCGAAGTCTCGAATGGCGTAATTACGGCCGTCGCGGGATTCGGGTCCAGCGGTTTCAGCGGCGACAACGGCCCGGCTACCAGCGCGCAGTTGAACTCTCCCTACGCCGTGGCCGTGGATTCGGCCGGCAGCGTGTACTTCTCCGACTCCGGCAACAACCGCATCCGCAAGGTGACGAAGGGGATCATCACGACGGTGGCGGGCGGGGGAACCGCGCTGGGCGACAATGGCCCGGCGACCAGCGCGCAGTTGAACGCCCCTCTCGGCGTGGCAGTGGATTCGGCCGGCGATCTGTATATCGCCGACTCCGGCAACCACCGCATCCGCGAGGTCTCGCACGGGGTAATCACCACCGTCGCGGGGACCGGGACGCCGGGGTTCAACGGCGACGGCCCGGCCCAGGGCGCGCAGTTGAGCTTCCCTTACGGCGTAGCGGTGGATTGGGCCGGCAACCTGTACATCGGCGACACCGGCAACGACCTGGTTCGCAAGGTCTCAAATGGCGTGCTCACAACAGTCGCCGGTAACGGGTCAGTGGGCTGGGGCGGCGACGACGGCCCGGCCACGAGCGCCAGCCTTGACTCCCCCCAGGGCGTGGCCGTAGATTCGACCGGCAAGGCGTACTTCGCCGACGCTTTGAACCGCCGCGTGCGTGTCTTGATTCCCAGCGTGAACTACTCACTGGGCGGCACGTACCTGGCGACTGCCTCGATTGCGCCCGCGTCGCCCGCGAGTACCGATGTCATCACGGCTGCGATCACCGGTTGGGTCCCGAACACGTGCTATTCCACCCCCACCGGAAGCGTGAGCGTCGCCGGCCAGAACATCACCGTCAGCTTATCGTCGGCCGCGGTCTCCGGCGTCGGCTGCGGTCAAGTCACGATTCCGTTCGCCACATCGGTGACGCTCGGGCGGTTAGCGGCGGGGGCCTACACGGTCACCTATCGGATGATTCTGGACGGCGGACCGGTGGAGAGCATTTCCGAAACGCTCACCGTCGAGCTGCCGGTGGGGATTGCCAGTGCCGCGAATCTGCCCCCGGGGTTCGTGGGCGGGGCGTATTCCGAGACCCTTAGCGCCATCAACGGAACGCCGCCCTACGCGTGGTCGCTCGCGCTTGGCCCGCTGCCCGGCGGTCTGACGCTCACGAGCGCGGGCGTGATTTCCGGGGATCCAACGGCGGCGGGCAGTTTCAGCTTCACGGTAACGGTCAGGGATGCGGACGCAACCACGGCTACGCAGACGTTCACGGTGACCATCGTCACCGTAACGGGCCCCCTGACGGAGACCGGAGCTTTTCCGCAAGTGGCGGCAGGCGGGGGGTGGGATACCTCAATCTGGCTGGTGAATACTTCGGCGACGCCGCTTCCTATTGCACTAGTGTTCCGCGGAGACGATGGGAGCCCGCTCAGCATCCCCATCACCGTGACGCAGCAAGGAGACGTCCAGACCTACACGGCGTCGGGCGTGGAGCGAGCACTGAACCAAAATACGACCCTCGTCGTGGCGTCCGGCGCTCTGCCATCCAACGTGGAGGGGTGGGCCGAGGTTATCAGTACCGCCCCCGTGAACGGCTTCGCGGTGTTCCGGTATGCGCCGGAGGGCCTCACGCCCGGTCCCGGAGTCGCTACGCCGTGGGAGGCCACCGTACCTCTTCAGGCGCAGCTTTCGGCGAGCACGATGATCCTGCCTTTCGACAATACCGACGGGTTCTCGACAGGCGCGGCGTTGGGAAGCCTCTCGCTTTCGCAGGCGGATGTGACAGCCACGTTCTACGACGAAAACGGGGTTGTGCTGGGGACCCCGCAGCAGATTCCCCTGGCAGCGAACGGACACACGGCGTTCGTGACGAACGTCAGTATGCCCTTTACGGTGAATCAGCGAGGCATCGTCAGGTTCACCGGCGCGGCGTTGATGGGGATTGGGTTGAGGGCAAGTCCGTACGGAACTTTGACCACGGTTCCGGTGGTATTGCAATAAGGGCGAGGGCAAGCGTACCCACAAAGGGCGTGGGTACCCCGCCAGGTACCCCGCCTGTCCCACCTTGGGCAGCACCAGAAGGCAGGCCAGGAGGCCCGCCCCACTACCCCACCACTTCCAGGAACGCCTTGGCGGCGTGACTCAGGCCGCGTCGCGTCGGATAGACCAGACGGATCTTGCGCTCCATGTGCAGCTCCTTGATGCGCACCTCGGCCAGGGTCTTCTGCTCGATCTCCTGCTCCACGCACATGCGCGGCACAAATGCCACTCCCATGTTGCTCTGCACCATTTTGCGGATGGTCTCGATGGTGGGCATCTCCAGGTCCATCCGCAGCGGCACTTTGTGCGCCCGGAACTCGCGCAGCACCGCCTCGCGATAGGGCGAGATCACGTTGTGCGCCACGAAATTCTCGGAACCCAGTTCGGAAATGGATACCGTTTTCCGGTGCGCCAGCCGGTGCGCGGGAGAGACTACGAAGGCCAGGGCGTCCGTGTAGATCACCTTCGATTTTAAACGCTCGTCGCCGGGGTCGTAGCTGATCACGCCCAGCTCCAGATTGCCGTCCAGCAGTTCGTTGGGGATTCGGCTCGATAGGCTCCGCCGCACCTGCACCTTCACCTTCGGGTACAACTCGCGGTAGCGTTCAATGTGGCGCAGCAGGTAGAGCGAGGTGGATTCGTTGGCGCCGATGGTCAATCGCCCGGCGGAATTGTCGCGCAGCTCCGCCAGTGAGTTTTCCATTTCCTGCTGCAAACTTTGAAACCGCCGCGCGTAATCGAGAACCGTGCGCCCGGCATCGGTCAACAGCAGCCCTTTGCCCGACCGGTCGATCAGCTTCTCCTGCAGCTCCAATTCGAGCCGCTGCAAGGCCAGCGAGATGGCCGGCTGCGTGCGCAACAGCCTTTCCGCCGCCCGCGAAAAGCTCTTCTCCGTGGCCACCGTGAGAAACACTTGAAGGGAATACAGTTCCATGCTGCTCTCGATTATAACAATTCCTTATGCGGCCTTCTACAATTATAAATTTGCTAAATCAAACCGCCAATCGGCATAATGGGTTTTTAAGCTTAACTTCGAGAGCTTCTATGACCGACCGCGTAACTATTTTCGACACTACCCTCCGCGACGGGGAGCAATCCCCCGGCTGCAGCATGAACGTCCCCGAGAAGCTGCGCATGGCGCGCAAACTGGTGGATCTTGGCGTGGACGTTCTGGAAGCGGGCTTTCCGATCGCCTCCGAAGGGGATTATGAGGCTGTGGAGGCCGTCAGCCGCGAGTTTCCCGAGGAGCGCATCGCCGGCCTGGCGCGCTGCTGCAAGCTCGACGTGGAGCGCGCCGCCGCGTCGCTCCGTCACGCCAAACGCCCGCGCATTCACACCTTCATCGCCACCAGCGATATCCACCTGAAGTTCAAGCTTCACAAGACGCGGCAGCAGGCCCTCGAGGAAGCCGTCATGGCCGTGGAACTGGCGCGCACCTTCGTGGACGATGTGGAATTTTCGGCGGAAGACGGCGCGCGCACGGAACCCGCGTACCTCGAAGAGATTTCCAAGGCGGTAGTGGCGGCGGGGGCGAGCACGGTGAACATTCCGGACACCGTGGGCTACTCGATTCCCTCCGAATACGGAGTGCTCATTGGCCGCATCGCCAAGGTTCTGGGCGATAGCGCCATCGTAAGCGTACACTGCCATGACGATTTGGGATTGGCCGTGGCAAACTCCCTTGCGGCCGTACAGGCGGGCGCGCGGCAGGTAGAATGCACCATCAACGGCATCGGCGAGCGCGCGGGAAATTGCTCGCTCGAAGAAGTGGTGATGATCCTGAAAACCCGCGCCGATATCTTCCCCTATTACACCGATATCCATACCGAGCATCTGTACTCCGCCAGCGAGCTGCTGACTTCTCTGATCACATTCGGCCCGCAGCCCAACAAGGCCATCGTCGGAGCCAATGCTTTCGCGCACGAAGCCGGCATCCACCAGGACGGATACTTGAAGGAGAAGTCCACTTACGAGATTATCGACCCGCGTTCTGTCGGCATTCCCGAAGGAAAGCTGGTGCTTGGCAAGCACAGCGGGCGCCATGCGCTGTCCCAGTGCGCCAGGGAGCTGGGGTACCAACTGACTCACGAAGAATTGGATGACTTGTATCATCGCTTCTGCGCCGTCGCCGACCATCGCAAGAAGGGGCTCATGAACATGGAGATCGGCCGTCTCATCGAGGAAGGGATCAGGGCCAAAGAGTCGGCCGCGGACTAGCTCATGAAATTGAACGTTCTGGCATTGCCGGGCGATGGGATCGGCGTCGAGGTCACTCGCGAAGCGGTGCGCGTGCTCCGCCATGTCGCCCGGAAAAACGGTCACGACCTGGCGTTGAGCGAAGGGTTGCTGGGCGGCATTGCGATTCATAAGACCGGATCGCCGCT
This sequence comes from uncultured Solibacteraceae bacterium, assembly GCA_964457555.1. Classification (GTDB taxonomy): domain Bacteria; phylum Acidobacteriota; class Terriglobia; order Bryobacterales; family Bryobacteraceae; genus BOG-224. The sequence continues at coordinate 33,120 of CAYWHA010000032.1, forward strand.
GCCCGAGGAGACCAAGCGGCTCGCGGCCCAGGCTGACGCTACGCTGATGGGCGCGGTGGGGTTGCCCGAATTCGATAACGCGCCGCCCGAAAGGCGGCCGGAAAAGGGACTGCTGGGGATTCGCCAGGCGCTGGGGGTTTACGCCAACCTGCGCCCCGTGCGCGCTTATGCGTCGCAGCTCGATTCTTCGCCACTGAAGAACCACCTGGTGGAAGGCGCCGATATGATTATCGTCCGCGAACTGACGGGCGGTATTTACTACGGTACTCCGCGCGGCATTACGGAAGACGGCGCGGAGACGCGGGCGGTCAATACCATGACTTACACGCGCTCGGAAATCGAACGCGTTACCCGCGTGGCCTTCCGCCTGGCCCAGGCGCGACGCAAGAAAGTCACGTCGGTGGATAAATCGAATGTGCTGGAGAATTCCCAGCTCTGGCGGCGGGTGGTGATTGAGGTGGCCCGGGACTATCCGGACGTGGCGCTCGACCACCTCCTGGTGGATAACTGCGCCATGCAGTTGATCTTGAATCCGCGCCGCTTCGACGTGATTGTCACGGAAAATATGTTCGGCGACATCCTAAGCGACGAAGGCGCGGTGCTGGCGGGATCCATCGGCATGTTGCCCTCGGCTTCCATCGGCGACCGGCGGCCGTCCGGCGCCTGGGTGGGGCTGTACGAGCCGGTACACGGTTCGGCGCCCGATATCGCCGGCCAAAATAAGGCTAACCCGCTGGGCGCCATCGGCTCCGTGGCGGCCATGCTGGAGTATAGTTTCGGCCTGAAGGAAGAGGCCGCCGCTGTGGAAGCGGCTATCGAAGCCGTGCTGGCCAGCGGAAAAGTGACTGCGGATTTGCGGCCTCCCGGCGCGCCCTCGACTACCGAACAGGTGGGCGAAGCGGTCTGCGCCGCGATCGGGTGAGCGCGGACTTACCGGCCCGCGCTCATCCACAAGAGTACCGGCGGCAGAAACCGGTTGGCGCCCCAAAGAAACCTCCGGCAGAAACCGGCGGCGGTACCGGGACGCCAAATTTGAGACAATAGAAAGCGAAACCCCTAGTTTCCAGCCCCCGATTTGCCTATGCCAAGGACCATCGTCGAAAAACTCTGGGACTCCCATGTAGTCCACCAACAGCCCGGTTCCCCCGCGCTGCTATTCATCGATCTGCATCTGGTGCACGAAGTCACTTCGCCGCAAGCCTTCCAGGGATTGCGCGAACGCGGCCTCAAGGTCCGCCGCCCGGACCTGACCATTGCCACGGCCGATCACAGCATTCCGACCACCGACCGCTCGCTGCCCATCCTCGACCCCATCGCCGCCAAACAGCTTGCGCAACTCGAAGCCAACTGCGCGGAGTTCGGCATCCGCTGCCTGGGCGTACACAGCGACCGACAGGGGGTGGTACACGTCATCGGACCCGAACTGGGACTGACCCAGCCCGGCATGACCGTCACCTGCGGCGACAGCCACACGGCTACGCACGGCGCATTCGGCGCGCTGGCCTTCGGCATCGGCACCAGCGAAGTGGAACACGTGCTGGCGACGCAATGCCTCCTGCAGCGCCCCTCGAAAACGTTCCAGGTGCGCGTCGAGGGCAACCTGAGAGCGGGCGTATCCGCCAAGGACGTCATTCTCGCCCTGATCGCCAGAATCGGCATCGGCGGCGGCACCGGCTGCGTGTTCGAGTACTGTGGCAGCGCCATTCGCGCGCTCGGCATGGAAGAGCGCATGACGGTTTGCAACATGTCGATCGAAGGCGGCGCGCGCGCCGGGCTGGTCTCGCCCGATGACACGACTTTCCAATATCTCTATGGACGCCCGCACGCCCCCAAGGGCGCCGCATGGGACGCCGCCGTGGCGCGCTGGAAGCAACTCCCCACCGACGAAGGCGCGGTCTACGACCACAGCATCTCCATGGACGCCGATGCGCTCGAACCCATGATCACCTACGGCACCAATCCCGGCATGGGCGTACCCATCGGGCAGCCGGTTCCGGACCCGTCGACGGTGGCCGACCCGATGCAGCGCGACTCCATCGCCAAGGCCCTGAAGTACATGGGTCTCGAAGGCGGCAAGCCGCTGGCGGGACTGCCCATCGACGTGGTGTTCATCGGAAGCTGCACCAATTCGCGCATTTCGGATCTGCGCGCCGCGGCCTCCGTGTTGAAGGGCCGCAAGGTTAGCGCCAAGGTGCGCGTGCTGGTGGTTCCAGGGTCGCAGGAAGTCAAGCGGCAAGCCATCGCGGAGGGGTTGCCGGAGCTTTTCCGCGCGGCCGGCTGCGAGTGGCGCGAGCCGGGGTGCTCCATGTGCATCGCCATGAACGGCGACCAGCTTGCGCCCGGCCAGTATAGCGTCTCGACGAGCAACCGGAATTTCGAAGGACGCCAGGGCGCCGGAGGCCGAACGCTTCTGGCCAGCCCGCTGACGGCCGCCGCCAGCGCCGTGACGGGCGTAGTGACGGATGCGAGGACACTGCTATGAAGCCATTCACGAATTTCGAAAGCCGCGTGGTTCCGCTGCCCATCAATAACGTCGATACCGACCAGATTATTCCCGCGCGTTTCCTGAAGACCACTTCCAAGGAAGGGCTTGGCGACCAGCTTTTCAACGACTGGCGCTACGACGCGCAGGGACATCCGAAGCCGGATTTCATCCTGAATCAGCCGCGGGCGCGCGGCGCGCAGGTCCTCCTGGCAGGCGACAATTTCGGCTGCGGCAGCTCGCGTGAGCACGCGCCGTGGGCCCTGATGCAGTTCGGATTCCGCGCCGTGATCAGCACCTCCTTCGCCGATATCTTCAAGCAGAACTCGCTGAAGAATTCGCTGCTCCCCATTGTGGTTCCTCCCGACGCGCACGCGGAACTTTTCGACGCGCTGTCGAAGAATCCCGGCGCGACGGTGAGAGTCGATTTGGAAACCCAAACGCTGACCACCCCCGCCGGCCGCGCCGTGCGGTTCCCGGTGGATGAGTTCTCCAGGCACTGTCTGCTGAACGGCGTCGACGAATTGGGCTACATCCTGGGCCATGAAGCGGCCATCGCGCAGTATGAAGAACAACGCGTAGGGTCGATCGACACGCTGGCGTAGGTCAGGCGTGGGGGCTACACTGGGCTTTTCCAGGAGGCCGCTATGACGCGCTTCGCCCTGTTGTTCGCTCTTCTTTACTCTGCCGCCGCGGGTTGGGGACAATCCACGCCCGTCGGGATCGATACCCCGGCTTTTCGTTTCGACATTGCCTCCGACGGGTCCTATCGTTTGACGGACAGAGCCGCGGGAGTGACGTGGTCCTCCGCCGCGGGGCGGTTCGGCCAGGTTTCCGTATTGGTGGACGGCAAGCCCGTGCGCTACCCTCTCAGCGCCTTCGAGGCGGGTGGGACACGCAATGCGCGCACGCTGACTTTCCATCCCATCCCAAGTCAACCCAACGCGTGGGTGCGCATCGCGGCGAGCGCAGGCCGGGACAACCGCAGCCTGGACCTTGCCTACGAAATCGCGCCCGGCCTGAAGACGGAAGACGTACGCCTGCTCGACGAAGCCTTCGCCATCGGCGCCTCCGACAAGGGCTACGTGGTCGTGCCGGCCCGCGAAGGCCTGCTGATTCCCTCCGACAGCGGCGTGGCATTCAATCACCGCTTCGGAACCAGCGATTACGAAGGCTGTCAGATGGACATGGCCGGCCTGGTGAAGAATGGCGCCGCGCTGCTGGTGACCTGGAACGACCCGTACCTCGCCATCGAGGTCAAGAGTTCGCTCGATGGCGGTCAGCGCCTGGTAACGTCGGCGGCGCTGAAGAATTCGGCGAAGTCGCTGCGCGTTACGGTGCTGGGCAAGGGCGATTACAATACCATCGCCGCGGCGTACCGCCAGGTGGCGCGCGCCAATGGACTGCTGGTCACCTGGGACCAAAAGATCCGCGAGAATCCCGAGCGGGCTAAGTACATCGGAGCCTCCAACGTCAAGCTCTGGCAAGCGCTACAGAGGCGCATGAACGCGGACAGCACGGCGGAAGTCTCGTCCCGCGTCAACTGGACCTTCGACGAGGCGGCGCAGGTGGCCGAACACCTGAAGAACGATCTCAAGATGGACAATGTTCTGTTCGGGCTGGGCGGCTGGACGCATCGCGGCTACGACAATCAGCATCCCGACATTTTGCCTACCGCGCCGGAAGCGGGCGGCGACACGGCTTTCGCCGACTGCGCCCGCCGCGTGATGAAGCTGGGCTACCTCTTCAGCCCACACGACAATTACCAGGACATGTACCACGACTCTCCGTCGTTCAGCGAGGAGTTCATCATGAAGAACGCCGACGGCAGCCTGGTCCGGGGCGGGACCTGGGACGGCGGGCGGGCGTACGTCACCTGTTCCCGTAAGGCCGTGGAACTGGCGCGGCGGCCGCAAAACCTGACGGCGGTAAAGACGCTGAGCGGCGCCAACGCCTACTTCATCGACACTACTTATGCGGCGGGCTTGTACGAGTGCTTCGATCCCGCGCACCCTCTTACCAAAGCCGACGACATCAAGTGGAAGCAGACCATTTCCGATTACGCCCGCGGGGTGTTCGGCAGCTTCGGCAGCGAAGACGGCCGCGAGTGGGCCATTCCACATGCCGATTATTTTGAAGGCATCACCGGGGTATCGGGCGCATCGTTCGCCACGCGGACCTTGCTTAGCGAAACCGGAGGAGCCGCGATTCCGCTGTTCGAGCTGGTCTATCACGACGCCATCGCAGCCTACGGGAAGTACTCTTACGCTGCGAACCGCGCCGCCGAGTACGCGATCGAGCACATGATTCTGGGCCGTACGCTGAACTATCACAGCGTGCCGAACCATCTCTATTGGAAAGGAACGGCCACCGCCGCCGAACCGCCCGCCCCGCCGGAGGGCGGCAAGGACCCGGCGCTGTTTGTGCGCGCGGAGAATGGGTGGGCGCAGGGCATGCATCCGGCCGACCGCTTCATGAAGAACACGCACGAGGTGCTCAGCCCGCTCAACGAACTGACCGGCAAAATGCCCATGACGCGGCATGAGTTCCTGACCGCCGACCGCAAGGCGCAGCATAGCGTCTTCAGCGATGGGAAGCAGACCGTGGAAGTGGTGGTGAACATGGGAGACGCGGACTTGAAATGGCAATCCAAGCTGGGCGGCGCCATCGAACTTCCGCCGTACGGCTTCCTGGTGGAGAGCGCGGATTTCGTCGCTTTCCGCTCACGAAACTGGAACGGGCACGCCTACTCGTCCATCCCGCTCTTCACGCTGCGCAGTTTGGACGGCAAGCCGCTGGCGCAATCCCGCCGCATCCACGTCTTCCACGGCTTCGGCGATGCCGAATTGCAGGTGCGCGGCGGGACCAAAACGGTGGTGAAGGAAGCGGTGTTGGAGCTGTAGGGGGCCCTGGCGCGGCGAATCCCCTGCCCCGCCTTCCACAACCCTACGGAACGTAGACGCGCGAGGGGCACTCGATCTTGAGACCGGGCAACTCCGTGCGCAATTTGACCGGCTCGACGCCGCGCTGGTTCAACGCCTGAAACGTCACCGTGTACTGATTGTCCAGGCGCGCGCGGAAGTCGTTCAGGTACGGCCAAATCTCCACCGGATCGAACAGGTAGTCTTCATAGGCGTGGCCGCCGGTTTCCTCGCAGAGCTTCAGCAGACGGGACTGCGCCATGTTAGTCACCCAGGCGCCGCGGTCGTACCGGCCGGCATCGCGCAGATACACAGAGTAGACCGTCACGCCGTTCTTCAATGCGTCAGCGGCTGCAACGTCGGCGTAAGGATCGTCCATGATCGTCTGGTCCTGGTTGTAGCGATCCACGCCGTCCGTAAACAACAGCGCAACCCTGCGGCCGGTCGGCTCTTTCGACGGCCAGTGCTTAACCAAATCGGACAGCGCGAAGTAAGGGCTGCCATTCTCGCCAGGCATGGCCTCCGGCAGGCGCAAGGCATCGGCGGCCTTCTGACGATCGTAGGTGAATGGCTGCACCACCTTGGCGCCTCCGCTTCGCATATAGCCGATGCCCACCTGCATGGTATCGGGCAGAGACCGTAGGAACGCCTTCAACTCGGACAATTGGACGCCGAGGCTGGTCGAGCGCGCGGAATCGTCCAGGAAGACGAAGAGTTGCATGCCCGCCAGGCTGCCTGAGAGGCGCTTCACGCTAAGCACGGGCACGCGGGTGTTGCGTTGGAGGACGGTGAGTTCACTGGGATCGAGAGATCCAGGCACGCTGCCGCCGGGGTGTGCGGGCTGGACGGTGATCACCATTTGGGCTTGCCCGCCCGCGGCATTCGGCGTGGAAGCCGGGGCTGCTGGGATGGCGGCGGCCAAGGCCGCAGCGAACATCCCGGTCATTACGCGTTGTGGTTTGAGAATCATTGGGCGCCTCATAAGAGGGCCCGGCGCGCCGGACCCCTATTATTGTGGACGCCGGCGCGGAGGTTCCGGTTTATCCCCTGAACGCAGTAGGCCCCGCGGCCATTACTTTGCGAGTTCGCGGGCGTAGGCCATGTCCACGGACAGAATATGGCCGCTCAACCAGTTCTTCAGGAAATGCATGGTTTCGATGGTGACGGTGAGTTTCCCGGCGCGGAACTTGTCGCGAAGCTCGTAAACCTGAGACGTAAGCTTCTCGTGGACCTCCCGGTGCCCCGCGAGGCCGGCATACCCACGCTGTAGCAGCATGGATTCCTCGAAGGCGAAATGTTGAGCCGTGTAATCGACCAACTCGTCCAGGATGTGGGACAGCGTCGATTTGGCGCGCCCCTCCAGCATGGCCTGGTGGAGTTCGTTAATCAGACAAATCAGACCCTTATGCTGGATGTCGATCCTGGAAATGCCTACGCTGTACGCTTCCTTCCAGGGGAAAAGCACGGTGGTAGTCGCCATGCTCTTCTTATCGGCGGAATCGGGGATTTCCCGCTACGTCTTGATCGGAACGGGTACCAGATCGCGCGAGGAGATCACGCGGTCGATCATGCCGTAATTGACCGCCTGCTCCGGTTCCAAAATGTAATCGCGATCCACGTCTTTGGCGATTCGTTCCACCGGCTGACCGGTGGCGTCGGCCAGCATCCCGTTCAGAATCTCGCGCATGCGCAGGATCTCGCGGGCGTAGATGTCGATATCGGCAGCCTGGCCGGCCAGCCCCTGCATGGAGGGCTGGTGGATCATGATGCGCGAATTGGGGAGGCTGAAGCGCTTCCCCTTCTTCCCTTTAGCCAGCAGAACGGCGGCCATGGATGCGGCTTGGCCCACGCAAATGGTCACGATATCGGGCCGGATGAAGGCCATGGTGTCCAGAATCGCGAGCCCCGCCGTAATGGAGCCGCCCGGCGAGTTAATGTAGATGGAAATGTCCCGCTCGGGATCCTCGGCCTCCAGGAACAGCAGTTGGGCGATGATCAGGTTGGCCACCTGGTCGTCAATCGGCGTTCCCAGGAAAATGATGTTTTCCTTCAACAGCCGCGAATAGATATCGTACGCACGTTCCCCTCTGGAGGTCTGTTCGACCACCATCGGGACAAGCATGGAGTGTCCCATTGCGCCTCCGGGATAATTTAGTCTGGGCTCAGGCCCGCTTTGCGACCGCCCGCTTGGTTTTGCGCTGCTTGGTCAGGGCCAAGGCCTTCTTCTTCTGATCCAGCGCCTTCGCCAGGTCGGCGATCGTATTCTTCCCTAGATAATCCATGATACGCGAACGCAGGGCAATCCAGCTATCGTGCATCGAACAGGGCATGTCGTCGGAGCATTCCGACAGTCCGCTGGCGCACTGTTGGTACGGCGCAAGCCCGTCCAGGGCCTCGACTATATCCAACAACCGGACATCGTTGGCGTCCACCCGCAGCGAGAATCCGCCCGTGGGTCCCTTGCTGGAGCGCAGCAGGCCTTTACGGGCGAGCTGCTGCAAGATCTTGGCCAGGAAATGAGCGGGAATTTCTTCCTGCTCGGCGATGTTCTTCACCATCGCGTATTTGCCTTCCGGCACTTGCGCGAGGTTGACGAACGCGCGAATCGCGTATTCGGCCGATCGAGAATAAATCATCCTGTTTCCCCCGTGAATTCGGAGTAACGTTACTCCGTTATCTTAATTGTTCCGGCGTGCGCAAGCAAGGGGCTTGGGTCCGAAATCGCACGCTTGTCGCGGCATTCCAGAAAAGAGCGACTCGGCTCTGGCGCAACTCGATTTAAACCGTGCAGGAATTTCCGACAAGCGGAATCGGGCCTGGAACACCCGCTTTGCTGTTGTAGACGCATCCACCTGGGGAAAAGATGCAAGGAATTCCGAGCGGAGCTAGCCAAACCCGTCTATTGGCGCGTTCCAGGACCCACATTACCGTGCCAGTAACTTCGCAGCTTCCGACCGGGGCGGGTCGTCGGCGGTCAAGGACGAGTTCATGTAACGCTCGAGCAATTGCCGGGCGAGATCGAGATTCCGGCCGTTGCGTATGTACGCCTCCGCTCTCTCGTAGAGGATCTTGGGATTATTGGGCGCAATCCTCTCGGCCTTCGCGAAAGTCTGTTCGGCCTCCTGATCCCTCCCCCTTCGAATCAGAAACCGGGCCAGGGCGATCAGGCGGCCAGTCTGGTAGGGCGCGCTTTCCACGGCGCGCCGGAAGGATTGTTCGGCATCGCCATACTGCCTTTTTTTCTCAGCCAGGCGGGCCTCGGCGTCGTCGCCCTCGGCCGCGTCAAGTTGGGCGATGCGCTTGGCCGTGGCCGCGGCCTTATCCAACCCGCCTCCCAGGAACCCCGGAGCTTCCAGGTAATACTCGAACAAATCGTCCCACGCCTCCAGGTTCCGGGGATCAAGTTGCACCGCCTTCTCGAAATATTGGCGCGTCTTGGAGGCATAGACCGGCGCGGTGAACGGGCTGGATGCCTCGGCGCGGCGTCCGAAAGCGCGCCCCAGCCAGAGGGCATACCCGGAGTTTCCCGGATCGGCCTCCACCGCTTTCTGCAGCGCTTCGGTGGCCTGCTTGAAATCGCACTGCATGTAATAGTTCCGCCCAATAAGATCGTACGCGGCGGCATCCTTTACGGGCAGGGCGCGCAAGAGGCGCAGAGATCCGTCGAAGTCCGTGGAATTGTAGAGGTTACGCGCCCGGTCCACGTCCACGGCAGCCGCCGAAGCGCCAACCGCCAGCGCCAACAGTGCGCAGAGCACGGCCCTCATCGGTCCATATCCTCTAGTGTCGCTCCGTACAGATGTACCACGGTATAACTTTATGGATGCAAATGGAGGGCTCCTAGTTACATACCGGACCCCATTGACCTTATATCACATTATGATATATCATCCCAAGATAGCCGGCGCGGGAACAGCCTGAGCCGGCGGAGAGGAGCCTAACATGAAGCAAACGCTCACTGCGGCTCTCCTGGGATCGATCCTGTTATTCGGGATTGCAGCCCAGACGAGCCAAACCGCGAACCTGTCCGGAACGTGGCAGATCGTATATCGCGACAACAACGGGAAGGAGGTCGATACACCTGTGATTAGCCTGTTCCAGTCGAACGGGCAACTGGAGGGAGTGTTCGGCAACCAGCACTGGAAGGTGCGGGGGACGCTGGCGGGGGATCGAGTCAGTTTCTCGTTCAGTCCCCCGCAGCGCCCTGAAATCACGGTCCGGTATTCGGGAACATTGGACTCGCCAACGAAGATGCACGGGACCATGGCGAGCGAGGTGCAATCCGGCAGTTTCGTGGCGACGCGGAAGTGGTGAGCAGGAAGTCGAACGCAGGCGTGGACTGGCCTCCTGCGGTCCACGCCCGGCGATTGACGGAACTATCGGGCCGTGATATATCTATTCCTGATCGATGAAACCCATGGATGCCAATGAGGAAACCGCCGGCCGTACGGCGCCGCTGTCGCCGGCAGTGTTCTATATTCTTTTTGCCCTGGCTGACGAGGACAGGCACGGGTACGCCATCATGCAGGAAACCGTCAAACTTTCAGAAGGCGATTTCCGCATGGGGCCGGCCACGCTCTATACGAATATCCAGAGGCTGCTGGCCTCCGGCCTCATCCAAGAGGCGCCGGGCGGCGGCTCCGAGGAACGGGATGCGCGGCGGCGCTTCTATCGCCTGACGCGCCAGGGAAGAACGGCCATGGAACAGGAACTGGAACGCATGCGCAAGGTCCTTCGCCGCGCCCAGCGTTACTTGTTGGCGCCAAAGGCGGTGCACTGAGCGTATGCCGGCTGTTTTGCAATTCTGCCGGCGCGCGTACGACTATTCGCTGCGTTTCTACCCGGAAACGTTGCGCGAGTCCTTCGGCGCCGATATGAGCGACGCATTCGCCCAGCAGATGGCCGACGCGTGGGCCGAAGGTGGATGGCCTATGGCGCTGCGGGCGATTGGCTGCGCGTTCAAAGAGCTGTTCACGGAAGCCCTGCCCGCGCTGGCGGGCTCGCAAACGGTGATGGCCGGGGCGATCGCCTTCGTGTGCAACACCGTAGGGTTCTGGTTCTTGCTGTGGATGCTCCAGAATCCGATGGAGGTAAAGGCGCTCGGAGACCGGCTGAATCGAACCTTGTGGGGTGGGTAAGGCTTATTCCTTCGGCCCGATGCCGAGCGTCTTCATCTTGCGATACAGGTTGCTGCGCTCCAGGCCCAGCAGCTCCGCGGTGCGGGTCACGTTTCCGCTGGTCTCCTCCAGTTTCTTGAGGATGTACTCGCGCTCGGCGGCTTCGCGAACTTCCTGCAGGCTGCCGGAACGGTCGAGCGGGCGGTCGGGCTGCCGGCGGGCGGCGTTGAGCGGGATATGGCGCGCATCCACGCGTACCTGCGGGTTCATGATGACAATGCGCTCAATCAGGTTCTTCAGCTCCCGCACGTTGCCCGGCCAACGATACTCCCCCAGTACGGCGTAGGCTTCCGGCGTCAGCTCCTTCGGCTTGCGGCCGTAGGCGGTGGTGAATTCGCGGAGAAAATGCTCGGCCAACAGCGGGATATCTTCCGCGCGGTCGCGTAGGGGCGGAACGAAGAACGGGATCACATTGAGGCGGTAGAACAGGTCTTCGCGGAAATTGCCGCGCTCGATCTCCTCCTCCAGGTTCTTGTTGGTGGCGGCCACCACGCGCACGTCCACCTGCAACGATTCGGCGGCGCCGACGGGTTCGAAGCGCTGTTCATCGAGCACCCGCATGACTTTGGCCTGGGTGCGCAGGCTCATATCGCCCACTTCGTCCAGAAACAGCGTGCCGCCATCGGCCTTGCGGAACTTTCCGGCCTTGGCTTCGTGGGCCCCGGCGAAGCTGCCCTGGACGTGGCCGAATAGCTCGCTCTCGATCAGCTCTTCGGGGATGGCGGCGCAGTTGACCTCCACGAACGGCTCGGCGGCGCGCGGACTGAGGGCGTGCAGGGCGTGCGCCACGAGTTCCTTGCCCGTGCCGCTTTCGCCGTAGATGAGCACGCGGCCGTTGGTGGCGGCCATCAGCCCGAGTTGCTGACGCAGCGCCTTCATGGGCACGCTCTCGCCGATGATGCGGTAGCGCGAGCCGCTGTCGGCCTTCAGGCGGCTGTTTTCCAGGGCCAGACGGCGGTGCGCCAGCGCGTTCTTCACCACCACCGAGACCTTTTCAATGGAGAGCGGCTTCTCCAGAAAGTCGAAGGCCCCCAGCTTGGTGGCTTTAACGGCGGCCTCGATGCTGCCGTGGCCGGAGATCATGACGGCCACCGGCCGCTCGGCGGCGGGGATCTCCTGCACCCTGGCGAGCGCCTCCATGCCATCCATGCCCGGCAGCCAGATATCGAGCAGCAGCAGTTCAAACTCTCCGCCCGCGAGCGCCGCCAGGCAATCTTCGCCGCTGCCCACGGACGTCACCGCGTAGCCTTCGTCCTCGAGCACGCCACCCAACGATTGGCGGATGGCCGGCTCGTCGTCGACTAGCAGAATGCGGCGCGGCTTCATATTCTATAGGGTAACAGCGAGGTGGGGCGGGCCTCCTGGCCTGCCTTCTTTCTTATTCTCCCTTGGATCGCCTACGCTGCCGGAGCGTACGCCGTATCCTCCACCGCAATTCGAAGCCGCTTTCCGAGCGCGGCAAACGCCGCTTCAATCTGGTCGAGGCGGGTGTGGTTTTCGAAGTCGAATAGCCGGTCCACCGTGGTCTTTGGTATACCCATGCGGCGCGCCAACTCGCTCTTGCGGATACCGGAGGCCCGGAAGGCGATATACAGCTCCGTCTTCAGAGCCGCGATGGCGGGGAGTTCGATCATGCGATACTTCTTGCCCCTTGGTTGGCTGGTGGGCGGAGGAACGGGCTTGCCATGGCGGATGCTGTAAGCGATCATCGTGATCAGCGCGTCGCGCGCCATACCGCGAGCGTCCGCCTCACCCTCTCCCTGGCTCACTCCCCAGTCCCAATCCGGGAAGGTGATCACGAACCCGCCCTTTTCGGCCGGCTCGAACAATGCGGGATATTTCATCGCTGCAAATCCTCGATTCCTAGTTTCTCGAGAATGCCACATCCCAACTTCGCCAGTTTTCGCTTCAGTTCGCTCGCCTTCAAGTCTCTATAGTAAGCAAATTTGCTTACTGAGTCAAACTCAATACCCTCCCTGCCGATATCTCTTGAATGCAAACCGCACTTGCGATATATTTCCTAAATCCCGCGCGCCTCCAGGCCGCGGACAGGAGGGAACAACGCTGTGCGTATCGAACAGAAAACACTTGCGTTCATGACCGTTTTCGCGGTGTTCGCCCCGGCGGCAACATCCGCTTGTTTACAAAGCAATTTCAGCGGAGGCGCCCAATCGAGCGGCGCGCTCTACGGCGTGTGGATGCCGGAAACCACCTGCTGGAATGGCAGCTTCGTCGTCTTCGCCCACGGGTACGTAGCCCCGGGCCAACCGTCCGGAGTGCCCACCGACCAGTTGACCATCGGCGGCCTCTCGCTTCCAGCGACGTTTAACCAGCTTGGCTACGGGTTCGCCGCCTCCGGCTATAGCAAGAACGGTCTCGCCATCGTTCAGGGCGTGAACGACTCCATGGACCTGGTGCAAAGCATCCTCAAGCCCACGTTCTCGCCCAAACGCGTTTACCTGATCGGGGCGTCGGAAGGCGGTCTTGTGGCGGCGCTGTCCGCCGAACAGTTGCCGAACGTCTACAACGCCGCCGGCGCGGCATGTGGACCGATCGGCAGCTTCCAGGATCAAATCGACTACTTCGGCGACTTCCGGGTGATATTCGATTACTTCTTCCCCGGCATCCTGCCGTCTTCGTCCACGTCCAGCCCGGTCGATATTCCCGAGGAGGTAATGGAGGATTGGTACACGGTGTACGTCCCTGAAATCGAAGCCGCGCTGGCAGCCAATCCGGCGGCTGCCGGACAGGTGATCAAGGTAATGAACGCCGCGGTCACCAGCGATCCAACCACCGTTGGCGAGACCATCCTGGACGCGCTCTGGTACAACGTTTTCGCAACCGACGACGCGATTTCCACGCTGAAGGGGCAGCCGTACGATAACCACGACCGCATCTACTTTGGATCGACGAACGATTTCCTGCTGAATGCCAAGGTGGAACGCTTCACCGCGAGCCCGGTGGCGCTGGCCGCGGTCAAGGCGAGCTACGAAACCTCCGGCAAGTTGTCGATGCCCACCATCACCCTGCACACCACCCTCGACCCGGTCATTCCTTACTGGCAAGAGCCGCTCTATACGCTTAAGACCGTTTTGGCGGGCAGACTTCTCAGTCTCACCAGTCTTCCCGTTGCGGCGTATGGACATTGCGCGTTTACGGGGCCAGAGGTGCTGGCGGCGTTCGACCTCATCGTCCTACGCGACGCCGGCCAGAGCCTCCTGACTGAGATCGAGAACTCGCTCGACGACGAGCACCGCGCCGAGTTCGTCAATGCGGCGCGGACCGACGGTCTCCTGCGCTGACGGCCTACAGCTTCTGACCGATCAACGCGTAGTCCAATCCGCCGAAGAACGCGTCGCGAAAATCCTCCGGAAGCGATCCCAGCGAGGGCATCGCGTCCACCGCCGGTGAGAGCCTCCGGAACTCCACCAGTGCGAGCCCATGCTCCGCGAAATAGAACTCCAGTAACTGGCGCGGGACCGGGCGGACGTGCGTCGGGTCCAGGTAGAAGTAAGTGGCGAAGATCGCTAGACACTCGGGATTTGGGGTCTCGATGGCGATCGAGCCGCCGCGCGCCAGGCGCGTAGCGCAAAGCTGGATCATCCGCGGTAAACGCTCGGGCGGCAGATGCTCCACCAGGTGCGCGCAGAAAATGCCGTCGAGCGATCCTTCGGCCGCTTCTTCGAGGTAAGCGAAAAGGTCCGCCGCCCGCGCCTCCAAACCCTTATCGCGGCACATCGCAACGCATTCCACGTTCAGGTCGATGCCCACCGCGGGGATGCCGGCCTCCCGCATCAGTTCCAGAAATTCGCCGCGGCCGCAGCCGATGTCCAGCACCGCGCGCCTGCCGGCGAAGCGGTCGAGATAAGCGCGCTGGCCCGCTTTGACGCGTTCTTCGGGCCCGCGGAATCGCTCGGCGAAGCGCGTGTAGTCGAGCGGCGCGGCGTCCTTCGGTTCGGCTGACGCCGGCGGCGTCCAAACCGCCGGCGCGGCCCGCTGCCGGATCAGGCGCAGTTCGGTATGGATGAGCCGCTCGTAATCCAGCTTGACGCGCTCCATGTCGGCCACAAGCTGGTTGCGGATCTCCAGACTGGCCCGCCCCAGGGCCGCCGTGAAGTCGGCGTGCTGCGCGCGCAGGGCGTCCCGGTAATTGGAGTCCATCAGATCCGCGCGGTAAGACGACGCCGATTGCAGATCCGCCACACTGCGCAGAAACTGAATCTCGTTCTGCGCCAACTTATGCTCCCAGCCCTGGCGCCATTCCGCCCAGTGCGCGCGCATGTCCTTCATCTCCGGCCAGTGTGCCCGGAATTCCTCCATTTCGTTCCCGAACTTGTCCAGCGCGTCGCGGGTCTCGACGGAAAGCCGTTCGAGAGCGCCAACTTGGCCTTGCAAGTCCGATATGGCGCCTCCCGCCGCCGCCAGCGCGCGGTTGGCGGCGGCCAGCGCTTCAATGGCGGCATCGGCCACATCGATGGCCTTGCGATTGAAGACCACCTGCTCGCGGACATGCCAATCCATCATGCGCGCCAGCAGGCGCTTCCACCCCTGGACCAGCCAGTTGAGCGGGCCGCCCCGCCGAGGATTCACCGTGCCGATTGCGGCGACTTTAGCCAGCGCGGCGTCGCGCGCGCGCACCAACGGCTCCAGGTCCGGGAGCGCCATGCCGGCCGCGCCCGCGGACGTCGAGGGGTTCCGCGCGCGCACGCGGTCGCGCACTTCCCGCAGCATGGCGATCAGCTCAGCGCTTTCCACTCTTCACCCCGCGGCCCCGGCGCCAGGCGGCCGTGACGATGGTGTTCAGCCCGCCGCGCGGTGCGAAATCGCCGATTACGGTCGCGCTGACCGGGTTCGCGGCCTTCACCACATCGCGCAGCACGCGGTTGACGATGTTTTCCTGGAAAATCCCCAGCCCCCGGTAGGCCAGCAGGTACATCTTGAACGACTTCAACTCCAGGCATCGCTTGGCCGGGACGTACCGCAAAACGATCTTGCCGAAATCCGGGAGACCGGTCTTCGGGCAAACGGAGGTGAACTCCGGCATGACGATCTCGATTTCATAATCGCCGAACTGATTGGGCCAGGTTTCAATCTCCGGCAGCGGAGCGGCCACCCCGGCCCGTGCGTGTTCGTCCGTGTAGAGGCGCTTCATGCCAGAGCCTTCGAGAGCAGGTCGAGGAACAGACCGACGTCGGCCACCACGCCCACCGCCTGTCCCGTGCCGCGGTCGCTGACCTTGGTGGCAACCGCGGGGTTGATGTCCACGCACACAATCCGCACCCAGCTCGGCAGCATGTTGCCTGTGGCGATGGAGTGCAGCATGGACCCCAGGCAGAGCACCAGGCCGGCGCCCTTGAGTTGCTCGGCGTAGGCGTCCTGCGCGGCGTTCATATCGGTGATGGTGTCGGGCAGCGGCCCATCGTCGCGCAAGCTGCCGGCCAGCACGAACGGCGCGCCCGCCTTCACGCACTCATACAAGATCCCCGACCCCAGCCGTCCGCACTCCACCGCTTGCCGCACCGACCCGGCTCTGTAGATGGCATTGATGGCGCGAATGTGGTTGCGGTGGCCGTGCTCTTCCTGACGGCCGTCGGACAGCCGCACGCCCAACGACGTCCCGTAGAGCGCCGCTTCGGCATCGTGCACTCCGAGCGCGTTGCCGCTCAACACGGCGTGTACGTAGCGGCCTCGAATCAGTGCGGCCAGGCCCGGCACGCCGCCGGTATGCACCACCACCGGCCCCGCCACCACGACGATCTTTTGTCCCTGCTCGATGGTCTGCCGCACCAACGCCGCGGTTTGACGCACGGCGGTCTCCACCTGGCGTTCCGAGGAGATGCCGTTGGACATGAACGCGAACGACAGGCGGTCGCGCTCCTTGGATTCGGGCCAGACGCGGATGCCGCGCAGTCCGGCGACAATCGAGTCGCCCTGCCTCAGATCGCGCAGGCGGCGGCAGAAGGCGCGGTTCTCCCGCACCACGATCATGGCGTCCATGCGCTGATCCTCCACCTCGATCCACTTCTGCCCGTGGCGTACCGAGGTGCGATGATTGGTGGTGGAGTAGAAGTCCTCCGGCGCGCAGCGGTCGCGCTCCACCGTGCGCAGCGTCGCGTCGCCCGCGTCCACCGGCGCGCAACCAAGCTCCAGCAAGGCTTCAAGCAGCCGGTCCAGCGATCCTTCGTCCGGCGCCTCCACCTTCAGGCGGAGATAGGACGCCTCGCTATTGGTGCGGCCGATGCGGAACTCGTCCACCTCGAACCGGCCATGGAATTCCACGACCTTATCGAAGATGCTCTCCATCACGTGCGAATCGATCAGGTGTCCTTCGGCCTCGACTACTTCTTGCAATGGCATGGAAACTATCAGTTTAGCGTGATCGTCCGGCGTGCATACGAGCCAATTGCAAACGGTATAATCCAGGTGTGATGGCTAGAAAGGCGATCCGCCCGATTCGCATCCGGCCAGTGCTTCTGAAGGAGCGCGGCGTCTGGGTGTACCGCTCCGGCAAGCCGACAAGCGCCTCGATCCCCGGTCTCATTGCCCGCCAGCGCGACCGGCGAGGCTTAACCGTGAATTACCCAAGACGCTTTCCGCAATAGCAGCAGAAGGGCGCGTCCGCCGGTTGCATCAGTCCGTGGCCGCAACCCGCGCAGAAGCGAGTGGCGTTCTTTCGTCCCGATAGCACTCGAAACAGGAGACCCGCTAGCAGGAGAAGGATAAACAGCTCTGGGAACCCTAATCCGCCCAAAGCTCCCAATAACAGCGCCGCGAATCCGAAGGTCATTCAAGCCTCACATGCGAGTGTAGCGCAGTGCCGGCTGGCACGCAGTCGCCGGCCTGCGCCCCCCTCACTCCTCCCGCAGCGCCACCATTGGGTCGATCCGCACCGCCCGCCGCGCCGGAAGGTAAATCGCCAGCGCCGCGGAAGCGATCAGCGTCAGCGGGATTCCCACGAACGTGGCCGCGTCCGTGGCTGAGACGCCGAAGATCAACGATGCCAGGAGGCGCGCGAACCCGTAGGCAGCTGCCATTCCCACTGCGAGCCCTATGGCGGTAGCCGCCAGCCCGCGCCGGAAGATCATGCCGAGAACGCTTCCCGTGGATGCGCCCAGCGCCATCCGAACCCCGATCTCGTGCACTTGTTCGGAAACCAGGTACGCCATCACGCCGTACACCCCGATGCACGAAAGCGCCAGCGCCAGCGCGCCGAATACCCCCATCAGGATGGCCACATAGGTCATCCCGATTGCGTTGTCGTGTATCTGTTTCTCCATGGTGCGCACGTCGCTGACAGGCTCTTCCGAATCCACCGAGCGGACTGCGGCAATGGCCGCGTGGGCCAGCTTTATCGGATCTCCGGCCGAGCGAATTCCGATATCCATTGAGCGTGAAGGCGCCTGCGCATAAGGAACGTAGAGAGCGGGCTGAGGGGTGCGCTCCCACACATCGTTCTTCAGATCGCCCACCACGCCCACGATGGTCAGCCACTCGCCAGGCGGCGCATCCGCCCGGCCCACTCTCACGCGGCGGCCCAGCGGCGTAGCCTGACCCGGCCAATACTGATGCGCCAGCCGCTCGCTGACCAACGCCACGCGTTGGGTATCGGCGCCATCGCCGCCGTTGAGAAGCCGCCCGGCGCGCAAAGGTAAGTGCAGGGTCTGGAAGTAATTCGTACTCACTGCCTGGTACATCGCCGAAGGCAGCTCGCCGGCTTGCGGCGCCCGGCCCTCAATGGTCAAAGCGCGCCGCGTATAATGCCCGGCAAACGGCATGGCAGACGCCCCGGCGACCGACCGCACGCCGGGAATGGCCCCGATCCGGTCCAGCACCTCGCGGTAGAACGCAGCCACCTGAGTGTCTTCCTTGTATTTGTCGGCTGTGATCCCCAACCGCAAAGTAAGCAGCGTGGAAGGCTCCAACTCGGCGCCGGCCGCCACCATCGCACGGAATCCGCGCACCATCAGGCCCGCTCCAACCAGCAGCACTACCGCCAGTGCGATCTCCGAAGCCACCAGCGCGGTGCGCAAACGCCGCCTCCCGCGTCCGCTCGATGAGGCGCGTCCCCCCTCTTTCAGCGCTTCGTTCAGATCCGGCCGCGAGTGCCGCCAGGCCGGCGCCAACCCCGCCAGAATTCCAGCCAGCACGGCCGCGGCTATGGTGAAGAGCAGCGTGCGCGCGTCCAGCCCGATGTCGCTCCAGCCCAGGATGTATCTCTCCACTTCCGCCGGCATCCCCACGCGGATCGCGTTGATGCCCCAGTACGCCAGCAGGAGACCGAACGCCGCGCCCGTCAGCGACAGCATCAGGCTTTCTGTGACAAGCTGCGAGACCAGCCGCCAGCGCGCTGCGCCTAGAGCAGTCCGCAGGGCCACCTCACGGGTCCTTCCCATGGCGCGTGCGAATTGCAGGTTGGCCACGTTTACGCAGGCGATCAGCAGCACAAACAGGACGGCGCCGAAGAGCATCAGCACGTATTGCCGGCTGTAGTCGCCCACCAGGAACCGGTGCGCCATCATGACCTGATAGCGGCGGCCCTTGTTGGTCTCCGGATAGAGCCGCTCCAGCCGCGCCGCCGTGGCGTCCAGTTCGGCCTGCGCCTGCCCGACCCCCCGGCCAGGTTTCAGCCGCGCGATGGATTCGAGCGTCATCAAGCGGCGCGACGCGCGGTCCTCGGGCTTGAGCGCCAGCGGCGTCCAGATGTCCGCCGCCAGCGGAAAATCGAACTTCGGCGGCATGACGCCCGTCACCTGGTAATCCTGGTCGTCCAGCCGGATGTTCTTTCCCACAATGCCGGGATCGGCGCCGAATCTGCGCCGCCAGAGAGTGTCGGAGAGCACCGCTTCGCTCTCGCGTCCCGGCTGATCCTCGCCAGGCTGAAAACCGGCGCCGATGGCCGGCTGCACCCCGACCACCTGAAAGAAATTCGCCGTCGCCAGAATCCGGTAGACTCGCTCCGGCGCGCCCCCCGAGCCGGCAATGTTGGCCACGCCATCGTCCCAACTGGCGAAGTTTTCGAACGAAGTGTTCGCCTGGCGGATATCCGCCACATCGCCGGGGGAAACGTAGCCCCAGCCGTTCAGATCGTCCGGAACCCTTTGCAGCACCATCGTCAGGGATTCCAGGTGGGGCAGCGGCACGGGCTTCCACAGCATGGCGTCCGCGACGCTGAAAATGGCGGTCGTGGCGCCGATCCCGAGCGCCAGCGTCAGGATGGCGGTGGCGCTAAAGCCCGGCGCCTTGCGCAGGGATCTGGCGCCGAAGCGAGTATCGTCCCAAAGTCCCATAACACCCGCTACGCTTCCGCGGTCCAAAAGTTCCGCAATTCCGCCCTATTCGTGCTTCTCCAACTCCAGCGTAATGGTCCCGACCGTGATCGGCATGCGAACCTGGATCTGCACGGGCAGCTTCCGTTGGTCGTCGGAGAGCCACACATACAGGTGCGCCGAGCGCCGGTACAGCACGTTGTCGAAGAGAAACGCTTCGTAGCGGATGGTCTTGTAGTCGCCGTCGGGAACTTTGATCTCTTCGCGCTGCTGCGCCTGTACTTTGGCCACCACCGCCTTCTTGCCATCGCTGACCGGCACTGCCGCGCTCTGCCCCGGCTCCAGGTTCATGGTACGCAGGAAGAATAGGCCGCCGAGCACGTCGTGGACGCACGGGGGGATGTCGATTTCGTGCGCCGCCAGGATCGCGTTCCGCACCCGGTCGTGCTCCAGGTAGCTGGCTTTCTTCGATGCGTAGTCGAACGTGATCTTAGCGTCGCGCTGGCGGCTGCCCTCGCTCGAGGTGGTCTGCACCGCGACCGCGCACATTCCCCGGTTGAGGCTCGCGAGATAGTCGTCCTCCACTTTGTACAGTTTCGAAACCAGCCCCACCGACTCCAGGTGTACCTTTGCCTGCCATCCGGGCTGCGGCTGCTGCGTGGCGCTCCACTCAAGCCTGGCCCTGCCGCCTGTAACCAGCCGCCACTCCACGCGGTACGTGAACGTTTCCGCCGAAGACGGCGGATTCGCGCCCTGCGGCGCCCCGTACGGCGCGCACGTCATGACCAGGATGAGCAGCTTCGATCGCATGGAAGACTCAGTGTCGCAGATGCATTGCGCGGGGCGCAACGAAGCGGCGTATCCGTCCGCCGCTGGTACCATAAGGTTATGACGTTTTTCCGCAGCCTTTGTTTGTCGATCCCCGCCGCGTGCCTGCTGGCGCAGACTCCTCCGCCGCCACAGGGCGCCGCCCAGCCGCCTCAGCCTGCCGCCCAGCCGCCTCAACCGACGGTCGCCCTGAGCGTGATTCCTCCGGACAAGGTGATTATTACGGTGGACGGCTTGAAGATGACCTCCGGCGAGTTCGAACACATCGTCGATTCCATGCCCGACCAGTATAAGACCGCGGCTCGCGGCCCCAACCGCACGGTGTTTGTCAACAACGTGGTTCAGATGCTGGTCTTGGCGGAAGAGGCCCGGCGGCAAAAGCTCGATCAGGACGCGCAGTTCCAAGTACTGGTCCGCTTCCAGACCGACAACCTGTTGGCAACCGCCATGGCTGCCCAACTGACCAAGAGTAATAAGCCCGACGAGGCGCAGCTCCGTAAGTACTACGACGATCACAAGGCGGACTATGCACAGGTCAAAGTGAGCCACATTCTGGTGCGTTTCCAAGGATCTTCCGCGCCCGCCAGGCCCGGCCAGAAGGACCTGACTGACGCCGAAGCGCTGGCTAAGGCCCAGGCGCTGCGCCAGAGGATCGAGGGCGGCGAAGACTTTGCCAAGGTCGCCACCGCCGAATCCGACGACACGGGCAGCGGCTCCAAGGGCGGCGATCTCGGAGTCATCGGCCATGGACAAACCGTTGCCGCTTTCGAGGAGGCCGCTTTCGCTTTGAAGCCCGGTGAGTTGAGCCAGCCCGTCAAGAGCCCGTTCGGCTATCACCTGATCAAGGTGACCTCCGTGGACTATAAGCCCTTTGACTCCGTGCGGGCCGATATAGACCGCCAGTTAAGCGGGCCGCTGATGCAAAAGGCCATCGCGGACCTGGTGAAGAAGGCCTCCGTTACGCTCGATCCGGATTACTTTCCGCCCGCCCCGCCGGCCAAGTAGCGTGCGCACACGGAAGCTGGAAATCGCCTGCCCGGTCTGCGGCTCGACGCAGGTCTACTACACCTGCACCACGGATTGCTGCTTCAACCACGTTTGCGGCGAATGCGGCGCCACCTTTGAGCCGGCCACCAAACCGGCCGGCGGTGCGCTCTCCGCAATTGCGCCGCCCGATCCGCCGCCGGATTCCACCGATCCCACCGCCCCTTGCGCCAAGTGCCACGCTCCCGCAGTCTGCATGACGGAAGACGGCGCCGTGGCTTGCTGGAAATGCGGCGCCCTGCTCATCCTGGAACTGGAAGAGATCCATCCGGGATAGGCCGGGCAACGTGCATGTTTGCCCCGGCAACCGCTCTTACGTGCGCGGCCCGGTTCGAGTTGGTTGCTTGATTTTGCCGAGCCGCGAACGTAAGAGAGCGGCTGCTTCCGGCCGATTTTGGGCATTTGCCCAAATTCATAAGGGCGCGCCATTTAGAATCAGCACGCTAAGGACTCGTTTGGGCATTTCGCCCAAATCGCGCGGGCGGCGCACTGCGGCAATTTCAGTTGCACACGTGCTAAATTATGGATTCCGATTTGAAGCCTCTGGAGATACCCCGATGCGCTCATCGGGGATGTGCGCCGATAGTCGAGGATGCATCATACGGGCCAATCCGCTGTTTCTCCGGAGCAATCGGCGGTGTTGCGCTACGCGGGCGCCGCAATGGCGGCCCTCGCGGCGTCGGGCGTGCGCATGGCGCTCGACCCCATACTGGGCAGCCAGGCCCCTTACCTCCCATTCATCATCGCCATCGTCGTGGCCAGCCGCTATGGCGGGCGCGGGCCGGGCCTGGCGGCTACGGCAATCAGCGGCCTGGCGGTGGATTGGTTCTATCTGCAGCCGCTCGGCTCGTTGGCCGTCCTGGATAGGAATGCGGCGGCGGGACTGGCGATGTTCCTCCTGGCAGGAGTCATCATCAGCTTGTTCCTAGGTCTCTTGCGCGAGGCCCAGCCTTTGACAGTCCCCGAGGAACCCGCGCCGCCGCAGGGCTCGGCGATGCCAAGCCCCATCGCCGGCCGCAAGTTGAAGCCGCATCACTTATGGCTGGGCGCGGCGGTCCTGCTTCTGGCGATTGAGGGCGTGCTCTTTTTGGGGACCTGGATGCGGTTTGCGGAGCGCGAAAGTCTGTCGATTCGCGCGCGAGAGGTCCTGGCGAGAATTGAATCCCTGCTCTCGGACCTTAAGGACGCCGAGACGGGGCAGCGAGGATACCTCCTGACCGGGCGGGATTCGTACCTGGAACCCTACAGCACGGCCGTGAGTGCGATTCCCGGTCAGCTCGACGGTCTGCGCCAGTTGACTGTAGATCCGGGACAGCAGGGGCGGATCGATTCCCTGCGCCCACTCATTGCCGCCAAGCTGGCGGAACTGAAGGAGACCATCGACTTGCGGCGGACCGGAGCCGGCCGCGAGGCGCTCCAGGTAGTCTCAAGCGACCGCGGGCAGCAAACGATGGACCAGATCCGGGATCGGATCGACGCCATGAGAGCCGCCGAGGAGTCGCTGCTGCAGGAGAGGAGCGAACGCGCCACGGCCGCCGCCAAAGGTCTGGGCTTCGTGATGGCATCCGGAGCGGGCCTGCTCTTGATCGTGCTTCTGTTCGGTTCGCGTGATATCGACCGCAACCTCGCCCGGCGTCAGCGTGCGCAGGAGGAACTCCGCGAAAGCGAGGAGCGATACCGAACGCTGTTCAATACGCTCATCGAGGGTTTCTGCGTCATCGAGGTGATCTTCGAGGCCGGGAACAGGCCGGTCGATTATCGTTTCCTGGAGATCAACGAGGCATTTGAGGGACAGACCGGCTTGAAGAACGCGCGCGGCCGGCTCATGCGCGATCTGGCGCCCGAGCACGAGGCTCATTGGTTTGAAATCTACGGAAAAGTGGCCTTGACGGGCCAGCCTGCTAGTTTTGTGAACGAGGCGCGGGCGCTGGGCCGCTGGTACGAAGTGAATGCCTACCGCGTCGGCGACCCCGAGAGCCGGAGAGTAGCGATTCTGTTTAGCGACATCAGCGAGCGCAAGAAAGCGGAATTTGAACGGGAAACCGCCGCTGAGTTCTTGCAGCTTGTCAATGCCAGCGCCTCGACCGGCGGTTTGATCCGGGCAGTCGCAGCCTTCTTCCAAACCAAGAGCGGCTGCCAGGCCGTGGGCATCCGCCTCAAGCAAGGGGAGGACTACCCCTACTATGAGGTTCGAGGCTTTCCGCCCGAGTTCGTCCGGATGGAGAACAGCCTGTGCGCAACAGACGAAGCGGGCCAGGCGATCCGCAATAGCGCCGGCTACCCGGTGCTGGAGTGTATGTGTGGCAGCGTGATTTGCGGACGCTTCGACCCTTCCAAGCCGTTCTTCAGCGACGGCGGCAGCTTCTGGACCAACAGCACCACGCAACTGCTGGGCGGCGCCACCGATGGGGATCGCCAGGGGCGCACGCGCAACCGATGCAACGGCCAGGGATACGAGTCGGTGGCGCTGATCCCGGTGCGGTCGGGCGCCGAGGTCTTGGGACTGTTGCAGCTCAACGATTGTCGAACCGGGATGTTCTCGCCCGCGGCCATTGCGTTATGGGAGCGGCTGTCGGACTATCTTGCGGCGGCGCTGACGAAAATCCGCGCCGAGGAAGCGCTGCGCGAGAGCGAGACGCAATTCCGGACGCTGGCCAACGCGATTCCCCAGTTGTGCTGGATGGCGAACGCGGACGGCTGGATCTTCTGGTACAACGAGCGCTGGTATCAATACACCGGGACGACGCCGGAGCAGATGGCGGGCTGGGGCTGGCAATCGGTGCACGACCCGGAGGCGCTGCCGGGGGTGCTTGAACTCTGGAAGGTTTCGCTCGCCAGCGGCGAACCATTCGAAATGGTCTTTCCGCTGCGGGGCGCCGACGGCGTCTTCCGTCCCTTCCTGACGCGGGGGATGCCCGTGCGCAGCGAGGACGGCAAGATTGCCCGGTGGTTCGGCACCAATACCGATATCAGCGGTCAGCGCAAAATCGAGTTGGCGCTGCGCGAGAGCGAAGCGCGCTACCGCAACCTCTTCGAATCGATGGACGAGGGCTTTGCCGAGTGCGAGATGATCTACGACGCGGCGGGCCGGCCCATCGACTTCAGGTATCTGGCCATCAATCCCGCTCACGGCAAGGCGACCGGCCTGCCGATGGAACAGATGGTGGGACGAACCGTGAGGGAGCTCGTTCCGGGGATCGAGCCATTCTGGATCGAGACCTACGGCCGGGTTGTACGGACCGGCGAAAGCGAGCGGATTGCCAATCCGGTGGCCGGACTGGGCAAGCAGATGGAAGTATTTGCCTGGCGTTCCGGCCCAGGGCGGTTTGCCGCCGTTTCCAGCGATGTGACCGAGCGCAAACGGGCCGAGGAAGCGCTGCTCCGCATGAGCGCGATGGTAGAGTCTTCCGATGACGCGATCATCGGCAAGACTCTCGGCGGGGAGATCGCGACCTGGAATCTCGGGGCCGCGCGGATGTACGGCTACTCCGCGCCGGAGATCGTTGGGCGGCACATCTCTGCGCTGGTTCCCGCGGGGCATCCGGACGAGATAACCGGGATTCTCCAAAGGCTGGCAAGCGGAGAGCGAATCGAGCAATACGAGGCGGTTCGCAGGCGGAAAGACGGCAGCCTGGTAGATGTCTCGTTAAAGATCTCACCGATTGTGGATGCGTCCGGAAATGTAGTGGGGGCTTCCACGATCGCGCGCGATGTCACCGAACGCAAGCGGACCGAGTTGGCGCTGCGCGAGAGCGAACAGCAGTACCGAGGCCTCTTCGAGTCCATGCACGAGGCTTTTCTGCTGGGCGAGATGATCTTCGATGCCGAGGGGAAGCCATGCGACTGGCGCTATCTGGATGTGAACCCGTGCTTTGAAACCATCTACGGGTTGAAGCGCGAGCAGGTGGTGGGCAAAACCTACCGCGAGATGCTGCCGGGCCCATGGTCGGAATACTGGATCGAGAAAGCCGGGCAGGTGGTGCTGACCGGAGAGCCTACTCACTTCGAGAGTTTCAGCAACACGGGGCTGTACTTGGAAGGCTCGGTTTACCGGCCGCGCCCAGGACAGTTCGCGGCGACGGTCGCCGACGGCACGGCGCGGCACGTGGCGGAAGAGAAAGTGCGGCAGCTCAACGCCGACCTGGAAGACCGCGTGCGCCGGCGCACCGAGCAGCTCGAAGCCGCCAACAAGGAGCTGGAAGCGTTTGCATACTCGGTATCGCACGATCTGCGAACGCCCCTGCGCGGCATCGACGGCTGGAGCCTGGCGCTGGTGGAGGACTATGCCAGCCAGCTTGACGAGAGGGCTCTCGGTTATGTGGATCGCGTGCGCGCGGAAACGCAGCGGATGGGAAGGCTGATCGACGACCTGTTGCAGCTCTCCCGCGTTACGCGCTCGGAGATGGCGGCGGGCGCTGTGGATTTTACGGCCATCGCGCGGAGGATTGCCGCCAGGCTGACCGAAGGCAACTCCGGCCGCCGGATCGAATTTGCGATCGCAGACGGGCTAACGGCAAACGGCGACGCGCGGCTTCTGGATATCGCTCTGGACAACCTGTTTGGCAATGCTGTCAAGTTCACCGGGCCGCGCGCCGAAGCGCGCATCGAGTTCGGGCGGACGAAGCGGGATGGCGAGCGCCCTTTCTATGTGCGCGACAACGGCGTGGGTTTCGACATGGCCTTCGCCGGAACGCTATTCGGCGCGTTCCAGCGGCTGCACAAGATATCGGAATTTCCCGGCACGGGCATCGGCCTGGCGACCGTGCAGCGCATTATCCATCGCCACGGCGGGCGCGTTTGGGCGGAAGCCGAACCCGACCGGGGCGCGACATTCTATTTCACTTTAGGTGGTTCATGAAAAACGATTCCAAGACCATTCTTCTTCTGGTCGAAGACAATCCGAGCGACGTCGCCCTCACGGAGCGGGCGTTCGAGAAGGCGCACATCGCCAACGAAATGGTGGTGGCGCAAGACGGCCAGGAAGCGCTCGATTACCTGTGGGGCGCGGGCGCGCACGCGGGCCGGGACGCCGCGGATCTGCCGGCGCTGGTCCTGCTGGACCTCAAGCTGCCGAAGGTGTCCGGCCTGGACGTGCTGCGGCGAATCCGCGCCGACCCGCGCACCAGGCGCCTGCCGGTGGTGATCCTGACCACGTCCAAGGAGGAGCAGGACGTGGCCGCGGGATACGACTTGGGGGCCAACAGCTATGTGCGCAAGCCGGTGGATTTCCGCCAGTTTGCCGCCGCCATTCAGCAACTCGGGTTGTATTGGCTGGTACTGAACGAGGCGCCGCCGCAAGGAAATTAGGTCCATTATGAGCGAGTTGTTGCGCCTGTTGCAGATCGAGGATTCGGAAAGCGACGCCGCGCTGATTGTGCGGGTGCTGGAGAAAGCACGCTACCAGGTGGAATGGAAGCGCGTGGAAGACGCGGCCGGGATGCGCGCGGCGCTGGAGGAACGCGCCTGGGACATAATCGTATCGGATTATTACCTGCCGCAATTCGGCGCGCCGGCGGCCCTCGGGATCCTGCGCGAATCGGGCCGGGACATTCCCTTCATTGTCGTGTCCGGCAGGATGGGCGAGGACACGGCGGTCGAGATGATGAAGGCCGGCGCGCACGACTACCTGCTCAAGGACAAGCTGGCGCGGCTGGGGCCGGCCGTTGAGCGCGAACTGCGCGATGCCAAGAGCCGGAGGGATCGCAAACGGGCCGAGGAGGCTCTGGCGGCGAGTGAAGCGCGGTTTCGCACCTTGTTGGAATCGGCGCCGCAAGGCATCATCACCATCGATGAGAAAGGAACCATCGCCCTTGTCAACGTCAAGATCGAGGAGATGTTTGGCTACGGCCGGCATGAGTTGTTGGGCCAGCCGCTTGACATCCTCTTGCCGGAGCGGCGCCGGGCGGCGCATCTATTGCATCAACGGCAGTACTTCGAGCACCCGCGCACAAGGCCAATGGGGCTGGGGCTCGACCTTTCGGGTCAAAGGAAAGGCGGGGGCGAATTCCCGCTGGAGATCAGCCTCAGCTTTGTGGATCAAGCCGGAACGCAACT
>CAYWHA010000033.1:0-57764 GCA_964457555.1 uncultured Solibacteraceae bacterium
AGGGAATGTTCACCACGGCGCATTTCCAGGTCATCCAGGAGGCCAGGGCGCGCACTTCGTCCAGGGTGACGTCGGGAGCGAAGCGTATGCCGCCCTTCGCGGGGCCGCGGGCTATGGAATGCTGTACGCGGTAGCCGGTGAAAACTTCCAGGCGTCCGTCGTCAAGCTGCACGGGGATGTTCACGCATAGCTCGCGAGCCGGAGTGCGAAGGACCTTTTGCATGCCGTCATCGAGGTTGAGGCGCATGGCGGCCTCATCGAAACGGGCGGCGGCGGCCAGCCAGGGATTTTTTTCGTTTGCGGACGAGATGGGCGGGGTTGAGGTGAGAGTAGCCATTTCAAGCCTCCGGTTTCATTATGCCAGCAGTTGGGTGGCGCGGCCGGGCAAGAAAGAGGAATGGGCCACAGATGAACACAGATAAACACAGATAAGAAGAATCAAGAGAACAAGAGAATAGATAGACCTGTCTCTCGTTTTATCTGTGTTCATCTGTGTTCATCTGTGGCCAAACCCCTTACGGCTGGGCGACCGACGATGCGCTTCCACTCCACGGTTGGCCTTTGGAAGTTGATGAGGAGGCACACTTCCATGCCGGAGGCGCGCAGGTAATTCAGGCACTGCACCATGTGCTCGCCGGCCAGCCGTTCGACGCATTTCAGCTCAAGGACAACGGCATTCTCGACGAGGATATCGGCACAATACTCTCCCACGCACCGGCCCTTGTAGATCACCGGGCAAGAAGCCTGAGCGACTGCCCCGATGCCGCGGAGAGTTAGCTCGAATAACAGGGCGCGTTCGTATACCTTCTCCAGGAAACCCGCGCCCAGGGTATTGGAGACCTCGAAGACAGCGCCGAGGATGCGCTCAGTCAACGGGTCTTCTTCCATTGACATTATCGTGCTGGGGCGTGGGCAAACGTCTCAACAATAATCAAGAGGAATGGGCCACAGATGAACACGGATGAACACAGATAAGAAAAACCTAAGAGTTTTAAGAGTCTTAAGTGCTTTCAGTGCTTTGTTTTATCTGTGTTCATCTGTGTTCATCTGTGGCCAATATGTCTTGCGGCTCTTATTGGAAGCTCACCTCGTAGACTCGGCCGGGGGCTAGCTTCAGGGCGGCGTCGCCATCGGCGGTCGTGAAGGGGACGGGCTTGCCGGCCGATGTGACGGCGGCGATTTGCTGGCCGCGCGGGGGTCTCAGCTTGCAATCGCCGGCGATGGACGGATGCAGTGCCACCCGGGTTGCTTTGCCCGCCGCCCACGCGATGTCTACTCCCACGGCGCCGCGCGCTCGCAAACCGGCGATGGAACCCTCGGGCCAGGCTTTGGGCAGGGCCGGCAGAAGGGCGATCTCTCCGTTCTGGCTTTGCAACAACATTTCCGCGATGCCCGACGTCCCGCCGAAGTTCCCATCGATCTGGAATGGCGGATGCGTGTCGAACATATTGGGCAGCGTGGATTTGGCGAGCAATGCCTGCAGGTTCTGGTAGGCGGCGTCCCCATCTTCCAGGCGGTCCCAGAAGTTGACGATCCAGGCGCGGCTCCAGCCGGTACCGCCGCCGCCGGCCGCCAGGCGCCTCTCGAGCGACACGCGCGCGGCCTGGGCAAGCGCGGGCGTGCCGCGAAGCGTGATCTGGTTTTCCGGAAATAGCGCGAACAGGTGCGAGATATGGCGGTGGCCGGGCTCGGGTTCGTCGTAATCTTCGAGCCATTCCTGCAACTGGCCGTATTTGCCGGTGCGGAAAGGCATCAATCGATCGCGCGCGGCGGCCACCACCTTGCGGAAGTCCGCATCGACGCCCAGGATTTCGCCGGCCTGGACGACGCGCGTGAAGAGGGCGCGCGCGATTTCGGTATCCATGTAAGGTCCCATGGCGAGCTTGTGAGACTTGCCGTCGGGACCGCGGAAGGAATTCTCGGGCGAGATGGAGGGGCCGGTGACCAGATGGCCGTGGCCGTCATCCACCATGTAATCGAGCAGGAATTCGGCGGCTTCCTTCATGACGGGGTAGGCGCGCCGGGCAAGGAAATCGCGGTCGCGCGTGAAATCGTAATGCGTCCAGAAATCCAGGCTCAACCAGGCGCCGCCCATGGGCCAGATGCCGGAGCCGACGCCATCGATGGGCACGGCGTCGCCCCAGATATCGGTGTTGTGGTGGATGACGAAGCCGCGCGCGCCGTAGAGTTTCTGCGCCGTGACGCGGCCGGCGGGACGGGCCGCGTCCACCAGGTCGAAGAGCGGCGCTTGCATTTCCGGAAGATCGCACACCTCGGCCGGCCAGTAGTTCATCTCGGTATTGATGTTGATGGTGTACTTGCTGTCCCATGGCGGGGCCAGCGATTCGTTCCAAAGGCCTTGCAGGGTAGCGGCCATGCCGCCGGGACGGCTGCACGAAATCAAAAGGTAACGGCCGAACTGAAAGTAGAGGGTGGCAAGCTGGGGATCGTCCGCGCCCGCCTGCACGCGCTTCAGGCGCTCATCGGTGGGCAGGTCCGGGGCCGCGCCGGCCAGCGCGAACGCCACGCGTTGAAAAAACTTCTGGTAATCCGCGACGTGCGCCGCAAGCAGCCGGTCGTACGGCTTGGAGGACGCGGCTTTCAGTTCGGCGTCGCATTGGGCGGCTGGATCTTTGGCGCGGAAATTCGTCGCGGCGGCGAGAAACAGGGTCACGGAATTGGCATTGGCGACGATGAGGTTGGCGCCCTCGGTTCGGGTCTGGCCGCCGGGCGCAAGAGCCAGCAGGACGGCGTGAAACTTGACGCCTACTTTGCGTTCGTCGGCGTGGGCGGCATCGTGGGCGATGGCCTCGCCATCCATCGCCAGGCGGTCCGGACCGGCGGCGGTGGTGGTGGCGTCGCTGGGGCGCGCGAGCGTGGCGGAAAACGAAATGCGATTGGGCTGGTCGCAGGTGAGGCGGATGACGATGACCTGGTCCGGCGCGGAGGAGAAGATTTCGCGGGTGTAGGTGGCGCCGCCGGATCGGTAGGTAACGCGCGCCACGGCGCGGCCGATATCGAGCTGGCGGGTGTAATCGGCGGGAGCGGCGTCCTGGCCAGTGAAGTGGATATTGAGATCGCCGAGCGTTTGATACATGGGCATGCGGCGCGGGATGGCGATGATATCCTTATCCGCGAGGGCTTCGGCTTCGGTCAACTTGCCTTCGAGGAGCAAGCGCCGCACTTCGGGAACGGCGGCGGCGCCGGCGGGATTGTTGCGGTCGCGCGGTTCGCCGGCCCACACGGTATCCTCATTGAGCTGGATGCGTTCGGAGGGAGCGCCGCCGAAGACCATGGCTCCGAGCCGGCCGTTGCCGATGGGAAGGGCTTCATTCCAGGACGCGGCGGGTTGCCGGTACCAGAGCGTGTCGGGCGATGCAGCGAAGGCCGAAACCGCGGCGAGGAGGACGAGCGTCGAGGACAGGCGCGTCATATGGTCTCCATTTTATGCGATGTTCGACGGGGAAAGAGCTTTGACGCGGAGACGCGGAGGCGCGGAGACGCGGAGGCGCGGAGAAGAAGCTGAGTAAGAAGGGTCCGACTTGCAGGTCGGGTTCGTGGCCTTCCCGGGGTTCGCGCAGAGGGAAGCAGAGGAAGGCGCTGACCCCGGGCAAGCGTCAATGCGCGAGGGCTTCGCTCAGGACTCGTCCGCGGAGGGGCCGTACGTGGCAGGGACGGGGATGTCGTTGAGGCGCAGGTATACGCCAAGCTGGGCGCGGTGATGCACCAGGTGGTTCAAGACCATGGAGCGAACGCAGGCCGATTTCGGCATGGTGAAGATCACGTGACCCCCCTGGAGCAAGGTCCACGGTTTGGAGAAGTTATCGTTGTCCGCGGCTGCCAGGGCGGCTCGCCCGGCCACGACGGCCTGGTCGAACATCTCCAGTAGCTCCTTGTTCGATGCTGCCGATGGGCTCTGGTAAGCGGTTCCGCCCACGGGGGCGAAATCCAGAGAGTCGGTTTCGAGCGTGACCGGCAGCCAGCCGGGAATATTCATCAGGTGATTCGCCAACTGACCCATGGACGAGGATTTGACGTGAGGCTTCCAAGCCCACTTGTTGTCCGGAACACGCTGCAGCATAGTGCGGGTCTTGGCCATTTCCTGGTCGTATTCGGGTAGAAGCATATCGCTTGTTCGCATGGTGGTTCCCTCCAATTGCCGATCGCGTCGGCTTCGCTTTTTATTCGCCTAGTTATCGTAGCCCAGACGGGCGCGCGGGTCAAGAGGAAAATCGAGGGGAGAATCAGTTCTCTGCGCGGCAGCGGCCATTGGGCGGGCAGAGACTCAGCATTCGGTCAGGCGGGATCATGGTGCGAAGCACTTCGTCGCTAAATGCCGCCAGAGCGTAGCGGGCAAACTGGCCGGCGTAACCGATCCGGTCGCTGGTACTCACGGGCGCCGGCAGGGCAAGAAGCGGCAGGAGAACCGTCAGCGCCTTTTCGTCGGGCCATGCCAGCAGGGAAGGGATGACGTTCGCGATCAGGGTTTCGGGCGGGGCGGACTTGACCTGCACCGCCATGGATTGCAGCCATTGGTCGCGCTGGGAGGCGTCAAAGGGCGCCACGGTAATATCCGTCCAGTCGGATTGGAAAGCTGGGGTCTTCGGGTTGCCCGGCTCGAAAGCCGTGAAGCGGACCGAGTACACTCCCGGCCGGTCAAGATCGTAAAGCAGATGAAGCGGGAGCGGGGATGGCTGCGCGCCGGCCCGGCAAGGTCCTCCCATCGCGGCGTGAGCCATGGTGTCTTTCGGCGGCGTGGCCGGTACAAGCGGTTGGCCGTTGCGGCGCACCTCAAACTGGTAACCGTCGAAATTCCAGGGCGTGTCCGCGCAGGGATACCTGACGGCGTATTCCGGAGGGGCGTCGATTTCTATCCAGACCGGCATGTGGACGGCGGCGGTTCCGCGCAAATGAAGGGACGCCGCGCGTGTATCGAGTGGCACAACCACGGGGTCTCCGCACGCGCCGCGCACGCAAACCTGAATAGACAGGGCGCCTTCGGCCGGCGCGCCGGCGGGAATCTTGAAGTTGATCTGGCCGGTCCCCACATACAGCAGCTCGGCTGGAATGGTTCCCACCAGAACCTGGACGCCGCAGATTGCCGCGGGGTAGGGTGCGGGCGGCGTGTTGTTCTCTCCGCACCACGGTTCCGGCGCGAGATGCCGGCCGTAGAGTTCCACGGCGTTTCCCGGCGCCAGATGCCTGGCGGCGTTGGTTCCCGGCGGAAGGATGCCTTCGCGCGTGAACACCGGCGTGGGCGTTTCGACCGCTTGCGCGAACAACACGGAAGCCGCCAGGAACGGGACAAGGACGCGCACGATCCGATTATCCGCTAAAAGCAACCGGCCGGCTGGCATGGCGCGTGCATCGTCAGGTGAGCAGCGCAGCGAGTTTTGCGGTAAGTTGCACGCCTGCCGCCGGTCCACTCGAGGGCGGGGGTGGCGAAGCGTGCCGTTCCCTCACACGGGTGTGACCGGCAGGCGCCACCAGGACATCGCGGCGCAGCGGTAGACGCTTGCTATAATTGAGAGTCAAATTGGCCAAAGGGACGCAATCTTCCATATTCCGCATGAAGTGTATTTCCGTTTTCCTACTCTTCGCGGCGGGGGCTGCCGCACAGAATTTCGCTACCGGACAGGCGGCCAGGCTGGTGATCGGCCAGCCTACATTTACCGCTCAGGACCCGAACTCCAGCGATACGGTTCTTGGAGCCCTCAACGGCATCGCGTACGCGAACGATACTCTGTTCGTGGCGGACTCGAACAAGATGCAGGCGACGCCGGTCAATAACCGCGTGCTGATGTTCCAGAACCTGTCGAGCCAATTGCCCTCTCCTACGGCCGAACTGCCTTACACCACCAAGTGTCCGGTATGCGTGGGACAGGCAACGGTGGTTCTGGGCCAGCCGGATTTCACCACAACCACCGTGAACACCACCAGCACAGCCAACGACCTGCGTACGCCCTCGGCCATTGCGACCGATGGATTGCACCTGGCGGTGGCCGACACCGACCACAACCGGGTCCTGATCTGGAACCGAATTCCCACCACCAATAACACGCCCGCCGATGTGGTGATCGGGCAGCCCGATTTTTCGAGCGATGTGGTGACGGCGAACAACATCCCCACCGCCAATTCGCTGCTGGGGCCGCAAGGCGTTTGGATTCAGAACAACACGCTGTGGGTCGCCGACTCGTACAACAACCGGGTGCTCGCCTACAATTACCCGTGGACGAACGGCATGGCGGCCAATCTGGTCCTGGGCCAGCCGAATTTCACCACCTACGTTCAGATCAATATCACCGAGCAGACCACTGCCGCCAGCGCAACCAACATGCTCAATCCGGTGAGTGTGACGTCGGATGGGCAGAGGCTTTACGTGGCGGATCTGTCGAACAACCGGATCCTGATCTGGGACAAGATTCCCACGACGAACGACGCGCCGGCGGATGTGGCGCTCGGCCAGCCGGATCTGGTCAGCTCACTCCCCAATAACTCGTATTCCATCAATACCACGAGCGTCGCTTGCGGCCAGAATCCGGTCGGTCCCGCGTGCGTGGAAACGCCGGTGCTTTGCAAGGTGAGCGACGGCGTCGACATCAACAACAACCCTGCCTATCCGAACGTCTGCAACGCCACGCTGAACTTCCCGCGCTTTGCGCTGGCAGCCGGCAACCGGCTGTTCGTGGCCGATGGGGGCAACGACCGCGTGCTGGTGTACAACCAGATTCCCACCACGACCGGAGCTTTGGCCGACGCCGTGATCGGCCAGATTGGCGTGAACCTGGAAGTCGGCCCCGGCGAGCTCGGCCCGACGACTGTCGAACAGGCCACCACCGCCGCGGACTCGATGGACTGCCCGACGTCGCTGGCGTGGGACGGCGCGAACCTTTATGTCGCCGACCCGTTCAACCGGCGGATTACGGTTTACACCATCGAGCAGAACGTGATCCCGTATGGGGGAGTGCGCAATGGCGCGAGCTTCCAGATCAACTCGAGCGGCTGGTTTGCGTTCACCGGGGCTATCGAGGCCGGCGACGTGGTCACCATCACCATTTCCCTGGACGTGGCCGGAACCACCACGACGGACACCTACACCTATACCGTGCTGGCGTCGGACACCATGGATACGGTGATCGACGCGTTCATCAAAGAGATCAATACCGCCAACAACGGGGCCGGCGACCAGTTCGTAACGGCCGCGGCGGACTATGTGGATGACTATCTCCTGCTCTATGCCGTAACGCCCGGTCCAAACGGGAACGACGTTGCTTTCGCGGCCACGGTTTCCACCAACGCGGAGATTACCGTTACGGCCAACGGCAGTTATTTGGCCGGCGGCGGCGACGCTTCGCAGATCGCGCCGGGAACGCTGGTTTCCATGTTCGCCATGCCGGGATCCGCTCTGGCGTACGCCACGGCGGAAGCCGACATGAGCCAGAACCAATTGCCCAATGAATTGGCGGAGACGGAGGTCTACTTCAACGGCGTGAAGTCACCCCTGTTGTACGTGTCGCCCACGCAGATCAACGCGCAGATTCCGTGGGAACTGTCGGATACCACTAGCGTCAACGCGTACGTGCGGTCCGTCGCCAGCGACGGCTCGGTGACGGTGACCGCGCCGGTAGCGGTATCGATCGTCCCGGCGAACCCCGGAATTTTTACGACTTTGAGCGGCGCGAATCCGCCCCAGGCCCTGATGTTCCACGGCTCCAGCTATGCGAATGGGGCGGTTTCGATAGATGGGGGCGTCAACGCCGGCGATTTCGGCCGTGTGACAATCGATGGCAGAAACTATACCTATACGGTGCAGAGCACGGACACGCTGAAGACGATCCGCGACGCATTTGTGGCGCTCATCAATGCGGGCGATCCGGAAGTCACGGCCATTCCCACGGCGGAGTTCACGCGCATCATTCTGCAGGCCAAAGTTCAGGGTCCCGACGGCGAGGGGATTCCTTACTCCGTCGCCACCTTGCCCCAAATCTCGGTGACCGGCGGTCAGCTCATCCTGACGGCGCTTACCAACAACCTCTGTTGCTCGAACGTGGCGGGTGCTCAGGTGACGCCCGAAAACCCGGCGCTAATAGGCGAGACGGTCGTTGTCTATGCGACCGGGATCGGTCTGCCAACCGCTGGTTCGGGCACGGCCGCGGCCTATCAAACCGGCATCCAGTTTCCAGCCAATACGCCGATTACGGCGCCCGCGAACTTCGTGGCCTCGGTGACCCAAGGCATTGATGCCAACGTGCTCCAGGTTTCGGCCGTACCCGGGACATTTGGGGTGTACGAGGTACTTCTGCAAATCGAGACGAATCTTGCCACGCGATTACAGGCGACCCTGACGATCGCCCAGAACGCCTTTCTGAGCAACCTGGTGGTATTCCCGTTATACAATCCGACGGAAGGGGTAACGGTGGAAACCACCGCGCAGCCCAAGCCGAGTTATAAGAAGCGGTAGATTCGCCTTACGGCTTCCTGAACGGCGGGGGGCGCCATGTGCTCCCAGGGTTCGCCGCGTGCGATTCTGCGCCGGACTTCGGTAGCGGAAACGCCCTCAAATTCAGCCGCGAGTTCCAGACGGCGCACCCTTGTCCGCAGTTGCGGGGTGGGACGGTAATCGCCGCCGCGGGAGGCGACCAGAATTTCGAAATCCCGCAACATCCCGGCGAAGGCATCGGGCTGGCCGTAGTCCCAGTCTGCGACCCGCTCGGCGGCGTCGCGGCCGCAAAGGAACGAGAGCTGGACGCGTTCGCCGTACGTCTGGCGGCACTCGAGCGCAATGTCCGCGAACAGTCCTCCGGCGGTGGCCGCCAGCGAGAAGGCGGGCGCATCCCCGAGCGAGGCGCAAAGCATTTCCACCCGCTGTTCGAAGGACGCGCCGGAGTACCGTTTGTGAGGGAACTCGCGCGGAAGCACGAATAAGACTTCGTCCACGGAGTCCAGCGCCGCTGTGGCCAGGGCCAGGTGCGCCACGGTGACGGGATTAAACGTGCCGGGAAACACGCCCAGCCGCGCCGGCGGTGCCGGGACCCGGCGAAAGAACTCCATAGGCCCAGGTTCTCACGTCCAGAGACACGAAGGGCGCGAGATCTCTCTCGCGCCCTTTGAAAGCCGGGAACTAGGCCGCGTGTTGCAGAAGTTCTTCGAGAGTCTCGCCGGCGTCCGCCTCGAACTCATGCCTGTCGGAGGCTTCCTGGCAGCGGATGCAATACTTCGTCCACGGTACCGCATCCAGGCGCTTGGGTTTGATCTCCTCTTCGCAGTGCAGGCAGATGCCGTAACTTCCGTCCGCCATGCGGGCCAGCGCGCCCTTCACGTTGCGCAGTAGATTCGATTCACGATCCAGGTTGCGGATTGCGAGTTCCCGCTCGCCCGCGAGTTGCACCTCATCCAAGGCATCCGGCGTCTTTTCGATAGCGATGTCTTCCCGGTTTCGGAGACCAGCGGATAATTCGGTACGCTTGGCTTCCAGCATCGCTTTGTATTTTTCCATATCGGTTCTGTTCATCGGTCCACCTCCCCGGCTGCCCCAGCCGGTTACCTATTGCGTTCCCAAGGCTCTGTCTCGACCTCCGTAAGAGTATAGACGGAAAAGCTAAGGATAAAAGTTTCAGTCATCGAATTTCTCTAAAGGGCCATACTCAATCCAGTGTCTGCCCGCAGTATTGAGCAACTTGTCCGCCAAAGCGGGCACTGGCTCGGATGCCGTCCTTGCTTTCGAACGTTTTCTCTCCCTACCCTTATCGGCGGAGTGCGGGAAATACTGTTCGATTCCGGCCAACTCTGTCGTATATAGATGCTCGACAGGTCGATTTGTGTTCGGCCGCACTGCTTGCCTCGATTGAGATTCTAGCAGCGGGACCGAACTTCGCGCCCCCCGCGGGAGGGCTTTCCCGGGATTTCTATAGAACAATAAATCTTTTATTTACTGTATCTTAATACGAATTATTAAAATAATTATTTAACCTTGTGACTGAAATATATTTCCGCAATTCCGTGGCGCGGGCATCGCCCGGAAAAAAGTACGCGCCGATGGCAGCGAAAGCCATCGAGCCGTCAAATGATTGACGCCCGACAGCCTGGGCTGTAACGTAAGAGCCTCCGCGAAGCGTGAGGTTCAACGCACAGGTTGTGGGCAGGGACGGGGCAGGAGTCCTGGCGCGGCGCGTTTTGGCGCAGCCGGAAGTTTAGGCGTCCCCAAAAATACGCACCGCCCTTTCCGGTTTGACAAACCAGGCGCCCCGAGATAACTTTGACCCGAAGGAGAGAGTAATGTTGAATCCTAAAGCGGGCATCAAGCGGCGGAACATGTTTGGCATGATGGCCGGCACGGCCGCCCTTGGAGGTTTATTGGCCGATGCGGCCGCGGACGCTCAGGCGCCCCAGGCCGCCGGCGTGAACCGAAACTCCGCGCCCAGCCAGTTGCGGATCACCGACATGCGCGCCATCCGGATCGCCTCCAACTTCGACTATCCGATTATCAAGATCGAAACCAACCAGGGCGTTTACGGTCTTGGCGAGGTTCGCGATGCCGGCAAGGAAGGCATGGCGCTGGTGCTCAAGCCGCACATCATGGGTAAGAACCCCCTGAACATCGAGCCCATCCTCGATAGCGTGCGCAATTTCGCCAACCAGCGCCGGATGGGCGGCGGGTATAGCGCGCTCGACTTCGCCCTGCACGACATCGCCGGGAAAGTGTACGGCGTGCCGGCCTGGCGGCTGATCGGCTCCCAGTACCGCGACCGCGTCCGCTGCTATTGCGACACCACGGAAAGCACCGAACCCAAGATCTACGCCGCCCGCATGACCGCCCGCAAGAAGCTGGGGTTCACCTTCTTCAAGATGGACATCATGCCCTCCATGATCCGCAACCGGCCGGGAGGGCTGAATACCCGCGGCGTGGCGACCGCCAAGGGGCTCCAGATGTACGGCGAGCACATTCAGGCGGTGCGCGACGCCATCGGCTGGGATCAACCTCTGGCGGCCGACCACTTCGGCCCGCTCGACGTGAACGACGCCATCCGCCACGCCCGCTACTTCGAGCAGTTTGAACTCGCCTGGGCCGAAGATCTGCTGCAGGTGGGAACCCTCGGTTCCGGGGACGCTCCCAGGAACTGGCGCGCCTACAAGGAAATCAAGGAATCCACTGTTACGCCCATCAACACGGGAGAGAGCCTGTTCGGCCTGGAGGAAGGATTCCGCGACCTGATAGAGAACAACGCCGTCGACATCATTCATATCGATCCGCTGACGGCGGGAGGCATACGCGAGAGCAAGCGGATTTCGGATTACGCCTCCATGTACGGCATCCCGACCGCCATTCATTTCGCCGGGTCGCCGGTGGGCTGCCTGGCGTCCGTGCACATGATTTCCACGCTCAAGGACTTCATGGCGATGGAGAACCACGCGGTGGACATTCCATGGTGGGGAGACCTGGTGACCGGGCCGCCCAAGCCGATCATTCAGAACGGCTATATCCCGGTGCCGGAGACTCCGGGAATCGGCGTCGAACTCAACGAGGATGTTTGCAAGGCGCACCTGCGCGTGCCGGGGTACTTCGAACCGACTACCCAGTTCGACAATTACATTGTGGACGAGTTCAGAATCGGCGGTCCGTACCCTCACCTGGACGAGAATGGCAACATGGTGAATGAGCGTTAGTTGTGGCGCGAGCCGTCTCGGCTTTCCACCGCGGATTGGCGCTTGACCACGGGTACGTGTAGCGGCCCGGGGACACCCTCGGCAGCGCCAGCAGATGCACGACGCCATCAAAGCAGCGCGTCGGAGGGCACGAGAATGTCAAGGAAAGCCGAGACGACTCTCGGCTCAGCAAGCCTGGCGGCTTGCGCCACGCGAGGGCGGCGAAAAACGCCCGTGCTACGATAAATACTTGTCAGGTCCCGGGCTTCGTGCAACGGGCGGCTGCAAACCCCGCCAGGTCCGGAAGGAAGC
Organism: uncultured Solibacteraceae bacterium; assembly: GCA_964457555.1. Taxonomy (GTDB): domain Bacteria; phylum Acidobacteriota; class Terriglobia; order Bryobacterales; family Bryobacteraceae; genus BOG-224. The sequence goes on from CAYWHA010000033.1 coordinate 11,956, forward strand.
AACGGTAGCGGTGCGGTTCGTGTGCCGCGGATTACCCGGGGCCTGGCATCTTGTCCGTAAGTAACCGGATTCGCCCGCCCCATGTACCAGGTCATCGCTCGAAAATACCGGCCGCAGACGTTCCAGGACGTGGTCAATCAGGAGCATGTCAAGACCACGCTCGAAAACGCCATTGCGCAGAACCGCATCGCCCACGGCTATATTTTTTCCGGACAGCGCGGGACCGGGAAGACCACCATTGCCCGCATTCTGGCGCGCTGCCTGAACTGCGTGGAAGGCCCGACGGCGACGCCGTGCGGGGTCTGCGCCAGTTGCCTGGAGATCACAGGCGGCGGGACGGTGGACGTCATCGAAATCGACGCGGCTTCCAACCGCGGCATCAACGAGATGCGCGAACTGCGGGAGAACGTGCGCTACCAGCCGGCGCGCGACCGCTACAAGGTTTTCATTATCGACGAAGCGCACCAGATCACGAACGAAGCGTTCAATGCGCTTCTGAAGACCATTGAGGAGCCGCCGCCCTGGGCCGTCTTCGTGCTCTGCACCACGGAGGCCCACAAGATCCCTTCCACTATCGCCTCGCGCTGCCAGCACTTCAGCTTTCGCTCGGTGGATTTCGAAGACCTGGTGGCGCGCATGGCCTGGATCTGCGGGCAGGAAGGCATTGAGGCGGATTCGGAGGCGCTGGCGGTGCTGGCGCAGGCCGGCGAGGGCAGCGTGCGCGATGCGCTCTCCGCGCTCGACCAGGCCATCGCCTGCTGCGGCGCCAAGCTCGATGCTCGCGAGGTGCGGGCGCTGTTGGGCGCGTTCTCGCTCGAATCGCTCGAGATGGTGGCGCAGGCGCTGCTCGAAGGCGATTCCCGCCGCATGTTGGAAGCGGTGGACGAGCTGGAGCGCAACGGCCACAATCTGCAGCACTTCAGCCGCGAGCTGGCGCGCTACTTCCGGAACCTGCTGGTGGCGCGCATCGCGGGGGAAGGGACCCGCTTGATTGCCGCGTCTCCGGCGCAACGGCAACGGCTGGCGGAGGTCGCGTTCAAGTTCTCCGAAGAGGATCTCACGCGCTACCTGCAGCTCTCGCTCGACATATTCAAGGACCTGCAGTTCTCGCTGCAGCCGCGCTTTCACCTGGAAATCGGGTTGGTGCGGCTGGTGCAGGCGGGACGGCTCTTGCCCATCGAACAGGCCCTGGCGGAACTTGGCGGGACGGGTCCGCAAACGCCGCAACCTCCGCCGGCAGTTCCGTCTGCGCCGCGCAAGAGCGGGCCGTCGCCGTTTGAACTGGATCGCGCCAGAAAGGCCTCGCCGCCATCGCCGCCCTTGCCGCCTTCGGTTGTGAAGGAAGGGGACGCGCGTGGATTGCTCCATCGCCGCCTTGCCGAGCTCGGGCACGCGCACCTTGCCGACGCGGTGGAAAATTCGCGGATCGCGGTTTCCGGCGCCGACCTGCGCGTCGCGACCTCTAAGAACTATAAGATCTATTTCAACGACGCCGCGATGACCGAGGCCGTCCGCGAGGTGTTCGGCAAACCGCTGCGGTTGCAGGTTACCATCGATGAGGGCGACGCGCCGTCCGCTCCCCTGGCCTCGCCGGTTCCGCTGGAAGACGAGGTCCGGGAGCGCGCGCTGGCCAATCCGGAGGTTCAGCGGTTCCAGCAAGTATTCGAGGGCAGTAGGATTTACAAGGTTCGCAACCTGAAGGAGTCGACGTGAAGGGAATGCCAGGCAATATGCAGGCGGTGATGCAGCAGGCGCAGCAGATGCAGGACAAGCTGCAACGCGAAATCGCCCAGATCAAGGTAGAGGCTACGGCAGGCGGCGGCATGGTGACGGTCACCATGGACGGCCAGAAGAACCTGTTGAAGGTGAAGATCGACCCGGAAGTGGCGGGCGACGTGGAGATGCTGCAGGACATGATTGTGGCCGCTTCGAACGAAGCCGTGAAGAAGGTGGACGAGGAAGTCCAAGGTAAGACGCGCGGCCTGTTGGGCGGTATGGGTCTGCCTCCCGGCCTGTTTTAAGCGATGCCCGATTTCGCCGAGCCGCTGGCCCGTCTGATGACCGAATTCAAGCGCCTGCCGGGCATCGGCCAAAAGTCCGCCCAGCGCCTGGCGTTTCACGTGATGCGCGCCCGCCGCGAGGACGCCGAACACCTGGCGCAGGCCATTCTCGACGTCAAGGACAAGCTGGTGCTGTGCCGCGTCTGCAACAACGTCAGCGAAAACGAGCTGTGCCTCTATTGCAGCGATCCGAACCGCGATCCGAAAGTAGTCTGCGTGGTGGAAGAGCCGCATAACATCGCCGGCATCGAGACCACGCGCCAGTTCGAAGGCCGCTACCACGTGCTGCACGGGACGCTTTCGCCCCTGCGCGGCATCGGGCCGGACGCGCTCAAGATCAAAGGACTGGTGGAGCGCATCGGCCAGGGCGAAATCGAAGAGGTGATTGTGGCCACCAACCCGACCACGGAGGGCGAAGCCACAGCGGTCTATCTGGCGCGTCTGCTGAAGCCGCTCGGCGTCAAGGTAAGCCGCATCGCCATGGGCATCCCGGTAGGCAGCGACCTGGAGTTCGCCGACGAAGTGACCATTTCGAAGGCCATGGAAGGGCGACGGGAGATGTAGGGGCGGCAGGCCGAAGCGCATTTAGCGCTTTTGGCGCTGGGTATGACGTGGGAGGGAATGGGTCGGCGGTATAATGGTCCTGTGATGACGCTGAGCGAAAATGAAGCGCGTTTCGTCGAGGCGCTTCGCGCGTTACCGCCCGGCGCTGCCGATCGCGTGGTCGCCTGGACAGTCCGTCTACGCGATCTCGCCGCCGGCAAGGATGTGGACTGGTCCGACACCTGGACCAAGGAAGACCTCGCTGACGCGCGGCGCGCGTCCCTGTCCAGTTTTGACCAAATGGAGCGCGAGGAGCTTTGACGCCTGGGGACATTGTGATTGCCGCCTTTCCAGGCGCTCAGATTAAGAAGGTGAGGCCCGCCGTAGTGCTGTCCACGGCCCTCTATCAGGAGCATCGCCCCGACGTCATTCTCGGTTTGATTACGACCAGGCCGGCGGATCCTCTGTGCCCAACCGATTGCGACATTGGAGATTGGGAAGCGGCCGGCTTGCACGAGCCTTCCTGTTTTCGGCTGTATCTAGTCACGCTACTTCAGCGGGATGTGCGCACCGTTGGAAGGTTGGCGCAGAAAGATTGGCAGCAAGTCCGACGATGCGTTCACCTCGGCATGGTTGGCGCATAGGTCGGCGGCGCGTTTCATCATGCCTTGGCCCCGAATGCCGCCCCAGCCGCCGCGACGCGCAGAACCAGGCAGGTGATGTCGTCATATTGCGGGGCGGCTCCGGCGAAGCGGTCCACCGATTCGAAGATCCGGCTCAGGCTGGCCGCCGCGGTGGCAGTTCCAAGCGCGGCAAGCAATCCCGCGAGGCGGTCCTCGCCGTACTCGGCGCCCGATTCATTCACGGCTTCGATGACGCCGTCCGTGTAGATGTAAAGAACATCGCCGGCCCGAAGTTCGGTGCGCCCACTTTCGTACCGTGACGCGGTAAATGCCCCGAGCGGGAGTCCGCCTTCTTCCAGATGCTCGAAGGCGCCGCCGCTTCTCACCAGGATCGGCGGATTGTGGCCGGCGTTTACCCAGGTGAGAGTGCGCGTCGAGGTCTCCAACTCCGCCAGGAACGCGGTGATCATGTGCCGCCCGCCGCCGCTGCGCTCACACATGGAGCGATTGAGCCTGGCTGCCAGCTCAATCAGGGGCACGGGGTCGGCGGCCAGAACGTGCAAACCGGTCTGAACGGCGGCCATCAACAACCCTGCCGGAATGCCTTTGCCCGCGACGTCGGCGACAATCAGCAGCAGGCGGGAATCGTTCGTATTGGGCCGCGGAAAAGCGTCGTAGTAATCGCCGGCGACGGTGTTGGCCGCTTTCGTGCCGAATGCGATATCGAGGCCCAGGAGCGCGGGCGGCTTCTCGGGGAGCAGCATGCGCTGGATGTCCTTCGCAATCTCCAGGTCGCGCTTGAGGCCTACGCGATCGGCCAGCTCGAACACCAGCAGCGCCAGCAGGATCAGCGCGGAGACCGTCGAATTGAATATGACGCGCTCGCCGTAGCCGTGGACATTCTGAAACGAGGGGAACAAAAGCATGACCACCGCAACGATAAACAACAGCCGCCGCACGGGCGTGAGGCGCTTGTACATCGCGCCGGCAACGGCGGAAATCACGCGGCGGCGTTTTCGCGCGGACCACTCTTCCCGCAGGTTGCGTCCGGTCTCGGCGGAATAGAGGTCGAGGCTGGTACGGGTTTCGCGCCGAAGCTGGGACCAGAGCTGTTGGGCGTTGAGGCCCTCGCTGGTGCGCTGCCAGAACGCGCGCAGCCTGTCCACACTGAACCAAGGTTGTCCGTTCGCCATACAAAGTCTCCATCAGTTTACACCCCGCCGCGCCGCGCTTTCCGTTATGCTCAGGAGTGTTCGGGTTCTCATCCATGGCAAACTTGACGCGGCGGCAAGTTCTCGCGGGACTTCCCTTGTTGGCTTTCCAAGCCGGCCGGGCTCGGCCAAGTCCCAACATCATCCTGTGTCTGATCGACGACCTGGGTTGGACCGACCTCGGCTGCTTCGGAAGCGATTATTACCGCACGCCGAACATCGACCGGTTCGCTTCGCAGAGCATGAAGTTCACCGACGCTCATTCGGCCTGTACAGTCTGCTCGCCATCGCGCGCCGGCATCATGACCGGAAAGTACCCCGCGCGGCTTCATATCACCGACTACATTCCGGGCGAACAGCATCCCTATGCGAAGCTCAAGGTCCCCGATTGGACCCAGCATCTGCCGCTCGAAGAGCGAACCATGGCGGAGATGTTGAAGCCGCTCGGATATCGAACGCAGCACATCGGCAAATGGCACCTGGGGAACGAGCCGTTCTATCCCGAGCATCAAGGGTTCGACGGCAATATCGGCGGCACGTTTCGCGGACAGCCGCCCAGTTACTTTTCTCCCTACGGAATCGAAACGCTTCCCGATGGCCCTAAGGGCGAGTACTTGACGGACCGCGAAGGCAACGAAGCCCTCAAGTTCATTGAGGCGAACCGGGGCGGGCCGTTCTTCCTATACCTGGCGCATCACGCCGTGCACAATCCGCTGCAACCCAAGCTGGACCTCCTGGCCCGCGCGGAATCGAGGCCGGCCGGCGCGCGCCACAAGAACGCCGCGTACGCCGCCATGATCGAGAGCGTCGATGAGAACTTCGGCAGGGTCCTCGCCAAGCTGGATGACTTGGGAATCGCCAGCCAGACCGTTGTCATCTTCATGTCCGACAATGGCGGCCTGATTCCAAACACCGTGAACTCCCCTCTCCGCGCCGGCAAGGGATCGGCCTACGAAGGCGGCGTGCGGGTGCCCCTGATGATTCGGTGGCCGGGCCGCACGCGCGCGGCTTCGACTTGCGATACGCCGGTGATTGGAATCGATCTGTATCCCACGGTGCTCGAAATAACCGGCGCCACGCGGGAGCGCGGCCAGACGATCGATGGCGAGAGCATCGCGGGATTGTGCGCCGGCGCCCGCGGCTTGAAGCGCGACGCCATCTTCTGGCACTATCCCCACTACCACGCCGGCGGCGCGACCCCTCATAGCGCCATCCGCCAAGGCCCATGGCGGCTGATGCAATTCCAGGAGGATGGCCGCGTCGAGTTATATAACCTCGCCCAGGACATCTCGGAGACCAAGGATCTGGCGGCCAGCCAGCCGGATCGCGCGAAACGGATGACGCAGAAACTGGAGGACTGGCGGCGCGGCGTAGGCGCCCAGATGGCGCTTCCGAACCCGAATTACGACCCCGCCAGGCAGCGCGCGGTGCTGGGAGAACGCGAGGCCGAGTTGGCGGATTGAGGGTGGGGCGTGGGCCAACGTCTCAACAATAAATAAAGAGGAAATGGCCACAGATGAACGCGGATGAACACAGATATGAAAGGCTCCAAGAGCTTTAAGCTAAGTGTTTCGTTTTATCTGTGTTCATCTGTGGCCATCTGTGGCCATTAATCTTAGTTAGGGCTCCGAGCGGAGAACGGCCCTCCTATCCCGCGCTAAACCCGTCAGCCCCCATCCGCGCCTGTTTGCCCGCGTGGAACGCCACATTGGCCAGGTGCGGCGCAGAGACGGCGCTGGCGCCCACTTCCACAGGAGCATTAGGCTCCGAGCGGGACTTCACGCAATCCATGAAGTTCTGTACGTGCGTTTCCAGGGGAATCGGAGCGGCCTTCTGCTGCACCGGCGCGGGGTTCGCCGGCACGGGCTCTTTCCAGATGCGGTATCCCGCGGCATTGAGGATCATGGTGCCCTGGTCGCCCTGGAATTGGATGGACCAATCGTTCTCGTACGAGTTGCAGTAATTCAAAGTCCAAGTGGCCATCAGGTTGGGGTACTCGAAGACCGCGCAGAATACATCCGGCACTTCCGAGCCGGTGTTCTTGGCCTTCTGGCCGTAGGACACCGCCGAGCGCGCCATGCCTGAACCCGTGAACCACTGAACCACGTCCATGAGATGCGTGCCCTGGTCCGTCATGTTGCCGCCCGAATAATCCCAGAAGTAGCGCCAGGAGCGGAAACGCATGGGTTCCAGCTCGTGTTCCGGCGCGCTGCCCAGGAAGCGCTTCCAGTCGAGCTTTCCCGCCAGCGGCGTGTTGTCCAGGGGCTTCGAGATGTTCCAGTTCCACATGGGCTTCGCCAGCGTGATCTTGCCCAACATGCCGCTGTCGAAAATCTGCTTGGCTTCGATGACCGCCGGTGCGCTGCGCCGCTGCATTCCTATCTGCACGATCTGTTTGGACTGGCGCACGGCCTCGATCATGCGGCGGCTCTCTTCGAGCGAATGGGACATGGGTTTTTCCAGATACACATCCTTCTTCGCTTCGAGCGCCGCGAACAGCATGGGAGCGTGATGGTGGTCGGGCGTGGCGATCACTACGGCGTCCAGGCCCGGCTGCGCCAGCAGATCGTGATAGTCCACGTAGCCCTTGGCATCCGGAGAAACTCGCAGGGCGGCCTGCAGGTTAGGCTCGAAGACGTCCGCCACGGCCACGCACTCCGCGCCGAGCTTCTTGAATGTGTTGGTCACATCGCGGCCCCGTCCTCCGGCGCCGATCTGGCCATAAGCGATCCGGTCGTTGGCGCCCCGAACGCCGCGCGGCGCCAGCAGGGGAGCGGCGGCGATGGCCGATGAAAGAAAGGTCCTGCGGCTCTGTTCCATGCGGTCCACTGTATAACCGGGCGGCCCGCCGGCGCAAGCGTGTGGGGCGGGCCTCCTGGCCTGCCTTCTTCTTCCGCCGCGGCCCTTGGACGTTCAGAGACAATGTATCCTACTAACCGGTCCCGCCCAGATCCAGGCGTTCCACCGTGGGAGGCGGGAGGCTCTCGAAGGTGATGCCTTCCGCCAACTCGCCGGCCTCGCGCGCGTCTTTCAGCCGGCGGAGGTTGCCCAGCCACACTGCCAGCATGGCGGCCGGCAGCAACAACAGGCGCAGCGGCGCGGCCAGCATCCATGCTCCCAGCGCGGAACCGGCGACGGTGAAGAACTCAAATCCGAGCGCGTGCAGCAAAAAGAGCGAAGGGAGATTGTCGCGAAAGCCCGGCATGGGGCACGCCAGCGGCATCTTACGATAGCCTTCCAGTAACAACTCCATGAGACATACCGAAAGCGCCGCTACATAGGCGGTCGCCAACAGCGCCTGGAGCAGGCCGGTTCGCCACGCGCCCGCTACAAACCACGGCAGCAGCACGCACAGCGACAAGAAAGCCAGCATGACCCGCCGCGCCACCGGACGCGTATCGACGCTGCGCGCTTCCACCACGGCGCGGAAGATCCAGTTCCCCGGCAGGAGGGCGGGAATCTCGAAGGCCACGCGCAGGCCCAGGATCAAAAGGTATGCCGCGACCAACTGCGCCTGAAGCCAGCTTCCGGCGGCCGCTTCCTCCACCGCCAGCCAGGCGCCCAGGCCCACTGCTACGGCGATGGCTAGCCGGTGCGGTTCGCTGCGCAGAAGCGCGCGGACCGCGAATCGATGACTGGCGCGGCCGAAGCCTGACCTTGCCGGCGCGAACCGGTCGAGCAGCCACAGTAGAGCCGTAGCCAGCCGGGGTTTCGACCGTCGCCCCGCCCCTTCCAGCACGGTGGCAAAGCGGCGGCGGCAGCTAGCGGCATAGCTCAGCGCCATGAGCGCCAGCGCCGCGCCCGCCGCCACCAGTGCGCGCCGCCCCAGTACGTGAAAGACTGCCGTGCCGCGCTGCTGCCACTCCTGGTAGAGCGCCGTAAACCATACCGGCGGCAGCCATGCGGATAGTGACGATGGATGCGCGCCGGCGTCTTTCAGCAGCGCTCTTCCGGCCGGAGCGCTGAAAAGCAGCGCCAGGAATGCCACCAGCAGCCCGCCGCGCAATCCGGCTGCGATGGAGTTAAACAGCCGGCGCGGCAACAGCGCGGCCGGAATTCCCAGCACGGAAAACACGGAGCAGAAGGTGAACAGGCTGGCCAGTGCGACCACCGCGGCGTGCGTCGCGGCGAACGAGAGGAACACGCTTGGCGGAGCTTCGGCGGCGGCCGTGACGATGAATGGGAACAGCAGCGTCGGGATGGCGTTCACGTCCACCACAAAGACCAGAACGGCAATGGCGATCGCGGCCGTGTTCGCCAGCAGGACCGTGCGCGCCCGCACCGGCAGCGGCGCCAGGTTCAGGTAGTCCTGCGCATCCGGCAGGATTCGGTCCCACTTCAGCACCGTGACAATGCCGGTAACGCCCATGGTCAGCGCCAGAAACAAGTACTTATCCGGCGCCGAGGCCACCAGCAGATCGCGGTGCAACTGTCCGCGGAGCCAGTTGAGGAAGGTGGAATATTCCTCCAGCATGAACAAGGTCACGAAGGCGCCCGGCGCGGCCAGCAGACCGAGCAGCCCGCCCGCGCCCAGCTCGAAATCGGACCCTTCCTCCTGGTTGCCGCGCAGCAGGCGGTGGAGAAAGTGCTCCACCAGGCGCGTGAATGGCCGCGCCCGCCGGCGCCGGTCAGGCCGCAACCGCATCCACGATTTCCCGCGCAATCCCGCCGGCATCCACCTGCTCCGTAAGCTGCATGAATCCGCCTTCCAGGCCGAGGCCGGCAAAGCGGGTGCGCATCTCCTCCATGGGTCCCGAGGCCACCACCGTCCCGCCCTTCAGCAGCACCAGCCGCGAGCAGAGCTGGTCCACCTGTTCCAGCACCGGCGAGGAAAAGAACACCGCCTTGCCCGCCGCCGCCAGAAGCGCAATCACCTGCCGAAGGACCGCCGTGCTAGCCGTGTCCAGGCCCGAAAAAGGCTCGTCCAGCACCAACAGCGCCGGGTCGTCCAGCAGCGCCGCGATCACCACGATGCGCTGCCGCATGCCCTTCGAGTACCCGCCGATAGGCTGGTCGCGGTGCTCGTACAGAGTGAGCGCGCGCAGCATGGCTTCGGCCTTGCGGCGGAAGCGCGCCTCCTCGATGCCGCGCAGCGTAGCCGCCAGTTCCAGATATTCCCAGCCGGTGAGGAAACCATAAAGATCCGGCTGTTCGGGCACATATCCGAGCGCGCGCTTGTATGCCACGGGATCGCTCGCCACCGGTTCGCCGCGAAACAGCACGGCCCCCTGCGTGGGATCGACAATGCCCGCGATCATCTTCACGATGGTGCTCTTCCCGGCGCCATTGGGGCCGAGCACGCCCAGGATTTCGCCCGCGTGGATCTCGAAGCTGACGCCCCGCACCGCCAGGCACGCGCCGTAGCGCTTCACCAACTCACGCACCTCGAGCACAGCCGGGGATTGCGGCATGGTTCTTTGGACGCCGGGGCCAGGGAAAATGTTCCGCGGCGCGCGACGCAGAATCGGTGCGGACTTCGATGCTTGGGTGGGGCCTGCCCGATCAGCGTTAACCTAAGCGCGCACGCAGGTAAAGGGAGAACAAGGCGATCGCAGGGCACAAGCCGACTTGGCGGGGAGTAACCGGGCCGCGGGCCCCCGGCTCTACGAAGCGACCTCGACGCCCGCTTCTTGGTCGCCTCGATGATCCGCTTCCGGACTGCCGCACTAATCCGGCGTTTCTTGGCTGGGTTGCCGGCCCTTGGCGCGAAGAATTCGCTCTTCCTCGATTACTCCAAACCACAGTCCCGGCAGGCTTGCCAAGATACGCGGTGGTAGAATGTTCAGTCTAATTTCCAACCGCTTTGTCTGAGATACCGGCCCGAAGCCGTCGGTTGGCAATTCTAAATACGGAGGCACCTAAGGTATGGCGCTTACGGTTGCTCTGCTTGTTATCGTCTTAGGGCTGGCGTATTGCACCTGGCGCTTTTCGATGGAGGCAACTCGACTGCGGGCGAAGTACGCCGACATCATTGAAACGGATCGGGCAATTGCAGCAGCAAAGCTCGAACTGGATCGCATTCGCCAGGAGCAGCGGAATAGCGCAATCGACCACCAGCGGACAATTGATGCACAGGTGAAAGGTGCAGCTGAGGAATTGGAGAGCAAGAAGCGGGATCAGGAAGCCTTCGAGACGCAGGCCCAGCAGATTCGGACAACTCTCAATGAAGAATATCAGCGAGGTTTAGCAAGATACCAAGAACTTAAACGGGAGTTATCGCTTCTAGAAGAGAGCCTCGACGACATCAGTTTTGGACTGTACAAGCCTCACTTCAGTTTTCAGGCTCCGGAAGACTATAAGACCGCGCTTACAGCCTTGCGCGACCGCGAACGGGCGTTGATCCACGACGGACGCGCAGCCGTTTGCCCGGTTTCCTGGCACGTTGGCGGAAGCCAGCAAGAAGGCAAGCGTATGGTGAAGCAGAACACAAAGCTTGTTCTGCGTGCGTTCAACGGCGAGTGTGATGCGGCACGTGCTGACGTTTCCTGGAACAATATCACCAAAATGGAAGAGCGTATCAGGCAGTCGGCCGAGAGCATCAACAAGCTGTCCGGTGTGCTCCAGGTGACCATCACGGCCGAGTATCTCAATCTCAAATTGGACGAGCTGCGGCTAACCCACGAATACGAGGAGAAGAAGCGCCAAGATCGAGAGGAGCAACGGCGCGTCCGAGAGCAGATCAGGGAAGAAGAGCGGGCGCAACGGGAATTTGAGAAGGCGCAGCAGGACGCGGAGGAAGAGGAGGTGCGCTATCAGAAGGCCCTCACGAAAGCGCGCGAGGAAGCAGCGCGGGCCACCGGTGCGGCGCTGGAAAAACTCACTAAACAGATTAGCGGGTTCGAGGCAAAACTCGATGAGGCGCGGCAGAAGAAGGAACGTGCTATCTCGCGCGCCCAACTGACGAAATCCGGGTTCGTGTATGTCATCAGCAATGTGGGTAGTTTCGGCGAGCGCGTTGTCAAAATTGGCATGACGCGCCGCCTTGAGCCTACGGAAAGAATTGACGAGTTGGGCGGGGCCAGCGTGCCGTTCCCGTTTGATGTCCATGCGATGTTGTATAGCGACAACGCTCCGGGGTTGGAATCTTCGCTGCATCAACTGCTTTCAGATCGCCGCCTGAATCTGGTTAACCCCAGACGGGAGTTTTACTACGATATCGATCTGGCGGAGGTCGAGGAGTATGTAAAGTCCAAAGGACTGAGTGCTCAGTTCATCAAGGTTTCGGAGGCGCGGGAATTTCGTGAAACGCTGGCAAAGCGCGAGCACCTTCACCCAGCCGCCGCGCCAGTTCCTGATAAGTTCTCGCCGACATTGTTCCAAGAGACCGCGGCGATGAATTAGCGCCTTGGAAAGCGGGGACGGACGGGTGCTGAGAGCTGGTTGCAGCCAGAAGCAGCGGCCGACCGAACACCTCGACGGCCCTGCCGCATAGTTCAAGGAGGTGTTGTTCAAGTGAAGCCAGGCATAGAGAGGGTCAAATACTACTCTCAGCCGCGCCGTGATCTGTCGGCCAAGCCGACAAGCGCAGCCCCCAAGGCCCGGAAAGTGCCGCAATCCTCCCGATGCGTTCGCAAAGAGCAAGGTGGCGATCCGGTCATTGGGGTAGTGGTTCTCCTGCTGTGTATTGTGGCTGCGCTCGTGATTGTCGCTGTTACGCGGTAGCGCCTCGATTCCCCGCCTGCCCGCTTCTGGCTGAAATCGCGGTCTGGGGCCCGCTGGATTTGCCCTGGTACTCCTGCACGGGCGGCGACTCCATGACCTCCGCATACAGCACGGAGAATGTGGACCACGCCCGTCGCTCCGGGCCGTCCGGGAGAAACACGGAGGCGGAAGGGATGGTCACCGGTGTGAGCCGGTTCGCTCTCCACTTGTCGGTTGGAACGGATTAGTAACGGGAAACGCGCTTGTGACCTTGTGACTGCCTTACCGCCCGTCGGCCGGCTGTCGGCGTGTGGACTCGCTCCGCGGCGACCCTGCGTCGGAGGGGTTTCCGTCTTGTCTTAGGGTTGACGCCCGTTGGGGTTCGCCCAAGTGCGGGCTAGGATCTTCAAGTTCTGGGTATGCGCAGACTCGTTCCATCAGCGCGCAATCCGAAGGCTTTCCAACCTTCATGTCGTGCAGCCGCGCGAATCCGGACATTGCATTAGCTAATCCACTAGACTAAGATGAAAGCGTGCCGGAATTCAATGTCCATGAGGCGAAAACGAACCTCTCGCGGCTGCTCGCCATGATCGAGCAGGGCGAAGAGGTGACCATCATGCGGAATGGTAAGCCTGTTGCCGATCTGGTCCGTAGCCGGAAAAAATCCGGCCGGCGGACGCTCGGCGCAATGGCTGGAACCGTCTCTCTCACCGAGGGATGGGACGCGCCGCTTACAGACGACCAGGCGGATCGGTTCCTCGAAGGCAAGGAGTGGTGACCTATCTTCTGGACACCGCGCCCTTGCTTTGGGCGGTCGCCGAGCCCGCAAAGCTCAGCAAAACGGTCCGCAAGCTGATCGAGAGCCGCCGCCACCGGTTGTTCGTCAGCGTAGCTTCGCTTTGGGAGGTTGTGCTAAGGGCCCAGAAGGGATTGCTTCACCTGGAGGATCCGCAGAGCTGGCTGGAGGCCGGTATGAGAAGCATTGAAGCGGAAGTGCTCCCCATCAAGGCGGCTCACGTGTATGCCGTAGGCCATCTACCGGCGATTCACAAGGACCCGTTCGACCGCATCCTGCTCGCGCAAGCCGCCAGTGAGGGGTTCACGCTCATTAGCAATGACCGGCTCGTTCGGCAATACCCCACGCCCTCCATCTGGTAGCTTACGCTCCCTTCTCCGCCAGCGCGCTGTGCTTTCTTCCAAACGGGAAGTAAATCGTAAAGCCGATCAGCAGCCAAACAAAAAACCGCACCCACGTTTCAAGCGGCAGCGCCAGCATCAGCAGCAGGCAGAAGCCAATCGAGATCATGGGCAGCCACGGAGATCCCGGCACGCGGAAGCCGCGCTTGCGCTCGGGTTGCGTCCGCCGCAGCACAATCACGCCCACCGATACGATAATGAACGCGAACAGCGTGCCGATGTTCGCCAGATCCGCGAACGTTCCGATATCCCAGATGCCCGCCGGAATGCCCACCACCAGCCCCGCAACCAAGGTGCTCACGTGTGGGGTCTTGTACTTCGGATGCACCTTGGAGAACGCCTTGGGCAGCAGGCCGTCGCGCGACATGGCGAACCAGATGCGCGCCTGCCCGTACTGAAACACCAGCAGCGACGAAATCATCCCCACGATGGCCCCGATGCTCACCCACTGCCGCACGCCGTTGTATCCCAGGCGCTTCAGGGCGTCGGCCACGGGCGCTTCGCCGGTCAGCGTCCTCCAGGGCGCGATGCCGGTCAGCACCAGCGCCACGGAGATGTAGAGCACCGCGCAAACCACCAGCGTCATGATGATGCCGAAAGGCAAATCGCGCTGCGGATTGCGGCATTCCTCGGCCGCGGTGGAAACCGAGTCGAAGCCGATATAAGTGAAGAACACGATGGCCGCGCCCGTCAGAACGCCGGGGTAGCCGTTGGGCAAGAAGGGATGCCAGTTCGCGGTGTTGACGGCGCGCGCGGCCCCGAACACGAAGATCAGAATGGCCGCAAGTTTCACGGCCACCATCACATTGTTGGTTCCGGCGCTTTCGCGCACGCCAATCACCAGAATGTAAGTCAGAATCAGCAGGATGAGCAGCGCCGAAATATTGAACCACGCACCCGTGAGCGCGCCGCCGGCGATGGGCGGGCCGGCGAACTTGGCCGGCAAGTGCCAGCCGAACAGATTATCCAGAACGTCGTTCAAATATCCTGAGAATCCCACCGCCACCGCCATGTTGGAGACGGCGTATTCCAGGATGAGGTCCCATCCAATGATCCACGCGACCAGCTCGCCCAGGGTTGCGTAGGCGTACGTGTACGCGCTCCCCGCGATGGGAATCATCGACGCCAGCTCCGCGTAGCACAGCGCCGCGAAGCTGCACGCCAGCGCGGTCAGCAGAAACGAGAGGGAAATGCCCGGCCCGGCGCCGGGGCGGCCGACCGTCGAGAGCGCGTTCCGGCCGTGCATGATCAGATCGAGGATCGGCGCATGCAGGACCGATTTGAAACTCAGCGTTTCGCCGGCCGCGGCCGTCCCCGTGAGGATGAAGATGCCGGACCCGATCACCGCGCCGATGCCGAACGCCGTCAGGCTCCACGGACCCAGAGTGCGGCGCAGCTTCCGCTCCGGGTCTTCGGCGGCCGCAATCAGAGCGTCGATGCTCTTCGTTCGGAAAAGGCTCACGTGAGGAGAGCTGCCGGCCGTCGCGCGCCGCTACCGCTTCCGCTGGCCCTGCACCTGGCGCCGGATCTTCTTCTTCAGCGAGCCGCGAGCCACTCCGGTGGCCCGCTTGGCCTTGGGCGGCGCGGCTTTGCGCACGGCGCGTTTCTTCTGCTTGCGTTCGACTTTGTCGGTAATGTTCTTCGTGTTCATCGGGTTCTTTTTAGTCCTGCGTATTTTTCAGCCAGCTTCTTGAGTCCGTAACGGGGGAAGTTAACAGTGATCTTAGCATCTTCCCCGTCGCCTTCGCGCTTGACCACCATCCCCTGGCCGTACTTGGGATGTTCCACGGTCATGCCGGTTCTCGCCTTTTGGACACCGGCGTTCGTCGGTGGTGGGGCGACGCGCAGTGGGGCGGCGGGCGCCGGCGGGCGCGGCGCCTGCACTCCCGGCGGATTGAACGGCAAGCCCCGCGCGCCGAAGAATTGCGAAATGTTATCGAGCGAATTGTACGTTTTGCCGGTGTATGTGTTGCGCCGGGCCACTTGCCGCGCGTCGTCGCGTTCCGCGGTCAGGTCGATCTCTCCAGGCCTGTCCTCGGAGCCCAGGTCCACAATCAGGTGCGCGGGAACCTCGTTCAAGAACCAGGAGGGCGTGGAACGCGCCTGCTCGCCGCCGCCGAACCGCCGCCGGTATTTCGCCCACGTCAGGATCAGCCGCTTGCGCGCGCGCGTCATTCCCACGTAACACAGCCGGCGCTCCTCTTCGAGCGCCGCTTCGGAATCCATCGAGCGGCTGTGCGGAAATAGGCCCATCTCCATGCCGGTCAGGAACACCACGGGGAACTCCAGCCCCTTGGCGTTGTGCAGCGTCATCAGGTGTACCGGCGCGGTCTCTTCGAAGGCATCGGCGTCGGAGACCAGCGCGGCCTCATCCAGGAAGTCGGAGAGCGTCTTGCCGCTCTCAGCCGCTTCCACCGCCGCGTTGATCAATTCGTCCAGGTTCTCCAGGCGCGTTTGCGATTCGGGCGTATGCTCCTGCTCCAGCATCTTGCGATAGCCGGTCCGGTCCAACGCGTAGCGGATGGTCTCCGGCAGCGGCGACTGGCTCGCCATCAGCGAAAGATCTTGAATCAGGTTGCGGAAGTTTGTCAGCGACGATTCCGAGCGCGCCGAAAGCTGTGCGGCGTCGATCAGGCGCTCGCCCGCTTCCCACAAGCTGAGGCCGTGCTCCTGCGCGTAACGCTCCATCTGTTCCACGGTGGTGCGGCCAATGCCGCGCGCCGGCGTGTTGATCACGCGCATCAGGCTCGCCGTATCCGTGTTGGAGACGGCCAGCTTCAGATAGGCTACGGTGTCCTTGATCTCCGCCCGCTGGTAAAAACTGAACCCGCCCACGATGTTGTATTTCCGGCCGTAGGTCCGCAGCGCGTCTTCAATCTGCCGCGACTGGAAGTTGGTGCGGTAGAGAACGGCCACCTGATCGCCGGGGTGGGCGTTCAGATGACTCTCAATCCGGTCGGCGATGAACAGCGCCTCGTTCCGGTCGTCATGGCCGGCGTACAGGCCAATCATCTCGCCCGCGTCCGCTTCGGTCCAGAGCTTCTTGCCCTTGCGCGCCTTGTTGTTCTCCACCACGGCGCCGGCGGCCGCGAGGATGGTCTTGGTCGAGCGGTAGTTCTGCTCCAGCCGGATGGTGCGCGCGTTGGGAAAGTCGTGTTCGAAATCCAGGATGTTGCGAAGATCCGCGCCGCGCCAGCTATAGATCGACTGATCTTCGTCGCCCACCACGCACACGTTGTTATGCGATTCGGAAAGCAGGCGCATCAACTCGTACTGGCTGCGATTGGTGTCCTGGTATTCGTCCACCATCACGTAGCTCAAGCGGCGGTTCCAGGCTTCGCGCGTGGCGGCGTCATGGCGCAGAAGGCGCACGGCTTCGAGCAGCAGATCGTCGAAATCGAGCGCGTTGGCCATGTGCAGCGCCTTCTCGTACTGCTCGAAGATGGAGGCCAGCTTTTCGGTTTCCGGGTTGGCGGCCTGCTTGTAGAGATCCGCCGGCCCCAGCTTCATATTCTTGGAATGGCTGATGCGCGAAATGGCCGCCCGGTATTGCATGAACTCTTTTTCGTCGAGGCCCAGCGTTCTGTAGGCCGCCTTCACGATGGCAAGCTGGTCGTCTTCGTCGTAGATGGTGAAGCGACGCGAGAAGCCGGGCCGGATCTTGCCCAGCGGTTCGCCATCCATGCGCAGTAGCCGGACGCAGAACGAGTGAAAGGTGGAAATCCGCGGCGTGGAATCGAGGCGTGCGTCTTCCAGCAGACCGGCCACGCGCCCCCGCATTTCCGCTGCAGCCTTGTTGGTGAAAGTGACGGCCAGAATGGCGGAGGGCGGCACGTGCCGCGCCGTCACGATGTACGCAATGCGATGCGTGATGACCCTTGTCTTGCCGCTGCCAGCGCCGGCGAGGATCAGCAGCGGACCTTCGGTGCACGTTACCGCTTCGCGCTGTGGCGGGTTCAACCCGGTGAGGAAATCCATTGCGTACTGAAGAACACAAGTTTAACATGCGGCGCCGCGACGCCATGCGCTTTCGAAACTGCGATAATCCCGACTTGGAGTCCCTCGCATCCACCTCCAGCCTCTACGCCGCCCTGAAGCGGTATTGGGGTTACGATTCTTTTCGCCCCATGCAGGAGCGCATCGTGGAAAGCCTGTTGAACGGCAGCGATGTCGCCGTCATCATGCCGACCGGCGGAGGCAAGTCCTTGTGCTACCAGTTGCCCGCGCTGGCGCTCGGAAGGACCGTGGTGGTGGTCTCGCCGCTCATCGCGCTGATGCAGGACCAGGTGGCGCAGTTGGGCGATATGGGCATCCCGGCGGCGCTGCTCAATAGCTCCCAGCCCGGCGAGGAGCAGCGCGCCGTCATGCGCGCGGCAGAGCAGGGAGCGTTTCGCCTGCTCTACCTTTCGCCGGAACGCCTGGCGCGGGCGGACACCGTCGGCTGGCTGCAACGGGTTCCGGTGGCGTTCTTCGCCATCGACGAAGCCCACTGCATTTCCGAATGGGGCCACGAATTCCGCCCGGAATATCGCCAGCTCAACTCGCTGCGGCAAAACTTTCCGGACAAGCCCATCGCCGCCTTCACCGCCAGCGCCACAAAGCGCGTGCGGCACGACATCCTCGAACAACTGCAACTGCGCGACCCGCACAAGTATATCGCCAGCTTCCACCGCGCCAACTTGCGCTACGTAGCGCACCAGTGCGACCGGGATACGCACCTGCCCCTGCTGCTGGCGGGACTGCGCGCCTATGCCGGCGACAGCGTGATCGTTTACGCGCCCACCATCAAGGAGGTGGAGCAGACGGTGGATACGCTGGCCGAGCGGGGCGTCGCGGCGGTCGCCTATCACGGCCAGATGGAGAACTCCGCGCGCCGCCGCAATCAGGAGCGTTGGATGAACGACGATGCGCGCGTGCTGGTTGGCACCATCGCCTTCGGCCTGGGGATCAACAAACCGGCGGTGCGCGCGGTGATCCACACCTCGCTGCCGAAATCCATCGAGCAGTATTACCAGGAGGCCGGCCGCGCGGGCCGCGACGGACTGCCCGCCGATTGCGTGCTGCTCTGGCAGCCCAAAGACGCGGGCCTGCTGGCCTACTTCATCGACCAGATGAACGACCCCGCCGAGAAGCAGCGCGCCTGGCAGCGCTACCACTCCGTGCGGGACTTTGTCGAAAACGCCCGCTGCCGCCATTTGCAGATCTGCGCGCATTTCGGACAGACCCCGAAATGGCAACGCTGCGAGATGTGCGACGTGTGCGGCAACGTGCCCGACTGGGTGTCTGCGCCGCTCGACGAGGACCTCGCGCCGCGGAAGAGACGCAAGCGGAAGAGCAAGGCAGCGCCGGTGGTACAGGCTCCCAGAGTCCAGCCAGTCGCTGCGCCCGCGCGTCCGCAGCCCGTGGCCCCATCGCCTCACCGCGACCTGATCGATTTCTTCAAGCAGTGGCGGCTCCAAACCGCTAGACGCGCGGGTGTGGCGGCCTTCGTTGTGCTCAGCGACGCGTCCATCGAGGAGCTTTGCCGCAAGCGGCCGTCGAATCTGCGCGAGTTGCTCGGCGTCTCCGGCATCGGCGAGCGCAAAGCCGAGCTATACGGCAGGGAGATTTTCGCCGCGTTCGAAGCTTTCCATAAGGGTGCCCGGGCCGCCGCGAAAGAGACCGACCGGGTCACTCCCGCCGAGGAGAGCATCCGTCTGCTCGCCCAAGGCAAGAGCTTCGAGGAAATCGCGCAGATCCGCGGCCGCCAGGTTTCAACGGTGGTCAACCTGGTGGCCGACCTGGTGGAGAAGCGCGCCCTTGAATACCGCGTGGAATGGGTGGGCGAAGCCATCCACCGGCGGATCGAAGAAGCCGTGCGCCGTCTGGGATCGCAATGGCTGAAGCCGCTGCGCGAAGCCCTGCCGGCGGAGATCGCTTACGAACAGATCCGGCTGGTAGTGGCGTGGGTGCGCGTGAGCGGCTAGTTTAGTGGCCCTGTGGGGCGGGCCCCCCGGTCCGCGCGGGTCCCCCTGGACCGAAGAATCCACCCGCTGCCAACCCGAAGAGGCCGGTCAGGGGGCCGGCCGCGGACCAGGGGGGTCCGCCCCACTTCATTCGCGAACTTCGGGGACAGAACGCCGATATGCGGTTACGCCGCCGCTTCGGCGCCCGGCCTGAACCATCCCTTCACCCGAACAACCGCTCCAGATTCCCGCCGAAGATTTTTTGGGCGTCCTGGGCGCCGGCGCCCAAGTCGACGAGCGCCTTGGCTTGCGCTTCGAACACGGCGGCGTTCCAACCGCGCGGGAAGAAGGACGAGTCGGTGCCGAAAAGCAGGCGGTCCGCGCCGGCCACATCGAGCGCGCGGGCGAACACGGTTTTCAGGTCCAGACCTTCATACCGCATCCAGTTGTTGCTGCTGGAGGTGTCCAGGTAGACGTTGGGGCACTGGTCCGCCAGCATGAGGGCTTCGCGGAAATATCCGGCGCCGAAATGCGGAACGATGAACGGGAGTTCGGGGTAAGCCAGCGCCACGGCGTGCAAGTCGATAGGGTTCGAGAAGCGCATGTCGAAGGGCGACGGCAGCCTGAGTTTCTTCCGGACGCCCACGGAAAGTACGCCGCAATGAACGAACACAGCATGGCCGGGAAGGCGGGCGGCTTCCTCGAAGACCGGGCGCACGCGCTCATCCCAAACCGCGTAGCGGTGCATGGCCGGGAAAAGGCACACGGCGCGCAAACCGCTTGCCAGGGCGGCGCGGACGCGCTCGCCAGGGTTCTCCGCTAGAGGATTGAACATGAAGTAGCCGAGGAACCGGTCCGGACAGGCGGCCATGGCAGCGGCCACCGAGCCTTCGTCGCCGGGCACGCTGGAGATCAGCGCGGCCTTCGCCACGGAGTGGGCGTCCAACTCCCGCGCCCACGCGTGCGCCAGGTCCGCTGGATCTGCCGGGGGCGGCGTCCAGCCCAGGAACCGGGCCGCTTCGTCGACGGTCCGGCCGCGCTGGGAAGTGAGCGACGCGAGGAACCCGTGCGAGAAGAAGTGGACGTGGGCGTCCGAGACGCGGATCTCACCCCATGCAGTCTGCATCGGGATCACTCCTTGGTGTTTGCGTCGGGCTTGTTCCAATGCGTCAGGCCGGCGGCCAGCGCCAGTTGCGTGAGGCCGGCGACGTTGTTTACCCCGAGCTTCTTCATCATGGTCTTGCGGTAGCTGCGCACGGTCTGCAGACCGAGGCTCAGCAGGACTGCGATATCCTTGCTGGTCTGCCCCTCGGCCACCAGCCGGAGCACCTGCAATTCGCGGGGCGATAGCGTCTCCAGCGCGCTGTGCTGGTGAGTATCCAGGTCGCCGCGCTGGATGCGCGTCAGCAGCCGGTCGGAGACCTGCCCACTCAGATAGGAGCCGCCGCGCGCTACCGTGCGAAGCGCGTCCAAAAGCTCGTTGGACGAGGCCTTCTTGAGCACGAAGGCGCGCGCGCCGGAGCGAATGGCGCCGACCACGGAGTTCTCGTCGTCGTACATCGAAAGGATGATCACCTTCACGCCCGGCGAGCGGCGCAGCAACTCGGTGGTGGCCTCGATGCCGTTCATGCCGGGCAGGCCGATATCCATGAGGACCAGGTCCGGCGCAGCCTTCTCACAGAGCGTCACGGCGTCGGCCCCATTTTCGGCCTCGCCGATTACGTGGAACTCCGACCCGCGCTCAAGGATGGTCTTGATGCCGTCGCGCACCAGCTTATGATCGTCGACCAGGACAATGCTATACGACATGATGGTTACGCTTCCGGCGCGGCCGCCCGAATCATGGCGCCATTTCCCCGGGTGCTCCTGATCGACAAGTCCAGGCCCGCCTGGGCGGCGTGATGCTCCATGCTCAACAGACCCAGGCCGCGGCGCCCGCCGGCGATGTCCGCCGGATCGAATCCTCTACCATTATCGCGGATCTCCATGGATGGACCCGTTCTTGTGGACTTTACCGCGATTTCGATGGCCGAGCAACCGGCATGCTGAACGGCGTTCTCGACGGCCTCCTGCGCGATATGGTACATGGCCGAAGCGATCCCGGGATCGAGGTTCAGCGACGGATCGACATTCACGCGCAACGCGCCGCCAAAACGCCCGCGAGTGCGCTCCGAGAGGCGATCGAGCGCGGAGCGGAGCCCGGCTCGCTCCACGGCCGAGGGGTTCAGCTCATAGCTGTATTCGCGAACCTCCTCCATCATGGTTTCGAGAAGCTGCTGAATTTCCACCACGCGGGCGGAGGTTTCCGGCGATACGGTCTCCAGGTCCATGCGCACCAAATCGAGTTGAAGACCGAGCGCGGTGAGATTCTGTCCGACTTTGTCGTGCAGGAACTTGGACACCATGCGGCGTTCGAACTCCTGCGCCTTTAGGGCCCCGAGGACCGTGTGACGCAGTTCCTGCGCGGCGGTATTCCAGGTAGTGGTCTCCAACGCCGATCCGCCGCCGTAGACCTGGTTCTCGAAGCGAACGGGGAAGAACAGGATGGCCCAATCGGAGCCGTCGCGGCGCAGGCGCAGCAACAGCGTCTCGCCCTCAAGAGCGCGCCCCAAACGGTCCTTCCATTCGACCGCCAGTCCATCCTCCAGCGCTTCTCCAAGTGAGCGCCCGGTCAACTCCGTGGCTGCCTTCCCGAAGATAGGGCGCGGGTCGCCGAAAATGCGGAGGAATTCGCCGTTAGCGGTGAACAGCCAACTGCAACGCGCGCAGTGTTCGATGAACGCGTCGGAAAGACAGGCGGTTTCCGGCATGAGACTGGCGCGAACTTAGCGTTTGCGCGCGACTGCCTTCCGAACGGCGGCGGCCACGTCGCGGGCCACCAGACCGTACTTTTCCATCAACTCGTCCGTCTTGCCGGATTCGGCGTAAGTGTCGCGAATGCCGACGAACTCCATGGGGCACGGCTGGATTTCGGCCACGGCTTGAGCCACGCGCACGCCCATGCCGCCATCGACCAGGTGCTCTTCGGCCACCACGATGGCGCCGGTCTCAACGGCGGCGCGCCTGACCGCATCGCGGTCGAGCGGCTTGACGGTGTGCATGTCCACCACGCGGACTGAGAGGCCTTCCGCCTCCAGCGTTTCGGCGGCGCGAATGGCCTCCGCGAGCAGCAGGCCGTTGGCGACGATGGTGGCGTCGGACCCTTCGATCACTTGAATGGCCTTGCCGATCTCGAACTTCTGGCCGGCCTCGTAGACGATGGGCGCCTTCGGCCTGCCGGTGCGTATGAATACCGGGCCAATGTAGGCCGCGGCAGCGCGGACCAGCGCCTTGGTGGAAACTTCGTCCGCCGGCGAGATCACCACGAAGCCCACCAGGGAACAAGCGAGGCCGGTCTCTTCCACGCTCATCTGCGACGGGCCGTCTTCGCCGATGGAAATGCCGCTGTGCGTGCCGACCACCTTGACGTTGAGCCTGGGGTAGGCCACGCCAACGCGGAGCTGTTCGAAGCCCTTATTCATCAGGAAAACCGAGAAGCTGGAAACGAACGGGATCTTGCCGCCGCTGGCCAGGCCCGCTCCGATAGCCACCATGTCCGCTTCCGCGATGCCGCACTCGAAGAAGCGCTCGGGAAACTCCTTTTGGAAATAGGTGGTCATGGTGGATTTGGAAAGGTCCGCGTCGCACACCACGATGTCCTTGTTCTCGCGGCCGAGTTCGGCCAGCGCCCGGCCGAATGCCTCGCGCGTGGCGGGTCCGGGCGTAAGTGCAAATTTCGTTTTGACGGGCATTATTGCAACTCCTTAAGCGCCAGTTCCACTTCGGCCGGCGTGGGGGCCGTGCCATGGAATTTGGGGTTGTTCTCCATGAAGGAGACGCCCTTGCCTTTGATGGTGTGGGCCACGATGCAGGTGGGCTTGCCTTTGGTGGCTTGCGCCTCTTCGAATGCAGCGCGTATGGCCGGGATATTGTGGCCGTCGATTTCGATGGTATGCCAGTTGAACGCCCGCCATTTGTCCGCAAGCGGCGCGACGTCCATGATGTCCTTCACGAAGCCATCGAGCTGGATGCCGTTGTAATCCACGATGGCAACCACGTTATCGGTCTTGTGGAACCCGCCGGCCATGGCGGACTCCCACACCTGGCCCTCCTGGATTTCGCCATCGCCGAGCATGACGTAAGTGCGCGAGGGGCGGCTATCGAGCCGCGCCGCGAAGCCCATCCCCAACGCCAAGGACAGGCCCTCGCCCAGCGATCCCGTGGAGGCTTCCAGGCTGGGGATGAAGCGGACGTCGGGATGGCCCTGATACATGGAGCCGAGCGTCCGCAGCGTATTTAACTTGTCCAGCGGCGTATCGGCGTAGCCGGCCTCCGCCATGACCGAGTAGAGCACCGGCGCGGCATGGCCTTTGGAAAGGATGAAGCGGTCGCGATCCGGCCACTTGGGCTTCTTCGGATCGATGCGCATGAAGTCGAAATACAGCTCGACCAGGATCTCGACGGCGGAAAGCGATCCGCCAGGATGTCCGCTCCCGGCGGCGCCGATCATCACGACAATCTCGCGGCGCACGCGCTTGGCGATGGCCTGCAACTCTTCTAAGGATCTTGGCATGGGGACTGTTTCGATTCTACCTGAAAAGGAAGGCATGGGGCATCGGCTTTCGGACGGCGGTTGGCGGCGGGGCGGGCGGGCGCTGGCAAGGTCTGCGTTTTGTTGGTGTTCGGGGGAATTGGGTTCGTTTGGTGCGGAGGCGCGGAGCATGGGCGGGCGATGGCCGGCGGGCGGATTTGGGTTCGTTTGGGGTGGATGCGCACGGCGCGTCCGGGGGGGAATTGGGTTCGTTTGGCGCAGGTTTTCCGACGCGGGGCTGGGCGATGGCCGATGGGCGGAATTGGGTTCGTTTGGGGTGGGGAGTTCCGGACGCGGCCGGATTGGGTTCGTTTGGTTTTTTGCCGGCGGGAAGTTACGCATGCTGAAATCGTGGGAGACCAGCGCGGCGCCGACCCGGCGGTATTGGCGCGATGGACGGCGGATTGAGCGATGTAGACGGAGTGTGAGTAGTTAGGCATCTGGTTATCCTATACACTCCAGGATTGCATGGCGAAAATGCGAGTCCGAAATCGAATGGCGGCAAGTGATGGGAAACAAACGGATCAGCGATCTGAAATCGCTTGTGATGAGCGGATGGGGGGCGCGATGGAGGACTCATATTGAGAGGGAGCCGGATTCCTGCCCAGCGGAGGCTCTTTGGAATGGATCCTAGTTTCGCAGCCCTGTGCGCCTTTGCCGCGAGCCTTAAGGCTCTTCCTCAGCCATTCCATTCTGTCAATTTGCTTGTACGCGCGGGCTGCATTTAGTAGACTATCCCAACGGGATGCTTCGCACACAAGCCAATCGCCTTGCGGTATTGATTCCCGCCTATAGGCCGTCCGGCAGCCTGCTGGAGCTTGTCCGCGCGCTCGTCGAAAAGTCGTTCCCGCACATCGTGGTTGTGGACGACGGCAGCGGCGCCGAATTTTGCGATCTTTTCGATCGGGTGGCGGAACTCTCGGGCGTCGAGCTTCTCCGCCACGCCACCAACCTGGGGAAAGGCGCGGCGCTCAAAACCGGCTTGAACTACGTCCTTTGCCGGTATCCCGGCCTGGCCGGGGTTGTCACCGCCGATGCCGACGGACAACACCATCCCGACGATATCGAACGCGTCGGCGAAACCTTGTTGGCGAATCCCGGCAGCCTGGTCTTGGGTTGCCGCGCCTTCCGCCGCGAGGCGCCGCTGCGGAGCCTCATCGGCAACGTTGTCACCAGAGCCATCGTGCACGCCCTTTTGGACCGCGGGGTGAGCGATACACAGACCGGGCTGCGCGGCATTCCGTCCTCCCTCGCGCCGCGGATTCTGAAAGTAGAAGCCAACGGCTACGAGTTTGAGCTGGAAATGCTGATAGCGGCGCACAGGTGGGGCGTCCCATTGGTGGAAGAATCCATCCGCGCCATTTACGAGCCTGGCAACCCGTCCTCGCACTTCAACCCGGTGGTGGATTCGATGAAGATCTACTTCATCATTCTGCGTTTCGGCTCCGTCTCGCTGTTCACGGCTCTGCTGGATAATCTGATCTTTATCCTGGCCAGGCACTACGGCGCCTCGGTCCTGCTCTCGCAGATCCTCGGCCGCGCTGTGGCGCTGGCCTTCAACTACACCATGGTCCGCCGCTCGGTTTTTCATTCGAGACAGCGGCACAGTTTGGTGCTGCCGAAATACCTTGAGCTGACGGTGGTCAGTGGGTTGGCATCGTACGGCGGCATCCGTCTGCTAACGATGAAGACGGGAATGGACGCCGTTCCCGCCAAGCTCATGGTCGAGTCGCTGCTGTTTCTCCTCAACTTCGCGGTGCAGCGGCTGTTCATCTTCAAGAAGGGGGCAAACGGAGCGCAGCCGCCAGCCGGCACGGCGGACGCCTGGCCGGCCTGGCTGGTTCAGGCCGTGGTGGCGCTAGTCTTTCTGGGCGCGTTGGCGTCGGAGGCGCACGGCTTCTTTACGGGCAAGCTGTTCAGCCAGAATGTCTGGGATCCCGTCGGAGTGGAGCGCTTCCTGACGTACACCGGCGTGTTCCTCGGAGTCGCGTTGCCGATCCTGACAATCGCGCCCTGGTCGTTCGCGGCGCTGATCGCCGGGTCCGCCGCCGTGGGCACGGCCATCGCGATCGGCCCCGTGGCGCTGCTGGCGGTCTCATACTATCTGGTTTCGTCGTGCGCGTTGGGATCGAGGATGCTAGGCCGCGGGCAGGACGACGCGCCCGTATCGCAGCTACTTGCGACCCTGCTCGGAGCAGCGGCTTGGATCTTCGCGATGACGCTCGTGGCGCGGATGCCAGTGAACTACCCGGTGGTATGGGCCGGCTTGCTGGCTGTCCCGGTGCTGCTCGATTGGCGCGGCGCCTGGCGGCGTCTGGAGCGTCTCTGGCGGCTGCTGTGCGCGGCCGAACTCCGCGGCTATGCCGAGCGCGCGGCCTTCGCTTTGACAGTCTTCGTACTGCTCGCGCATTGGCTGGTCGCGCTGCTCCCGGAGACTAGCGCGGACGGGCTGGCCATGCACCTGGCCGTCCCGGCCAACATCGCCGCCAACCACGCGATGACCTTCGATCCCAGCCGGTTCGTGTGGGCGGTGATGCCCATGGGCGCGGATTTCTCCTATGCCATTGTGTACCTGTTGGGCGGCGAGTACGCGGCGCATTTGCTCGACTACGCGCTGCTCTTGATCTTCCTTGCGTTGCTCTATTTCGCCCTCCGGCGGTGGGCGCCTCGCGCTCCCGCCCTCCTTCTGCTGGCGCTGTTCGCTTCCGCCCCGATGGTGCAACTGGTCACGGCTTCGCTCTTCGTGGAAAACATGCTGGCAGGCATGGTTGTCGGGATGATGGCTGCGCTGTGGCGGTTCGGCGAAACTGGCGAGAGGCGCTTTTTTTATGTAGCGGCGGCGCTGGGCGGCACGGCCATGTCCATCAAGCTGGGCGCCCTGCCGTTTGTCGCGCTGGCCGCTCCGTTCCTGGCGTTTGAGGCGGCGCGCCATTGGAAATCGCTGGGACCGCGGCCGGCGGCAGTGTGCGGCCTCGCGGCGGCCATGCTGCTGGGTACGGCGGCGCCGCCGTATGCCATCGCCTACGTCAAGACCGGCAATCCGGTGTTTCCTTTCTTTTCCGATAAGATTCGCTCGCCGCTCATCCCGCCCGACGCCGGCCTCGTGGACGACCGGTTCAATCGGCCGCTGGCCTGGAACACGCCATACGACCTCACCTTTCGCAGCAGCCTCGCCTATGAGGGCCAGAACGGCTCGTTCGGCTTTCAATACCTGCTTCTGGCGCCGCTGGGCATCGTGGCAATACTGCTGGCCCCGCGGCGCGGGGGGGCGGCCAGCGCCGCCGTCGTCGCGCTGGGTGCGGCCGCCATCATCATGCGCACGCAGCCCAACGCACGTTACCTGTATGCGGCGCTGCCGCTGCTGTCGGTTCCCTGCGCGGCGCTATTGGGCCGCGTCGCCGGCGCGCGCTGGCTATACCGAGGGCTCCTGGCGTTCGTGGTGGCTTCGGTGGCGATGAACATGCGCTTTATGCCGTCGGCCAGCTATTACCACCGCGATTTCTGTCTCCGGAACCCCTTCTCCATGGCCGAACGGGACCAGTATCGCGCGGCGGCGGCGCCAATTCGCGAAGTGATCGCATATTTCAACCGCGAGCACGCCAATTCCGGGGTGTTGCTCACCGCTAGCGCCTCCATCGCTGGCCTCAATGGTGACATTTACGAGAACAACTGGCACCAGGTCAACAACCTCCGGCAGATCCGCCGTGTGCAGTCAGTAGGTGAAATGGCTCAGTTGATGCGGAGTTGGAAGGTGGGATACTTCATCTCGCCAAAAGCTTCGGCCGGCGACGAGGTGCAGCCTCCGTTATTTCGGGAAATGGTGGAGCGCTGCACCGACGAGGAGTTCGAGCAGAGCTACGTGTATCTGGCCCAACTGCGGCCCGAATGCCGTCCGAGCCGGGCTGAGCTGGACCTTGTGGGACTGCATGACGATCACGACCCCGCGCTGCTCTACCGCGGCGACTGGACCAAGGCCAGGGCCGCTGACGACCCGGACCGGCACACCATCACTTACACCAACGCGCCCGGATCGGAGGTGGAGATCGCGTTTGAGGGTACGGCGCTCACGTACATTTACACGAAGGCGGAGAACCGCGGAACCGCCGCGGTGACGGTTGACGGCGTGCACCAGGGCACGCTGGATCTTTATTCCGCAACGCTGCAATGGAGAAGCCGGACGCGTTTCTGCTGCTTCGCTCCCGGCCGGCACGTGGCCGTGATCCGGTGGACGGGGCTGGCGAACCCGCTTGCGAACGGGACGTACATCGATCTGGATTCGTTTAGGGTGGAATAGGCCGGAACCTTTGTGTTCACAAGAACTAACCGGGAATCGACAACGAAGCAAGCTACGGATTGGGACCGTTACTACAAGTCTGTTCCGTTTACAGCGAAGCTAACACGCCGGTATATGACTGCGGCTCTGGTGAACTTAATAGGGCGGCACGCCGTTTCGAACGCCGCCGATGGGCGCCTTTCCGTGACGGAAATTGGGGGAGCGAACAGTTGCTTCATGGATTCCATACTCGCCGCGAATCGCTGTCGCGCCTATGATGTGATCGACACGAACAGGTACGGACTCTCGTTGCTCGAAGCGAAGGTGGGCGCAAGCCGAGTAGTACGGGTGCATCAACTGAGCGTGCTGCATCTTTCAATGGACAGTGCGGCTGATGTCGTGTTCAGCGTCGGATTGGTCGAGCATTTTGACCCCGCGGAAACCCGACAGGCCGTGCTCTCCCACTTTGACATCCTTCGGTCCGGCGGTATTGCGATTATCACTTTCCCTACGCCGACGTGGCTCTACCGGGCAACCCGGATGCTCCTTCAAGCATTCAGGATGTGGAAGTTTCCAGACGAGCGTCCGCTCAGAGCATCGGAAGTGGTTGCGGCGGTTAGAGAGCGTGCTGGTATCGTAGAACAGAGGACCCTTTGGCCTCTGATCCTGACGCAGCACGTTATCGTTGCCCGAAAGCCGTGATACAGGTTGCCGATGGGGCGGGGGATACTTGGTGAAGGTCCCTTCCGAGAACCGATATGGAGCGACCTGGCAAGTCCCTTTGAAACTTGGCGGTATCTTGAGATGAATCGAGAAAGGAGATGGTCGTGCTTAAGGGAATCATGATTGCGGTTGTTCTGGGTGTGATCTGTCTGTCCATGAATGTCTCCGCACAGGGCATAACCCCCGGCGAGATACTCAAAGAGGTTACAGCCACCTATGAGTCGATGCAAACCTACAGGGCAGCAGGAACCATCGTTGCTGACATCGACACCGGTAATATGAAGATGAGCACGGAAACGTCATTTTCAATCCTGCTCATGAAACCAAATCTGTACCTGATTTCATGGACTCAGAAGAACATGCCTATGGCGGGCATGAACCAGGACGGAGCGGTGTGGAGCGACGGGGCCCAGCCCTATCTCTACATGGGAATTGCGAAAGCGTATTCCAAAATGAGCAGCGATGAGATGGCCCTGGCCGGCGCCACAGGGATTTCTGGTGGGGCCGCGTTTACAATACCGTCGCTTTTCTTCAAGCAGCAACCGGCTCCGTTTTCAAGCCTGAAAGACCCGGCAATAGAGAAGACCGAGCAGGTTGGAGAAGAAGATTGTTACGTCGTTAGCGGATCGTCAGCGGCATCCAAAAAGGAAACGTTTTGGATCTCGAAATCGAACCATCTTATCGTAAAGTACTCTCGCTCCCTGGAGCGTGAAGAGGGCGCCGCGCCGCCAGACATGACCGATGAACAACTCGACGAAGCGATCAAGGGCATGGGGCAACAGGTAACGGAAGAGAATAGAAAAAACATGAGGGGAGTGATGGACAGGGCTCAGGCTGTCCTTAAGAACACGAAAACCAAAGGCCTGTCTACGGAGACCCATGTGACGATATCATCCCCCGAATTGAGCAAGGCAGATTTCCGGTTTGTACTGCCCAGCGACGCAGTTATGAAGGATTCGCTGTTTGGCGGTATCTTGAGTGGCGGCAAATAGAGGTTTCAGGCAGCATTACCAATTCGATCAAGCCGGCGGGCGGCATCGCGGGCCGGACACCGGCTAAGTTTCCAGTGGTTAGCGAGTAAGAACGGAATGCCCGCAGGAATGCGGGCATCGCCGCCTGGAAAGGCTGCGCTACTACGTCGCGTAGTAGCCGTCGCGGGTTTGGACTACCATGCCCTTTTCCTTCGTGGTCAGGTGAATCTTGTGGTAGCTGGATTTCTCCGTCTCGCGGTCTGGGGTATAACCCAGGCTGTACATGCTGCGGAGCTCCTCTTCGATGGAGTCGTACACATCCTCTAGGGGCCGCTTCTTTGAGACGGTCAGGAGCCGGCCGCCGGTCTGGTGGGAAATCTCGTCCAAAACGCCGGCGCCATTGCGACCGAATCCGCCAAATCCCCCGAAGCCTCCGCCGTAAGCCTCGGGGTCCTCGAACAGTACCGAATAGACGAGTGTATCGGCGCGCTGGGCCGCCTCGATGCCTTCCTCCAGGGACACCATGCTGGCCGTATCCACGCCATCGGTGAGAATGACCAGGGCCTTACGGCCCGTCTGCCGCTTCATGAGGTCTTCGGACGCGAGCAGGACGGCATCGTAGAGAGCCGTGCCTCGTCCCATGCCCATGCGGCCGCCGGTAGCATATGGACCGCCCCGGCCTCCAAACGCGTACTGATTCTGATCTTCTTCCAGCGCCCGAAGCGACTTTTCCAGATTGTCGCGGGAGCCGGTCAGATCCTGCAGCAACTCCACCCAGCCCTGGAAATGGATAACGAATGCCTGGTCCAAATCTTCCCGCAGCACCTGGTCGAAGAACTGGAAGCTGGCCGAGCGCTCTTCCGGGATCAGGCGGCGCTGGCTGCCGCTGACGTCCACCAAGAGTCCCAGCGTGAGCGGCAGATCGCTTTCCTGCGAGAAGTACCGAATGATCTGAGGACGGCGGTCCTCCTGCAGCAGGAAATCTTCTTTGGTGAGGTCACGCACCACCGCGCCCTGCTTATCGCGGACCGTCGCGAACAGGTTGACCACTTTGACGCCGGCGGAAAACGTCGCGTTCTGGCCGCGAAGCAGGCGCAGGGCGGGGAAGAGCGGAAGCGTGGATAGCAGCCCGCGCCTGGAGACACCCCTGCTATCGCCCATAGTCGTATTTGAGATGCAGCGGGGCGTCTATAAGTTACAGATGAAGGCGAAGATCGGCGGGCCGGCGGGATCACTGCGCCTCGAAGTCGATGGTTTCTCCGTACATGCGCCCGCTGGCCATCTCCCTCACAATCAAGTGGCAGGCATAAGAGCCAGGGTCAAGCGCAAAGGTCGCCTGCATCTGGCCCTCCGACGCCTGCCCCAAATTCGTCAGATTCGCGACTGTCTTGCCGAGTGCGTCCGTGTTCGAGCGCGTTTGGATTTGTGCGACCACCTGGACCTGACCGGATAGGGCATCGAGCGGGACCGATAGCTTGCGATACCATTTCACGGGATAGATCTGAAAGGACGCGTGCCGGCCGGGAAGGCCCGCGATTGTGTCCGTCGCCGCCCCCTCGCCTTGTGACCGGTTTCCCCGGCTGATCGCCGCGCTGCGCTGCGCGGCCCCCGCAAGCACGGCGTCGACTACCGGTGCGCCCTCATAGGTGGCCACCGGCGGCGGCCAGTTGATCCGCATGCTTTGCTGTCCGCTCGGGAGTTGCGCAAATTCAAATTCCACGTTGCTGTGGAAGTCCTCCAAATAGTTGTACCGCCAGACCTGCCAAGGGTCCTGCGCATCGGAGCTGCGGTCTTCAATCTGGTCCGGGGGCCCGTACCGAACGTAAGTCCCGCCCATTCCGAAAACCGTGTTGCCGAACTTCGCCTGGGCGAAAGCCACGCGGCGATTATGCTCGTCGTCGGGCGTGGCGGGGGGCGAGGGTTGCGGACTCATCGACCTGCCTCCCTGAAGGGACTGGGCAAGCGCCTGCGGCGCCATCAACGGGCCATTCGGATTCGGGCTAGGCGGATTGACGGTGGGCGCAACCAGAACCGGCGCCTGCGACTGAGCCCGGATCGCCGGCGCATGCAATATGCCGATTACGAGCGGCGCCGCCAGCGCGGCCATCCCAACAACCGCCAGAGCCGCTTTTTTCGCGAAATTCAGGTTGAGCGCAATGCGATTTGTCATGATGTCCTCGATTCTTCTCTTGATATTCGACCCCGTCACGCCGGACACGCATACCAACGGCGATTCCGCGTAGAACTTGCAGACGTTGAGTATGCCTTCGGCGTAGACTTGCGGCTCGCTGCCGAGCCGCAGCACTTCTTCATCGCAGGCGCGCTCGCGTTCCTCGAGCAGCCTTGCGCCAATCCACCACACCAGGGGATGGAACCAGAACAGCGCTTCGACCGTCATGTGGATCGCGGCGAGCAGGTTGTCGCGGCGGCGGATATGGCATAGCTCGTGCGCCAGCACCGCCTCCAACTGAGGTGGCGTCAGGCGTTGTGCAATGCCGGCGGGCAACAGCAGGACGGGGCGCAACAACCCGACTACGCCGGGCTCGATCAGCCCCGGAGCCGAACGAACTTCGACCGCTGCCGGTATGGCGATGGCCGCGCTGGAACGCACCGCGCTTCGGATGCGGCGCCAGCCCCGAACGCGCATCGCCGCCACGGAGGCAAGCCCGCACACCCACAGGCTGAAGAGAGAGATGGGAATCCAATCGGCGCGCTTTGGCGCGACGGGCGCGGGAAAGGCATCTGGAAATGGCTCGGCGATTTGCTCCACTGCCAGGGAGACGGCAGGCCTGGCGACTGCCTTCGCCGCCGGCGCCCAGCCCAGATGGCTTCCCAGGCTCATCAGCAGCGCGAACGGTACGAAGAACTTGACCGACGCGCTGAACCACAGCCAATAGCGGACCATGGCGCCGTTCCTGCGAAAGGCTACCGCCAGCAGGCCCGCCGCGGCTGCGAACAAGGTCGATTGCCACAAATGATTTGTCACTTCCCCGATCATGGCAGTTAGTTCTCCGATGGTTTCTCCACGCGATCGATGACGAGAATGTCTACCGGCCCCTTGGAGGGTTTGAGTTCCAGGCCGAGTTGCTCGGACAATGCCGTTACCAGAGAAGGGCCGCTGGGATCGGGCGCCGGTTCGCGATCGTTCCCGCCGACGGCGACAGTATCTGGAGTCCATTCCAGCGCGATGTCGTATTTGCCGCCGAAGCCGGTTTGATCTACCACGATCGCGTCGAACTGTCCGGCGAGCATATCCACCAGGTCCTGCATGGTCACCCCCTGACCGCTAAGATGGCCCCTTCCGGCTCTAAAGGTTCCGTCGTCGGGCCGCGGTTCTTTCACCTCGTGAAGCTTTGACTTGCCTTTTCCAGGGACAAGGGCATAGATGGGAAGCACCTTGGTTTCATGGTGAACGGCCAGCTTGAAGCGGTTGGCCAGCAGCGCCTGAACCATCGGGCGGATCTGGTTGCCGCTCGCATTGGCGGGCGACTTGGCGGAGACGTCATAGTCCTCGCGATGGATCCAGTCGGGGCCTCCGGTGAGCTCGAAGTTTTTCAGGTTGTAAGCGAACAGAATGAACCGGTCGAGCGGGACGTTGGACGCATCAATGCCGTGATCGGTCGGACGAAACCGGAAATCGCGCGTACCCGCTGGAGTAGGCTTTACCGATGCCACTTCGAACTCCGGCTTGGGGGCTTGCGCCTGGGCGCGGCCGGTTGGCGTGTAGAGAAGACCAGTTACGATAGGGCCGGCGAGAACTGTCGCGCCGGCGAGGGCCAGTAACAGCTTGCGTCCCAGGCCCAGGCTGTACACTGTGCGATTCGTCATGACCGACTCAATTCGCTTCTTGAGATTGGAGCCGGTTACGCCGCACGCACAGGCCAGTGGAGATTCCAAATAGAGCTTGCAGACGTTGAGTATCCCTTCGGCGTAGACGTGCGGCTCGCTGCCGAGCCGCAGCACCTCTTCGTCGCAGGCGCGCTCGCGTTCCTCGAGCAGCCTTGCGCCGATCCACCACACCAGGGGATGGAACCAGAACAACGCTTCGACCATCATGTGGATCGAGGCGAGCAGGTTGTCGCGGCGGCGGATATGGCATAGCTCGTGCGCCAGCACCGCCTCCAACTGAGGTGGCGTCAGGCGTTGTGCAATGCCGGCGGGCAACAGCAGGACGGGGCGCAACAACCCGACTACGCCGGGCTCGATCAGCCCCGGAGCCGAACGAACTTCGACCGCTGCCGGTATGGCGATGGCCGCGCTGGAACGCACCGCGCTTCGGATGCGGCGCCAGCCCCGAACGCGCATCGCCGCCACGGAGGCAAGCCCGCACACCCACAGGCTGAAGAGAGAGATGGGAATCCAATCGGCGCGCTTTGGCGCGACGGGCGCGGGAAAGGCATCTGGAAATGGCTCGGCGATTTGCTCCACCGCCAGCGAGACGGCCGGCGTCGCGACCGCCTTCGCCACCGGCGCCCACCCCAGATGGCTTCCCAGGCTCATCAGCAGCGCGAACGGAACGAAGAACTTGACCGACCCGCTGAACCACAGCCAATAGCGAACCTTGGCCCCGTTCTTGCGAAAGGCTACCGTCAGCAGGCCCGCCGCGGCTGCGAACAAGGTCGATTGCCAGAGATGATTCGTCAGTTGACCGATCATTTCAAGTCACGCGTCCTTTCTTGACTTTGGTCGCGCCTCCAGCCTCTTGATTGTCTTCTCCAGTTCGCGAACGTCGTCCAGGGTGAGTTTGCCGGCCTCGGCCAATTGCGCCATCATGGGCTGGGCCCGCCCTCCGAAGAAGCTCAGAATTTCGTCCAGCAGCCGGTTTCGCGTCACATCGCGGGCCACAACCGGCTCGAAGATATCGGCGTTACCGATCTTTCGGACGCGACGCAAGGCCTTCTTTCCCTCCAGCCGGTATACGGTGGTCTGGATGGTGGTGTAGGCCGGGCGAGGCTCCGGAAAGGTCTCCTGAATCTCGCGAATGGATGCTTTTCCCTGGGACCAAAGGGCCTCCAGGATCTGAAGTTCGAGCTTGCTTAGCTTCGGCTGCGGCATGTGCGTCTACTATCTCGTAACTGATGCTACTACGGAATAGTAGGCGATGCAAGAGGAATTTTCACGGCGGAAGAAGAAGGCAGGCGGGCCCACAAACGCTTTGGGCGCCCCGGCCCGGCCCACCTTACTTGCGCTTGTAGGTCTTGGAATCGCCGGTCCGCGCGTTCGTGACGGTGATCGCGGCGTTCTGGTCGGCGCTGATCTTCAGCCACTTGCCGTCTGGTGTGCCGTGCAGGTTGGCGATGAACTCGTCGGGCGGATTGTCGTTGGGGGCGTTGGCGGACCAGTGCATCAGGTACATGGCCTGCAATCCCGGATCGGCCTTCAGCGTCTTCATAGGGGTCACGGCGCCGAATTTACGCTCTCCGTTGTCCATGACAATCAGGCGGGGTTGCACGCCGTTGACTAGCGCAGGCGAGCTGGCGTTATCGTTGCCGTGGTTGCCCGTCACGAACAGATCCACCGACCCGATGGGGTTGTTGGGGCACATCAACTGCATCTCGCGGTTCCATGTGAGGTCGCCCATATCCATCATGCGGAACTTGCCGTAGGTGATCAGCAGCGAGAGCGAGTGGCCGTTCTCCGAGGCGTCCTGGTCGTCCCTGGCCGGCCACGTCCTGGGCTGCGTCGCGGCGCAGGCGGCGTTGGGCTTGCCGGCGCCTTTGAGCGGCGTCTTCAGCGCCTCCGCGTTCGAGGTGAGCACCAGCACATCGACGCCCTTGAACGGAATCTTATCGCCCGGTTTCACCACCAGGTGCTTGGCGCTGGGCCATAACTTGTCGTACGCGGCGACGGCGGTGGTGGTGCCGCGGTCGGTGACGGACGCCGGGCCGTGGTCCACAAACAGGTCGACGGGGATTTTCGCTACCACGGACGGCGCGTTGTTCACGTGGTCCATATCGTAGTGCGTGATGACCAACACATCGAGCTTCGTCACGCCGGCCGCTTTGCAGGCCTCGAGGATGCGGTCGGTGTCGCGGCCGTTGTTTCCGGGGAAGCCCGTGTCGATGAGCATCGACTGGCCAGAAGGAGAAACGATCAGCTCGGACTTGGCGCCCTCCGAATCGATCTCCCATATATTCAGGGTTTTCGTCGCGGCGGAAAGGAGGGACGCGAACACAAGGCCGCACAAGGCGGCGGGAACCATGCGCTTCATGGCGCCAATGGTAACAACATGCTCCTTGGGATTCAATTACGTCAGAACGCCATCAGCGCCCAATCGCCCTTGCGGCGTATCTCGCGCGGCTCAGGCATCTTCGCCTGCACCCCGGCCACCTCGCTGTTCTCGATGCCGCTAGCCAGCAGGACGCCGCCCGGACGCCGCGCGCGCAGCAGATCCGGCCCCAAGCGAACGATGGCCTCGGGGCTAATGTTCGCCAGGACCACATCGGCGCATCCGGAAGCCACCGCGTCGGCCGATCCCACGAACAGGCGTGGCGGATCTTCCAACTTGCCGGCGATTTCCACTGCGACGGCGTCCGTGTCGCAGGCGGTGACGTTTGCCGCCCCAAGCAACCGGGCCGCGACCGCCAGAATTCCCGATCCCGTGCCCACGTCGAGTACGCTCATGCCGGGCGCAAGGTAGTCCTCGAGCGCTTCCATGCACAACTGCGTGGTCTCATGCACTCCCGTGCCAAACGCCAAACCGGGATTGATGGCGATGCGCAAACGACCCGCCGGGGCCGGATCGTCGCGCCAGACCGGCACCAGGTAGAATCGCGTGCCCACGGACATGGGCCGCAGCAGGTCGCGCGCGGCCTGCACCCAATCGCGCGAATCTTCCTCCCGCAGCCGGGCGCCGGGATACATTTTAAGCAACGACGAGCGGCGGGCGCCGTCGTCGAAGAACGCCCGCACCACGCGCGGGTTCAGCTCGGCAATTCCGGCCGACCCCTGCTCCCACAATTCGGCGATCAGAAAATCGCGCTCATCCGGCGCGCATTCGATTTCCAAAGAAAACATCGATCTCCATTCGGCGGGATTCCCCGCGTGTATCCCGATTATGATGGTGGTGACGAAAACAATGAAGCTACAAGGTATTTTCCCACCAATCGCCACTCCATTCGACCACAATGGCGAGATCTATGCCGCCAAAATACGGCACAACGTCGAGAAGTGGAACCTCACCGCGCTCCACGGGTACGTGGTTCTGGGGTCCACCGGCGAAAGCGTGATGCTGACGCCGAGCGAGAAGGCCACGGTCTGGGAGACGGTGGCGCGCTACGCCGCGCCGGAGAAGCTGCTGATCGCCGGAACCGGCGTCGAGAGCGTGCGCGAGACCGTCAGCCTGACCAACACCGCCGCTGAAATGGGATACAAGGCCGCCATGGTGCGCACGCCGCACTATTACAAGGCCGCGTTCAGCCGCCCCGAAGCCCAAATGCTGTACTTTCGGGCGGTGGCCGACCAGGTTCGCATCCCGGTGATCATATACAATTGGCCGCAGACCACCGGCGTGGACATTCCCGCCGCCGCGGTGGCCGCGCTATCGGAGCACCCCAACATTATCGGCGTCAAGGAAAGCTCCGGCAGCCTGGAAAAGGTGATGCAAATGGTGCGCGAGACCAAGGCCGGCTTCAACGTGCTGGTCGGCTCCGCGCCAACGCTGTGGCCGTCCCTCTTGATGGGGGCGTGCGGCGGCATCCTGGCGTATGCCAACGCCGCGCCCTATTCCTGCATCGCTATCTGGGAGGCGCATTTGAAGCGCGAGGAAGCCGCCGGCCTGGACTGGCAGAACCGCATCGCGCACGCCGCCCGGCTGGTAACGGTGAAGTACGGCATTCCCGGCCTGAAGTACGCCATGGATCTGAACGGATACTACGGCGGCATTCCACGTCTGCCGCTGACCCCGCCCGGCGCGGAAGCCAAGAAGGAAATCGAAGAAGCGTTTCAAGACCTCAAGGGGTAGCGATACCGCCGGCAGAGACCGGCGGCCGTACTACGCCTTCCCAAAGGAGGGAGTTGTGGCGAATGAGCCGGTTGTGACGCGACGCGAGATCCTGGGAGCGGGCGCGGCTGCGGTTGTGACGTTGGCGATCTCCAATTCCGTGGCGACCGCCGCGGCGCCGGCCGCTCGTTTGGAGCAGTCCTTCGACGAAGGTTGGCGGTTTTACCGCGGCGATGCGGGCGGGGCGGAGGCGCCGTCGTTCGACGATAGCGCCTGGCGAAAGCTCGACGTGCCGCACGATTGGCGCATCGAGGATTTGCCCAACGCCGCCTCCGACGACGGCAGCGCGACCGCCGACCCCTCCGTTTTCGCGACGTGGACGCCCAAGAGTTCACCGCAGGCGATCGGGCCGTTCGACGCGAATGCGGATACAGCCTCCGATATCGACATCAATTTCCCTGGGTTCGGGCGTCTCTTGATCCCCGGCGGCCGAAGCCAGGGTTACACCGTGGCGGGCATCGGCTGGTATCGCAAGCGCTTCGCGCCGCCGAAGCTGGCGGGCGCCGCTAAGCAGTTCGTCGAGCTCCGCTTCGATGGCGTCTACCAGAACGCCGACGTCTGGCTGAACGGCGTCCACCTTGGGTTCCACCCCAACGGCTACACATCGTTCGCGTACGACTTGACGCCGCACCTGAATTCCAATGGGGAGAACTTGCTGGCGGTGCGGGTCGATAATCGCGGCAAGACCAGCCGCTGGTACTCGGGGTCCGGCATCTACCGGCAGACGTGGCTCACGGTAACGGGGCCGGTGCGCATCCCGCTTTGGGGCGTGAGAGTGACCACCCCCGTGGTGGAAGCGCGCCGCTCGGTGGCCCGCGTGGAAGTGCAGGTCGGCAACTCCGGCGAACGGGCCGCGGTGAGCGTGCGGATGGCCGTGCTGGACGCGCGTGCACGGCAGGTGGCCGTGCAGACCGCGCCTGTGCAGACGCTGGAGCCGGGCGCCACGCAAACGTACGGGGCGGAATTGGCAATCCCGGACGCGGCCTTGTGGTCGCCGGAGGCTCCGAGCCTCTACCGGCTCCGCACCGAGGTTCTGGTGGCCGGCAAAGCCGTGGACGCCGTGACCACGGCGTTCGGGGTGCGCTCGCTGGCGTTCAACGGAACCGGCGGGTTCCTGCTCAACGGCAAGCCGTACAAGATAAACGGCGGCAACATCCACCACGATCACGGGCCGCTCGGTACGGTCACCATCGACCGCGCCGAGGAGCGCACCATCGAGGTCCTCAAGGCGGCCGGCTTCAACGCCATCCGCGCGTCGCACAACCCGCGCTCTCCTTACCTGCTCGACGTCTGCGACCGGCTGGGGATGCTGGTCTACAACGAGTTCAGCGACATGTGGGACGTCGCGAAGATGGCCGACGACTACCACCGCTACTTTGTGGATTGGTGGCAGCGCGACCTGACGAGCATGGCGCTGCGCGACCGCAACCACCCGAGCATCGTCATTTGGTCGATTGGTAACGAGATCTTCGAGGACCCCAACAACTATGGCCCAAAGCTGGCGGCGCTCGTCCGCACGCTCGACACGACCAGGCCGGTGACGCTCGGCGGCATGAATGTGGGCAGAGTCGGCGATCCGTGGAAGTATGTCGATATCGGTGACTATCACGGCGCTCCCAAGGCCTCAGACCACGCCGCGCATCCGGACAAGGCGTTTATCCAGAGCGAAGACACCGTGTCGCAGCTCTATGACGACTGGAAGCTCGCCGAGGACAGCTCATGGTTCGTGGGGAGCTGTGTCTGGGCGGCGTGGGACTACATCGGCGAGGCCGGCTCTGGCCCCGCGCCTGTCGTCCGCACCGCGGCGGAGGCGTCTGCCCTTGCAATGGGCGCGGTCATGGGGAAGATTCCGTATCCCTGGTTCAACACTTTCCTAAGCGACATCGACCTGATCGGCCAACGCAAGCCGCAAAACTACTTGCGGGCGGTGGTGAACGGGATCAGCCCGCTGGAAGTGATGGTCGAGCGGCCAACTCCGCCCGACATGCAACAGTTCGTGGCGATGTACGCCTACTACGACGAGCTGCCGAGCTGGACGTGGGACGTTCCCGAGGGTCAGGCGATGACCGTCCACGCCTACTCCTCGGGCGAC
Source organism: uncultured Solibacteraceae bacterium (assembly GCA_964457555.1). Lineage (GTDB taxonomy): Bacteria > Acidobacteriota > Terriglobia > Bryobacterales > Bryobacteraceae > BOG-224. Next base: position 51,867 of record CAYWHA010000033.1, read on the forward strand.
AGCATCGCGCTGCTGCTCAACGGCGCGCCGCTGGAAACGAAGACGCTCGCGGAGGCGGACAAGCGGGTGGCCACCTTCAAGGTTCCCTACAAGCCGGGCACGCTGACCGCCGTCGCGACGCGGAAAGGCGTCGAAATCGGCCGCAAGATGCTCACCACCGCCGGCAAGCCCGCCGCGCTCCGCCTCACCTCCGACGTCAAATCGCTGACCACCGGCCGCGGGGATCTGGCGCACGTGCTGGTCCAGGTGGTGGACGTCCAGGGCCGCATCGTGCCGGACGCAGTCGTCAAAGTCTCGTTCCAGGTTGGCGGCGCCGGCGCGCTGGCCGGGACCGGCAACGGCAACCCGCACAACGTCGACAGCTTCCAACGTCCCAGGCGCTGGACGTGGCACGGGACCGCGCTGGCCATTCTGCGGCCGTCGAAAACTCCCGGCAGCCTCTCGTTGACCGCCAGCGCGGAAGGCCTGAAGCCGGCGCTGCTGACGCTGCCGGTTGCCCGCGGCGGTAGCGTTCGCGCGTGACCGGCGCGCGATATCAGAGGGGATCGGACCAAACCGCCAGGATGTTGCCCTCGGGGTCCGCGAAATGGAAGCGCCGCCCGCCGGGAAAATCGAACGTCTGGCGTACCACTTTGCCGCCCGCGGCGAGCACTTTCGACTGGATGGCTTCAAGATCCGCAGCGTAGAACACCACCAGCGTGCCGGCCGCCGAGACTTGCGCATCGGTGGTAAACCCCCCGCCGATCCGTCCGTCGTGAAAGCTGGTATAGGTTGGTCCATAGTCCTGAAACTTCCAGCCGAAAACCTCGCCGTAGAACGCTTTCACGCGGCTTATGTCGGTGCAGGGGAATTCGATGTAGTCGATCATGCGGTCGGGATGTTTTGCCATAGGGGTGAGTGTAGCATTTCCGTGGCGGACCGGAACCGTGCCCGCGTACCGGCAAAGCGCGACCAACTCTATGACCGCCGGTAACACGTTTTTCGTCGACACCAACGTTCTGCTTTATGAACGCGACCAGCGGAAGCCCGCGAAGCGTCGCGCCGCCCACGATTGGCTGGGTGTGTTGTGGGAACGAGAGGCCGGCCGCGTGAGCTGGCAGGTATTGAACGAGTACTACGCCAATGCGCCCGCCCCAGTTGCCCGCCGCACGGTCTAAACCTGTTCCTTGTGGAATCCGGCAAGCTTCAGTAGGCATGCTCCATCGCGCGTGGCATTGGATAGACAAGGCCGAGGGGCCCGTACTGGGACAGCCTGATCGTCGCCGCCGCCGAAACCACAAGCTGCGCGTACCTGTTGAGGCCGTAAGTTCGGCGGCATCACGGTTGTGAATCAGTTCCAGTCGAAGCCGGAAGCGTTCGGCCAGCGGTAAATGCCGACCGCTCTGCTCGTCGCCAGCGGATTGCCGTATCGGTCGTTTCCCGCTTACCGGCGCGGCGGCGTGAGATGCGTGCGAGTTGAGTGCATGTCGAGTTCAGGCCGCTGCCTGTTTTTGGGCGAGCGGCCCGATCACCGGCAGCACAACCGTCTTACCCGAATACGCGGAGACGATCAGGTAGACCCACAGGCCGAGGCACGCCAGCCCGAACACGGGCCACAGAATGCCCACCAGCAGGCCCGCAAATCCGAACGTAAAGAGAACAGTGCGGAAGAAAATGCCAAGCGCGATATCCACCGCGATCACCGCTACGTTCAGGAATATCGACTGGAACGCATGAAACCGAATCGCCCGGTCCTGGCTGTAAGGCGCCACAACCAGGAAGATAATTCCGGTGATGAGCCCCAGCACATAACACAGCGCCGAGGCGACGTTATTCTGCATTGGGGCCGCCACCGGCGGCGGAGGGACGGCCAAGCCGGGCGGGGGCCCTCCCTGGCTCGGGACTGCCGCGCCACATTTCGCACAGAACCTGCCTTCTACTGGAGCGCCACAACTCTGACAGAACGCCATTTAAACCTCCTGCGCCACTCTGCCTGGAATTGTCTTGGAGTTCCAGGTCCGGTTGAGTATACCACCAGGCGTCATCCCGTGACAGGGGGCGACATTTTTCTCTAGGAGGCCGGGAAAAATGGCGTCTTGACTCACTTCTTCAACCCGTACGTTACGTTTACGGTGGTTCCCGTCGAACTGCTGCCGACCACCACCTGCAGGGCGCGCGCATTGTCGTCGTCCGCGGCGCTGATCACGCCGCCAGCGCCGGTGGTGGTCGTCATCTTGATCTTGATCCCCAATTCCTGGCATTGGGCCTGGTAGAAAGACATCACCTTTGCGGGCGCGTCCGCCGTCTCGAAGGAGAAGTTACCGCCGTTGCCCTCGCTGCTGTCTCCCTTAACGGAGAAGGCGCCCCCCACCTTCGCTCCCGGGTAGGAGGGAATCCACGACGGCAGCTTGTCCGCCCCGGCGCCAATCTCAAGGCTGGCGGTCTTACCGTCGTCGCCTTCCGCGGTGAAGCTGAACTTGCCCTTCTTCGCGTCATCGAAGCTCATGGTGACAACCTTGCCGGTCTTCTTGTCCCGTATGGTGATCTTGCCAGAGCCTTCGTCCGTGCTCAACACCTCCGCGTCAGGATTGGCGGCGGCGATCATTTTGCTAATCGCGAGACCGGGGTTGCGCCCGATCAGGCCGGCATCGAAACCCGCCTGCCGGGCCTTGTGCACGACGAACAACCCGGCGCCTACCGTGACGATGCCGCCGAGCACGAATAGCCCCAGGACAATCGCCAAAACCCAAACCAGTGGGCTCGTCTGGGGCTTTGCTGAAGCTGGGCCGCCGACAGGCTGCGTTGGGGGAGCCTGAGTGGGCGGGGCGCCTGCAGTGGCCTGCCCGGAGGCGGCGCTCACCGGTGCGCCGCACGTTCCGCAAAATGCGCCCGTCACCGAGGCGCCGCAATTCACACAAAAAGCCATAAAGCCTCCGTTCGTTCCACCTACTGTACTTCAAGCGCCGGAACTCCGCAATCCGACATTGTGGCGCTCCCTATGCGCGCCTGCCACACCTCTGCCGGCTCAGCGGGTGAAGCCCCGAGGATCTCGATCCCTGACACCCGAACCTTGGTTCGTCCCAGCCTATCGAGAAATGCCGGGCGCGCCTAGGTGGGCGGCTTTCCCAAGGATTCGTTACTTCCAACCATCGAGCACGAGGCGTCCCAGTTTTTCGATGGCGGCCGAAATCGGTTTCACAGGGCTGGAGCCCATAAACACAATATTGATATTGTCGTAATCTCCGCGGAAGATGCTCAGGCTTTCTACGCTGGTTTCCCCGGCGGACGTCTCGGTTAAGAGCGCATCTCTCCCGAGGCCCTGGATATGCCCCTGCTGCACCTGCTTGTTGGGGCCCACGGTCGCCGATCCTTCGTATTTGATCGGCCTGCGCCGGATGGCGATGGTGACTCGGCCGCCGTCGGAAGTCTTGTAACTGCAGGTGGACACGACTCCCGGGGTCTGCTGGGCGGGGTCCTTCACACCATCCGTCAGCTTGACGCCGAGCGCCTGTTCGATTTCGGCTTTCGATACGACCGCGCAGGCGTCAGCGCCCTGTCCCGGTGGTTTGGCCTGCCCAGCGGCGTCGGCGGCCGCAAGCAGGAGCAGAGCGGATACGGTGAGATAGGCTGACCTTTGCATAATGCCACATGCCTCCCGGCGGCGTATTCTAGCACCTATCGGCGATGTAAGCGGAACTTATCGGGAACCGGCCCTGGACGATGCGCTAGACGCCGTCTTGCGAGCGCCAGCCCCGCCACGAGCGCATCGTCGGCCAGTCCCAAAAGGACGGAAAGTCTACTCGGCGAAGATCTCGCTGCGAGACAGCTCCACGGCGCCGTCCGCCGTCGCGATGACTTCGCCTTCGATCTCGACGAGCGCCGAGCCGGAGTATACGCACAGCAATCGAAGGCGCGGGTCGATCAGCCAGATGTTGCGGACGCCTTTATTGGCGTACTCTCTCAGCTTTTCAATCACCGCGCTCATCGCGTCGCTCTCAGAGAGCACTTCCACCACCAGGTAGGCGGCGTCCAGCAAGTATCTTGTCTTGGGTGCGGCGAGCAGCGCTCACGTCGGGATCGTAGATGGTGTTCAGATACTCTTCGACCGGTACCAGGGGCGAATTCGGCAAGGCTGCCATGCCTCAAGTTTACTTCCTACCGGCGCACGTGTCCTCCGGCCGGAACCGGCCCAATTTCCGCGCGCCCGACGATGCGCGGAGGCGGTTGGGAGCCGGGAAGCGTATAACAGCAGTACGCTATGTTCGCGCGAGAGCGTCCTCGTACGTTCGATGGAGCACGCCCCAGTCTATGAGTTGCGCCTGCGTATCGTCGAACTGTGTACAACTGAGAATCGACTTGCTTAACGGGCGAACAACGTAGACAAGCGCGGGCCAAACAGAGACCGGAAACAGCGTTTGCCCTTGAAAACGGGCCGCCAAGAGCAGGAGGTAAATGTTTTCGCCACCCAAACCGAATGGTTGGCCTATCACTGGCGGTTCGATCGCAACCAGCATCCAGTCGTCCCGCCGAGCATCGCGCAGACGTTGCTTGCTCCAGCACGCCCGCGGCTCGCCTACACCTTCGCCGAGGCGAATATAAAAGTCCGCCGCATCGACGTTACCAATGTCAATCACGCGTGCGCTATCGCCCGCAGGCTGCGGCTCATATTCACGCCCCCCTACTGCTCGTGCACGTCCTCCAAATATGTATACCCGTGCAGGCCCTCTTCGTAGAACCTTAGCAATGCCCCGCTCTCTTCGTAGCTTAAGCGGCCATCGCGCAGCGCGGCTTCCATGTCGCGGCGCAGCTTGGTCACCAGCGAGTCGGAGCTGAACTGCACGTAGTTCAACACCTCGCGCACGGTATCGCCCTTGATCACCGAATCCAAAATCACTTCGCCGGTTTCGCTGAGGCGGACATGCACGGCATTGGTATCGCCGAACAGGTTGTGCAGGTCGCCCAGGATTTCCTGATAGGCCCCCAGCAGGAACGCGCCCAGGTAGTAATCGCCGCCGTTGAACGCGTGCAGCGCCAGCGTGCGCTTCACGTCGCGCCGGTCGATGAAGGCATCCACTTTGCCGTCCGAATCGCAGGTGATGTCGCCCAGCACGGCGTGGCGCGTGGGTTCCTCCTCCAGCCGGTGAATCGGCATGATTGGAAAAAGCTGCTTGATGGCCCAGCTATCCGGCATGCTCTGGAACAGCGAGAAATTGCAGAAGTAGGTGTCGGAGAGCATCGCGTCGATGCCCTCCAACTCCTCGGGGAAATAATCCAGGTCCGCGGCCATCCTTTCGATGCGGCGGGAAATCGCCCAATAGAGGTTTTCGGCGATGCAGCGCTGGTCGAGCGAAAGGTAGCCGAGGCTGAACAGGTTGAGCGCCTGGTCGAGCGCCTGCTGCGCGTCGTGGTAGCTTTCGAGCAGGTTCTTGGCGGTCAGGCCGCGGTAGGTCTCCTGAAGATCGACCAGCGGCTGCTCGGCTTCCGGCGGCGGCTCCGCCGGCACATCCGGCTCTCCCATGCCGGAGACGCCCAGAACGTTGAACACCAGCACGCTGTGGTAGGCGGCGATGGCGCGTCCGCTCTCGGTCACGATGGTGGGGTGGGGCACTCCCACTTCGTCGCACACGTTCTGCGCGTGATAGACGATGTCGTTGGCGTATTCCTGCAGGGTGTAGTTGACGCTCGATTCGAAATCCGTCTGGGAGCCGTCGTAGTCGATTCCGAGGCCGCCGCCCACGTCCAGGTACTGCAGGCCGGCCCCGGCGCGCGCCAGGTCCACGTACACCCGCACCGCCTCGTTCACCGCGCCTTTAATCTGCCGGATGTTGGTGATCTGGCTGCCCAGGTGGAAGTGCAGCAGATTCAGGCAGTCGGCCATGCCAAGGTCCTTCAACTCCTGCAAGGCGCGCACGGCCTCGG
>CAYWHA010000034.1:0-57646 GCA_964457555.1 uncultured Solibacteraceae bacterium
CTTCTTGTGTTGGAATCAAGTCCTTTTTCAGGATCATCTTGTATTGGACAATTCTAGGTGCCTCCCAGTAGCTCGCATGTGCCATAATTTTCCACAGCGGGAGGGCGGAGATGTCTCCTCGAGGTCGAACACGGGCGATCGTCGTCACGGCCGCCGCGATTCTACTGTTTCCGGCGTTCAGCCAAATTCCGCCCACCAACCCACCCAACACGGGAACCGGCTCGAACGTGCCCTGGCTGCCACCGGGCGGTTCCACGAACGGAACCCCCAACACCAACGCGAATCGAGCGGCGGAGCCGATCACGGTGACGGGCCGCGTCATGCTGGACGATGGCATGGCGCCCGCCTCTTCCGTGGCCATTGAAAGCGTGTGCAGCGGGATTGCGCATTCGGAAGGCCACACGGATGGCAGGGGTTATTTTTCCGTCCAGGTGGGCCAGACCACACAAGTGACGGGTGACGCCCGCGACACACGGGGGGACTTCAGCCAGACCATTCCGCACACCTCGTCGCTCGGCAACGGATTTGGCGCGAACGATCGTTTCGCCGACTGCGACCTGCGCGCGGCGCTGAGCGGCTATCTTTCGCAGGCCATCAACCTGGCGAATCGCGGCCCATTGGACAACCCGGATGTGGGCGTCATCCTGCTACATCGGATCGGCGAATCGGACCGGGCAATCACCGTGACCGCCACCACCTTGAAGGCTCCCAAAGCGGCGCGCACGGCGCTGCAAAAGGGGTTGGACCTGGCGAAGAAGAACAAGCCGGAGGAGGCGATGGTCAGCCTGCGGGAGGCCGTCAGACTGGACCCCGAGTTTGCATTCGCCTGGAATGAGCTGGGCAAATTGCAAATGGCGAGCGGCCAGGCCGTGGAGGCCCGCCAGTCCCTGGAGTCCGCCGCCAAAGCCGAGCCGCGCTGGCCCGAACCCTACCTGCATCTCGCGCTGTTAGCGGCGCGCTCCGCGAACTGGCAGGAAGTAGCCGGCGTTACCGATCGGCTTCTGCAATTCGATTCCTTCGAATACCCGCAGGCTTTCTTCTTGAACGCGGTGGCCAACTATAACCTCAAGCGTCCGGAGGCGGCCGAGAAGAGCGCACGTTCGGCGGAGAAGCTGGACGCGCGGCATCAATTTCCGCAGATCGAGCGCCTCTTGGGCGCCATCCTCGCCGAGAGCCGGCGCTATGCCGAAGCCGCCGATGAGTTTCGCCACTACCTGACGCTGGCGCCCGGCGCCGCCGACGCTCCCGCGGTCCGGCAGCAGTTGGAGGACTTGGCGAAGTTGGCGCCCGGGTCCTCACAGGCGGCCGGCAAAGAGCAGCGGTAGTAAGCGGCAAGCGCGCTCGATGGGTTACGCTGACGGTGTGTGTAGCGAGGCATGGCGCATGAACAGACGCAGATTTCTGAAATCGACCGGCGCGGGCGGAGTCCTGCTGCAGGGCCGCAGGGGGAACGCGCAGGCGCCTGCCGCGCCGCGGAACGTTTATCCCGGCGTGTGGAAGTTCAGCTTTGGCGCGCCCGAGAAGATTACTCCGGTAGCCGCACGGCGCTATCCTCCGGCTGAATCTGGATTCGCGAGCCTACCCGGCGTTGAAAAATGTCCGGTGGCCGTGAGCGCCTCCGCATCCAAACGCGGCTACCTGGTGCGAATCCCGCTTGCGCCGAACGAGATCGTCTATGGACTCGGCCTGCAATTGCAGTCCACCATGCAGCGTGGCGCGAAAAAGAAGCTGCGGGTAAATGCGGACCCGCGCATGGATTCGGGCGATTCGCACGCGCCTGCGCCGTTCTACGTCACCACCGGCGGCTACGGCGTGCTGGTGGATACCGCGCGGTACGTCACGTTCTACGGCGGCAATAAGGTGCGCAAGGGCGCGCAGGCCGCGAGCGCGCAAGCGTCCGCCGCCATCGGGCAGGACGCCTTGCCGGCGGCATACCGCAATTCCCGGTTCAGCGAAGCGACCGAAGTCATGGTGGAAATTCCTTCGGCGGAAGGCGCCGACGTGTATGTTTTCGGCGGCCCGCACATGCGGGAAGCGGTGCAGCGTTACAACCTGTTTTCCGGCGGCGGCGCCCTGCCTCCGCGATGGGGGCTGGGCGTCTGGTATCGCATGGAGAGCACCTACGCGCAGGACGACGTGGTCAAACTCGCCACGGAATTTCGCGACCGCCGCATTCCCTGCGACGTGATCGGGCTCGAACCAGGCTGGCAAACGCGCTCCTATTCGAGCACCTTCGTTTGGAGCGCCAAATTCCCCGATCCGGCGCGGCTGGTGAAAGACCTGGCAGCGCAATCGTATCGTCTGAACCTCTGGGAGCACGCCTTCACACACCCCGATTCGCCCATCTACCAGGCGCTGTTGCCCTATTCGGGCGATTATGAAGTCTGGGGCGGAGTGGTCCCCGATTTCCTGGGCGCGGAAGCCCGGCGGATCTTCGGCGACTATCACGAGAAGGAACACATCGCGCTGGGAGTCTCCGGCTACAAACTGGACGAGTGCGACAACTCGGACTTCACCGGCAATTGGTCGTGGCCGGAACTGGCGAGCTTCCCTTCGGGCGCCGACGGCGAGCAGATGCATTGCCTCTTCGGGCAGCGCTATCAGGACACGCTGACGAGCGTATTCGACAAGCGAAAGGAGCGAACCTACGGACTGGTCCGCTCTTCCGGCGCGCTGGCAGCGCCTTACCCATACGTGGTCTATAGCGACCTTTACGACCACAAGGAGTTCATTCGCGGCGTTGTCAACATGGGCTTCTCCGGGTTGCTCTGGACCCCGGAAGTGCGCAACGCCAACGACGCGGAAGATCTGATTCGCCGGCTGCAGACGGCGGTACTTTCGCCCATGGCGCTGATCAACGCCTGGTACATCAAGAATCCGCCCTGGAAGCAGGTAGAGCGCGCCGCCAATAATGCCGACCGGCTGAGTGCGGACTGGGAGCAGGTGGAAGCCAAGTGCCGCGCCGTGCTGGAACTGCGCATGAGGCTGATTCCGTATTTGCACGCCGCCTTCGTCAAGTATCGGCGCCAGGGATTGCCGCCTTTTCGCGCCGTCGCGATGGACTATCCGGATGACCCGGAGACCTGGGGTATCGACGATCAGTACCTGATGGGCGAATCGCTGTTGGTGGCCCCCGTGGTGGCTGGCGAGGCCTCTCGCAACGTCTATTTGCCGGCGGGCGACTGGGTCGATTTTTGGACCGGCCGGCGCTTTACAGGCAAGCAACGCATCCGCATCGACGTGCCCTTGGAGCAGATCCCGCTCTTCGTGAAGGGAGGCTCCATTCTTCCGCTGGCCGAAGTTACGGCGCACACCGCGGACGCCGCCAGTTGGCGGCTTCACGTGCAGGTTTACGGCAATAATCCGGCGCCGGCGGTCCTGTACGAAGACGACGGTGCCTGGGATCCCTCGCTCAACGAGGTGACGTTGAGTTGGCAGGAGCGAGTGTCCCTGAAGCGTGCCGGGAGTGGAAGCGGACCTCACTACGAGGTCGCCGAATGGAAACTCGTGGGCTGATGCGGGATCGCAAAATGAGATCCCTTGGGGCAACGCTGCTGGCGGCCCTGGCCGTCTGCGCCGGGGCGCAGCAGCGCTTCGCTTTTGTTCACCCGGGGCTGCTCGAGAACCGGCAAGATCTGGACCGTATGAAGCGCGCGGTGGCAAACCGCGAGGAACCCATTTTCGCCGGCTATGAAAAGCTCCGCGCTCATCCGCAATCGCAGGCGGACTATGCCATGCGCGGGCCCTTCGAGGAAGTCGGCCGCAATCCCAATGTTCACTCCGGCGAATTCGACCAGGACGCCAATGGCGCCTACCAGAATGCGGTCCTTTGGGCGGTGACCGGAGACAAGGCCCACGCGGTGAAGGCCATGGAGATTCTGGACGCGTGGTCCGCAACGCTGAAGCGAGTGTCGGGCGCGGACGCGGTCTTGATGGCCGGTCTAGGACCGTTCAAGATGGTCAATGCGGCGGAGATCTTGCGCTATACCGGCGCCGGTTGGCCCGAGGCCGGCGCGCAACGCTTCGGGAAAATGTGCCGCGAAGCCATCTATCCCGCGTTGAGAGATTTCGCGGAGTTCGCCAATGGCAACTGGGATACCGCGGCGATCAAGACGATGCTCGCAATGGCCGTCTATCTGGACGACCGCGCCATGTTTGAGCGCGCCCTTCGGTATTACGTGAGTGGCGCGGGAGACGGGCGCCTTACCTACTATATTTACGAGAACGGCCAGAGCCAGGAGAGCGGACGGGACCAAGCTCACACCCAGCTCGGGCTGGCTCACCTGGGCGACGCATCGGAAATCGCCTGGCGCCAGGGGCTCGACCTATATGGCTACGCGAACAACCGATTGCTGGCAGGTTTCGAATATACGGCGCGCTACAATCTCGGCCGGGACGTTTTCTTCACACCGGACCTGGACCGGACCGGCATGTATGCTCACAGCGTCATCTCGCCGCGTGGTACCCTGCGCCCAGTCTATGAAGAGATTTTCAACCACTTCGTGAACCGCGCAGGGCTGGTTGCGCCGTTCCTTTCACAAGCGGCCGCGGCGGTACGCCCAGAGGGCGCCGCGCAAGGGGCGGACCATACCGGCTTTGGCACGTTGTTGTTCACTCGCGGCCGTGCTCCGGATGACCTGCCTGCTTCCTGCGCGCCCGCCGGACTGGTGGCGCAGGCTGCCGCCGGCGGAATTCGGCTGACGTGGATTGCGATTCGTGGAGAGCCGCGTTACGTCGTGAAACGCGCCGTGGCCGGAGGGACTTTCCGCGCGATTGCGAGCGGCCTGGCATCCCCCGAGTACCTGGACGCGAAGGTCAAGCCCGGTGAACTGTACCGCTATGCGGTGGCGGCTGCAGACGGCCCGGATTCGCAGGAGATCGAGATGGCCGACGGCCTGCGCCCCGGTTGGCGGCATCTGGATATTGGAGCGTCGACGCCCGGTTCGGCTGCGTTCGACGGAGAGCAGTTCGCCGTGGAAGGAGCCGGCCATGGCATCGGCGGCGCGAGGGATGAGTTTCATTTCGCATTTGCTCCGCTACGCGGGGACGGCGCAATTACCGCGCGCTTCCTGCCGCAGGTGGCCTCGCAATCCGCCATTTTCGGCCTGATGCTCCGCGACGGCCTATACGAAGGATCCCCGCAAGCGTCGCTGCTGGTAGAGCGCTCCCTCAGCGCACCGGCGGGCAGCCGTGGCGCCTGGCGGACGAACCTTGTGGTCCGGCGCGCGCCCGGCGAGAGCGCGTCTACGGTCGCCGGCGGACCGAATCTCACGGCCCCGTATGTGACCTATGGCCGCTTGATGGAGCCATATTGGCTGCGCCTGGAGCGCAAAGGAACGCTTGTGATGGCCTCCGTTTCGCCCGATGGCGAAGCTTGGGTCAAAATCGGGGAGGCGGCCGTCCCCATGAGGCCAAGTCTGTCGGCCGGCCTCGCGGTGTCGTCGGCGCTGCCCACGGTGACCACGCTGGTGCGGTTCGACCGCGTGAAGCTGCCGTAGCGCCGCCCCCGGTTGTCTAATGAGCCGCCGGAGCCGCGAACCAGCCGTCCATCAACGCCGTGTCGAGCCTCTGCGAAGGCCGGAAGGACTGCGAACCCACGTATGCGTATAGGCTCCTCACCAATTGCCGGGCGGCGGGTTGCTTCTCCATGATGCCGGGCAGGTCCATGGTGCACAGCAGCAGTTGCCCGCCGCCTGCCTGGGCCTCCAGCAGATTGCCCAGCTTGTCGTTGCGCGCGAAGTTGTCAATCACCTGCACAATCGGCCGGAAGGTCGCGGGCGTATTGTTGAGGATCAGCGTGCGCGAGTTTTGGATCAGGTCCCACCACTGCCAGTTGCTGTAGAAGTCGGTGGGAAACTGCGCGAACGCCGGATGCTTGGGGTCGCACAGGATGCCCATGGTGGCCGGTTGACGGTTCGGGAACCAAACCGGGCTCCAGAAGACCGGCAGGAACTTGCCTGGCCGCGACTGTGCGGCGTTCAGGGATTCGGGGAACAGAATCACCTTCTTGCCGGCCGCCAGCGCCGCCTTGGCCTCTTCCCATTTCCGCGTGACCAACACGCCCGCGGGCGCCGCCACTTCCGAGGCTGGAGGGTAAACCCAGATCTCCCACTCGTTGGCGAATTGGGTCCCCTTGAGCGAGACCGTTACCGTGAGCTTCGCAGGCGCCGCGATTTTAGCGAGTGACGCGCTGAATTCGCCGGCGGACGTCAGCTTGCCGGTTGGAAAGCTCAGCGCGGTCAGCGATCCGGATGCGGCATTTTCGCCCTTTTCGCCGCGAATGCTCCACAGCGGCTGGGCGTTCGGCAGGTCTTGCGGCCCGAAGTGGGCGATATCGATCCGCGCCTTGAAGGTCTCGTCCGTCGTGTAGGTCCGCTTTGTCATGCGCAGCAGCGGCACGGTCGGTCCACAGTACTGGCGGTGCTTCTCCGGGGCGATGAATCCCTTGGATTCCCAGAACGGATCGAGAATGCCGATCAGCGCCGTGCCCTGGCCCGGATAGTCGTGCAGGTCGAGCAGCGAAAATCCCGTGTGCCCCGGCGTACGCATCAGCAGTTCGATTTCTTCCTTATAGAGCAGCACGGCCTGCATGCCGGTGGCCTGGACGAAGCGCGGCGCCAGATCGAGCATGTGCTTCGCCGCAAGGTCGTCGCGCACCAGTTCGAAGTTGGCGGCCTTCAGAACGCCGGTATACTTCTTCATCTCGTCGAAGTTCGGATAAAACGTCCACTGGCCGATCTCGTGGCCGATCAACGGGCGGTCCGCCGTAGCCACGATGTCGCCGAAGTCGAAGGCTGTGCTGGTTCCCTGGACTCCCCGCGGCCGTCCGCTCTCGGTGAACTGGCGGTTCGCGGTCACCTGGGCCGAAGAGGCCGACGAGTACAGGCGCCGCGAGTCTTCCTCGATCAACTCGCCGACCCAGCGCGATAGCAATTCGTCCGGCCCGCCGTATTCGTTGCCGAGCGTCATCAGGCAGAACGACGGATGGTTCCCGTACGTGTGGACGATTCTTAGCAGTTCCTGTTCCACAAAAGCGTCGCGCTTCGCATCGCCGCCCACCTGGACGTTGGCGATGGGGCCTTCCGTCTGGATCATCACGCCTTCCAGGTCGGCCGCGGTGAACGCGGCATCCGGCGGCGTCCAGGAGTGGAATCGAATAAAATTCAGGCCGTAGGACTTCAGCACGCCGTAGATCCGCCTCCACTCCGCGATGTCGGTGGGTGGATAACCGGTGCGCGGAAAGATGCCGCACTCCAGCGTTCCACGCAGATACAGGGGCCTGCCGTTCATGACGAATTGAGTGCCGCGAGTCGTAAGATCGCGCATGCCGAACGTAACGGTCCGGCTGTCCGAGAAGGCCCGGACGGCAGCCTTCGCCGATAAGGAGACCGTGAGGTCGTACAGGTTCGGGGAGAACTCATCCCACAGGCGCGCGTTCGCGCCCATCGGCAGTTCCGCCGTGACCACGCTGCCCGGTCCGGCCGCGGTGAACTCCACTTCGCGAACCGGACCCCTGGCTCCAGCCGGATGCCCCGCCGCACTGAGCGTGAGCCTTCCGCTGACCGGCCGGCCGGTGACGTTTTCCACCGTAATGCGCACCCTGGCCGTCTTGCGCGCCACATCCGGATACACCTCCACGTCGTCGATGGAAACCGGATCCTTCGCGCGCAGTTCCAGTTTGCCGATCAAGCCATTCCAGTTGGTCTGGGTGCCCTCGTAGTTGATCGACACGAACCGCCCCAGGTCGATCTTTTTGGTGTTGTCCACCAGGATGGTGAGGCGATGCCGCCCCGCGGCCAGGCCGGCCGGCAATTCGTAAACATGCGGTGCGATCAAGGTGTCCCGCGTGCCCGCGTCTTTATCGTCCACCCAGACATGCGTGTCCCAATGGACCCGTTCCAGCGACAGCAGGATTCGTTTGCCCCGCCACCCCGCCGGAATCTCGATATCGCGCTGATACCAGGCCTGCCCTTCGTACACATTGGGACGGTACAGGCCGTCGAGCGAGGGCTTGGCGGGGTTAGGGATTCCGGCGTTCGCCTCATCCGTAGATCCCGGCAGGGAAATCGTCTGGGGCAAGTCGCGCTTGAAATACTCCTTCTGCAGGCCCTCCTTGTTCGGATCGAGCGCGAACCGCCATTGCCCCGCGAGCGATACCGTTGCCGCCGGCTCCGAAGCGGCCCACGCGAGGCTCGCGCCCGTCAATGCCCAAGCCGCAAGACATCTTCGCAGAGTACGTCGCATGACCATCTCCTATCGCCAGTCTGATGGTAACCCGCTTCTCGGGCGGAATCACCAGAGGCCAATGGCTTTCCACCAGAGCGGGCCGGCGCCAAGCCAGATCGCGACGTTGACCAGGGAGATTCGGAATCCGATCTTCCACCAGGCGCCGGGCGGCACGTAACCGGCGCCGAAGAAGACGGGCGCGGAACCCGTGCCGTAGTGGGTCATCCCGGCGTTCAGACTGGACAGGTACGCCAAAGGGAGAGCGGCCATCATCGGCGGCGCTCCTGCCGCCAACGCCGCCGCGAAGAACGCGGGATAGAGCGCCGTCACCTGCGCCGTCATGCTGGCAAACAGGTAGTGCACGTAGAAGTAGACCAGCGCGAGCGCGGCCAGCGCAACACCCCATGGCCAGCCGGCCAGGCGCGAGAACAAGGCTTGGGACACCACTTTGACGACGCCGCTGGAATTGAGTTCGTCGGCCATCATGATCAGCGGCGCGAACCACATCAGCGCGTCCCATGCTCTGGTTTCGCCCAGCAGGTCCTCCCAGGTAAGGATGCCGAAGATCAGTTGCGCCGAGACCCCGGTCAACGCCACGAACGCATTCGGAACGCCGTGCCACGGGGATGTCACCCAGCCCGCCATCACTGACGCCAGGATGCCGACCAGGCCGCGTTCCCGGGCGCTCATCGGCCCCATTTCTCGCAGGCGCTCGATGGCCAGTGCGCGGGCCGCCTCCGTGTACCGGATTTCTGGTGGATGCCAGCGATAGATGAGATACGGGACCAGAACCAGGGAGAGCGCCGCGGGGACGCAGGTCCCGGCGAGCCATCCCAGCCATGTGATGCGCACGTGCCCGATTTTCCAGGCGAAATCGGCGATCAGCGGGTTCGCCGCCATGCTGGTCAGAAACACCGCCGAAGCGATGTAGTTCCCGTGGAATCCCACCAGCATTAGGAACGATCCGATGCGCCCCGCCGTCGGCCCCGGCTCTGAGCCGCAGGCCTGCGCCAGGCTCCGCGTCACCGGATACACCACGCTGCCCCCGCGCGCGGTGTCGGAAGGCACGAACGGCGCCAGAAGCGCGCCCGACGCCACCGCGGAATAGCCGAGCCGTAGCGAACTCGATCCGAACCGGCGAATCAGCAGGTATGCGACGCGCATCCCGAGCCCGGTCGCTAAGATGGCGCGAGAGAACAGAAAGGCCGCGAAGATCAGCCAGACGGTCTGGTTAGCAAAGCCGGACAGCACGCGCGCGGCCGGCACAGCGCGGGTGAGCGCCGCCAGCGTCATCGCCAGCAGAACACTCACGCCCATGGGCGCCGGCCGCGCCACCAGCGCGACGACGGTCGCCAGGAAGATCGCGAGCAGGTGGCGCTGTCCCGCGTCGAAGCCCGGCACGGGGAAGAAGTAGAGCAACGCGCCCGGGAGCAGCACGGCTCCCCAACGCAGGACGGTGAACCTGTCGATCGCCATCGGGGCCAGACGTGTATGGTACCGCGAGAAACGGAGAGCGATTGGCAGCCGCGCCTGAGAGACGTTAGAATCTTCCGTTATGAGACGACTGGCAATGGGGGCCGCTGCCTTGGCGGCGTGTTTCACCGCGGCCGCGCAACGGCCGGACGCAACCAACTACGACGAAGCCAAGGTTCCGAAGTACACGCTTCCCGATCCGCTGGCGATGCGCAGCGGCCAGCGGGTTCGCGACGCGAAGATATGGACCAGCCGGCGGCGGCCGGAGATCCTCGAACTGTACCGCTCCGAGGTGTTCGGGCGCAGTCCCGCCAAGCCCGCGAAGCTGGATTTCGATGTCGCTTCGGTGGACAAGGCCGCGCTCGGTGGGAAAGCGGTGCGAAAACAGGTGACGGTGTGGTTTGCCGGCAAGAACGGCGGGCCGAAAATGGATATCCTCATCTACCTGCCGGCGGGCGCTAAGAAACCGTCGCCGCTGTTCCTGGGGCTGGGCTTCCATGGCAACGACTCGGTGAGCCTGGACCCGGGCGTCAAGCCGGGCGAGGAGTGGGCGTCCGACCCGGTAACCAAGAAGATGGTGAAGCGCACGAATGCGGAGAGCGCACGCGGCGCCGCGGCCGACCAGTGGCAACTGGACATGATCCTGGCCCGCGGCTATGGGCTGGCCACCATCAACTACGCCGACATCGAACCGGATTTCGACGGCGGCCTGCCTTACGGCATTCGCCCGCTGTTTTTTCGCCAGGGACAGACGCAGCCGGCTCCGGACGACTGGGGAGCCATCGGCGCCTGGGCGTGGGGCCTGAGCCGCGCCATGGATTATCTGGAAACGGACCGCGACATCGACGCCAAGCATGTCGCCGTGTTCGGACATTCGCGGCTGGGAAAGACGGCGCTCTGGGCCGGAGCGCAGGACACTCGCTTCGCCATGGTCATCTCCAACGAATCCGGAGAGGGCGGGGCCGCCATCAGCCGGAGGGACTTCGGCGAGCGTACGGCGGACTTGAACTTACATTTCCCGCACTGGTTCTGCGGGAATTTCAAAAAATACAGCGGCCGCGAGGACGAAATGCCGTTTGACGCCAATATGCTGCTGGCCCTGATTGCGCCGCGCCCGCTTTACGTGGCGAGCGCGGAGGGAGACCAGTGGTCGGATCCGCGCGGCGAATTTCTGGCTGCGGTGGCCGCCTCGCCGGTGTGGGCGCTTTTCGGCAAGCAAGGGATCGGCACGGACCAGATGCCGGGCAACCACCAGCCGATCCAGCACACCGTGGCGTATCACATCCGGGCGGGGAAGCACGACGTAACCGCCTACGACTGGGAGCAGTACCTGAAATTCGCCGACGCGCAGTGGCAAACGAAGTAACCCGCTGGACTTCCTATGACGGTAAAGCGTGCACGCCCGATTTTCGCTCTCCTGCTCGGCTCCGTCTTCGCATTTGCGCAGCGGGGCCCCATCCCGCAGCAGTTAGTCTTTACGCCGTACCACGCCAGCGGCATTTACGACATAGGTGAAACGGTCGGCTGGACGGTGACCCCCGGCGCCGCGGCGCCCACTTACGCCTATAAGTGGACCATCCGCCGCAACAACGCCGTGGTTCTCAAGGAAGGCAAGCTCGATCTTTCCTCGGGCAAAGACAAGATCGAAATCGCCGGCGACCAGCCCGAGATGATTTACGTCGCGGTCGAAGCGTATGCGGACCTCAACGGCGATACGCCGGCGCCGGACGCCGCGCCCCGTTTCACGGGAGGCAATACAGGCCGCAACAACGGGCTTTACGCCGTCGGAGCCGCGGTCGCGCCGTTGAAAATCGGGATCTCGACGCCGCGTCCCGATGACTTCGACGCTTTCTGGGACGCCAAACTCGCCGACCAGGCGAAGATCCCCATCAACCCGGTCCTCACGCCGGTCGCGACCGACGTGCCGGGCGTCGAGATGAGCATCTTCGCCCTCGATGCGCTCGGTTCCAAAGCGCACGGATACGTGGCCAAACCCGCCAGGGGCGGCAAGTTTCCCGCGCTCATCCAATTGCAGTATGCCGGCGTGTACGCGCTGCCCGCTCACGCCGACGCGCAGCGCGCCGCCGAAGCTGGCTGGTGATCAACGTCGATTCGCACGACAAGCGCCCATCGGATCCTTCCGGCGGCATACCCCGCGATTATCAGGCCATCGGAAACACCGACCGCGAGAAATCGTATTTCCTGAATATGTACCTGCGCGACTCGCGCGCTCTCGATTACCTGTTGACGCGGCCCGACTGGGATGGCAAGACCATCGTACTGACGGGAGGCAGCATGGGCGGCCAACAGAGCATCGCGCTCGCGGGCCTGCGGCCCGATAAGATCACCGCGGCCCTGGTCTGCGTGCCGGCCGGGGCGGATACCAATGGCGACCTTCACGGCCGGAAGGCCGGCTACCCCAACTGGCCGTCGAACAATCCGGACGCAATGAAAACCGCGCTCTATTTCGATACAGTCAATTTCGCTTCCCGAATCCGGGCGGCGGTGATGGCGGGAATGGGTTTCATCGACACCACGGCGCCGCCCGCCGGCAACTGGACGATGCTCAACCAGATTCCCGTTCCTAAAGAGCCGCTGCCCATGATCGAATCCGAGCACGACAATCTCACGCCGGATCGGGCATGCCCCGCGCGCACGTCGGAAATACTCGACGGGTTGGTGAAGGGTGGCGACTTCAAGCCGAGCGGCATCCGGCCTTAGAGGCGACGGTTCGCCCGGCCTACTTCAAATCCAGTTCCAGCACCTGAATGGAATACGGCGGCGCTACGAAAGGAATGCGCTCACCGGTCACGTTGAGCGTGGAACTCACCGGCGCGATGCGCTTTGGGTCGGCGATGGTATTGGTGGCCCAGGTGGAGTTCGCGTGCAGCGTGGTGACGCGGGCCGTATGAGCGCCCGCGCCGAGACCGGGCATTGCGATGGTGACGGCCTGCGCGGTGGAGCTCGCATTCACCAGCTTCAGGCACGCTTTGCCCGCCGAGGCGGTCGCCGAATAGAAGAACCGATCGCCGGTTCCCGTGAGCGACGAGTTCGACGTGTGGTCTCCGAGGCACGATGCGAACATCACCTGCGCGTAGTAGCTAGGCGATCCGTAGCTGTTCATGGCGTCATAGCCGATCAGGTCGGAACTCCACTGCATCCCGCCGGGGCTGACATTCACGAACAAGGGCGCGTAAGAAGCCATTACGACAATGTCGCTGTTGCGTTCCAGGCCCGTCATAAAGGCGGCGTCGCCCAGCGCGGCGCCCATGTTCGGAGTGGGCGATCCTTCCCGCGTGGCCCATTCACCCACGAAGATTCTGGGACCCTTGCGGTCGGTCTGGTCGTAATGCTTCGATTCCTCGAACATGCCCTGCATCTGCTTGTAATAGTGGTCGTCGACAACGTCGGGCGTGACGCCGGTTACGGGGGTGGTGGCGATGGCCTGGATATCCGGATACTTTGCCTTGATTGCCTTGGAAAACTGGGCAAAGCGCCCATCGTAGGTCTTGGCCCGGTCGAATTGATCTTCGTTGCCGATCTCGACGTAACGGACCGTGAACGGCGCGGGATGCCCGTCCCTCACGCGCAGCGCGCCCCACTTGGTTTCCGCGCCGCCAGTCGCATACTCAATCTCGTCCAGCGCCTCCTGCACGTAGGGCTCAAGATCCGGACCTGGTCTGACGGCCCGTCCGTCGAGTGTGTAGCCCGCGAACACGGCAAGTACAGGCTGCATGTGCAGGTCTTCGCACCACTCGAGAAACTCCAGCAGACCCAAACCATCGCTCGATTGGTAATTCCACGGGCTCGGGTGGGTCGGCCGGTCGACCATCGGACCGATGGTCTTTTTCCAATCGTAACGGTTGTTGATGTTGTTGCCCTCCAGGTAATTTCCTCCGGGAAACCGCAGGAACGAGGGCCGCATCGCCGCCAGCTTCTCCATGAGGTCGGCGCGATTCCCATTCGGCCTGCCGTGGTATGCCGGCGGGAACAGCGAGACCAGTTGCAGCCACAGCGTCGCCGGACGGTCCACCGTCAACTCAAGGTGGTTCTCAGCGGAAGGCGCAACCTGCCCGGAGCGCATCTCGAATTTGTACTGCTTCCACTCCGCGCCGCCGACGGAGACGGAAACGCTTGCCAGCGTCTGCCCGGACTGGTTCGCGACGAGCGCGATTCTGACGGGCAAGGGAGCTTCCGATCCGCTCTTGGCATAAAACGAGCCCGCGTACCGGGTGTTCGGCCGCACGGCGAATCCCCAATAGCCCTCGTTCAGGACCCCCGCGCGGCTGTTGGCGTCCGCCTTCGCGACTTCCAGTTTCGCGCTGTTGGCGAGCGCCGTGGACGGCCCGGTCCGACTATCCTGCGACAACTTCGCCGACGCAGTCCCCTTTTCAACCAGGTACCAGTTGAGAATTCCGCTCCAGTCGGAACGGAACGTCCGGTTGCGCACCAGCTCCGCGTACAATCCGCCATCGTAGGAGTAGTTGATCTCTTCCGTCATCAGGCCATATAGCATGGGGCTGACGGCGGTTTTCGGCTGCTTTACGTCGACGGTAAGCGTAGCCGCGGATTGCGCGCGCAAGTCCGCCGTGGCGAGCGCACTCGCGAGGAGCGCAATGGAGCCAACGAATAAACGATTCATGATTTTCATATACGGTCACATGCAGTTCTTGCCAGTGCAAAGATTCTTGCTGAAAAAGGGCATGACATGGTTCTGGAAGCGATCAGCCACCGCGCTGGTGTGGGTGCCGGAATAAATCTCGAACGTGTTGGCGATGCCGTAACTGTCGAGGATGTCATGCAGCTTGCCCGCATCCACCCGCAAGCCGTCCTGGTCGCCCACATCCATCGCAATGGCTCGATACTGCCGCAGATTGCCGATATACTGGTCGACAAACGCCAAAGGCGCATTCGCAGCCCACCTGGCGGCTACATCCGGCTGCGCCACGCCGTCCTTGCTGGGCAGGTCGAGGTAGAGCGGCGGGTTCTTCGGGTCCGGCGACCACGCGGCCGCGGATGCAAGCTGGATGGCAAGGCCGGGCACTTTGGCCGCTTCCGCCGGTGTCTTAGCCGCTGCCAGGGCCGCTTCCGCGGACGGGTTGCCGCCGCGTCCGCCGCCGGCCCGCGCCGACATGCAGCAGGGGCTCATGATGTACAGGCTGCCGAAAACGTCGGGATGCTTCATGCCAATCCGGCTGGCCCCGTAACCGCCCATGGAATGTCCCACCAGGCCGCGGCTTGTCCGCTTCGCGATTGTCCGGTAATGAGCGTCGATGTAGGCCACGACGTCGTGCGCGATGAAATTCTCAAAGTCTCCCGTGGTCACGGAACTGGAATACATCGAGCCGTTGTACACGGTTTTCGAATCGGGCAACACCACGATCATGTCCTGAGCGCCCTGCGCGAAAGCGCCCTCGATGGTTTGCGGCACATGGATTTCCTGTGTCCACTGCGCCGCGCCAATGGAATAACCGTGCAGGGCATAGACAACGGGGTAGCGGCGCGTCTTATTCGCGGCGTAGCCGGGCGGCAGGAAGACGATGACTTCGCGGTCGACGTCGTCGCCTTCCAGATTATGTTCCAAGGCGGCGCCATGCACCTTAATGCGCTCCACCGCCACGGGCTTGGAGCCGGGCACGGGCGGGGGAACTATAGTTTGAACCTGCGCCGCGGCGGACATCGCCAGCCCGAGCGCAATCGCCAATATCGCGAGACTGTCTGTTTTCATCGTCACGTACTCCATCCTAGATCGACTGGGTGGCTGCCGCAACGACGCCGTTTATGACAGGATTCTCAAAAGACACCCCAACGATGCAAGAGATCGACACCTCTAGCAAGTGAACCGCAAGTGCCCCTTGGACGACCGTGTCCAGGCTCGCCGTTCCAGCAGCCCGGCGGAGCTGGCGATGCAAGAGGCGCCAATGAAGAATTTCACGCGAATCACGGTTGAGATGGGTGGGGTGTGTGTGTGCGCCATCTGCGGATTCCAGTCGCCACGGTGCTGCGGCTGTTGGCAGGCGGGCTGACAGAACGTGAGATCGTCTCCGAATACCCGGACCTCCGGGCGGAAGACATCCGCGAGTGCTTGCGCTTCGCGGCGGCTTCGGCGATGGAGCGGGAACTCCCCTTCCGTACTCAGCTTGAAATTCCCGATTGAAAACGCGCTGCCGCCGCGCCTGCCGAACTTCTCCTGTTGGCGGGATTTGACGCAATCCATGTCCGAGCGTACGGGATGCATGCGTCGAGCGACGAGGAAATCCTCGCGAGGGCCTTCGACGAAGGCCGCGTCGTGATCTCGGCGGATTCCGACTTCGGGGCGATTCTCGCCGCTCGGGAGGCTGAGTTCACCCATCGTTCATCCTGTTCCGGGAGCCGAACCTGCTGGTTGCTTGCGATTACATCGACATGCTGCTACCCGCTCTGCCAGTGTTGGAGCCGGAGTTGTTGGCCGGCTCCGTAGCCGTATTTCGCAAGGGCCGTCTGCGCGTTCGCACGCTGCCATTCAGGGCATCGCCCACTTCGCACTACAATAGAAATCATCCATGCCGACAACCGAGATCCGCCAGCCGCCGGTCACCCAGGCTCAGGCGCATTTTGCCGGCTACGCCTGGATGGCGCTGGCCTATAACCTCACCGTAGTCCTTTGGGGCGCGTACGTGCGCGCCACCGGATCGGGCGCGGGGTGCGGCAACCGCTGGCCGCTCTGCAACGGCGTGGTCACGCCGCATTCGCCGGCCATAGCCACCATCATCGAGTTCACGCATCGCGCCATGAGCGTTCTGGACCTCGCAGTGGTTGCGTTGCTCGTAATCTGGGCCTACCGCGCGTTTCCGCCGCGCAGCCCGGTCCGGCGTGGGGCGGTGCTTTCCGCTATATTCCTGGTCACCGAAGCGCTCCTCGGCGCGGCGCTGGTGCTGCTCGATCACGTCGGCAAGAACGCCTCGGCCAACCGCGCGTATTCGCTATCGGCGCATCTTCTTAATACCATGACCCTGCTGGCCTGCCTGACTCTCACCGCATGGCTGGCCGGAGGACGCGCCACGCCGCAGCCGCGGGGCAGGGAAGCCTGGCTGGCCACCGCAAGCCTGGCGGCGTTCCTCCTGCTGGGCGTCAGCGGCGCCATCGCCGCGTTGGGCGACACGCTCTTCCCGGTGCGAACCCTCGCCGAGGGCTTCGCGCAGGACGCCAACCCCGCGGCCAGCGTCTTTCTGCGCCTTCGCTTGTGGCACCCCGTGCTCGCCGGATTGGTGGGCTTGTGGTTGGGCCTGTACGGCCTCTCCTGCGTGGCGCGCCGCCGCGATGTGCAATTGAGCGCCGGCATCGTGATGTCGCTGGTGGGCATCCAACTGGCCGCGGGCATGGTGAATCTGGTCCTGCTGGCGCCACTGTGGATGCAACTGGTCCACCTGCTGCTCGGCGACCTGTTATGGATTTCCCTGGTCCTGCTCTGCGCCGCGATGTTGGCGCCGCAAGCAAAGCCAACACATTTTGGCCAATAATCCTTCTGCTTACGGCCGGTTCAAATACTTGTGATACAGCTCGATCTGCCGGTTCGTCAGTTCCACCT
Source organism: uncultured Solibacteraceae bacterium (assembly GCA_964457555.1). Taxonomy (GTDB): domain Bacteria; phylum Acidobacteriota; class Terriglobia; order Bryobacterales; family Bryobacteraceae; genus BOG-224. Next base: position 17,267 of record CAYWHA010000034.1, read on the forward strand.
CTTTGCCCTTCATGTAGAGGTGTGAAATTTGGGTCTGGATCTCCAGCGGGTCGCCGTTGGTAATCATCAGGTCCGCCCATTTGCCCTTCTCCACCGATCCCACCTGGTCCGCCACGCCCCATATCTGTGCCGGGTTGATCGTAATTGCTTTCAGCGCCTCGTCGTAGGGCAAGCCGAACGCCACGGCCGCAGCCGCTTCATAAGGCAGGTTGCGCACGAATTCGTTGCCGAACGTGCCCAGCGCGAACTTCACGCCCGCCCGGTACGCCTCCGCCGCCAGCGTGTGCGACGAATCGTAGGCATCGTCCTCGTATTCCGGCAGCGCCAGCACGCGCCCCAGAATCACGGGAATATTCTTCTCCTTCAATTCCGCCGCAACCTGCTTCAAATCGTGCGGGTCCAAAATCACAATCTTGATGTTCTGTTTCCCGGCGAATTGCACCGCGTCGTGAATCGCGCTGGCGCGGCTTGCCGAAATGGCCACCGGGACTTTGCCATCGAGCACCGGAATCATGGCTTCGAACTTCAAATCGGTACGGAAGCCCGGAAGATTCGCCGCCTTGGCCTTCTGGTACACGCGCGCATCGTCGAAGAACTGGTTGATGCTGTCGATCTGCGTTTGGTAAGCCTGCCGGGCCTGCGCCGCCCCGCCTGCCGCCCCGCCCGCCACCGCAGCCGGCGTCGCATCCGGGTTGCCTGTCACTCCGCCCCGCCCGGCGCGCGGCATCGCGGGGAATATCAAATGCAACGCGGCGTAAGGCTTAACCGCCATATCGTCCCAGGTCCAGCCGTCCGTGTGGATCAATGCCGCCTGTCCCGAAATGAATTGCCGTTCCCCGCCGCCGAAACGCCCGCCGCCGCCCCCGCCCGCGCCCGTGCTGCCGGAGGAGGGATACGTCATCACGCTGGTGATGCCGTTCACGCGCACCACCGGAAAATGCTCGCTCGCCGGATTCACTGCCGCCAGCGCCCGTAGTTGCGGCATGAACTGGCCAATCTCGCCCGTGTCCTCCGTCTCGCGCACCGATTCGATTTCCTGCAGCCCCAGTTCCGTCGCCGAATCGATCATGCCCGGATACACCCGCAGCCCTTTGGCCTCCACAATGCGAATGCCCTTCGGCGCCGTTAGCCTGGCGCCGATATCCGCGATCTTCCCATCCTGCACCAGCACCGAAACGCCCTGCATCATCGGCCCGGTCACTGGGTACACATCCGCGTCGCGGATCAGAAACGTGTCGTTCGAAGCCGCGCCGGCCATCAGCGCGCATCCCGCCAGAAGTCCTAAGAGCTTCATACGGTTGGCCTCCTCGCGGGCTGCTGCCGCGTCTGATTCTGCTTCTCTTTCTCAATCAGCTTCTGTCTGTCCTGCTGCGCCTTGATGTTGTCCGCCAGCGCCTTGTCGCGGTCGAAATACACCGTGCCGTCGATCATCACTTTCAAAACCTTCGCCGACGCCGAAAGCGGGTACTTATCGTAGATCGCCAAATCCGCGTCCTTGCCCGCATCGATTGAGCCGACCCACTTGTCCACGCGCAGTTGTTTGGCCGGATTAAGGGTCACCATCGCCAGCGCGTCGTTCTCGGATAAACCTCCGTATTTCATTATCTTTGCGGCCTCTATGTTCATGTGACGCATTAATTCCGCATCGTCGCTGTTCAGGCTCACCAGGATGCCCTTCTTCGCCAGGATGGCGGCATTGTACGGTATCGCGTCCGCAGCCTCCACCTTGTAAATCCACCAGTCGCTGAACGTGCTGACGCCGGCGCCCTGAGCGGCAATCTCATCGGCGATCTTATATCCCTCCAGGCAGTGCACGAACAGGTCGATCTTGAAGCCGAAGTCCTTCGCCACGTGGAGCATCATGAGCAGTTCATCGGCGCGATAGCCGTGGCAGTTCACGATGCGCGTCCCTTGTAGCACTTCCACCAGCGGTTCCAGCCGCAGGTCCTTGCGCGGAGGGATGGCGTTTTCGCCCCGCGCCACCTTCGCGCGGTATTCGTTCCACTCGGCCTGGTACGCCTTGGCGTCGGTGAACGCCTGCCGGATGGTGTCTTCCACACCCATGCGCGTGGCCGGATAGCGGGCCGTAGGCGCCGCTCCGGTGGCCGTTCGCCCCGTCGGATTGCCGGAACGTTTCGGGTTCTCTCCCAGCGCGAACTTGATGCCCGGAGGCGCCCCCTGGAAAATCAACCCCTGCGCGTCCTTCCCCCAGCGAGTCTTTATCGTCACGCACTGTCCGCCCACCGCATTGGCCGAGCCGTGCAGGATGTGTATGGTGGTCTCGCCACCCGCCAGCGCCCGGTAAAGCGCGATGTCCTCGGGATTGAGCACATCCCGTATATCCACCATCGACGAATCCGAGATGCTGCCCTCATTCACGCCGCCATCGGCTGCAATGTGCGTGTGGGCGTCCACCATCCCCGGAATCACGTACTGCCCCGTGGCGTCGATCACCGTGGCGCCCGCGGGCACCATCACCTTATCGCCGACCTCGGCGATCTTGCCGTCGCGCACCAGGATGGACCCCTTGATGGTTCCGTGGGTCACCGTCAGAATCGTAGCGTTCTGGATGGCGACAGTCTGTGCGCCCAACGGCGCCAGGGCGAGCAATGCGGCAATAGCGATTCTCATCGGACACCTCCCTGCGCCGGCGCTTCGGCAGTTGCCGGCGCTCCGCGGCCTCCCGCGGGCGCTTCAGGCGGCGGTATGTATTTCACCCCGTCCACGAACACCATCTCCACTTTCGTGCGGTCGTCGAAAATATCGCCGCGCGTCACTACCAGGTTCCCGATCTTGCCCTTCTCAATGCTGCCCAGCCGGTCCGCTACGCCGTAGATTTCGGCGGGCGAGAGCGTCAGCGCGCGCACCGCGTCGTCGCGCGAAAGACCGGCGTCGATTGCCTTCTTGACCGCTCGCTGCAGGTCGCGCGCCACGTCCACGCCATCCGAGTAGAAGGCGAATGGCACACCCGCCTTCTTGAGCATCATCGGCGCCGATGCCGCCTGGTCGCGCGTCTGCAGCGTGCGCAGGCTCTCCACCAGTTCCGGGTCGGGATCGCGTGGCGCTTCCGGCCATTTCAGACTGACCAGCGCCGGCACGCCCGCCTTCTTCAGCAACTCCACCGCCTCGGGACGAAATCCCTCCTGCATGCCGTAGAGGATCACCGGCTGCTTCAACTCCGCCGCGAACCGCAGCATCCGGTCGATCTCCACCAGACGGTTGGCCGGCAGCAGAATTCGCTTGGATTCCAGGACCCCTTCCAGGGCGCGGTCGTATGCCGGCCGCTCCATCCCGCGCGGGTCGCGCGCATAAGCATCCTTGACCAGCGTGTAGTGGGCCGCATCCAGATAGACCTGCCGGATGTAGGCAATCGTTCCCATGAGCGAGCTCGGGAACCCGCCTCCACCGCCGCCTCCCCTGCCGCCGGTCGCCAGCGCGATGTACTGGCCCGCGCCGGGCGCCACCACCATCTCGCCCGTAGTTTCGCCGGTCAGAAGGTCGAAGATCGCGCCCTGCCCGGCGAAGATGCCGCGCGTCGGAAACGCCACCGCTGTCGTGAATCCAGCCGCGCGCGCCGTAACGATGCGCCGGTCGCCCGGCTGTATCTCATCGGCCGCCTTTAGCCAGCTCGTCGTCTGCGGCCGGTCCTCCGGCCCGCGCGAGGGTGTAGCCGTCGCCGCTGCCCCCGTAGGCGCCGCCGCCGGAGCCGCTGCCGTCGCGCCGCGTCCTCCGCCCGCGGCAGTAGCCGCACCGCCCGGCATACCCCAAGTGCTCAGCCCATCGACCAGCCCCGGATAAACCGTCAGCCCGTCGCCTTCGATCACCGCCGCATCGGCCGGAGCCTGCACATTCTCGCCCACGGCTTCTATCAAGCCGTTCCGAATGACAACCGTGCCCTTGGCCAACACCGGGCCGCCGACCGTCACAATCTTCGCATTGCGTATCGCCACGACCCCATGGTTCTCGGCCGTGGCGCACGCGCAAACCAGAAGCAGCGCCGCAAATAGTCTATGCATAACTGAAGGCACATTATAACCGTAGGGCCACCGATTTGGGCTGCCCGAATCGTTTGTTGGGGCTCTTCCATGCAGGCTCACGCCTTGTATCGGGGCACGGCTCAAGCCCTGCGATCAGAGCTCAACGCTTTGTATCATGACACGGCTTGATCCGTGCCGCGAACGCTTTGTATCAGGGCACGGCTTGAGCCGTGCCATAAGAGGCCAATTGACTATCAGGGCTTTAGCCCCCGGCCGCCGGACTCTTGGCCGACGCTGCTCTCCGTTAACCGGAAGCCGCTGCCGCAGCCCCGTAACGCCGCCGGTCTCCGCCGGCGGTTCCTTCCGTTCGCGTTCGACTAACCGGAAGCCGCCGTCGTCGTCATACCGGTGAGAACCAGCGTCCCTAGCCGCGTTCTTAGCCACCGTGAGCGTTATGCCGGCCCAGTCTCCCCCATCGCCCGAGTTCGAAGCCGCATCTATTAAGCCCAGCACCCCCGGCAGCATTGGCGGTGGACTCAGTCTCTCTCCCGCCCGGCTCCGATTTGTTAATGTATCGCTTAAGTTTTGTGTTCAGATCGCATGGAACGTGAAGGACTTCCAGGTATCCGCCGGGCCCGGTTGGACGGACACCGACCGCTATGACATTGAGGCTGTGGCCGCGAACCCTTTTCACGGCGACGAATATCGGCAAATGCTTAAGGCTCTTCTTGCCGATCGCTTCGGACTCGCGACCCATCGCGAGACAAAGGACAAACCTGGCTATGCCCTGGTCGCCGGACGAAGCGGCCCGAAACTCCCGCCGTCAACAGATGACCCGGATATCATGTTCAGCAGGACCCCCTCCGGGGACACAGCTTTGAATGCCACCGGCGCGTCGCTCAACCAGTTGGCGGACGCTTTGTCATCGGTTCTAGCCGCCACCGTTGTCAACCAGACCGGGATCGAGGGGCGATTCGACGTCTCCCTACAGTTCACGCCCGATCCAGCAGGCCAGCCCCTGGCGACGAAATCCGGCGCACCCGCCCCACCGCCGGACCCCAACGCCGAGCCAGGCTCATCCGTCTTCGACGCATTGCAAAACAAGCTGGGCCTGAAGCTCGAAGCCCGAAAAGTACCGGTTGAGGTCATCGTCATCGACCGCGCAGACCGCCCATCCGCCAACTGATTCTGGTGGCGCCGGCACTTTTGCCGGCGTTCTTCGATTCACGGCTAATTCGCGGAAGGCCTCTCCGCGCTATCGATATCGTAAACCTCTATCGGTAGCTTGCGCGAATCCAGCTTCAGACCCAACTTGTGCAAAGCCGTGAAGATCGTTCCCGACGGCGCCAGTCGGGCAGGACCGCCGGCGTCGTCTGGCTCTTCCACCAACTCGGGATTCTCCTCTTCGAACTTGAGCTTGAAATCGTAGTGACCCTCGATCTTGGTCCCATCGACCACCGGAACCCCGAGTTCTAACCGCAGCGCCCCAGCCAGGATGTCCATCGTTGCGGCGCGCGCCCAAAACTCGCCGCCACCCATCTGAATGACGCCCCGGCTCTCAGGTGGCGCATCGGCCTTCGGCGGCGGGAGCTTCGCTCCATCCTTGTCCACGCTCAACACATAGCCCGACATCGTCTTGTTCTCGCGATGCAGCTTCAGCCGGAACCTGTCCGCCAGCAGCGCCTGAAGCATGACCCTGATCTCATGCGGACTGGAACGAGCGTCCGCCTTCGCGGCAACTGCGTAAAACTCGGCCTGAGCCCACGCCGGACCGCCCACCACCTGATAATCCTTGATTTCGTAAGCTTGCATGACGAGGTCTTTCAGCCGGCCAATGATGGTAAGGCTGTCAGGACCGATTCGGTACGGCAGGATGGGACGGCTCATGTCGGCGAGCTTGACGGACGCGACTCCAAACACGAGCGGAGCGTCGGAAGAAGTTGGCGTCTGAGCCGCGCTTCGGTCAATTCCCGAAGAGCCAAGCCCCAGGAACGCTGCCAGCGCCGCCGTTCCGACGGACCGCCGCACAGCCGGCAGATTCATGCTGCCTTATCATTGCTCTCGTTGAACCGTATTCGTCAAGCGTAAGTTGCCCGCGCTTACCCGGTCTTCGAATACGCCGCCGCAATCTGCTTCTTCAGAAATGCCAGGTCGCGCTCAATGGCGCTCACATCGCTGGCTGGGTGGTAATCCAGATGCAATGAGATGGGCCCCTGAAAGTTCGCGCCTGCCAGGACGCCGCAAAACCTGGGCCAGTCCACCATGCCTTCGCCCAAAGCGCACGGCGTCATCCTCCATCCGCCGCCATCCATCTTGGCCCAGTAGAAGTCCGCGGCCGTAACCATCTTGATGCGTGGCAGCGCCAGCCTGAGCGCCACGGCCCAGCCTTCATCGCCGCCTTCCGCCACCGCCGCGGCAATGTCGAAATCGTACCCCACGGCCCGCGGGTCCATGCCGCTGATGACGGTGTTGGTGTCCCAAACCGGCGCTCCCACGCTGTCCCCGGCCTGGTTATGTAACGCCATCGCCAGTCCCGCCGCGCGGCCCATGCCCCCCAATTGCGCGACGTCGCGCCGCACTTCGGAAAGCCGCGTCATGACATCCCCGTCGCCGTATCTCCAATGCCCTGGCCGGAACAGCGGAATCTTGATGATCCCGGCGATGCCCAGCACTTCGTTGGCATTCGGGTCTTGCGCCGACGTGAGAGCGGTCGAAATCACCGGAACGTCGATTCCCGCGCCGCGCAAGTGCTCCACGGCCCGCACCAAATCGAGCGACGCCATATCCGGCCGCACATGCCCTCCGGCCTGTACCGAGAGGTCACAGCCGTCGAACCCCATCCCCTTCAGGACGGGCGGCAGATCCGCATACTCCACCTTGACCACAACCTGCGAGTAGAGGCACAGTACCGGCGTGGCGTGAGGCGCCGGCGCGGTCTGTAGTTCCGGCCGGGTTTGCGCCGCCGCCTGCGCCGCCGCCTGCGCTGCCGCCGTTTGCGCCGCTGCCGCCGCCACCAGGAATTGCCGCCTGGTGGGGCAGGCGATTCGCCCGCCACTCTGCCCCAGAATGCGTGCTTCTGTTGCGGAGATCATCTCCCGCGTCACCGCCCGGGCGAGCCGAGCCAAATCAACGGAACCGCCGCACCGACCGCCGCTCCGGCGATCAGCGCCACGTTGCCGGCGCCCAGAAACGAGACAAGCAGGCCCGCCAGCGAGCCGATGCCTGCCCCAACCACCGCAATCATGATCCGTTTCGCCATCGTGAACACTACCAAAATAGCAGGGCCCCGGCCCTCACGCGGCGGAAAAAATAGACTCGATCACCGGGTTGAGCGCCTTCCTCAGAGTGGGCAGGCTGACCGGCTTGGTGATCACGGCGTCCATCCCCTCTGCCAGGCACTCTTCGCGCTGCGCATGCGAGGCGTGGGCCGTCAGCGCGAAGATGGGAATCCGCGTGGGATGCTCGCCGCCCGCCCGCCGCAGTTCCTCCTGCCGGATTAGCGTCGTCGCCTGCAGCCCGTCCACCTCCGGCATCTGCACGTCCATCAGCACAAGGTCGAAACTCTCCGCCAGAAAACGTTCGTATGCCTCTCTGCCGTTGCCTGCCAATACCGCGGTCCAGCCCTCACGCCGGATCATCGAGCTCACCACCTTCTGGTTGACAATGTTGTCCTCCGCTACCAGGATTCGCAGCGCGAGCCGCCGTGCGTCCGGGACCGCCGCCGTCTCCGCGATCTCCACCGGCGGTGTGGCGCGCTCTTCGAGCGGCAACTCGAAGAAGAAGCTGCTGCCGGCGCCGGGCGCGCTCTGCGCCGATAGCCGCCCGCCCAGAAGATTCACCAGCTTCCGCGTAATGGCGAGCCCCAGCCCTGTCCCGCCGTATTGACGCGTGGTGGACCCATCCGCCTGGGTAAAGGCCTCGAAAATCGAGGTCAGCTTGGTGGCCGGGATGCCAATACCGGTGTCCCTCACTTCGAATTTCAAGCGGCCCCGTACGCCCGGCGTTACGATCACCTGCAAGCTGCCCTGGGACGTGAATTTGACTGCATTTCCTACCAGATTGGTCAGGATCTGACTCAGCCGCAAGGGGTCGCCCCGCACCCATTGCGGACAGTCCGGCGACACAATCGAATCGAGCCGCAGGTTTTTCGCGCGCACCGCAATGTCGAACGCCCGCAGCGACTCCTCGACGGTCCTTCGGAGATCGAAGTCGATTACCTCGACGGTCATCTTCCCGGCTTCTATCTTCGATAGGTCCAGAATGTCGTTAAGGAGCGTCACCAGGGATTGCGCGGCGTTCTGCGCAATCGAAAGCTGCTCCCGCTGCTCGGGATCCGCGCTCTTATCCAACACCAGGCTGATCATGCCCATTACGCCGTTCATGGGCGTGCGGATCTCATGACTCACGTTGGCCAAAAACTCATTCTTCAGCCGCGTGGCGCTTTCGGCCTTTTGCTTCGCGAAAAGCAGTTCCGCATTGACGCGGTTGCGCTCAGCCACACGCTCCTCCAGGCCCCGCCGGTAGTTGGCCAACTCCTCGTCGCGCCGTTCGATCTCCACCAGCATGGAATTGAAGGACGCCGCCAGCACGCCCAACTCGTCCGAGGACGTGACCGCCACACGGTCCGAGAAGCGGTGCGTGGCCTTAATCCGCTCAGCCATGCCGGCCATGGCGAGTATCGGGCCGGAAACCTGCGACCGGATCGTCTTGGCTCCCAGCATCGCCACCGCCAGGCTGAGAATCGCAATCAGCGCCGCGCCTCCCAGGTACCGGCGCGCCAGCAGACCGACCGGAATGCTCGCCGCCACCGCCAGCGTACCCACTCGCTTTCCGCCCACGCTCACCGGGCGCGTCAGAATCAGGAGATTCCGATCGCGGCGCAGCCCGTCCGGCGGCTCATTTCCAAGGCTGGCCCCTGCGGTTCGCCGATATTGCGCGAAGTGCGCGCCCCGGCTGTCGAAAAGCACCGCGTCCCGTACCCAGTCGTCGGCCCCTAGCCAGCGCAGCGTCTCATTCGCCGTCTTTCGGTCGCCTCGCGCCAGCGCCCCGCCAACTTGATCGGATACGATCTTCGCGATCGCGCCAACCTGCGCGTCGGTGCGCTCCAAAAGGATGTTCAGATCCATCCAGCAGAAGCCCGCCGCGGCAACAATCGCCGTTACAATCCCCCCGCCCGCGATCAGCCCGAGCAACCTTCGGCACAGAAACGAGCATCCCCTCTTGCTGGTACAAGCTTCGGGCGCCTGCCGGTGAATCGTCACATTCCTCTTATCGGCAGCGGCCTTCGGAAACTTGAGAGGCGGATGCCGAGGTATCGCCGCAAGGTGTATGGTGAGGAAAGATCCTCATCGCGGATTGCTCTGCCATGCCCAACTCCATTGCCCGCCGCAGCTTGCTGAAAGGCGCCCTGGCCGGCTCCGCCTTCGGCATCGAGTCCGGCTCCGCCGCCGCCCAGCCCAACATCCTCCATATCATGACCGACCAGCAGCAATGGGCCACCATCGCCGGCCGGTCCCCATGCCGCACCCCCAACCTCAACCGCCTGGCCGATTCCGGCCTCCGCTTCGAGCGGTCTTATACCCCCTCCGCTGTCTGCTGCCCGGCCCGCGCCGCCATCCTCTCGGGTTCCTACCATTGGCATAACGGCGTCTACAACCAGGTCCACTCCCCGCCCTCCGTGCACCGCGACATGAACCCGGACGTCGTGCTCTATTCCAACCGCCTGCGCGACGTCGGCTATCGCCTGGGTTACGTCGGCAAGTGGCACGCCTCCTGGGTGCGTACGCCCCTCGATTTCGGCTTCCACGAAGTGGCCGACCTGGATTCCTGCGACCCGCGCCTCATTCGCGCGCTCGACAACAATCCCGACAAGGTCGAACGCCCCCGCGCCGCGCTCCGCAACGTTCCCGTCCGCCAGATGTCCTGGCCTGGTTCGCAGGCCTTCACCATGTGGGGCTACCGCGAAGGCCCCGAGGAGGGCACGCCCGAGCATTACCGCGCCGAGTGCGCCATCCGCATGATGAAGCGCTTCGCCGCCGCCGGCCGCCCCTGGCTCCTCGAAGCCCATTTCATCCAGCCGCACGACCCCTACATGCCCCTCAAGCAGTACCTCGACCGCTACGATCCCGCCTCCATCCCCGTCCCCGCCAGTTTCCACGACGACTTCCGCGGCAAGCCCGGCCTTCACCGCCGCGAATCCGAAACCTGGGGCAATGTCACCGAAGCCGACTACCGCGCCAGCCGCGCCCATTACTACGCCTTCACCGAACAAATCGACGCCCAAATCGGCCGCGTCCTCGACGCCCTTAAGGAAACCGGCCAGGAGGACAACACCATCGTCGTGGCCACCGCCGACCACGGCGACATGGTGGGCGCCCACCGCATGTGGATCAAAGGCTGGATTCCTTACGAGGAAGCCTATCGCGTGCCGCTCCTGATCCGCTGGCCCGCCCGCATCAAGCCCGGAAGCCGCACCGGCCGTCTAGCCGCCACGCACGACCTCGCCCACACCTACGTCGCCGCCGCCGGCGCCAAACCCATGCCCCATGCCGATGGCCGCGCGCTTCAGCCCCTCTTCGATAACCCTCAAGCCTCCGCTTGGCGCGACCACCTGCTCTGCGCCTACTACGGCGGCGAATTCCTCTACACCCAGCGCATCGCCATCGCCGACCGCTTCAAATACGTCTTCAACGGCTTCGACATCGACGAATGCTACGACTTGCTGGAAGATCCCGAGGAGATGACCAACCTGGTCTTCACCGGCGATAAGCGCCCCTACGTCGACGACATGCGCGCCCGCCTCTATGAGCTGATGAACCAGTTCGACGATCCCTACGGCGACTTGACCGGTCCCACCGCCCCCATGCCCGGCGACCGCTATTGCGCCCCCCGCTACCTCCCTCGCGGCAAGCGCTTGTCGTAGCTGGTGGGGCGGGCCTCCTGGCCTGCCTTCTTGCCTTCTTCTTGCCCTCTTGCCCTGTTGCCTTCTTCTTCAACCCCAGCCGGGTGCTATCCTCTTCAATTACAAGGAACATCCCATGCGACCCCAAATTCTCAATCTCCTGCGCCCCTTAGCCCTGGCTTCCCTTGCCTGCCTCCTCGCGGCCCCGGCCTTTGCCCAGTGGGACGACAATCTCCTCAAGCCCTTCACGATGGACCATCGCGCGGCCGCCGCCTCGTCCACTCCGTCCCCCGTCGACCTCTCCTTCCTTAACGACCGCCCGGCCGGCAAGGACGGCTTCATTCGCATCCAGGGCGGCCACCTGGTGAAGCCCAATGGCCAGCGCATCCGCTTCTGGGGCGTTCACTTCACGGATTGGAGCCCCGGGTCGGTGGAAATTCCCCCCAAAGAGGATATGCCGATGTGGGCCGCCACGCTCGCCCGCTTCGGCGCCAACATCGTCCGCCTCCACTTCCTGGACCTCGCGGCCCCGCGCGGAATCGTCTCCGCCACCGGCACGGACACCCAGTCCTTCGATCCGCAACAGCTCGACCGCCTCGATTTTGAAGTCTCCCAATTCAAAGAGCACGGCATCTATGCCGACCTGAACCTCAACGTGGGCCACAGCTACAAGGCCGGCGACGGCGTGCAGGACGCCAACCGCATCGGCGGCGCCAAGAGCATCACTTTATTCGATCCGCGCATCGTCGAGCTCGAAAAACAATACGCCAAACAGATCCTGACCCACGTCAACCCGTACACCAAAATCGAATACCGCAACGATCCCGCCATCGCCATTGTCGAGATCCTGAACGAGAACGGCATCGGCATCGGGTACCGCGCGCCCACGCCCTTCTACGAAGGCGAGCTCACCGGTCAGTACAACGCCTGGCTCGCGAAGAAGACCACGCCTGACCAGTTGGCCAAGCTCCGCACCGAGGCAGGCGTAGCCGCCGGCGCCGCCGTGCCGCGCCTCACGTCCGCCGAGGTGCAGGCCGCTCCCAAAGACCGCTACGACCTCGAAGTGTCCTTCTACATGGATCTCGAAAACGCCTTTTACCAGGACATGGCCGCCTACCTGAAAAACACCCTGGGAGTGAAGGTTCCCATCATCGGCACCGCCGACCACGGCCACGGCAGCGCCAGCTATCCCATGCTCGCCTCTCTCTCCAAACTGGATATCGTCGACGGCCACATCTATTGGGAACATTCGGCAAATCCGGGTCCCTACAATACCCCCATGGTGAACGATCCGCTGCATTCCACCATCGTCGGTCTCTCGCGCACCACCTTCGCCGGCAAACCGTACACCGTCAGCGAAACCAATCACCCGTTTCCCAACCAGTGGGTCGCCGAAGGCATGCCCATCACCGCCTCCTACGGCGATTTCCAGGATTGGGACATGGTCATCACCTACACCTTCGAACCCAAGCGCGCGGCCGATTGGAAGCCCTACGTCGGCGACCCGTTCGATATCTCTCTCGATCCCGTTCGCATGACCGAGTTCGCCGCCGGCGCCCTGATTTTCCGCCGCGCCGATGTCGAGCCTGCCCGCAAAATCGTCGAGAGAACCTATTCCAAAGATCAGGTGATGGAAAGCAAGCGCCTTCCCGCCACTGAACAGCCCTACTTCACGCCCGGCTTCCCGCTCTCGCTCCCCTTGGAGCACGGCGTCCGCATCAAGTCGCTCGATGGTCCGCCCACAGCCAAGTACCCGCCCGACAATTCGAATCCCATCGTTTCCGACACCAAGCAACTGGCATGGTATACGACCCCCGACAAAACCGGCGTCGTCACAGTGGAAACCGATCGCACGCAGGCCCTCATCGGTTTCATCAAGGCCAACCGCAAGACGCTCAAAAACTTCTCCGCGGATATTGCGAACAACTTCGCCACCCTCATCGTGACCTCGCTCGACGCCAAGCCGCTGGCCACCTCGGACAAGATGCTGCTCACCGCCGGCTCGCGCGTGACCAACACCAACCTCAAATGGGATCTCGTGAACCCCCGTCAGGTCACGTGGGGCGCTTCGCCCAGCCTGATTGAGCCGGTCACCGGTACGGTGGTTCTGCGCAACCTGAAAGCCGCGGCCTCCGTCACCGCCACCGCGCTCGATGGCTCCGGCAAGCCCCTAGGCGCCGCCATCCCCGCCAAGCATACCGCCGATGGCTGGTCCATCCCCGTCGGCAACCCCGTCACCACCTGGTACGTCGTGGAGGTCAAACGCCGCTAACTTAACTAATTTCCCGACGCCCTCTCCACCCGGTCGATGACCACGAATTCGCGCGTACCCTTATCCGGTTCCAACCTCAGCCCCAACTCCCCGAGCGCCGAAAACACCGGTGGCGCCGCAAGATCGTCCGGCGCGTCCACCCCATCGGGCGCATACTCCAGGTGAAAATCGAACTTCTCCTCGACCCCGGTCTTATCCACCACGGGGCGCCCCGCGCTGGCCAGACTACGCGCAAATTCCGCCAAGCTCGCCCCCGGCAGATCCATCGTGATGCGCTCCGAATTCACCACGCTCTTAAGTTGGCCGCACCACGGCTTGCCCGGCGCCGGGGGCGTCGAAGGCTGCGTCAGATCCCTGGCCGCGCAACTCCTTCCATTCGTCGGGTGCAGTTTGAGCCCGCCCTTGGCCACCGTCAGCGCATATACCGGGACTTGCCTCGTCTCCCTGTGGGTCTTCAACTGGAACCGGTCTTCAAGCAGCGCGCGAAGCATCGGCCCATTCATCTCCTCCTTGCTTGCCGGACCCTCCGCCTTCGCGTCGATCTGATACCGCTCCGAATCGATCCACGCCGGCCCTCCCTCAAGCGTCGCGTTCGGCGCCCCGTTGTTGATCCCGCCAGCCGGAATAATGTACGCAAGCTGAATGAAGAACCTCAGCGGCAGGCAAGGCAAATCCAGCCTGATGGGAGACGACGTTCCACCAGCGCCAGGGCCCCGTCCGCCCTTCGGCCCGCTGCTCTCCGGAGCGGGCCCCCCAGCCTTGCAAGCCTTAATAGACGCCACTTCGAATTTCGGCGCGGATTGCCCCCAACCCACGCTCCCAGCCGCCAGCGCCGCCGCCGCAACCCAAATTGCCGCGCTCTTCCTCTCACCTGTTCCCCCCGCCACCATAACGCTACTTCTCCCGATGCTGAAACGCCCCGATGTCCACCTTGCCCTCCGGCAGCGGATTCCCCCAAAAATCGCGGCCGCCGTTCTTGGGAATCGCCATCCCGCGCCCCAGGCACGGCGAGTCCGCGCGCAACTGGTACCCCTTCAAACTGTCGAACCCCATCCCGCCCTCGCCCGGCGCCGCGAACCGCGGATCGGGCGTCTTGCTCTCGCGGTTCGAGTCGTTCGGACCGTCGCCCAGCCAAGGGCCGTAGTAGCAGTTGTCCAGAAACAGCCGGTTGTCTCCGGGGTTCGCGTCCGCCACCGTTGGCGCCAGGTACGTCACCTTGAATCGTCCCTGGCCCGTCGCGTAGAAAATGTTGTTGCGCATCGGCGCGCCCACTTTGCTCTTGTCTTTCAGCTCCCGCGAATCCATCATTTCAATCTCGGCCGTTCCGTGGTCAATGTAGAAGACGTTGTTGTAGATCAAATTCCCATCGTCCAGGTTCGACCGCAGCGCCAGCAGGTGCGTCTGGTCGTTTTCGCTAATGTTATACCGTACCGTGTTGCCCGTAGCCCGGTTCATCACCAGCAGCAGCCCGTGGTTGTTGCGGCTGTAATTGTATTGCAGGATACAGTCGCGGCAGCCGAAATCGAAGTCGTATCCCTCGCCGTCTCCGTTGCCTTTCGCCCGCCCCGTATCGTACACCTCGTTGAACTGCATGATGCCGCCGGTCAGGTTCTGCAGCCATATCGCCGCCGAGTGCGGGTTGTAGCCTCTCCCCGCCAGCGTAAGGTCGGGGTCGCCCGTCCGCAAGCAGCTCCGAGTCACCACATTGCGCTCCACCAGCACACCGTCGCAGCCTTCCGGGAAGATGGCGTCCCCGCCCAGGTTATCGATGCGGTTGCCGCGTATGATCACGCCCTTGCCGCCGTGCCATGCGATAATGCCGCACCGGTCCACGCGCTCGATCCTGTTCCCTTCGATCGTCACGTTCTCCGCCGCGCCCGTTCTGACCCTGTCGCCCTGCACCCGGCCCACGAAGATGGCGGCGCTGTTATAGCCGTCCAGCGGTCCGCCCCCGCCTAGCGTTCCCCAAACATCGTGGATATAGCAGTTGCGGATTGCGATGTTCGTCGTCTTCCCGTCGCCCGTCGCCAGCGCCACAATCCCCTGCCGCCCCATCTGAGGGTCCGCCGGCGCTCCGCTGGTGACTTCCAGCTCGCGAATCTCCCACCAACTCCCGTTCTCCAGCCGGACCGCCGCGCCTTTCGCCGCGCCCATGTCGATTACCGGCAAACGCCCCGTCCCATAGCGGCCGAGAACAACCGGCTTGTGCTCCGCACCGGAACCCTGCAATTGCAGTTGCCCTTTCCAAGCGTCGCCGGACCGCAGCAGAACGGCGTCGCCCGGCTCAAACGTCGCGCGGTTCACCCGGTCCAGCGTCTTCCAGGCCCTCTGCGGAGACAGTCCGCTCGCCTCATCGTTGCCCGCCGCGGACAAATGGAACGTCCTGGCCGGCGCGCCCGCCGAAGCAACGGCGCCAACGGCAAATGCCGTCGTACCCGCCTTCAGAAACGCTCGCCGCGAAAAAGGGGACGGACGCATTTTCATCATCTCCACTCCCACCTCTAGGAAGCCCGGATTCTATCATGCGTCGATCCGAAGTCACCAGCCGCAGCCCGTGAACTCGCGCCGGCTTAATCCGATCCCAGCCTCCGCCACGAACTTGCGAAGCCCATCCTCTTGAGACTTCATCGCCCGGTCGAACTCTTCCGCGAAGTCTCCGGACGACCGCTAGCGGATGATCGTCGTGGGGCGGAATAGCTGATAAGCCTCTCCCCTGAAGCGTCGTGGCATCCTGCTCGCGCATCGCAAGCAACGCGGCTTCGTCACCATCGGTCGTTCGCGAAGCCAATAGGATCAACGCCTCCGCGCGCCACCGGTTCGCGTACGGCAGAATGCTCTGGACCGGACCGCCGCGCCAACCTGGATCAGCGCATCGAGCAGCGCCTGGATGCACGCATACCCCTCGCTTTCGGCTGGCTGCTAGCGCAGAGATTCGGCCCGGAGCGCCCTCCAAGGTCCGGTCATGGAGTTGGATCGCTGAATATGCGCCCCACACCTTGTCCGCCAGCCGAGCGGATTCCAGCAGCGCATTCGCCCCAAAAAGGGGACGGACGCATTTTCCAGGTAGGGCGGGCCTCCTGGCCTGCCTTCGGTTCCGTTTTGAGGCGCGCAGCTTCACGATGCGCCCCCGCAGATCCCCCTCAGTTCGCCGTCGGCGCCTTGCTAACCTGATCGACTACCAGCAGCTCCAGCGGCGCCTTCCTCGGTTCCAAATTCAGCCCCAGCGCATCCATCGCCGAGAAAAGCGATTCATCCGACGCCCCTTCCATGTACCTCAACGCTTCCGGCGAAACCGACACGCCGACCCCCACCGCAGACCGCACCAGCATCCCCAGGTAGTCCTGCTGCGTGAGTTGCAGCGTCAGATCGTACTTCCCCGTAAGCCCCGTCATGTCCACCACCGGACGGTCCATATACCGCGTCAACGAATCCGCCAGAACCGCCATCGTCAGCTTCTTGGCTTCGAACTTGTTGTTTGCAAACACGTAATAGGAGCCGCCCCCCAGGTTGATGCTAACTCCCCCGCGCCCGCCGCTTCCCGTGACGTTGACAGGCGCGGCCGCCCCAGCGCTGTCCGCATCGGGATCGGGCGGCGATTCCTTGATCCTCAGTCCGCCTTTGGCCACCGCAATCGCATAGACCGGCAACTCCTTCGTCTCGCGGTGCGCCTTCATCCCGAACCTGTCCGCCAGCAGCGCCTGCATCATTTCCGGGACCTGCTCGCGCTTGGCCCCCGCCGGCAGTTTGGCGTCCACCTGCAACCTCTCCGACAGCCAGTCCGGCCCCGTGACCTGGTAATCTTTCAGACGATATGCAATCTGAATGCATTCCTTCAACGAGCAGTTCGAGCAGTGGACTTGCGCGCCGTCCACCTGCACGCCCACGTTGACCTGCTGTTCCGCCGCGATTGGCGGCGCCGTCTTGACCGAAGCCACATCGAACTCAACGCGCGCCTGGGGAGCCTGGCCGAAGCCCGTCACGCACGCAACTACGGGGAGAATTACCCAGCGAGAAACGCTCATACCCTTAATGATACGATCCTCCGAGTGGAATCTCCCCGCCGCCGGCCCATGATATAGTCTTGAAAAATACCGTCGAAGGCCGATATGAAAATGGACCGAATCCTGCTCCTGCTCTTGCTGGCGCTGGCCTCCGCCGGCGCACAAGTCAACCTCCAGCGCCCCACCCCCGTTCCCCAAGTGACGCTGCCTCCGCCCCCCGCCCCGCTTGGCGTCCCGAAGCCCGCGCCCGCAACCGGCGCGCCGTACGCGCCGCAGCCCATCCTCCAAGGCGGCGTCGTGCTCCCCCTTTATCCCGATAGCTCGCCCTACCTCAAGCTCGACAGAATCCACGAGGCCGAACAATACAACATGAGTCCGGACGTCCCGGGGCGCATCAACAGCATCGTCAACATCCACAACCCATCCATTGAGCTGCACCGCGTCGATCGCGGCCTGAACACCGGCGCCGCCGTCATCCTGGCCGCGGGCGGCGGCCACAACACCTTGAACGTCGGCAGCGAGGCCTCCGATTTTGTCCCTTTCTTCTACAATTACGGCGTCAACACCGTCATCCTGCGGAATCGCCTGCGCCGTGACGGCTACAATCCGCAGACTGACGAGGTGTACGATGCCCTCCAGTCCATTCGCCTGGTGCGCGCTCACGCCAGCGAATGGAACCTGGATCCCAATAAGATCGGCATCATGGGCTTCTCCGCCGGCGCGGAATTAGTCTCCGCGGCTGCGGTCGGCTTTCCCGACTTCGACCGGAAGAACGGCGATCCCGGCGACCCTCTCGCGGGCGTCACTTCGCGCCCCGATTTCGCCGGCATCATTTATCCCGGTCCCTCACCCTTCGCCCGCGGCCGCACCGCCCCGCCCATTCCGCGCAACGTGCCTCCCGCGTTCATCGTCTGCGCCGGCTCGGACGACCCCCAGCACGCCGTCTGGGCCAACGAGTACTTCGCCGCCATGCTCGCCGTCCGTGCGCCGAATATCGAAATGCACATCTATGCCAATGGCCGCCACCCCGGCGACGCCTTGCCCGATGGTAGCCACATGACCGGCGGCCTCACCGACCGCAACGGCACGCCCTACGGCACGTGGCAATTCCGCTTCATCGATTGGTTCCGCGACCTCGGCTTCCTCGAAAAGCCCGGAGTGGAAACCAAAGCCGCCAAGGATATCGCGGGACGCAAGTAAGGGCCGGACATGTCCGACCCTGGGTCCGGCACTGCCCGACCCGCGCTCCACTTACTCGCTCCCTACACCGTCTCCAGCGCCGCCTGCATCATGGCCCTGGTATACGCCACGCTGAACGTGATGCCCGTCGGTCCCCCGCCGCCCGGGTACCCGCCGATGCGCCCGCCCGGCGCCACGCGGTCCCTGTCGTTGTCCAGTGCGCGCGGATGCTCGGGGTAAATCGTCCCCGTGTACTTGTTGCGCACCAGCGCCTTCATCACGCCGAACATATCGCACTGTCCCGCGTCGATGAACAACTCCGTGTACCTCTCGTACGGCTTCACCACGTGCACGTTGCGGTAGTGGCAATGGTTGATGCGCTTCCGGCTGGCAAAGTAATCGGCAACGGCCACCGCATTCTCGCCCATCTCCGTGGTCACTCCGCAATCGAATGTGATTCCGTTCATGGGGCTATTCACTATCTCGATCAGATGCTTCCAGCCCGCCAGCGTGCCCATAATCTGCTGCGACCCCCGGCTGATGGGCGCCGGAGGATCGTTCGGGTGCAGCGCCATCCGCACGCCCGCTTTCTCCGCCACCGGTATCACGGCCTTCAGGAAGTACGTGATGTTGGCCCACATCTCCGTCAGGTTATGCGCGCCCTCGTTAGCCAGCGGCGGCAGATCCTTGATCTTCACCCTCTTCGCATTCGGAAAAGCCGCCAGCGTCTGCGGAGTCAGTTGGCCGTTCGCGTCCCGGTACATCGGCCCCGCCAGCGAGCCATCCGGGTTCACCAGCACCTCGAGTTCGTAATCGAAGTCCGTGTATCCGGCGTTGGCTCTTCCCACGCCTTCGTAATAGCCCTCGATCACACGGTGCGCGTAGAAGTTGTATTCGGCCACCGCCAATCCGGCCTTCCCGGCGGCCTCGATGGAAGCGATGAATGGCTCCAGGTCCTTAGCCCGGGTGTCCCGCCCGTAAATGACGCTGTTTGGGACGTTGATCATCGCATTGTAAGCCACCAGCCCCGCATCCTTCGCGGTTTGAATCGTGCGGCGTATATTTTCTTCCGTCCAACCGCCGCCAAACGATACGCCCAGCAGATGCGTCACGCCCAGTTGCTTAATGCGCTCGTAGTTGGCCGCCTGGTTGCCGCCCCGTCCGCCGGGAGCCGCCGCCGCAACGGACACGGCTTCCGCGCTCGGCGCCAGAAAGCCTCCGTACCCGCCTCCTCCGCCTCCCCGGCCTCCGCCTGCAGGCGCAGCCGCCGCTTGCGGTTGCAAGCCGGCCGGCAGCGGACCGCCGCCATCCCCCGGCGCCAGGCTGATTTTCGGCGTGTCCGGTCCTTCCACAATCGGCCACGTGCGCGCAGCGGGAGCGCCCGCCGCAGTCCCAACCGACTGCGCCAGCGTAGCGCCTCCTACGCCCTGCATCATCCTTCTTCGTGAAATCCGAAGTTCCATCGCCGTCATCCTCTCTCAGCCAATGGATACTACCACCTTTCACGAAAAGCGGAGTCAGCCTTACGGAGCCGTAACCGTGCCGTCCAACCCGCGCCCCGTCCCATACGCGCCGCCATTGCGCACATCGGTGATCGGGTACTTCGCGGCCATCTCTTCGTTGATTTCGATTCCCAATCCAGGCTTCCCGCTCCCGTACATATATCCCTTGCGAATTTCCGCCGTCCCCGGCAGCATCTCATGCACCTGCGCGGGAAAATGATTCTCTTCCTGAATGCCGAACGCGCTGCTAGAGATGTCCACGTGATAAGCCGCCAGTTGATTTACCGGATCGTTCTCGCCGCCTTCCTGGAAAGCCGTCTTCACCCCGAACACCTCGCAGAGATTGGCGATCTTCTTCGCCTGCGTGATGCCCCCGATCGCCGTCACCCGCGTGCGGATAAAGTCGATGACGCGCTCCGTAATCAGTGGATAGTATTCCGCCGGGTTCGAGAAAACCTCGCCCACCGCTTGCGGCGTGGCGCACACTTTGCGCACCTCTTTGTACCAGTCAAGCCGCTCCGGCGCCAGCAGATCCTCCACGAAATACAGATGGCAGGCCTCCAGCTTCTTGGAAAACAGTATCGCGTTGGTTCCGGTCAGATGCGAATGGACGTCGTGCAGCAACTTCGGCTCGAATCCCACCTTCGACCGCACATATTCGAACACCGCCGGAATGGTCTCGACGTACAAATCCTCGTCGAACGCCTGTCCCGCGTAGCCTCCCTCCGCGCGGTTGCCCTGGTTGGCCGCGATGAACCCGCCTCCGCCATAGCCGCCTTCGCCGTACTGCAAACGAATGTGCCGGAATCCGGTCGCCATCGATTGCGTGACCGCGTCCACCGCCTGCTCCTTGGTGTTTCCGCCGACGTGGTCGTAGCACGCCACTGCGTCGTGCGCGCGCCCGCCAAGCATCTCGTAAACCGGCATGCCCGCGCGCTTTCCCTTGATGTCCCACAAGGCCTCATCCATGGCCCCGATTACTTTGTTGTTCACCGGGCCGCCGCGCCAGTAAGTGCGGTAATTCGCGCTCTGCCACAGATCCTCGATCCGGTCGGGGTCCTTGCCGAGCAGCCATGGCTTGAGCGATTTCTCAAGCGCTGTCGCCACGGCCAGCGTCTGATAACTGTCATTCGCCGAACCAATTCCGTACAGTCCCGGCTCGCTCGTGATAATCTTCAGGAACACCCAGCGATAGTTCCTTCCGCCGCTGGTGCTGATGACTTTGACATCCTTGATCGTCAGCGGAGGCAAGCCCTTCGTCCGGTCCGTGCATTCATCCGCCGCCGCCGCGGACATCACTGGCGTCGCCAGCAGCCCTTTGAAGAAGTCTCTGCGTTGCATTTGCCCTCCGTCTAAACCCCCCGTAGCAGCCGCACCGGCCCCATCATCCCCGTCGATTGCCACGCCTGCCGCCCCACCCACTGCTGCGCCACCCGGTTACTCGTCAGTGACTTACAGTAATTGCCCAGAACCGTTGTCACTCGCACCGTCAATTGGTTCTGGCCGCTCCGCAGCTTGTCTGCCACATCGTAGCAATGCCGCCCATACCACTTCATCCCCAGCTCCGCGCCATTGAGCGTCACCGCCGAGATTCCCTGAACCGCGCCCAAATCGAGAAAACGGAACCCGCCTCTCCCCTCAAACGATTTCTCGTACACCGCTTCTCCCGCGAACGGTCGCAGGCTTTCGTCGTTCTTGAAGTCGACAAGCTGATCGAGTGTGATCTCTTTCCGCTCGCCGGACACATGTTCCAGCCGAAGTTGCCATGGCCCGGCCAGTGCGAGACCGCCGTCCTCCGAGGGCCGTGGCGCCACTCGCGGCGTTCCCGTCAGCGTTGGCTCGAACACCAGCAGCAAACTTCCTTCCGGTTCGATCCTCAGCCGCAACCGGTTCTGCGCGCCCTCAAACGGGTAGGCGAAGCGTTCGCCGGTTTCCGGATCCCACTGCCACGGCGTCTTCCGTCCCGTATCGAACTCCGCCAGTGTCTCAGCGGTCCCCTCAATTCCGGAATTGACGAAAAAGAACACCTGCCGCGCGCCCTGCGTAAATGCGATCTGGCTCAAGTTGACTTGTGGTTTCTCGATCTTTACGAAAGGTTTGATGCCGAAGCGGCTCTCCACGCCCGCGTACCATCCCAGCAAATCCTCACCCGGCGCTTCCACCACCGCGCACCGCGCCGCGTGTTTCTTCAAGATCCCCTCCGAAGCCGCGCGCACCGCCGCGTCATTCTTCTGCGCCTGCTGCAATCGTGGCGACCGCGAAGGAGCGTTTCCGATAAAGATAATCTTTCCGCCCGCATCCGCGAATCGTTCGAGAGCCTGCGCCGTCGCCGGTTCCACCGTCGCCGCTTCCATTACAATAACCGCATCGTATCCGCGCCCGCTTACGTTCAGCCGCCCCGCCGCGGACTTCGATTCCGCCAGCAGCCTCTCGCTCACGTAGTCGCACCCGCTGCCGCTCTGATGTACCGCCTCCCAAAGCGAAAACTGGTACGCCGGCATTCTCACCACCGGGAACGGATCGCGTTGCAGTCCGTGTTTCATCCACAGGTCCGGGAACGGGTGCAGGATGGCCACGTTCGTGCGCGCGTCGCAATTCTGGAATACCGACGAGATCCGCGCCTTGTAGTCCGTCCATTTCCGCACGTACGGCCACCACGGATTGCGTTCGTTGAAGAACGTCCCATATCGCACCCAGCCCGGGAACGCCGCTTCCTTGGGACTGTAATTGAACCCGTGGAAAATGGAATGCGTCACCCCCGAGAGATTGCTTTGATCGCCGCAAATCTTGATTGACGCCAGCGTCGCGTTGAAAACCATGCCGGTGTTCGTCAACTCCTCGCAGCTCACCAGCCGTTTCCCCGAAAACCGCGCCGCCGAGGATACGAATTTGTTGATCCCCGTCGGCGCCCGATGCGCAGGCATGTGCATCTGCTGGTTCATCCAGGTCTCGCATTCCGCAATATCCACCAGCAGGCTCGATTCCAGCGGATGGTACGCCGGGCCGTATGCCTGCGCCCGCGCCTTCACGCCGTGCGCGTTGCACCACGTCCGGAACGTGCGCGTAAACCGGTCGTTGAAGAGTTCGATCAGCGTGGTGAGGAAGTCGTAGCGCGCCCGCTCCACCTCGGCCTGAGCCTCGTCGCCCAGCTCCGCCGCCGCCTTGTCCGCCACCGCATTCCCCATCTCCGCGGTCTTGAACAGGACAAACGGCAGATACGTCTCAATCGCATACCCGCGCCGCGCACGGAATTCCTGCGGCAGGTCCGAACACCAGTTCGCGCCTTCCAGTTCCATGCTGTCGCAGAACATCGCCCGAAACCATTCGCCCAGCCGTCCCACCACCGGCTCCAACGAATTCGAAACGTGGTCCAGATACTTGCTCACTGCCTGCGCATTGAAGTGATTCAGCACCGGACCGTCCGCTCCCGGCGCGCCGTTGATCACCGCCCCGAACCCGCGCTGCACCACCAGAATGTAGAGCGCATACTCGCCATCGGGAACGTCCAACCGCAACTGCCCATTCTGGAAATGCTCCGTGACGTCGGTCCCCTGCTGAAACTGCTTCATCTGCACCGGGACCAGTCGCAGGTGGTGAACCCGCCGGTCGATCGCGTCGTTCTTCGCCGTCAGCCTCAGCTCGGTTTCCTTGAAGAGGTCGCTCTCGCTCAGAGCGATGGTGGCCGGTCCCCGCACGCGCCGCGTGCCGAGCGAAAGGATCTGCGTCCGCTCCTCCGGTTCCAGAAACCGTCCGCCGAAGGGCCAGCCGGAACCCACAATGCTGTCCGCCGTCATCCCCCGTTCCTTCGCCGCGCGGACCGCCACCTCGTACATCCGCGCCCACGCCTCGCTGAAGCATTCGAGCGCCGGCACATTGAGCGGATCGTCCGGGTTGGGGAAACGGATCGGGTTGATTTCCACGCCGCCGATTCCCGCCGCCTTCAACAGATCGAGCTCCCGCACAATCTCAGCCGCCGTCAGCTTGTTGCCGTTCCACCACCACCTCACGAACGGCCGCGCCGACATCGGCGGGTCCTGAAATCCCGCGTAAAGCGGGTCCGCCGCCGCCGCATCGCCCAGCAGCGCCGCCGCGGGAATCGCAGCCGCCGCCTGCAACACCGCCCGCCTCGAGACCGTATTCTTCCTCATGTTTCCTCTTCCCCAAACATTTATCACAAACCCGTGGATTGAGCTGTCTGCCTGCGATGTGGGGCAGGTGCTTTCGCCTGCCACTCACCTGCCAGTCGGTGCGTTACCCTGAAGAATCGTGGTGTCGATCGAATGGAGGAACCCGAATGAAAATCATGGACGATGCGCCAGTGCCAGATCGTCGCTCCTTCCTGAAGGCGGCGGCCGGCAGCCTGATGCTGGGTGGCGCCGCCCGCAACCTGATGGCGCAACTCGCTCCGAACTGGAAGAACCAGATTGGGATCCAACTCTACACCGTACGTGTGCCGCTCGCC
This sequence comes from uncultured Solibacteraceae bacterium, assembly GCA_964457555.1. Taxonomy (GTDB): domain Bacteria; phylum Acidobacteriota; class Terriglobia; order Bryobacterales; family Bryobacteraceae; genus BOG-224. The sequence goes on from CAYWHA010000034.1 coordinate 41,561, forward strand.
AAGGACTACGAGGGAACCTTGGCGCAGTTGGCTGCCCTCGGCTACACCGAAATCGAGCCGTCGTCCGGCTACAACAACCTCGAGCCGGAGCAATACAAAGCGCTCCTCGACAAGTATGGGCTGAAAATGTACAGCTCGCTGGCGAGCGCCATCGACGGCCCAGATCTGGAAAAGCAGCTTGAAGGCCACAGGCTCATGGGGATCCGATACGAGAAGATTACTCCGCCGCGCCAGGGCCGTGGAGGCGGGCCTGGTCAGGGCCCGGGCGCACCGGGCGGACAGCCGGCAGCCGGTCGCCAGGGCGGCGGGCAGCAGCAACCGCGTCCCCCGCTGACCGTCGATTCCGTTCGTCTCCAGTGCGACCAGATGAACAAATATGGCGCCATCCTGAAGAAGTTCGACATGAAGTACCGCTACGACAACCATGCCACCGAGTTCGAACTATTGGACGACGGCAAGACCACGCAATGGGACCTCTTCCTGTCCGAAACCGATCCCGGCCTCGTAGCGCTGGAGCTTGACGTCGGCTTTGCGTACATGGGCGGGCAGGACGTCCTGGCGATGATTAAGAAGCATCCCCGCTTCGAGCTGTGGCAAACTCATGACGCGAAGTACAAGCAGGTGGACCCCGCGCTAACGCCCACCGCGCGCCAGCGGGCCTGCCAGATCACCGCCTTCGGCGAGGGCGAAGTCGACTACAAGGCAGTCTTCGCCCTGGCTGAGCTTTCCGGCCTGAAGCACTTCTTTGTCGAGCAGGACACCGCCGGCCAAGGCGCCCGGGACGCTCTGGGCGATTGCAAGGTCAGCTACGACAATTTGCGCAAGCTCCTCTCGTAGTAGGGCGGGCCGGGGCGCCCACGGTCCTTGTGGGCCCGCCTGCCTTCTTCTTGCTTGTTGGTTCTTGGACAATCACCTAGTCCCATCCGTGCGCCTTCCGCACCTCCATCATCATCCTCAGTACATCGTTCCAGATCCGCCCGCCCAGCATGACAGCGTTCGGGAACATGCAGCCGTCCCAGCAGACGTGCCTCATCGCGCGCGTGGGCTGTCCATTCTCCCCACGCAGCCACGCGCCGGAATCGCGCACCACATCGAGCCTTCCGTTGGCATCGTCCGGCTGGCAGTGTCTCCCGGTCTTATCGTGCGATCCCGATCCCTTCACCGTGCCGTCGTTTTGCGCCACATGGAAATCGATGGTCCACGGGCGCAGCGCCTTCGCCACCTCGGCGTAGGCGGCAGCCAGTTCCCCGGTTCGGGTCCAGTCGAAATCCGCCGGCAGCAGCGCGTCTTCCGGCGCGTTGTAGCCCATGGTGAAAAGCATGACGTGCGCCATGTCCGCCTGATACCCCAGCGTCCTCGGCCGGCCCACCATTTCCAGCAACTGCACATTCCTCCGCCAGCTATGCATGCCGCCCCAGCAGATCTCGCCTTCGGCCGCCAGCCGCTCGCCATAATCTTCGGCCACCCGGCAAGCCTCGCGGAATGTTTCCGCAATCCGCTTCGTGTTCGCCTCGCAGTCTTTCGCCCACTCCGTCACCCCACAGGCTGAGTCTATCCGTATAACTCCGTATTTCCGTACGCCCAAGTCCCGCAGCTTGCCTCCGATCCGGCAGGCCTTCTTCACCTGAGTGATAAACTTAGCGCGTGCGGATTCGTCTCCCATCGCGGACCCGCCACCCGTGCCGCCCCACACTGGCGCCACCAGCGAGCCGGCTCGGAGGTTCCTGGAATTGAGCTTCTCCGCCAGGGCCTTCAACTCGTCGTCGGATGAATCGATGTCCGTGTGAGGCAGCGAAAGGAAAAGGTCCACTCCGTCGAACTTCACGCCGTCCACTTCCGCCGCGGCCGTCACCCTCAACATCGTATCCAGGTCGATCGCCGGCTCCGAATCGGCCGCGCCCTTGCCCACCAGCCCCGGCCACATTGCGTTGTGCAGATACGGATAGGCGTGCGTGCTCTTCATCGGTAATTCCTCCTCAGGCCTACGCCATCCCGGCCGGCACGTCCACCCACGCGCCCGTGCGCGCGCTTTCCAGAACGGCGTCGCACACGTACTGCGTCCGCAGCCCGCAACGGAAGTCCGGCTGGGCCGGAACGCCGCTCTCGATTCCCCCGATGAAATCCGCAAGCTGGTTCAAGAACGTGTGCTCGTAACCGATGCACGTTCCCGGAACCCAGTACCGGCTCATGTATGGGTGCTCCGAATTGGTGACGTGAATCTTGCGCCAGCCCGCGGTGTGCGATTCCACTTTCTTGCCCGACTGCAACTGCTTGTATTCGAAATATTGCAGGTACTCCGGTTCTTCCAGGTCGAAGTACACGCTGCCGTCCGCTCCATTCAACTCGAACGTGTTGAAGTTCTTTCGGCCCCGCGCATATCGCGACGATTCGAACGTGCCCATGGAACCGTTCGCGAATACCGCCAGGAACATGCACGCGTCGTCGATGCCCACCGGCTCCATCTTCCCGCTTTCCACGTGCTTGCGTTCCTTGATGAACGTCTCCGTCTTCGCCACCACCCGCGCAATCGGCCCATTGATCCACATCGCCGTGTCGATCGAGTGCGCCAGCAGGTCGCCCGTCACGCCGCTGCCGGCCGATTTGATGTCCAGCCGCCACAGCGCATCGCCGCCCTGTGGCACGTCGGCGGAGATCGTCCAGTCCTGCAAGTACGTGGCGCGGTAATGGAAGGGCCGTCCGATGCGGCCCTCGTCGACAAGCTGCTTCGCCAGCGCGATCGAGGGCACTCGCCGGTAGTTGAATGAGATCATGTTCGCAACTTTGGCCGCCTCCACCGCGCGTACCATCTCCTCGCCTTCGGCTGCGTTCATGGCCAGGGGCTTCTCACAGAGGATCATCTTACCGGCCTTGGCCGCCGCCACCGCGATCTCCTTGTGCGCGACGTTGGGGACGCAAATGTCGATCAGGTCGATGTCTTTCGCGTCGAGCAGTTTCCGCCAGTCGGACTCGGCGCGCTCATATCCCCAAATGTCCACCCACTGTTCCGCTTTCTGCCGGTTGGCGTTGCAGACAGCACGGAGCACGGGCCGGTGTTCTACCGGAAAGAAGTTATGCAAACGCAGGTAAGCGTTGGAATGCGTGCGTCCCATAAAGCCGCACCCGATAAGTCCGACGCCGATCGACTTACTAGCCATTTCTTCGTGGGGCGGACCTCCTGGTCTGCCTTCTTGCCCCGCCTGCCTTCTTCCGATCTCTCGGTCCCGAGCAACACTCCGAACCGAGCCGCGAACGTAAGATAGCGGCTTAATCCCCCCAAGTCTCAAAAGGCGCCTTGGGCATCTTATGTCCCCATGCTTCCGGGCCCCAGCACCGTGTCCCCACCAGCGGTTCCCTGTCACTCGTATTCACCATCTTGATCCCGCCGCCCTTCGCCGCCGCGTATGGAATCACGAACTCATCGTCCAGCGGCTCGCCCAACTGAATCCCCGACTTGACTTCCACCTTGTGCTTCGCGAGCGTACCGCATCCGTGGCTGAAGTGAATGATGCACAGCGCGGCCGGCCCCCTCAGCACGGTCTCCGCTCCGGGCGCCAGCTCGAACTGGCGCAGGCTGAATAACTCGTCTCCGTTCGGCTTCCCGTAAACCCGCCACTCGTCGCGGAAGCCATCGTGGCTCGCTTCCCCATCGACTACCGGCATCAGCAGGTGCTTCTCCACAATGAACGGGTCCTTGTTACTGCGGAAATCGATGTCCGCCGCCAGCCGCCCGACGCGGTCCTCTCCCTCAATCCCTACCGGCAAATGGCGGTACAGCAGTTCCTGGCCCAGGAACACCTCGCCGCCCGGGCACAGCACGTGACTCTGGTAGAACCGGAAGTCGTCCCGGTCCCTCTGCGGCTCCTCCGTGTTCACCGCGGCCGGCCCGTGCAGGATGCGTGTCGGGGTGAAGTAGCCGGTTCCCATCCGGATCAGCAGGTTGCGCGCGTGGCTCCGAAGGTGGTTATCCCTGCCGGCGATGAAATCGCGCACCGCGTCCGCCAGCATCTCCTCCGTGAAGTAATCCATCAGCCCGACCGAGGTATGGCAATCGTTCTTATACCGCTTGTTTCGCCATGCGTTGAAGTTATAAGCTTCGGGCTTCCACAGATGCATGTGGTGCCCGAGCGGATACAGGTTGTCGAACTCTTTGTTGTAGAACCCTGTCCCTCCCAGCGTGCGGTACAACGGACCCACCATCAGGTCCGGCGCGCCGTGAACCGCCGCGTCCATGGGGATCAGGAAGCCATCCGGATGATGGAAGTGGCACAGCCCTTCGCCGTGAATCCCGTTCCCCGTATCGGCCAGAATGGCGCTGCCGTTCCACCGTTCGTCAATTGCCCAGCCGTCGGGGCCTTCTGGGAAATAATCCGCATCCGCCAGTTCCAGGTTCTTGCCCGGAAGGCAGAATTTTCGTCCCACGAAGCTGGGAAAGCACCGAAGCACGCCTCCGCCGGCTTCGGCCGCCGCTTGCACCGAATCCGCCGCGCCGTCCTCTACAATCGGCAAATCGGAGCGGTAGAGTTTGACCTTGAGAGCTGTCCTCGTTTGTGTGCTCATCGGACTCCTCACGTTCACGGTGTTCTTGCGCCATCATACTAAAATCACCGCTCGCCGGGTACGACCGTTTCGACACGACTGTTTCGACACGACCGCTTCAAACACGACCGCATCGGAACACAACCGCGTCGGAACACAACCGCTTCAAACCGAGCCGCGAACGTAAGAGAGCGGTCACCGGCGCGATCATATTCGCCTTCTTCTTTCCGCCCCGGCCCGTAGGTAACCTAAAATGTCACCAGGAGCCGGAAAACGCCATGCTCAACATAATCTCCTACCGAAACCGAAAAGCCATCCAAATCGAAAGTGACACCGTCCGTGTCACCGTGCTCGTGGAAGGTGGACACATAGCGGAGCTCCTGCACAAACCATCCGGCGTAAACCCCCTTTGGACGCCGCACTGGCCGTCGGTTGAGCCTTCCGCCTGGTCCCCGGACGCGTGCCCGGAGTTCGGCTCGGGACCTGACGCCAAATTGCTGGCGGGCATTATGGGCCACAACCTCTGCCTGGGCCTCTTCGGCGGCCCGTCCGAAGAGGAATCGGCCGCCGGGATGACCACGCATGGCGAAAGCTCCGTGGCGCCGTACGATTGTTCTTTTCGGGACGGAGTCCTCACTTCCACCGCATGTTTTCCCGAAGCGCAGCTTCGCTTCGAACGAACCATCCGTTTTGTATCTCCAACGGTCGTCCAGATCGCTGAGCGCGTGGAGAACCTGAGTGCGTGGGATGCGCCAATCGCCTGGACTCAGCACGTCAGCCTCGCCGCCCCGTTCGTCGAACCCGGCGTTACGGAGTTTCGCGTTTCGGCCACGCGCTCCAAGGTATTTGAGTCCGATTTCGCCGCGGGCAAAGGCTACATGCAGATCGGCGCCGAATTCGACTGGCCTTTCGTTCCGTGCGCCACCGGCGGAGTCGTCGATATGCGGACGTTTGTCGATCTGCCCGTGTCCGGCGCGTACTCGGCCCATCTAATGGACCCCAGCCAGGATGATGCGTTCTTCATGGCCTGGTCTCCCAAATCGAAGACGCTTGTTGGCTACGTTTGGAACCGGGCCGACTTCCCGTGGCTCGGTATTTGGGAGGAAAACCGCGCGCGCACCGCGTCCCCGTGGAACGGAGTGACCATCGCGCGCGGAATGGAGTTTGGCGTATCGCCAATGCCGGAGACGCGCAGGGAAATGATCGCGCGCGGCAGCCTCTTCGGCGCCCCCGCCTTCCGCTGGATACCCGCCAAGAAGTCCGTCAAAGTGGAATACCGCGCCTTTGTCACCGCCGCCGATTCCATCCCCAACCATCCCCCCATGTAGGGCGGAACGGGGATTCCAACCCGTGGCGCAAGCCGCCAGGCTTGCAGAGTCGGCTGTCGAGCCGACTTTTCGAAGGCCGGGGCGAATCTCGGTTGCTTCTTCGATACTTCCGCACCGCACCGCACCCGCACCAATTGCCCCGCCCCAAGACCCCGTGTTACTTTCGGACTGATGCAGCGACTCACAGCATTCCCAATTGCGGTTCTATCGTGATCCCCATGACTACTCGCCGCGGATTTCTCGCCTCGACCGCCGCGCTGGCCTTCCAATCCACCCGCTTGTCTGCGGATACCGAGTTCACCAGCCGCCGCCCTCCGTTGGCCCAGCGCAAGTTCACCAGCCCCGCGGTAGAGAATCGCATCGAGGAAATGAAGCGAACCATCCGGGACCCGGAGCTGGCGTGGATGTTCGAGAACTGTTTCCCGAATACCCTCGACACCACCGTCCGCACCGGGGAACTCGATGGCAAGCCGGACACGTTCGTCATCACCGGCGACATCGACGCCATGTGGCTGCGCGATTCCACAGCCCAGGTGTGGCCCTATCTACCCTTGGTGAAAGAGGACCCCAAGCTCCAGCGCATGTTGGCCGGCGTCATCAACCGCCAGACCCGCTGCGTGCTGATCGATCCCTACGCCAACGCTTTCAACTACGGTCCCACCGGCAGCCCCTGGGCCAAGGACCTGACGCTCATGAAGCCCGAATTGCATGAGCGCAAGTGGGAGATCGATTCTCTCTGCTTCACCGTCCGCCTGGCTCATGGTTACTGGAAGGCCACGGGCGACGCGTCATGCTTTGACGAGGCATGGAGGCGCGCCGCCTCCCTCATCGTACAGACCTTCCGCGAGCAGCAGCGGATGCACGGTCCTGGGCCGTACTCATTCCAGCGCAGCTCGGCCGTCGCCAGCGATTCGCTGCCCAATAACGGCTACGGAAATCCGGCGCGACCCTGTGGCTTGATCCATTCCGGCTTCCGCCCCTCCGACGATGCCTGCATCTTCCCCTTCCTGATTCCTTCGAACTTCTTCGCCGTCACCGCACTGCGCCAGTTGCAGGAGATCCACGCCACAGTGCTCAGCAACCCCGCCTTTGCGCAACAGTGCGGCGACTTCGCCGCCGAGGTGCAGGAGGCGTTGTCTCGGTATGGCAAGGCGACCCATCCGACGCGAGGCCAGATTTACGCCTTTGAAGTGGATGCCTACGGCAGCGCGCTCCTGATGGACGACGCCGGGATGCCGGGACTCCTGGCGATGCCGTATTTGGGAAGCGTGGCCGCAACCGATCCGGTCTACCGCAACACGCGGGCTTTCTCGCTCAGCGAGGACAATCCGTTCTTCTATCGCGGCTCGGCCGCCGAGGGCCTGGGCAGTCCCCACGCCGGCCTGGGGATGATTTGGCCCCTGGGCATCATCGGCCGCGCGCTGACCAGCACCGATGAGAAGGAGATCGCCGCATGCCTGGCAACCTTGAAGGCCACCCACGCCGGCACGGGCTTTATGCACGAAGCCTTCGACCGCAACGACGCAACCCGTTTTACGCGAAAGTGGTTCGCCTGGGCCAACACCCTGTTCGGTGAATTGATCCTCACCGTAGCAGCCAAGTACCCACAGTTGTTGCACGCCTGAGAACGTCTGGCGCGGCATCCCTATGAATCCGCATCGTCGGACCGCTCGGCGCTCAAATCTCAGGCGACCCGCCTCCGCCTTGTCGGCTTTGGCCTCGGATCGTCTTCGGCAATGCCGGACAACTCACAGCCCTTAAACCATCACTTCTCCGAGTTGGGGACAGCACGTCCGCCGTCCATGGATGCGGGGCAACTGGATCTGGGCTCCTCGCTTTACTCCGACGTCGGGCGAGCTTACGATAAGGGCATGGCGGAATTTGCGTCGCTCGACAGCTACTACGCCTTCGAAAAGAGCGTGCGATGGAAGGCACGATTTGTACACGATGAACAGACCCAAGATTTCCTGAAGGTCGTCCTTGAGACTAGCACGCTACGCTTGAGAACAATCCCCAAGGGTCAGATCCTGTTTCGGGCGCAACGCGGATTCACCTGGAGGACGGAGCGACGAGGAGAAGAGGATGAGTTCGAAGTCGAAACCGCCTTAGGGCCGGAGCGAATGGTGCCAAAGGCGGCGCTCGTCGGTGACGGGCGGGTTAACCCGAGCAAAATCCCGTCCCTCTACCTGGCATCGAATCGGAACACGGCGATGGCTGAGGTGCGCCCGTGGGTGGGGTCTCGTATTTCGCTGGCAGAATTCAAGCTGATGCGGGATTGCGTCGTTGTGGATTGTTCGGCTGACCAGAAAAGAAGCTGGCAGTTCCAGATTATCGACCTGAATGCCCGGGTGCAACCAAGGGAGCCGAGCGCCGCTGACAAGGAAGCAGGCGTGTGGGGCGACATCGCATATGCCTTTTCGGAGCCAGTAGACGTTGATGACCCGAATTCGGACTACCTCCCGACGCAAATACTGGCCGAAACATTCCGTGGGCGCAAATATGACGGCATCGTGTATAAGAGTTTGCTCGATGAGCGCGGAAAGAACATAGCGCTGTTTGACGTAAGCTCGGCAGAACTTATTAGTCGTTGCCTGTTTGAGGCGAAGACTCTACGGTTTGAGTTCGACCAGGTCGAGAACCCATACTTCGTCGCGAGGCACTACCCTGAGCTGGCGAGGTCCGCAGCCCAAGAGGGCGCATAGCACGCAAAGTCACCATCGTTTGAATCGCCGGTCGTCGCATGGGCGCGGAATCGGATCGCAGAAGCCGAAACCGGTATTGGCCGAATTAGGCCAGCAATGGGGCGGGTCGTCCGCATCGGAGCCGCGAGATCGGTCCGCGCGGGGCAGGCTGGGAGCGGACGGGTGGTAGAATTCGGCAGGGAAGGTTCATAAAGATGCGTCTTCTACTAATTTCGTTGCTTGTTTTCCCCTATCTTGCCTGTTCCCAGTCGGCATTCACCGCGGGAATGAGCAACGGCAGGCTGTGGCTCTCACTCGACTCCGATGCCAAGACTGCCTACCTGACTGGCATAAAGGACATCCTGCTCGCCACCAGACCACCGGACGAAACGGAGTATCTCCCCGGTCGCTACACTGTTGCCGAATTCGCAAAGGGACTCGATCAATTCTACGACAGCCCGGAGAATACGCTCATTCCTGTTGTTCTCGGTCTTCGAGTATGTGTCATGAGGTTCAGCGGAGCTTCGCAGGCACTGATAGACGCCGCGGTGTCGGGTCTGCGAAGGCAGCTTGCAGGTTCCGCTCAACCTCGCCAGTGATGTGACCCTCAGCCAGATGATAGAGACGATGAAGCTCAAGATTGAAGTCCGCCTTAATTTCACGCATACAAATACGTTGCAGCACCCGCCAATTGTGTCGTTGGACGATGGGATGCCTCTACGGTCAACATGCTCGACTTGTGAGTTGCTGGACTACTTGAAGAGCGCCGGTGTTTCAGATGCGGAAATAGAGGAAGCAGTACGCGAGATCGAACAGAACGGCCAAACCGTTTTGGAATCGGCCACGATCACCGAGGCTTACCTTAGGCGTGTTTTGGAACCACTGATACCACCCTCAACCCTTCCTTGATCCTCGCGGTTCCGCTTCGCACCTCTAGGGCAGACTCCTCAGGGACGTTCTGCGCGGCGGTCGCGCTGTGCGTGCGGCAGTTCGCGCCGGGTCACTTCTTCCGCAATCAACCGAGCGGCGCAGGCCTCGACCTTCTTGCGCTGGGCGGGGATCAGTTCCTTCGTCTTGTCCTTCAGTATGATTGGCACGGCCATGCCCCCTTTCTTCCTCACCCGTAGCGCAGCAACGCCTTGAATCCGTAATCCATGTGGTGCTGGATGTGGCAATGGAATAGCGTCGGCCCCGGCTGGCCGGCGGTGAAATCCACGATGACGCGGCCGTAGGTGGGCGCCACCACCGTGTCCTTGATCACGCCCGAGGTGGGCTTGCCATAAATCTCCGCGATCTCCAGTTGGTGGCGATGCAGGTGCAGCGGATGCGCATCGTCGGTGCGGTTATGAAAGGTCAGCCGGTAGCGCGTGCCCTGCTTGAGCACGAACTCCTGCTCGTGGGGATACGGCTTGCCGTTTACCGTGAAGCTGTTGAACTTGCCGGCGCCTCGCGGAATCTTCTCAAACAGCATGTCCAATCGTTCGGTGGGTGCCGGTTGCGTCGGCGGTTTGCCGAAAATCGTATAGTCCCAAACCGATTTGGGCGGCGGCGTCCACTGCGGCGTGCGGTGTTGATTGGCGTATTCGACGACAATGCCCAATCCCCCTTCGCGCACCGGGTCTTCGGGCGCGCCCAGCACCCAAACCCCGGGCTGGTTCATCTCCACCCACGCATCGATGCGCTCGCCCGGACCCAGCATCAGCACGTCCGCGGCGGCCGGCGTGGGCACGGCGTTTCCATCGAGCGCCGTCACGTTGAAGCGGTGGCCGGGCAGCGCCAGATGGCGGTTCTCAATGGCGCTGGCGTTCAGAAAATGGAACATCACGCGCTCGCCGGGACGCACGCGGATCGGCTCGCCGGCGCCGAGCGCCTTGTCGTTGATGGAGTAAATATCGGCCGTCACTTCCAGGCCCGCCGGCCGCGTATCCATCGTCGCGGGTCGTTCCGGCTGCGGCCACGTGGCGTCAAGATCGTCGGTATCCATCAACTGGTTGGTGAAATACGGCTCCCAGTCGCGCAGCGCCAGGTAGTGTTCCTGATCGTAGTGGCCGGGGTCGCTCGCGCCCTCGACAATCAGGAAGCCGAACTGTCCGGTGAAGGTGCCGCGGTGCAGATCCTCCATTGACATCGCGTGCGTGTGGTACCAGCGGGTTCCGGCCGGCGTGGGCGTGAAGCGATAGCTGCGGCTTCCGTGCGGAGGCACCAGCGGAGTGCCTTCTTCCTCCGATCCGTCCACGTCGGAGGGAATCAGGAGACCGTGAAAATGCACGTACTCCGGCACGTCCGTGTCATTGATTGCGTTCACCGTGACCGGCACGCCCTCCTTCATCCGCAACCGCGGCCCCGGCGAGGTTCCGTTATACCCTGTGGTGCTAAGAATGCGATTGGGCGCCAGTTCCACCGTGACCGGCGCGATTCGCAGCGTGAACTCGGTCTTGGCGACGTCTTCGGACCCGGCCGGCGCCAGAAAGGACTGGTGCTGCATCTCCTGGCCCAACAGCCGGCTGCCGGAGGCCGTCAAACCGGCAATCTTGAGGAAGTCGCGCCGTTGCATGGGCCTTCGACCATGTTACCGCAGCGGGGCGCCGCAGCGGTATTGCGCGGCAGATCGGCGCGTATTACCATACGGTGATGCGGACGATTTCATTGAAATTGCCTGACGGTCTTTTGGCTCAGCTCGAAAGCGAGGCGAAGCTGAGGCGGGTGACGAAATCCCAGCTCGTCCGGGATAGCCTGGAGGGTTCTCTCGGAGCGAAATCGCGCGCCGCGGCGCCGTCGTGCTACGACCTGGCCCGCGACCTTGCCGGTTCCGTCGAGGGCCTGCCGGAGGACTTGGCCGAGAATCCAAGGTATATGGATGGCTTTGGCCAGTGACGAAAGGCCCATGCCTGCTGGACACCGGCCCGCTCGTGAGCTTCCTCGCTTCCGGACTGAGACGCCACGATTGGACTGTCGAACAATGGAAGCGGCTGCGCCCGCCGCTCCTGACGTGTGAGCCGGTCCTTACGGAGGCAGCCTTTCTTCTGAAGCGCGAGGGCGGCGACGCGGACGGCGTATTCGCCCTATTGGAACGGGGAGCGATCCGTGTCGCGCTCTCCGTGCAGGAGGAGCAGGCCGATCTGCGCGCTCTGATGCGCCGCTATTGCAACCGGCCCATGTCATTGGCGGACGCCTGCCTGGTTCGCCTCTCGGAGATCCATCTATCGGGAGAGGTCTTCACGCTGGATTCGGATTTCCGCATTTACCGGCGGCATGGCAACAAGGTCATCCCGCTGCTGATGCCCGATTGAGTACCCGCGCCACACCACCTGTCGAATTCCGCAACGCCCTCCGTCGCAAGAGTAGTGCCATATAGGACACTTCGCGGCAGCGGCGCCCCGGCGCATCTGCTATCCTTCAATTAACACTGGGTAACTCTATGAAGCTGGCGCGGCGCGTCACCGCCCTTCCCCTTCTGTTTTCGCTCAGCATCGCCCTGTTCGCATTTCAACGGGGCGGGGGATTCGGCGGCGGTTACGGAGGGTATGGGCGCGACCGGTACAACTACTCGAACGAGCCGAGCGTGCCCTCCGAGTTTTATTGGAGCCGGCTCCAATACACCTCCAGCTATGCCGGCGGCAGCAGCTACGGGTTTCGCGGTTTTGGCGGCGGTTGGTCGCGGGATTATCCCAAGGCTGACAACGATTGCCTGATCGCCCTGCGGCGCCTGACCCGCATCAACTCTCCCTCGCCCTTAAACGTGGTCGATATGGACAGCGACCACCTCTACGACTATCCCTGGATCTACGCCGTCTCGGTGAACAACTGGACCTTCACCGAAGAGGAAGCCAAGCGCCTGCACGACTACCTCTATAAGGGCGGCTTCCTGATGGTGGACGATTTCCACGGCACCGACGACTGGGAGCATTTCATGGCCGGCATGAGGATGGTGCTGCCCGATATGCCCGTCGAGGATCTTCAGGATGCCGACGAGATCTACCACGTGCTGTACGACATCGACGAGAAGTTTCAGATTCCCAGCGAAGTCTACGTCAACACCGGCCGGACCTACGAGAAGGACGGCTACGTGCCCAAATGGCGCGCCATACGCAACAGCCACGGGCGCATCATGGTGGCCATCTGCGCCAACATGCATCTGGGCGACGCCTGGGAGTGGGCCGACAGCCCGCAGTACCCTGAGAAATTCTCCGGACTTGCGTTTCGCATCGTCCTCAACTACATCACCTACGCCATGACCCACTAGGTCCACGAGCGGCCCAAGCCAATGTTCGAATTCCTCTTCAAGTATCCGCATTCGGCGTACGCACGCGGTCACTTCGCTCTTTTGGGGGCATGGCCGAAGTGGATGCTCGCGCTGCTGATCGTGGCCGCGGCGGCCGGGCTGGCCTGGCTGATCCGCTCCCGGCTGGCGCGGGCCGCGCCGGTCATGCGGAGCTGGCGGGCCTGGGTAATCTGGGGCCTGCAGACGCTTCTGGCCTCGTTGCTGCTGCTCCTGCTGTGGCAGCCCGCTATCACCGTGGCCGAGTTGAAGCCGCAGCAGAACATCATCGCCATCCTGGTGGACGATTCGCGCAGCATGGCGCTCACCGAGGACGGCGCCACGCGCCAAGCCCAAGCCGTCAAGGCGCTTCAGGGCGGCGTACTGGCCAGCCTGGACCGTTCCTTTCAGACGCGCCTGTATCGCATGGACGACGTGCCGGCGCGTATCGACAGCCTCAAGGACCTGGCGCCCAACGCGCCCTCGACCCGCATCGGCGACAGCCTGAAGCAGTTGAGCGAGGAGACTTCCGACCTGCCCATCGGCGCCGTGGTGCTGCTCAGCGATGGCGACGATAACGCCGGCGGCATTGGCGCGGACGCCATCAACGCCTTGCGCGCGCGGCACATTCCGGTTCACACGGTAGGCTTCGGACGCGAGCGCGCCCAGCATGACGTAGAGATCGATGACGCGGTGGTGGCTCCGCGTGCGCTGGCCGGCTCCCGCCTGGCGGCCAAGATCACCTTCCACCAGCGCGGATACGCCGGCGCCAAGATCGACCTGACGGTTTGCGACGTAAGCTCCGGCCAAGCGAAGCTGCTGGCTTCGCGCACCGTCGCCCTCGGGACGGAGGGCAACCTTCAGACTGAGACTCTGATGTTCGATATCGGCAGCGCCGGCGCCAGAACGCTGCAGATTGCGGCTGCGCCACTTCCCGGCGAGCAGAACACGGCCAACAATACGGTGACGCGCGTGGTGAATGCGGGCTCCGATGCGCGCCGCATCCTTTATATGGAGGGTGAGCCGCGTTGGGAGTACAAGTTCATCCGCCAGGCGGAAGAGGACGACCGCATGGTGCAGATTGTCTCCATCGACCGCACCAGCGAGAATAAGCTCTACCGGCAGGGGATCTCCGATCCGAAGGAACTGGCCGATGGTTTTCCTTCGCGCGCGGAGGACCTTTTCGCGTATCAGGGGCTGATCATAGGGTCGGTGGAAGCCGGCTATTTCACTGCCGGGCAGCAGGAGTTGATTCGCGAATTCGTGGACCGGCGCGGCGGCGGACTGCTGCTGCTGGGCGGTCAGTTCGCGCTGGCGGACGGCGGCTGGAACGCCTCGAAGCTCACCGACCTGATGCCAACCACGCTGCCCACCCAGGCCGGCACGTTTCACCGCGAGCAGGACCCGAAGAATGGAACCACGCATACCACGGCCGAGCTGGCGCCGGCCGGCATGGACAGCATCATCACCCGCCTGGTGGACGACCCCGCGGCGAACGCCGCCAAGTGGAAGAAGTTGCCCTACCTGATGGACTACGAAGACCCCGGCATTCCCAAACCGGGCGCGGCGGTCCTGGCCAACATGATCACGCCGGAAGGCCGAACGCTGCCCCTGCTGATTACGGAGAACTTCGGCCGCGGCCGTACCGCGATTATGGCTACCGGCGGCAGTTGGCGCTGGCAGATGAGTTCGCCGCTGGGCGATACGGCCCACGATTTGTTCTGGCAGCAGTTGCTGCGGTGGCTGGCGTCGGATACTCCGGGCCACGTCGCGGCGTCGGTGCCCGCTCAGATGCTGCTCGATAACGGCGCGGTGACTCTTACCGCCGAGGTTCGCGATCCACAGTACAACCCGGCTCCCGACGCCAAGGTGGAAGCGCATATTCTGGGACCGAGCGGCGTCAGCGCGCTGGTGGAGATGACGCCCACGCCCGACAGTCCCGGCCAGTTCCAAGCCGCGTGGTCCGCTCCCAAGGCCGGCGCCTATTTGACCGAGGTGACGGCCCAGCGCGCCGATCCCGGCACCGGCACAGTCAAGGAATTGGGCCGCGACGTGCTGACTTTTCAGCGCATGGACGGCGTGGCGGAGAATTTCCATACGGAACAGAACCGCGAACTCCTGGAACGCCTCGCCACGCAGACCGGCGGACAATATTGGAAGTCCGCCGATTTGGGGAAACTCGCCGGCGCGATTCCGTTTTCGGAGGCCGGCGTGACCATGCGCGAGACCAAAGATCTGTGGAATTTGCCGCTGGTGTTCCTGGTGCTGCTGACGCTGCGTTTTTCCGAGTGGTGGCTGCGGCGGAAGTGGGGGATTGTTTAGATGCTGCAACGATTCCTCGATCCCGCCACGCTCGCTTCCATTTCCGGGCTTGACCTGGTTGCCAAGACTGTGGTCGATGGGTTTATTTCCGGCCTGCACCGCTCGCCCGACTTTGGCTTCAGCGAGGAGTTTGTCGAATATCGCGCTTATGCTCCTGGCGACGATCTGCGGCACGTCGATTGGAACGTGTATGCCCGCACCGAGCGAGCTTATCTCAAGCGCTTTCGCGGCGAGACCAATGGCTGGTTGACGGTTCTGTTGGACGCCAGCAACTCCATGCAGTTCGGCTCGCATGGCATCAACAAGATGGACTACGCGCGGTATCTGGTCGCATCGCTGTTTTATTTGGCGATCCACGGGCAGCGCGACGCCGCCGGGCTGCTTACGTTTGACGACGAGGTCCGCAATTATATACGCCCTTCCACCCGGCAGGGCCAGTTGCACCGTTTGCTGGCCGGGCTGGAGCAGGCCGAAGCCCGCGCCCGCACGGATTTCGCGAAGCCCATGCGGTACTTCCAGGAGTTCCTGAAGCGGCGCGGCATGGTGCTGATTGTCTCCGACTTTTGGGAGTCGCCCGAGAGCATTGTACGCACCATTGAGCCGCTGCGCTTCCGCGGCAACGAGGTGGTCTTGTTCCACGTGCTCGACCCGAAGGATGTGCGGCCGGACTTGAACGGCCCGTCCATTCTGGTGGATATGGAGACCAAGGAGCAGCTTGAGGTCACGCCCGATTACACCAAGAAGGAGTACCGGGAGAAGATCGACACGCATCTTGCCGACTTGCGCGACCGCGCGCAGGCGGCGGGCTTGGGTTACTACCTGCTCATGACGGACCGGCCGCTTGACGACGCACTGCGCGAATACCTGACGCTGCGCGGAGGGCGCGATTAAATGGGACTGTTCGCGCCCTGGTTCCTGGCCGGCCTGGCGGGGCTGGCGCTTCCGGTCTACCTGCATTTGC